>NZ_JBXWOK010000009.1:0-189234 GCF_059610845.1 Ruegeria sp. CDSC021
GTCTTGCCGTGGTCAACGTGGCCAATCGTGCCGATGTTGACGTGCGGCTTATTACGCTCAAACTTTTCCTTTGCCATGATGGCCTCCTTTATCGGTAATGAAGGGAGCCCGCTAATCGAGCTCCCTCAAATTTTCGCTTATGCGTATTTCGCCTGGATCTCGTCCGAGATGTTCTGCGGAACCGGATCGTAGTGGTCGAACTGCATGGTGAACTGGGCACGGCCAGACGACATCGAACGCAAGGTGTTGATGTAGCCGAACATGTTGGCCAGCGGCACAAACGCGTCAATCGCGATGGCGTTGCCACGGTTTTCCTGCCCGGAAACCTGTCCCCGACGCGATGTCAGGTCACCAATGATGCCACCGGTATATTCTTCCGGTGTGATCACTTCGACCTTCATGATCGGTTCAAGCAGTTTCGCACCCGCTTTGCGCATGCCTTCGCGCATACCCATACGAGCGGCGATTTCAAAGGCCAGAACCGAAGAGTCCACATCGTGGAATTTACCTTCGATCAGGGCAACCTTGAAGTCGATCACAGGGAAGCCAGCCAGCGGGCCGCTATCCATGACGGATCTGATGCCTTTTTCAACGCCCGGGATGTATTCCTTGGGCACCGAACCACCAACAACACGAGATTCGAACGAATAACCTTCGCCCGGCTCTGTTGGGGTGATGATCATCTTCACCTCGGCGAACTGACCCGAACCACCCGACTGTTTCTTGTGGGTGTAAACGATCTCGGCTTCGTGACCGATGGTTTCGCGATAGGCCACCTGCGGCGCACCAATATTCGCTTCAACCTTGAATTCACGCTTGAGACGGTCAATCAGGATGTCCAGGTGAAGTTCGCCCATGCCCTTCATGATGGTCTGACCCGATTCCAGATCAGTTTCCACACGGAAAGACGGGTCTTCGGCGGCCAAACGGCCCAGACCCTGGCTCATTTTTTCCTGGTCAGCCTTGGTTTTCGGCTCAACCGCGATCTCGATCACCGGATCGGGGAAGGTCATGGTTTCCAGAACTACCGGATCGCCGGTCGAACACAGAGTGTCGCCCGTGGTGGTGTCTTTCAGACCTGCCAGCGCAATGATGTCGCCCGCGAACGCTTCGGTGATTTCCTCACGTTCGTTCGAGTGCATCATCATCATCCGGCCGATACGCTCTTTCTTACCCTTGGTCGAGTTCAGAAGCGTGTCGCCCTTGGACAGAGTGCCCGAGTAGATGCGGGTAAAGGTCAGCGAGCCAACAAAGGGGTCGTTCATGATTTTGAACGCCAGACCCGAGAACGCCATATCATCATCCGCACGGCGGGCGATGTTACGGGTTTCTTCTTCGTCACCGGGTTTGAAGCCCATGTAATCGACAACGTCCAGCGGGCTGGGCAGATAGTCGATCACAGCGTTCAGCAGCGGCTGAACACCTTTGTTTTTGAACGCCGAACCACCCAGAACCGGAACAAACGCGATTTCCAGAGTACCTTTGCGCAGCAGGGCGCGCAGGGTTGGAACGTCGGGCTCATTGCCTTCCAGGTATTCCATCATCGCGTCGTCGTCCATTTCGACGGCCGCTTCGACCATTTTACCGCGCCATTCGTCAGCCATGTCCTTCAGGCTGTCGCGGATCGGTGCTTTGACCCAGCTTGCGCCTAGGTCTTCGCCCTGCCACAGCCATTCTTCCATGGTGACCAGGTCGATCAGGCCTTCCAATTCGGTCTCTGCGCCGATCGGAATACCAACCGGAACAGCGCGTGCGCCGGTACGGTCTTCGATCATTGCAACGCAGTTGAAGAAGTCCGCGCCGATCTTGTCCATCTTGTTGACGAACACCATCCGTGGAACCTTATAGCGGTCAGCCTGACGCCACACGGTTTCGGTCTGAGGTTCAACACCGGCGTTTGCGTCAAGAACGCAGACGGCACCGTCGAGAACCGCCAGCGAACGCTCAACTTCAATGGTGAAGTCAACGTGGCCGGGGGTGTCGATGATGTTCAGGCGGTGCTTGGGCGAGTCAGCAGTTTCACCGTCTTCAGTGCGTTCCCAGAAAGTGGTGGTCGCAGCCGAAGTGATAGTGATTCCGCGTTCCTGCTCCTGCTCCATCCAGTCCATGGTGGCTGCACCGTCGTGCACCTCACCGATGTTGTGGGATTTGCCGGTGTAGTACAGGATGCGTTCCGAGCAGGTCGTTTTACCTGCATCGATATGCGCCATGATACCGAAGTTACGGTAATGGTTGAGTGTATATTCGCGTGCCATTTCAATAAGCCTCTGGAATTACCAACGGTAGTGGCTGAAGGCTTTGTTCGCCTCGGCCATCTTGTGGGTGTCTTCACGCTTCTTCACAGCGGTACCGCGGGACTGTACAGCGTCCAGCAGCTCACCGGCGAGGCGTTCTTCCATGGTGTTTTCGTTGCGGCCACGCGCAGCAGTGATCAGCCAGCGGATGGCCAGTGCTTCGCGGCGCTCGGGGCGCACTTCGACCGGAACCTGATAAGTTGCACCACCAACCCGGCGCGAGCGAACCTCGACCGACGGCTTGATGTTGTCGAGTGCTTCGTGGAACACTTCGACAGGGGCGCGCTTGATCTTGCCTTCAACGCGGTCAAAGGCGTTGTAAACGATGCGCTCTGCAACCGACTTTTTACCGTCGATCATCAGGTTGTTCATGAATTTAGTCAGTACCTTGTCGCCAAATTTGGCGTCAGGCAGGACTTCGCGTTTTTCGGCGGCGTGACGACGTGACATATCAGCCTCTCCTTCTTATTTGGGACGCTTCGCGCCGTATTTCGAACGACGTTGCTTACGGTCTTTGACGCCTTGGGTATCCAAAACACCACGCAGAATGTGGTAACGGACACCGGGAAGGTCTTTTACACGGCCGCCACGGATCAGAACAACCGAGTGTTCCTGCAGGTTGTGGCTTTCACCGGGGATGTACGAGATGACCTCGAACCCGTTTGTCAGGCGCACTTTGGCAACCTTACGCATCGCCGAGTTCGGCTTTTTCGGTGTGGTTGTGTAAACACGTGTGCAGACGCCGCGTTTCTGCGGGCACTGCTCCAGGTGCATGGACTTCGAGCGTTTTACTTTCGGCTGCCGCGGCTTGCGGATCAGCTGTTGGATCGTTGGCATTCCGGTTATATCCCCGTTTTGCAACACACATGACATGCACGCGTGATGCGTGCGGTTAAATTCGCTGCACTCGTGCGTCCACAAGCGCAAAACCCGCGAGCGTTCCCATTCCGAGGTGAACGTCGCGGTTTGTTATCAGAGGGCGCGAACGATAAAAGAGTTCGGGCCTTGACCAGTTCATTACTGAAATCGGTTTTGGGGCGGCCCCCGGTACCGAGATGTGGCGCGTAATAGGGGGAGTCGGACCCAGTGTCAACAGTACAGCTGATCCGTTCCACATCAGGCCGTTTCGCGCTGGAACCAAAGCTCATCCAGTCTTACCGCCCGTTGCAGGAACAGGTCCGTGCAGGCATAGTCAGCCCATTGGTCTGGACCACGGATGAATCATGCAAATACTTGGCCTGTGTCGTTTTTCCTATCCCGCCCATGGCGGCTTTCAGATCGAACACGAAACGATCGAGGACCGGCGCTCCTATCTGTATCAATCTGACCGGCTGGAAGAGCGGTTTCGCCTGTTTGAAACTACTAGCCTGCCCTGCATAAAAGAGCAAACCGACGAGGATTTTCAGTTTCTCATCGTGATCGGTACATGCCTGCCAAACCCGGCACGCGAACGTCTTTACGACTTAACAGCGGGCATGCCTCAGGTACAGATAATCGCACGCGAACCAAAGCGTCATCGCAGGGTCATGAAAGAAATCCTGAATTCAGCACGCACCAAACCGGACGCCCCCTGCATCCAGTTCCGCCACGATGATGACGATGCGGTTTCGGTCGATTTCGTTGAGCGCTTGCGCATCGCCGCAGATGAGGGTCAGGGCTTAATGCGGAACCACAGAACCGTTGCGATAGACTACAATCAGGGGTTCCTGGCCCGTTTCGGTGCTGATGGCATCAGGGCGGCACAGGTGTATCAACCTTTGCTGGGGGTCGGCTTTGCGATGTACTCCGACGGGGGGAGTGACTTGACGATCATGAATTTCGCACATCACCGGATCGGAAATTTCATGCCCGTTATCAGCTATCCGGACGCACCTATGTGGGTCCGCACGCTTAACCAGTTCAACGATTCTCCGCATGCGCGAAACAGCAAGACCGAGCTGTCCCCCCTAACCTCTGAACAGGAAGGCGAATTCATCGCACGGTTCGCCATCGACCAGGACGCCGTTCGCCGCATTCATTCGGCAGATTGACGCGTCCTTTCACGGAACAGCATGAACATTCCTGCCCCAACCACTAAGGCCGCGCCCGCCATCGTAATCCTGTCGGGCCAGTCCCCAAATACGGCCCAGCCCAAACCCAACGCCCAGATCAGACTGGAATAACGAAACGGCGCGATAAAGCCGATCTCACCAGCGCGCATGACAATGACGCTGAACAAATATCCCGTCAGAACAAAGACTGCAGCACACGCTACCATCGAACCGGCGGCTGCCGGAACCGGAACCCAGCCCGAGACAGAGGTGACAAGAACCGCCGTCAATGTAATCGTCGCGGTTGTTGCCAGCGTTACTGCAAGTGATGGCACATGCACTGACATGCGTCGCGTAATCAAATCCCGGGCAGTTACCGAAGCAACTGCGATCAAAGCATATATCGCGTAGATGCTAAAACCGTCCGTGCCCGGGCGAACGATCAGCAACATACCGGCGAACCCGAAAACGATGGCAAGAATCCGACGCCAACCGATATGCTCTTGAAAAAACAACGCGGCCCCAAGTGTTACGGTCAATGGCAAGGCCAGCAGAATGGCAGTCACGTTTGCCAACGGCATATGAAGCAGCGCGACCAAAAAGAAAATTGTCGCCAACAATTCGGCGAGACAACGTGCCGCGACCAACCACTTGTCATGACGCGGAAAGTTCAGATGCAACGCCCCATAGTACCGTGCCAGAAGATACACCAGAATGGTCGCCAAAACCCCGCGGATGGCAACCATCTGAAACAGCGGTATCTGGGCTCCGGCGGCCTTGATCAAAGTGTCATTGATGGTGAAGGCAGCCATGCTGCCCATCATCAGCAAAGCACCCCTGAAATTCGGCGTCACTCTTTTTGAACTCCGCATTTGGCCACGAAGTGCATTTGGCGGCGTTCAAGAAAGAGATGTCAATATGGCTCCGCCCGCCAATGCTCTGCTAGCATGACATTTCCAATGGCGCTTCATGCAGAGCCACACCCGAGCCTGAAATGAAAAGGCCCCGCGAAATCGCGGGGCCTGATCTTTGGAATGTAGGATCGCTTATTCGCGGCTTTCCGGTGTTTCCACCAGAACATCCAGCTCATCCCCGACCATATCGTCATCCATCATCGGCGCAGCCAGAGCAGCGGCGGCTTCGGCCTCTTCCCGGCGGGCTTCGATGACAACGTTGTCACGCGACTGCGCGACGCGCTGTACGCTTTGCGTTGCGCCACCGGTACCGGCTGGGATTAGACGACCGACGATGACGTTCTCTTTCAGGCCAACCAGTTTGTCTTTCTTACCCTGAACCGAAGCTTCGGTCAGAACGCGTGTGGTTTCCTGGAACGACGCCGCCGAGATGAACGAACGCGTCTGCAGCGAGGCTTTGGTGATCCCCAAGAGGATCGGCTCGCCCTGAGCCGGACGTCCACCGCGGGCGAGGGTCTTCTCGTTGGCCGCGTCGAACTCCTGCTTGTCGACATGTTCGCCTTTCAGCAGGGTGGTGTCACCTGAATCCAGGATCTCCCACTTCTGCAGCATCTGGCGCACGATCACTTCGATGTGCTTGTCGTTGATCTTCACGCCCTGCAGACGATAAACATCCTGCACTTCGTCGATCATGTAATCCGCCAGCGCTTCGACACCCATGATGGACAGGATGTCATGCGGGGCCGGGTTACCGTCCATCAGGTATTCACCCTTCTGGATGAAGTCACCTTCTGCAACCGGGATGTGCTTACCCTTGGGCACCATATACTCGATGGTCTCCATGGACTCGTCAGCCGGCTCAATGCTGATGCGACGCTTGTTCTTGTAGTCGCGGCCAAAGCGCACGTAACCATCAGCTTCTGCGATGATCGCGTGATCCTTGGGACGACGGGCTTCGAACAGTTCGGCAACGCGCGGCAGACCACCGGTGATGTCCTTGGTCTTGGCACCTTCACGCGGGATACGCGCGACAACTTCACCAGCTTCGATCTGCTGACCGTCTTCGATCGACAGGATCGCATCCACCGACATCGGATAGTGAACCGGGTTGCCCGCATCGTTACGGACCGGTTCGCCATCTTCGCCAACCAGAATGATCTCAGGCTTGAGGTCGCTGCCTTTAGGGGCCGCGCGCCAGTCGATCACGATCTTCTGGGTCATGCCGGTTGCATCATCGGTCACGTCGCGGACAGCAATGCCCGAAACCAGATCAACATATTTCGCGGTACCGGACTTTTCGGCGATGATCGGCAGGGTGTAAGGATCCCATTCGAACAGCTTGTCGCCACGGTTCACCTTGGTGCCATCCTTGACGAACAGCTTCGAGCCATAACCCAACTTGTGGTTGGCACGCTCTTCGCCATGTTCGTCTTTGATCACCATCTTCATGTTCCGGCCCATGACCAGGCTTTCGCCCGCGGAATTGACCAGGATCTGCGGGTTCTCGAACGAAACGACACCGTCGTGGCTGGCTTCCTGGAACGACTGCTGACCACCTTGCGCAACACCACCGATGTGGAAGGTCCGCATTGTCAGCTGCGTACCGGGTTCACCGATGGACTGGGCGGCGATGATGCCGACAGCCTCACCCGTGTTGACCATAGTACCGCGTGCAAGGTCACGACCGTAGCAGGTTGCACAGACGCCTTCCTCGGACTCACAGGTCAGAGGCGAACGGATGCGCATCGACGCAACAGCGGCCTCATCAATGATATCAGCCATACGTTCGTCGATCAGCTGACCCGCAGCGACCAGAACCTCATCGGTACCGGGACGCAGAACGTCATCGGCAGAGACACGGCCCAGCACACGTTCGGCTAGCGAAGCAACAACTTCACCGTCGTTTACCGCGGCTTCCGCAGTGATCGCGCGCTCGGTTCCACAATCGAGCTCACGCACGATGCAGTCCTGTGCCACGTCCACCAGACGACGGGTCAGGTAACCCGAGTTCGCCGTTTTCAGAGCGGTATCCGACAGACCCTTACGGGCGCCGTGGGTCGAGTTGAAGTATTCAAGAACGGTCAGACCTTCCTTGAAGTTCGAGATGATCGGCGTCTCGATGATGTCACCGTTTGGTTTGGCCATCAGGCCGCGCATACCGCCCAGCTGTTTCATCTGAGTGACCGAACCACGCGCGCCCGAGTGGGCCATCATGTAGACCGAGTTCGGTTCCTTTTCAGACCCGTCCTCTGCCCGATCCGAAGATGAGATCGTGCTCATCATCGCTTCGGTTACACGATCGTTACACTTCGACCAGGCATCAACAACTTTGTTGTACTTTTCACCCTGAGTGATCAGGCCGTCCATGTACTGCTGTTCAAAATCCTTCACCTGACTACGGGTTTCATCGACGATGCCCCATTTGTCATCAGGGATCACCATGTCGTCCTTACCGAACGAGATACCGGCGCGGAACGCTTCCTTAAAGCCCATCGACATGATCTGGTCACAGAAGATGACCGACTCTTTCTGACCGCAGTAACGGTAGACGGTGTCGATCACCTGCTGCACTTCTTTCTTCCGCAGCAAACGGTTGACCAGTTCGAACGGCGCCTTGTTGTTCATCGGCAGCAGAGCACCCAGGCGCACTCGGCCCGGAGTGGTTTCAAACCGCTGTTGAACTTCATTGCCTTCACTGTCGATCTGAGTAATCCGCGCAGTGATCTTGGTGTGCAGATGCACTTCACCGGCGTCCAGCGCGTGCTGAACTTCGTCGATCGAGCCAAAGACCTTGCCTTCGCCCGGCATACCTTCGCGTTCCAGTGTCACATAGTACAGACCCAAGATCATATCCTGCGAGGGAACGATGATCGGCGCGCCATTTGCTGGCGACAGAACGTTGTTTGTCGACATCATCAGCACGCGGGCTTCCAGCTGGGCCTCAAGGCTCAGCGGGACGTGAACGGCCATCTGGTCACCGTCGAAGTCGGCGTTAAAGGCCGAACAGACCAACGGGTGCAGCTGGATGGCTTTACCTTCGATCAGAACCGGTTCAAACGCCTGAATGCCAAGACGGTGCAGGGTCGGCGCACGGTTCAGCATGACAGGGTGTTCGCGGATCACCTCGTCGAGGATATCCCACACTTCGGGACGCTCTTTCTCGACCAGTTTCTTCGCCTGTTTCACGGTCGAAGACAGACCCTTGGCTTCAAGGCGCGAGTAGATGAACGGCTTGAACAGTTCCAGCGCCATCTTTTTGGGCAGACCACACTGGTGCAGCTTGAGTTCCGGACCGGTCACGATGACCGAACGGCCCGAGAAGTCGACGCGCTTACCCAGAAGGTTTTGACGGAAGCGACCCTGCTTACCCTTCAGCATGTCCGAAAGCGATTTCAGCGGACGCTTATTGGCGCCGGTGATCACGCGGCCACGACGGCCATTGTCGAACAGAGCATCGACGGATTCCTGCAGCATCCGCTTTTCGTTGCGGACGATGATGTCAGGTGCGCGCAGTTCGATCAGACGCTTCAGACGGTTGTTCCGGTTGATGACGCGGCGATACAGATCGTTCAGATCCGAAGTCGCAAAACGACCACCATCCAGTGGAACCAGCGGACGCAGTTCCGGCGGAATCACCGGGATCACGGTCATCACCATCCACTCAGGCCGGTTGCCCGACTCGAGGAAGGATTCAACAACCTTCAGACGCTTGATGATCTTCTTGGGCTTCAGTTCACCGGTGGCTTCGGCCAGATCAGCACGCAGCTGTTCGGCTTCGGCTTCCAGATCGATCTGGGCCAGCATCTCACGGATAGCTTCGGCACCGATGTTCGCGGTGAACGCGTCCATGCCATAGGCATCCTGCGCGTCCATGAACTCTTCTTCGGTCAGCATCTGACCATAGGAGAGGTCGGTCAGACCGGGCTCGATGACGACATAGTTTTCAAAGTACAGAACGCGTTCCAGATCGCGCAGCGTCATGTCCAGCATGAGACCGATGCGGGACGGCAGCGATTTCAGGAACCAAATGTGTGCGACGGGCGCGGCCAGCTCGATATGACCCATACGCTCGCGGCGGACTTTCTGCAGGGTGACTTCCACACCGCATTTCTCGCAGACAACGCCGCGATATTTCATCCGCTTATATTTACCGCACAGACATTCGTAATCTTTGATCGGGCCAAAGATACGCGCGCAGAACAGACCGTCACGTTCGGGTTTGAACGTCCGGTAGTTGATGGTTTCGGGTTTCTTGATCTCGCCATAAGACCAAGAGAGAATCCGTTCCGGGCTGGCCAATGAGACCTTGATCTCGTCAAAGACCTTAGGCGGCGTCAGCGGGTTGAACGGGTTATTGGTAATTTCCTGGTTCATTTTGCGTCCTTACAAATTGGGATGGGATGAGTTTGGGGCGTTGCCGCCCCTACTCTTCCTCCGCATCCAGGAGTTCCATATTCAGGCCGAGGCCACGGACTTCTTTCACCAGAACGTTAAACGATTCCGGTACGCCCGCTTCAAAGTTATCCTCGCCCTTGACGATCGACTCATAGACCTTGGTCCGGCCGGCGACGTCATCCGATTTAACGGTGAGCATCTCCTGCAGGGTGTAGGCGGCGCCGTAAGCTTCCAGAGCCCAGACTTCCATCTCACCAAAGCGCTGACCACCGAACTGCGCCTTACCACCCAGCGGCTGCTGGGTAACCAGGCTGTACGGCCCGGTCGAACGCGCGTGGATTTTGTCATCCACAAGGTGGTGCAGTTTCAGCAGGTACTTGATGCCCACGGTCACCGGACGTGCAAACTGCTCACCCGTACGACCGTCGAACAGAACCGACTGACCGCTTTGCGAGAAGCCCGCGCGCACCAGAGCGTCATTGACGTCTGCCTCTTTGGCGCCATCAAAGACCGGAGTCGCGATCGGAACACCACGGGTCACGTTGCCCGCAGCCTCGATCAGGTGACCCTCGTCCATGCCAGTGATGCCTTCTTCATAGACATCGTCGCCATAGGCCAGCTTCATTGCTTCGCGAACCGGGGTCAGGTCGCCAGAGCGGCGATATTCACCCAGCGCGTCGTCGATGTTCAGACCCAGACCGCGCGCGGCCCAACCCATGTGGGTTTCAAGTATCTGACCAACGTTCATACGCGAAGGAACACCCAGCGGGTTCAGACAGAAGTCAACCGGCGTACCATCGGCCAGGAACGGCATGTCTTCCATCGGAACAACCTTGGAAATTACACCTTTGTTCCCGTGACGACCGGCCATCTTATCGCCCGGTTGCAGCTTGCGCTTCACGGCGATGAAGACTTTGACCATCTTCATCACACCCGGCGGCAGGTCATCGCCACGACGAACCTTCTCGACCTTGTCCTCGAAACGGGCGTCCAGAGCACGCTTTTGCACTTCGTACTGCTCGTTCAGAGCCTCAACGATCTGTGCGTCCTGCTCATCTTCCAGCGCCAGCTGCCACCACTGACCACGGGTCAGGGTTTCCAACAGGTCCTCGGTGATCACCGACCCTGGCTTGACGCCTTTCGGGCCTTTGACCGCGGTTTTACCCATGATCAGGCCTTGCAGGCGCGCATAGATGTTGCGGTCCAGGATCGCCAGCTCATCGTCCCGGTCACGGGCCAGACGTTCGACTTCCTCACGCTCGATCTGCAGCGCACGCTCGTCTTTCTCGACACCGTGACGATTGAAGACGCGAACTTCGACGACCGTACCGTAATCGCCCGGTTTCACGCGCAGCGAGGTGTCGCGCACGTCAGATGCTTTTTCACCAAAGATGGCGCGCAGCAGCTTTTCTTCCGGGGTCATCGGGCTTTCGCCCTTCGGAGTGATCTTGCCGACCAGGATATCGCCCGGTTCAACATCCGCGCCGATGTAAACGATGCCCGCCTCGTCGAGGTTACGCAGCGCTTCTTCACCGACATTCGGAATATCGCGGGTGATCTCTTCCGGACCCAGCTTGGTGTCACGGGCGGCGACTTCAAATTCCTCGATATGGACCGAGGTAAAGACGTCGTCACGCGCAATACGTTCCGAGATCAGGATCGAGTCTTCGTAGTTGTAACCGTTCCACGGCATGAACGCGACGACCACGTTCTTACCCAGGGCCAGTTCACCCATATCAGTCGACGGACCATCGGCAATGACCTCGCCTTTCTGGACGGTGTCACCCACTTTGATCAGCGGACGCTGGTTGATGCAGGTGTTCTGGTTCGACCGCTGGAATTTGCGCAGACGATAGATGTCAACGCCAGCGTCGCCCAGTTCCAGATCCTCAGTCGCGCGGATAACGATACGCTGGGCATCGACCTGATCGATGATACCGGCGCGTTTCGCCTGAATCGCAGCACCTGAGTCAATCGCAACCTTTTCCTCGATTCCGGTACCAATCAGCGGCGCCTCGGCCCGCAGCAGCGGAACCGCCTGACGTTGCATGTTCGAGCCCATCAGAGCGCGGTTAGCATCGTCATTTTCAAGGAACGGGATCAGCGATGCAGCAACCGATACCAGCTGTTTTGGGCTGACGTCGATCAGGTCCACATTCTCGCGCGGGGCCAGAGTGTAGTCACCTGACTGACGGGTCGAAACCAGATCGTTGATGAACTTGCCATCCGAATCCAGTGTCGCGTTCGCCTGTGCCACCGTGTGACGCATTTCCTCGGTCGCGGACATGTAGTGAACCTCATCGGTCACCTCGGCGTCTTTGACGACACGGTACGGTGTTTCGATGAAGCCATACTTGTTCACACGGGCAAAGGTCGCCAGCGAGTTGATCAGACCGATGTTCGGGCCTTCCGGCGTTTCAATCGGGCACATCCGGCCATAGTGTGTCGGATGAACGTCGCGCACCTCAAAGCCCGCACGCTCGCGTGTCAGGCCACCGGGGCCAAGCGCCGAAAGGCGGCGTTTGTGGGTAACTTCCGACAGCGGGTTGGTCTGGTCCATGAACTGCGACAGCTGCGACGAGCCGAAGAATTCGCGGACAGCAGCAGCAGCCGGTTTCGCATTGATCAGGTCCTGAGGCATGACGGTGTCGATCTCGACCGACGACATACGCTCTTTGATCGCGCGCTCCATGCGCAGCAGGCCAACGCGGTACTGGTTTTCCATCAGTTCGCCGACCGAACGCACACGACGGTTGCCGAGGTGGTCGATATCGTCGATGTCCCCTTTGCCGTCACGCAGTTCAACCAGAGCCTTGATGCAGGCCACGATGTCTTCGCGGCGCAGGGTGCGCAGCGTATCGGGCGCATCCAGAGCCAGACGCATGTTCATCTTTACACGGCCAACGGCGGACAGGTCATAGCGCTCGCTGTCAAAGAACAGCGTTTCGAACAGCGCCGAGGCCGCTTCGACGGTGGGCGGCTCACCCGGGCGCATGACGCGATAGATATCCATCAGCGCTGTGTCGCGGCCCATGTTCTTGTCTGCCGCCATGGTGTTGCGCATGTAGGGGCCGACATTGATGTTGTCGATATCCAGAACCGGAATATCAGTGACGCCCGCGTCGATCAGCTCTTTCGCGGTGCCTCCGATCAGCTCGCCGTCTTTGTCGTATTCCAGCGTCAGCTCATCACCAGCTTCGACATAGATCGCGCCGGTTTCTTCGTTGATGATGTCCTTGGCGACAAACTTCCCGACGATGTGATCGAATGGAACCAACAGCTCGGTGACGTTGCCTTCATCGATCAGCTTCTTGACCGCGCGCGGGGTAACTTTCTTGCCCGCTTCGGCAATCACTTCACCGGATTTGGCGTCGATCAGGTCATAGGTCGGACGCGTACCGCGTGCACGCTCGGGGAAGAACGGTGCTATCCAGCCCTTCTTCTTGTCCAGCTTGTACGACACCGTGTTGTAATAGGCGTCCATGATCGCTTCTTGATCCAGACCCAGCGCATACAGCAGCGTTGTCACAGGCAGTTTGCGGCGACGGTCGATACGGGCGAACACGATGTCCTTGGCGTCGAACTCAAAGTCCAGCCAGCTGCCGCGATACGGGATGATGCGGCAGGCAAACAACAGCTTGCCCGAGGAATGGGTCTTGCCCTTGTCGTGGTCAAAGAACACACCGGGCGAACGGTGCATCTGGGACACGATCACACGCTCGGTACCGTTCACAATGAACGTCCCGTTTGGTGTCATCAGGGGCATATCCCCCATGAACACGTCCTGTTCCTTGATGTCTTTGACCGACTTGGCGCCAGTGTCCTCGTCGACATCAAACACGATCAGACGCAGAGTGACTTTCAGCGGCGCGCTGTAGGTCATGTCGCGCTGCATGCACTCTTCGACGTCGTATTTGGGTTTTTCCAAATCGTATTTCACGAACTCCAGAACGGAGGTTTCGTTGAAATCCTTGATCGGGAAAACCGACTGGAACACGCCTTTGATGCCTTCGCCGTCTGTCGGCACATCTGCATCGCCGGAGCGCAGGAATAGATCATATGAAGATTTTTGTACCTCAATGAGGTTCGGCATCTCCAGCACTTCGCGGATTTTGCCGTAATATTTCCGAAGACGTTTCTGGCCAAGGAACGATTGAGCCATGTCAGATGTCACCTTTCGATGTTCTCAGCGGACAAAGACACCGTCGGGCCCCGGTGCTTTGCACATTAGAGACAACACGTCCGGATCAATTCGTGGCCACCGTCCCGAATGGCGGCCTCCCGATCCATGAACCGCGTCTTAGAAAACACCCCAATCCATGAGGTCCTTTCTAAGACAGGTTCGGCTGGACCCGGATTTCTCCGGGACCAGCCAAATTTCCGGTGCATCTGCGATGCACCAAAAGACTGACTTAGGCCAGTTCGACCTCGGCGCCAGCTGCTTCCAGCTTGCCTTTGATGTCTTCGGCTTCGTCTTTCGACACAGCTTCTTTGATCTTGCCGCCAGCTTCGACCAGCTCTTTGGCTTCTTTCAGGCCCAGACCGGTGATGCCGCGAACTTCTTTGATCACGTTGATTTTCGAAGCGCCGGCGTTCTTCAGAACGACGTCGAATTCGGTTTTTTCTTCCTCAGCTGCGCCACCGGCGTCGCCACCGGCTGCCATGACAACTGCGCCGCCTGCTGCGGGCTCGATGCCATATTCGTCTTTGAGGATGGTTTTCAGTTCTTGTGCTTCCAGCAGGGTCAGACCCACGATGCTTTCTGCGAGTGCTTTCAGATCAGCCATTTTATCAGCTCTTTCCGTTTACAGTGTGTGTTCCAACGTCAGGGTGACTACCCTACGCAGATCATTCAGTGCCAACCGCTTACGCAGCTTCCGCCTTCTCTTCGATGGTGGAAAGGATGCTTGCGATGTTGCTTGCAGGTGCGCCAATTGCGCCAGCGATGTTCGAAGCAGGTGCGCCCAGCATGCCCGCGATAGTAGCAATAAGCTCCTCGCGCGAAGGCATTTTGGACACGGCTTCAACGCCGGCACGATCCAGAGCGTTCTCACCCATTGCACCGCCAAGAATTTCGAACTTTTGGTTCTCTTTGGCGTAGTCCTGGGCCACTTTGGCTGCTGCCACAGGGTCCTCAGAATAGGTCAGAACGGTCATCCCCGTCAGCAGGTCGGCAATGCTTTCACATGGCTTTCCGTCGAGGGCGATTTTGGCGAGCCTGTTCTTGGCAACACGCACGGCACCACCCGCGTCACGAGCACGTGCGCGAAGGTCCTGCATCTCGGCAACTGTCAGACCGGCGTAGTGTGCAACCACTACGACGCCAGAGCTTTCGAAGATTTGGCCGAGCTCGTCGACCACTTTCTCTTTCTGGGCTCTATCCACAGTTTTCTCCAAGTTAGGGGTGATATCTCACCCCGGCTCATATTTGCCGCAGCTTACGCTCCGGCGTTCAGGTCCGTTGTTACGGGATTAGCCAAAATTCGCCCGAGGATCGAAGCCCTCAGAATTCTTTGGTCTTACCCGTCTCAGGCAGGGAATTAAGGGGTCAGATGACACCACCCACCGTCTTGGACGAAACAAAATAAAGCGCACGACGAATCGCACGCTTTACTTCGCAGCTCTCTTTATGGCAGTTACGCCGGGTTTCCAAGGGGTAAATTGGGCCAAAACCGGAAATGATCGAGCAGCGCAGCCGGCATCGGAACAGTGTCCTAGATTGACATGTTCCATACGCTGAGGTCCAGTCTGGCTAAGCCCCTTTCTTCTTAGGTATCCATCCCTGAATGCTGACTCTCACCACAGACGAATACGAACGCGCGCGCGGCTTTGTTCAGGAGTTCCTGGATCAAACGCCAGAGGATGGACCGGCGGGTTTCGAGTGCGTCTATCGTTCTCATGATTTTGCGGGCTCGCGTATAGTGCTCAGGGTCCGAGGTGCGCGCCAGGACTATGCCCTAAAGGTCGATACGGAATCGCCCGGGACGGGACGTTTGCGCGATGAGTTTGATATGCTCAGAAAGCTGACCGACCACTTTGCGCAGTACGAAACCGCGGGGGTTGTCGATCCAGTCTATATTTCACCGGGTGAGGCGTTTTTTGTGACGCAGTTTATTGACCGCCCCACCGCTGCGGATCTTATCCATAACAGCCTGGATGACGACCAGATCGGCCGCATCTATCGCCGCGCCGGATCGTGGCTGAACGAGCTGCACAGCTTTCAACCCATCAAGACCTATGATTTCCGCCCTAGCTGGATGATCGACAGGCTTCAGGCTTTGCTACGTCTTGCCCCGGACACACCACAGCCCTGGGGGCGGAATATGGTCCAGCATCTGACTGACGAGGCATTACAGCTAAAAGGCACCCCTGAACTGTTGGTCCTTGCACACGGAGATTGTCACAGTCAAAATCTGATCGTCGGGCAAGGCGAAATGATCGGCCTGGATTTTACCGAAACGCGGGAAAAGCTGGCTGTATATGATATTGTCGACTTTCTAAAGTCCGATATCTTTCGCGATGGCACTGATGATCAGGTTGATCAAAGCGGCATCCTGAAAACGAACAAAGACATGTTCTTTCGAAAATATCGCCATCCAATTCAGATGGACGTTCTGGATATGTGCATGCGCGCACGTCTGGTGATGGATTGGCTGGACTTATGGCGATTGGACAGATCCTGCAGCGAATACGAGAGCTTTCGCAGAGACCGCCTGAACCTGCGCCTGCAAGCCGTGTATCGTGTATGAGTGAGGACTGAAAAAGAAAGACCCGAACAGCCTTTACCGTTCGGGTCTAGTCATTTTAGCTATAGGCTAGGGGCTTATTCGCCCGCAGCAGCAGCCACATCCAGAGTCACGCCTGGGCCCATGGTCGAGCTCAGCGCGATTTTCTTCATGTAGGTGCCTTTGGCGCCTGTTGGCTTGGCTTTGGCAACAGCGGTCACAAATGCACGAACGTTTTCTGCCAATTTGGCTTCGTCGAAGGACGCTTTGCCAACGCCAGCGTGCACAACGCCGCCTTTTTCAGCTTTGAACTGAACTTCGCCGCCTTTAGCTGCTTCTACGGCCGCTTTCACGTCCATGGTCACAGTGCCAACCTTGGGGTTCGGCATCAGGTTGCGGGGGCCCAGAACTTTACCAAGACGACCAACGATGGGCATCATGTCCGGGGTTGCTATGCAACGATCGAATTCAATGGTGCCGCCCTGAATGGTTTCCATCAGGTCTTCTGCACCAATGATATCCGCCCCTGCTTCTTTCGCTTCGTCAGCCTTGGGGCCACGAGCGAATACAGCAACGCGCATTGTTTTACCGGTGCCATTCGGCAGGCCAACAACGCCACGAACCATCTGGTCCGCGTGACGGGTGTCAACGCCCAGGTTTAGAGCGATTTCGATGGTCTCATCGAATTTCGAAGTTGCGTTGGCTTTGACCAGGGCAACTGCTTCTTCGACCGACAGGTTTTCCTTGCCAGCGACAGCTTCGCGCGCAGCGCGGGTACGTTTACCGAGTTTTGCCATCTTACTTCACCTCGATGCCCATAGAGCGGGCCGAGCCCAGGATGATCTGCATTGCGCCTTCGACGTCGTGGGCGTTCAGATCTTTCATTTTGGCTTCGGCGATTTCGCGAACCTGCTTCGAGGTCACGGATGCCACGGTCTCACGACCTGGGTTTTCCGCACCACGGGGGCGATTACGCTTGCCAACCGGCTTCAGGCCAGCTGCTTTCTTCAGGTAATAAGACGCTGGTGGCGTCTTGATGTCCATGGTGAAGGACTTGTCCTGATAATAGGTGATCACGGTCGGGCAAGGCGCGCCTTGCTCCATGTCTGCGGTCTTGGCGTTGAACGCCTTGCAGAATTCCATGATGTTGATGCCGCGCTGACCCAGCGCCGGACCAACTGGCGGCGACGGGTTCGCCTGACCTGCAGGAACCTGCAGTTTCATTGTACCAGCAAGCTTCTTGGCCATTTGGTTTTCCTTTCAACTAAAGTGAAACGCGTTTCACCCAGATTATGTTGCGTGGTCCGATCCGGGATCGCGATCCCGGTAATCTCCCACGAGAGAATCTCGCCCAAAGACGATAGAGGCGGCATTTACAGGGGAACGGAAGTGTTGGCAAGGGTTTGAATCACGGCCTGAAGCAGCCACATCGAACCCAAACCGACCCTCGCACAAAAGCTAAGCAACAGCAAACCAGCATCTGTCATCGCCCAATGAGATTGCACCCGCTACATGCACAACCTTGCGGGCTATCAGAGCAACTTAGCAGCCGCCATAATTCTTGTTTCCACTCGCCGTGATTGTGTAGGTTCCGCCTCTTGGACCCGTGTAGCATCGTGAGGTCACGCGCCTAACGCTGGCAACCGGTCGGCGGTACGAAGATACTCGCCTGATCTGAGCACCCCACTCACACGCGAGACCATCGCCATCAAGATCCATATTATGTGGATCAGATACAGGTCCACCAGAGGCTAAGAAGAACCTTTGCGCTGCTGCGCCATTCGGAAAGTCATCACAATCATAGTCACCCCCTGCTGCCTCGGATGAAAACGGTCGCTCGTAGGATTTGGTCCCAGCTGTAGACAGGCTGTACTGACCATAATTGCTATAACCACATTGGTTTACTTTTCGAGCAGCCAGCTCTGCTTCGATCATCAGTTTCCCCCGCAATGTCGTACTTGGGAGCCGATATGCGGAACACAGCTCTGCGGACGATGCGCGCGCTACTTTCGAGGACAACACTTCGGGTGACAAAACATCAGCGGTACACGCAGCCAAAATCAAGAAAACAAAATAGATGAACGCACGCATGAAAAACGCCTTGTGGTCACTTTTCGGAAAAAACATTCGGTCAAATCAATAGGGCAGTTATGTACCAACCCAGATCATCAATGTAAACGTTCAGCCAGCCAAGATGCCACACTGGCTAGGGCAATGCGGCCCCTCAAAATCCACCGAATAAATTTTGCCTCCTGCCTCTGGTCATCCACGCCCTCGACCATCCCGTCAAAATCCACGAATGGACCAGAGTAGGCCGTGACCTTCTCGCCGATTTCGAACGAGATCATCAGTTTGGGCGCTTCGCCACCTCGCCGAGTGATGTAGAAAACCTGGTGCAACTCTGCCTTGCTTGCCAGTTGTCGCGCAAAGGCTAATCAGGACTGTGTGATTGCCAATATCCCAAGCGCGATCAGGCAGGCCCAGCCGATGCGGTGAAGAAAGCGCGGCTCTTTCAGGACGAGCGCGGCAAGGACTACGGATACCGGAATCGAGGCCTGCCGGACCGCGCTGACAGGTGCGGCCTCGGCGCCTAACTGGAAAGCTTTCAGGATAAAAAGATAGGATAGATAGGACGCAATCCCTGCTAATACGATCCGCCACGGGGCGAGTGTCCAGCCTCGTACCACGCCTAGAAATGGGGTCGACATATGGCGATCTTCCCAGGCCCGGATGCCGGCAAGGGTCAATGTCACCAGGATATAACAGTAGAACAGGAAAGGCGCGGGGGTTGTTTTTTGCATAGCGCCTGCATCGCTCAGCGAATAGGCGGCCGAGCCAAGCATCGCCATGACAGCCAGCGCAAAAGCCTTGTGATCATGCAGCAATCCGCCCGGAGATTTCTGGATCATCAGGCTGCCCATCAGGACCAGCGAAATCCCCACAAGGATGAGCCACGAATACTGTTGATCCAGCGCAAGCCAGCTAAAGGCAACGATGGCAATCGGCGAGGACCGGATGACCGGATAATACACCGAAAGGTTGCCCCGGCGCAGGGCTGAAAGGGTGCCATAGTAATAAAAGCTCAACCCCAGGGAAGAAACCAGCACCAGAGGCCAGACCTCGCGGCTGAGGGTCAGGGGCTGGCCAACCAGTCGGGCGTGAAGTGCCGCAAGAATGACCCAGGTCAGCGCTACACCAACATAACAGGACACCGGATGCGCCGTGTCTTTCAACAACAGATCCCGCAGCGGATGTGTCGCCGCCGAAATCAGAACCAGAACAATCAGGCCAAGTTCCATATCTCAGGTCTGATGAAGCGGATTGCGCTGCAGAAAGGTGTTATAGTGCACAGTCATCTGGTCGTCCGCGATCTGCACAACACCATAGGCTGGCGGTTCATCACAGAATTCCCCGTCAACACTGTCGGCAGTCAGAGGGATTTGGTGATTGAGGCTGGGCAGGCTGGTGAACGGGATGCCACGCCAGTTCACATAGGTCATGCGATGGACATGCCCATAGAAGACGTGGCGAATGTTACGCCCGTGACCGAGTGTTTCAAAAAACACTTCGGCTTCGACCAGGCGGATGTCGTCCACATAGGGAATGCCGATGTCAAAAGGCGGGTGGTGCATGAACAAATAGCAGGGCTTATCCCCCGCCGAGATCAGCTGTTCTTTCAGCCAATTCAAGCGCAAGCTGCACAGCTGACCTTCATGCATATCCGCACCGTCTTTTGTCGTATCCAGAAAGATAAACTTTCCCGCGTCGGTCTCGATGCTGTGCTGAACAAAGCCATTTGAATCGACAGGGTCATCCGTAAAGACCGTTCTGAAAACCTGACGATCATCATGGTTGCCGATCATCAGGTGACAAGGAAGCTGGAAATCGTCCAGATGTGACTTGAGCACCTGATAGGCTTCAGCCCTTCCAAACTCGGCCAGGTCGCCGGAAATCACGCAAAACGCTGCATCCGAATGCCATTTGGCGATGTCCTCAAGGCAACGGGAAAATTGGGTCGAAGGAACGCCGCCATTCAGGTGACCGTCTTGGTCAACAAGGTGGATATCTGTGATATGTATGAATTTCATCTACCTGCCCACTTGCCTTGTATGGTTGTCCAAATATGCCAGGCGGCCGGGTTCCATCCCGATTGGTTACGACAAAGATTATCCCGATTTCGACAGATCAGTTCCGCCCTGATTTGCCCGGGTCAGATAACGGGCTGAAGGCTCCAAAACAAGAAACGCCGCAGTGCCCAGGGCAACGCGGCGTTGTCAAATTTCGCTAATTTGAAATTAGCTTTGTTTGGTGACCTGAGTGAAGTCCAGCTCGACCGGGGTTTCCCGACCAAAGATCGAGACCGAGACCTTCAGCTTCTGGTTATCGTCATCCACACCTTCGACCATGCCGTCGAAATCCTCGAACGGACCGTCATTCACCTTGACCTTCTCGCCAATTTCGAACGAGATCATCAACTTGGGCGCTTCTTCGCCCTCCTGGACACGGTTGAGGATCTGGTTCACCTCGGCATCGCGCATCGGCATCGGGCGGCCTTGCGGACCCAGAAAACCAGTGACCCGGTTGATCGAGTTGACCAGGTGATACCCTTGATCCGACATTTCCATATGTACCAGCACGTAACCCGGCATAAAGCGACGTTCGGTTGTGACTTTCTTGCCCCGGCGCACTTCGATCACCTCTTCGGTGGGCACCAGAACTTCGTCAATGTCATCCTCAAGGCCCTGCTCGGCCACCGACGTGCGGATCTGCTCTGCGATCTTCTTTTCGAAATTCGAAAGAACGCTGACCGAGTACCACCGTTTCGCCATGAACCTGTCGTCCTTGTTTGCCTTCGGCTGCATTCCATGTACCGGAAAAGCCGTTATTGAAAATCTGTCGCGTCATCCGGAATAAAAAGCGGCGCACAGCCCGAATCGCCGCACGCCCATTCCGAATAGTACCGCGTCACCTACTCTGACATCGCAAGCTGTGCAAGGGGGCAGCGACGTTTCCGACCTGCCCGGCCCGGTTTAACCGAACATGCCCAGAATCAGCTGCAGGCCACCACGAATACCAAGATCGACCAGCGCAAAGAACACAGCCGTCAGTGCTGCCATGATGAACACCATGACCGTGGTCAGCAACACCTCGCGGCGGGTTGGCCAGACGACCTTTGAAACCTCGGCACGGACCTGCTGAATAAACTGGATCGGATTCATAGTTGCCATTTGGCTTTGTTCTCTCTGCTAGCGGATGGGCCGGACATAACCGGGCATTGAGGCAATTTCAAGGGGGCCGTCAGGGCTTGGGCTTATCGTCCCATTCGTCGCTTAGAATGCGGCGCGCATCGCCTTCGGGGTCGTCATATTGGTTCGACCGAACGGTATAGATGAACGCAAACAGGCCAACCCCTCCCAAAAGCAGGGAAATCGGTATGAGATAGGCCAGAACTTCCATTCAGATCACCTTAGCCGCAGCGCGTTCAGAGAAACGGTAATGGACGAGGTCGACATTGCCAATGCCGCGATCAGCGGCGTGGCTAGGCCCGCAACCGCCAGTGGCACTGCAATGATATTATAGATGGTTGCAATACGGAAGTTCTCGCGAATCCGTTTCGTTGCCTTAACCGCAGTATCGCAGGCACCCGCAATCGGCGACAGGTCGTTACCCAACAGCACGATATCGGATGCCACGCGCGCAGCATCTAGCGCCGAGGCCGGTGAAATCGACACATGCGCCGCGGCCAGCGCCGCCGTGTCGTTCAGCCCGTCACCAACCATCAGGACGTGGCAGCCTTGATCCCGCAGGCTTTGCACATGGGTTGCCTTGTCCTGCGGCAGGGCCTGCGCAATCCATGTCTCAATCCCCAGCTTACCGGCCAGCGTCTCAACCGCGCCTTGCGTATCGCCCGAGATCAAAATGACCTTTTTCCCCTCATCGCGAAACGCCTGAACCGCCTCAGCCGCACCGGCGCGCAATGTGTCCGAGAACAAGAACACTGAAGGCGCCCGCCCTGCTAACGACAGCCAGGCCGCAGTTTGTTCAGCCTCTTGCCCACCGGTCCATTCGGCGCGTCCCAGACGCACGGGATGGTCCTGAAAGATGCCTTCGGTGCCGTACCCCGGAACTTCAGAGATCCCCTCGACATTTGCGGGCGTGACCCCCGCTTGACGGGCAGCCTGCGCCAGCGCAACAGAGAGCGGGTGCGACGAGGCCTCGGCCAGTGCCAGTGCGATTTCCAGATCGCCGGGCGCATGATCCGCAAGATTGGTCAGCTCCGGCGTTCCCGAGGTCATCGTTCCCGTCTTGTCGAACACAACCGTATCCACCTCGGCGAGGCGTTCCAGCGCTGTGGCGTGTTTGATCAGCATCCCTTTGCGGAACAACCGGCCCGAGGCCGCCGTCGTCACCGCCGGTACGGCCAGACCCAGCGCACAGGGGCAGGTGATGATCAGCACCGCCGCTGCGATATTCAGCGCGGTGCGGATATCGCCGGAATAGATATACCAGCCCAGAAAGCTCAGCGCCGACAGGATATGCACGCCCGGTGCATAAAGCTTGGCTGCCTTATCCGCCAGCGAAGTATAACGCGACCGCCCAGATTCCGCGATGGCCACAAGATCGGCCATGCGGTGCAGCGATGTATCCTCACCCACAGCTGTCGCCCGTACGGTCAATGGACCCGTTAGATTTACCTCGCCAGCACTGACCGTCAGACCGGTTTCCGCAAATACCGGCAAGGTTTCACCCGTCAGCAGCGATCGGTCGAGCTCGGATTGCCCGGAAACGATTTCGCCATCCACCGGCATTCGGCCTCCGGGACGTACCAGGATCAGATCACCCACGCTCAGCGTTGCGACGGGCACCTCAACTTCTTGACCATCGGCCAGCCTGATCGCGCGCGGAACTTCCAACGCGGTCAACTCCTCGGCTGCGGATCGGGCGGCGGCGCGGGTACGGTAGTCCAGATAGCGTCCGGCCAGCAGAAAGAACGTCAGGGTCAGGGCGGCGTCAAAATAGGCGTGCTCACCACTCAGCGCGGTTTCCCACAGCGATGTGGCCAATGCCAACAGGATTGCCAACACGATCGGCACATCCATATTCAGGCGACCGACGCGCAAGGCGCTCCAGGCATTGGCAAAGAAGGGCTGCGCCGAAAACGCGATCGCAGGCAAAGCAATCGCTGCCGAAATCCAGTGGAACATGTCGCGCGTTGCATCGGTTGCCCCTGACCAGACAGAGACAGACAGCAACATTACATTCATCGAGGCAAAACCAGCCACCGCCAACCGCATCAACAGGTCGCGACCAGCTTTGTCGGACTGCGTGGCAGACAGGGATCCAGGGTCCAGCTCGTGCGCCTCAAAGCCTACGCGTTCAAGCACCGGGATCAGATCGGCGGCGCGCAGATCGGGCGCGGCTTTGACCATCGCACGTTTCAAGGTCAGGTTCACGCGCGCGTCCTCGACCCCGGGCTGGGCATTCAATTCACGCTCGACCGTGGCAATACAGGCCGAGCAGTGAATTCCCGGCAATGACAGCGCGATCTGCACATCCTGCGGGATCGGCCTTGCGGGCTCTACCGGGGCGGCGATACAGCCGGGGCAAGCTGCGGTGCCAGAGGACATCTGCGCAGACATCCCCTAGCCTTTCACATAAAGCGGCACGCGCTGTGCAAACTCGGCCCCGCTGTGATCTTTGGCAACCAGCCGAATGTTCCAGTTGCCCGGACCCAGCGATGCCGGAGTCGCATATGCAGTCCCGTCGAATATGAAATCAGGAGCAAAATCATCTTTGACATGGGTCGCGCGGCCCACAACGGCCTGCAGGTCAGCCACCTTGACCGGTGCGCCCGTCTGATCGGTTATATGCAGGATCAGCAATCCGCCCGAAATCTCGGCGCGGATAAACCAGCCCAGCGCCTGATGTTCCTTCAGGCGTTCGTTGAATTCCTGGCTGGCGACATAGGAATTCTTGACCTCGAGCCCCGGAAAGGTCTTCACCGCGCTATAGGCCAGAACCAGGTTCACCGTGATGATCACGCCAAAGGATGCAACGAACACAGCAAGCGCATGTTTGCCGGTGAATTTACGTTCAGCCATGTTCAGTTCCCTCGTCCGTTAAACGTGGTGTCCTTATAGGCGCGCTCACCGCTCTGCAGGTCTTCGACCCAGATGCGGACCGGCGTCGTATCCAAAGTTGCTGGCCCGGTGTCGCCCGATGCGACGATGTAAACACGGGTCAACTGTGCCGTATCCGCCGTCACATTGACAGTCTCACCTTCAACCCCCTCGATCTGTATCTTCAGGGCCGGATCACCGGACAGGGTCAGTTGGAATGGGCGGTCCTCGCCATGTTTGTTCCGCAGTCGTACATCATAAGTGTTACGGATAGTTCCGTCAGAAAGGGTTACAAATGTCGGGTTTCGCACCGGCGCTACGGTCAGATCAATGTCAGAACGGATGAACAGGGCGAACAAAAGCGCGAAGCCAACCGCAGACCACATACCCGTATACATGATGGTCCGAGGCCGCAGGATGTGTTTCCAGACATTCTTGGGCGGATGACCGGCGCGTTCACTCGATTCGTCGCTCAACGCCATGTAGTCGATCAAGCCACGCGGCTTGCCAATTTTGGCCATCATGTCATCGCAGGCGTCGATGCACAGCGCACAGGTGATACATTCAAGCTGCTGACCGTCGCGGATGTCGATACCGACAGGGCAGACATTCACACAGGCCATGCAATCAATGCAGTCCCCAAGATCGGAATCCGCGGTCCGCTTGCCTTTGCCGCGCGGTTCACCGCGCCATTCGCGATACCCAACCACCAGAGTATCCTCGTCCATCATCGCGGCCTGAATGCGCGGCCAGGGACAGGCGTAAATACAGATCTGCTCGCGTGCGAACCCACCAAACAAAAAGGTCGTCCCCGTCAGGATCAATATGGTTGTATAGGCGACCGGATGTGCATCTCCGGTCACTAGGTCACGGACCAGCGTTGGCGCATCCGCGAAATAGAACACCCAGGCACCACCCGTTGCCAGACCAATAAACAGCCAAGCGACCCATTTGGTGACACGCAGCCTTGCTTTGTGGAAATCCATCTTTTTCTGACGATGCAGGCGCAGACGGGCGTTTCGATCACCTTCGATCCAGCGCTCGACCAAGATATACAAATCAGTCCAGACGGTCTGCGGGCAGGCATAGCCGCACCACACGCGCCCCAGCGCCGATGTAAACAGAAACAGGCCCAGACCGGCCATGATCAGCAACCCGGCCACGAAATAGAACTCGTGCGGCCAGATCTCGATCCAGAAAAAGTAAAAGCGCCGGTTGGCCAGATCCAGCAGCACCGCCTGGTCCGGGAGGCTGGGACCGCGATCCCATCTGATCCAGGGTGTGACGTAATAGATCCCCAGCGTGACCGCCATGATGAACCATTTCAGGTTGCGAAACGGGCCGGACACGCGGCGGGGAAAGATCGGTTCGCGCGCTGCGTATAGGCTGGGGGCGGGGTCGGAATCGCTCACGGGCTGGCTCCAGATGTAGCTGTTCTACGGCGTCTTCTTCCAGATCATACGGGCAGCCACTTTGACATGGGTCAAAAGCGCATCGTAAAGACACCTTTTGTCACATCTTACCAGCTTGCCGCCTGAGCCACCTGATAAATATCTTCACCCCAGGACGAAGCGGCATATTTCCGGTGACAATATGGTATCCGCGCCCGTCGGGTTCGCGGAACAGTTCGACCAATCGACCCGCAATGATATCCGCTTCGACAAAATGCCGCACGGTGGCCGTCACACCCTGCCCGGCGCGCACTCCCTCAAGCAGCAGGTTTCCCGGCAAGGCGATGCGGCCAGCGCCGGGGCTATGGCCCACGCCGTGACGGGCCAGCCATTGCGTTGCCTCCGTTGTGCCGAACTCCTCAAGCCAGGGCAGACGGCTGAGTGCTTTAGGTGTCACAGGTGCCCGCCCAGTCAACAGGGATGGCGCGGCGACAATCACGATCGGACTTTGCAACAGCAGTTCGGCCGTCACATCGGGCCAGTCCCCTGCCCCATATCTGATCGCCAGATCCACGCCGCCCGGGCGCAGATCGACCAACCGGGGCGAGGGATCCAGCGCAAGGTGAATGCCTGGATGCTCGGCCTGAAATGCGGGCAAGCGCGGCATAAGCCATGAAGCTGCGAAAGAGGCCGTCAGCGATACGTGGACCGGACGATCCTCGGTTGCACGCTTCAGGTCAGTGACCGCCGCACCTATGGCCCCAAATCCCAAATGCAGGGCACGCGCCAGAACCTTGCCCTCGGCCGTCAGGGTCATGGATTTACCGGATCGGTCCAGAAGGGCCAGATCCAGGTGTTTTTCAAGCGCACGCAGTTGTTGGCTGATCGCTGCGTGACTGACATTCAGCGACGCCCCTGCCTGAACAACATTTCCAGTCTCAGCAAAGGCAGAAAAGGCGCGCAAAGCCGCAAGCGGCGGCATATCCATCCAGTTCATCTGTAAGTCCTACTTACATATTGGAATGGTAATTGAGTCGCATTTATCAGGCTAAAGATCAATCCTGATAACAGCGGCAACACAATCCAGGAGGGATCAGATGCTTGCGATACTGGCACGAAGTTACATGGTAGCCACCAAAACAGAGGCTGACGGCAAAGGCACTGGCACAGATAGCCGCGACCTTGTGCGCAGCAGCTGGCTGCCGGACCATCACTGGTGGATTGAAAAGTCTGGCCCGCGCGAAAAGGCGCATCTGGACTGCACCAATGGGGGCCTGTAGTCTGATAATAGTAGCACCGGCTGTTCAGGAAACGCGCGAACAGAGAGAACAGCCGGTGCCTTAACCTTCGGGCGGCGAACCGTCCGAAGGTATTCTTTTGGCCTTACTGACCGCCACCCAACTGGTGGACATAGGCCGTCACAGCGCGGATCTGCGCGTCCGTAAGGCGGTTTTCCCAAGCAGGCATTACACCGAAACGGCTATTGGTCACGGTCTCAGTCAATGCCTCTGCGTCGCCACCATAGAGCCAGATCGCATCGGTCAGGTTGGGTGCGCCCTGAAAGACGTCACCAGTGCCATCCTCGCCATGACAGGACGAACAGTTATCTTCGAAGACGACCTTGCCTGCCTGCGCAGCTACGTCATCAGTCTGCGCATTGGTCAGGGACATCACGTATTGAACCACTTGGGTGATCTCGTCATGTTCCAGGATTTCGCCAAATGCAGGCATTTCGGAATAGCGCGCATCGTCGCTTTCCTCGTTGCGAATGCCATAGGCGATTGTGGTCTCGATATCCTCAAGCGAACCGCCCCACAGCCAGGCGTCATCCAGCAGGTTCGGGAATCCCGGTGCACCCTGCGCGCCTGAGCCGTGGCATTGCGCACACCAGGTACGGAACACCGCGCCCCCGGCATTCGCCGCGTATTGCTGCAGTTCGGGATCTGCCGAGATATCTTCAAGCGATGTTTCCACAAGCTTGGCGTTCCAAGGGGCATTCGCCTCTTCAAACGCAATCATCTCTTCTTGTACCAGAGCGCGAGAGGACCAGCCCAAAACGCCAGCAGTGGCGGATTGAACCAAGGGCCATGCGGGATACATGATCGTATAGATCACCGCCCAGAAGATGGTGGCGTAGAATGTCCACAACCACCAGCGCGGCATCGGGTTTTCGAATTCTTCGATACCATCCCAGCTGTGGCCGGTTGTACTCGGATCACCCGGCTGTTTTTCAGGTGTCTTGCTCATTGCCGCGCCTCCTTGGATGTGGCGGGATTGTCGTCGCCCCGCAGGGGCGCTGGTGCATCATCATGCCGAAACGGGATATTCGCGGTGTCCTTGTATTCCTTGCTGGAACCCGGGCGAAAAACCCAGATTATGATCCCAACAAAGAAAACAAAGAGCAGCAGCAACATCCAGCTATCCGCGAATTGCCGTAAGAGTGTATATTCTTCCATCACACCCTCCTTTACCGGTTCGCGTCTGGGGTGAAGGTCGAGAAATCGACCAGCGTTCCCAGCATCTGCAGATAAGCGACCATCGCATCCGCTTCGGTCAGCTCGGGCTGACCATCGAAGTTCCGCACGCTGACCTTGTCACCATAGCGTTCCAGCAGGCCGTCATAGTCACTGTCGGGATCGGCCTGCGCCCGGAAATCCGCCACGGCGTTCTCCAGCATCTCTTCGGTATAGGGCGTGCCTACCAGCGCATTCGCCTTCATGACATCACCGATATACTTACCGTCAATCTTGCGATGCTCGAGGAAGCCGTATTTCGGCATTACAGATTCAGGCACCACCGACTGCGGGTTGCGCAGGTGATCCACATGCCACTGGTCAGAATAACGACCACCGACACGGGCCAGATCAGGCCCGGTGCGTTTGGACCCCCACTGGAACGGATGATCATACATTGATTCAGCCGCCAGCGAGTAGTGGCCATAGCGCTCGACCTCATCCCGCATCGGGCGGATCATCTGACTGTGGCAGACATAGCAGCCTTCGCGGATATAGATGTCACGGCCCGCCATTTCCAAGGGGGTGTAAGGGCGCATGCCTTCCACCTTTTCGATGGTGTTCTCAAGATAGAACAGCGGGGTGATCTGCACGATGCCACCGATGGTCACGACCAGAAAGCTGAAGATCAGCAGGAGGGTCGCGTTGGTCTCGAGGATCTTATGTTTGTCGAGAATTGCCATTGCTCCGGCCCTCCTTATTCAGCCGGGACCGCGACGGTCAGGCTGGCCTCTTTGGCCGGCGCTTTCCGCACAGTCATCCACAGGTTGTAGCACATGATCAGCGCCCCAGCGAGGAACATGACCCCACCCAGAGCTCGCACCACATACATCGGGAACTTGGCAGCCACGGTGTCGGCGAACGAGTTCACAAGGAAACCGTTGGCATCCACTTCGCGCCACATCAGGCCTTCCATGATACCTGTCACCCACATCGACGCGGCGTAGAGCACGATGCCGATAGTGGCGAGCCAGAAGTGCCAGCTGACCATCTGCAGCGAATACAGACGCTCACGCTTCCACAAGACGGGCACCAGGAAGTACAGCGCACCAAAGGTGATCATGCCGTTCCAACCCAGCGCACCCGAATGCACGTGACCAATGGTCCAGTCGGTATAGTGGCTCAAAGAGTTAACCGCTCGGATCGACATCATCGGGCCCTCAAAAGTGGACATGCCATAGAAGCCGACCGAGATCACCATCATCCGGATCACCGGGTCCGTACGCAGCTTGTCCCACGCACCCGATAGGGTCATCAGGCCGTTGATCATGCCACCCCAGGACGGCATCCACAGCACGATCGAGAACACCATGCCCAGTGTCGAGGCCCAGTCAGGCAGCGCTGTATAGTGCAAATGGTGCGGACCAGCCCAGATATACAGGAAGATCAGCGCCCAGAAGTGGATGATCGACAGCTTGTAACTGAACACCGGACGTTCGGCCTGTTTCGGGATGAAATAGTACATCATGCCCAGGAAACCGGCAGTCAGGAAAAAGCCCACAGCATTGTGGCCGTACCACCACTGAATCATTGCGTCCTGAACGCCTGACCAGACGATGACAGATTTCGAACCCCAGATGCTGACAGGGATAGTCATGTTGTTGACCAGATGCAGCATGGCGACGGTAACGATAAAGGCCAGGTAGAACCAGTTCGCCACATAGATATGAGGCTCTTTCCGCCTGACGATTGTTCCCAGGAACACGGCAAGATAGGCCACCCAGACGATGGTCAGCCACAGATCGACATACCACTCCGGCTCGGCGTATTCCTTGGACTGGGTTCCGCCCAGCACATACCCGGTCGCAGCCAGCACAATGAACAGCTGATAGCCCCAGAAAACGAACCATGCCAGATTGCCGCCCCACAGGCGCGCGGCGCTGGTCCGCTGGACGACGTAGAAGGACGTAGCGATTAGTGCGTTGCCGCCAAAGGCAAAGATAACCGCCGATGTATGCAGCGGACGCAATCGGCCAAAATTCAGATATCCTTGTGCCCATTCAAAGTTCAGCACCGGATAGGCCAGCTGAAAGGCGATGAATGTCCCGGCAAGAAAACCAACCACGCCCCAAAAGGCCGTCGCGATTACGCCGTAACGGACCACATCGTCCATGTATTCGCCTGAACGATCTATGAGGATATCTGGCTCATCCGTGTTTCTAAGCGTCCAGATGAACAATCCCGCGGCGATCAACATCACCAGAATTGCATGCACCTGATACGCCAAATCGCGTGCATAATTGGTCCCGATCGCTGCAAACAGCACGATCAGACCAAGCACGATCAGCTTGATGTAATTTGACATATTGCGTCCCTTTGCCATGCTCCGCGCGATTCTTTTTTGTCGCGGAACCCATTTGACTGGTCGTTGTTTTGTCCGAGGACAGCCCAAACTGCTTTGATCTGTATCAAGACAGAATAGCGAATATTGTGACAAGGCTACAGAAATGATTTGGCCGGAATGTCGCGGACGGAACGGCCCTGGAGGCAAGAGGTCAAGATGGCGTATAAATCCCTTCTCACAGTTCTAACGGAAACGGAACAATCGGCCCTGGCGCTGGCACAAATGGCAGCCCTGGCCACAGCCCAGGATGCGCATGCCGAAGCCCTGTGCCTGGGGGTCGATCGCAGTCAGACCGGTTATTACTATGCTGGCGCCAACGCGCTGATTCTGCAGGAGACCCTGTCCCGCGCCAAAGCAGAGGCGGAGGACACCCTGCACTATGCAGAGACCTATCTGAACAGTTCCGGCGTACGCTGGTCTGCAGAAAGCGGCGTGGCCCAGATTGCCGATATTGGTCGCCACGTTGCCCATCGGGCGCGGTTCTCGGACCTTGTTATTCTGCCGCAACCTTACGGAAAAGACCGCAGCGTCGAAGCAGAGCCTATCGTCGAGGCAGCCATGTTCGAAGGTCACGCTCCGGTTCTGGTCATACCCGAAAACACGACGCCTTTTGACAAGCCCGGTACTGTCTTGGTCGGCTGGAACGAAAGCGTCGAGGCCATGCGCGCCATTCGCTGCGCCCTACCCTTCCTGATCGAGGCCGATCAGGTGCGGATCGTGGTGATCGACCCACCAACGCATGGGCCGGATCGCTCGGACCCCGGTGGGTTGTTGTCCCAGATGCTGTCACGCCACGGAGTTAAGTGCGAAATCGACGTGCTCAGCAAAACAATGTCGCGTGTATCGGACATCCTGAACCGCCATGCGACGGATACCGAAACAGATATGATCGTCATGGGCGCCTATGGGCATTCCCGATTCCGAGAAGCCATCCTGGGCGGCGCGACACGCAATATGCTGGAACAATCGACTGTTCCGGTGTTCATGGCACATTGAAACGGCAGAGCCGCCCAGCGGGCGGCTTTTACCCGCGTTTCACAAGGCCGATCAGGAAAAGCAGAATGATCGCCCCGATGGTGGCGAAAATAATGGACGAGACCAGACCGCCGCCAACGGCAAAGCCAAGGGCCGGGAAAATCACCCCCGCCAGAAATGCGCCAACTACGCCGACGATGATGTTGCCAATCAGGCCGAATCCCCGACCTTCCATGATCTTTCCGGACAACCATCCCGCGATGGCACCAATAAGCAGCATGGCCAAAAGGCTGCTGAATCCCATGACTTACTCCTGACGCAGTTTCACTGGTCCCACTAAACCACGGTTAAGACAACGGGTCACGCCGTATGTGAATCACACCAGATATCCGCCATCGGAATCGTCGCCTGCCTCTTCCATCAACCGGCCCATATCCGGAACAGATACACGGCGCTTTCCTTCTAGCAAGATGATCTCGTCTTTCTTCAAGGCGGATATCTGACGGCTGACAGTTTCCAGTGTAAGGCCAAGGTAGTCTGCCATCGCCTCGCGCGTCAGCGGAAGATCAAAAACGATTGGGCTGGAACTCCCGTTCTGCCCAATCGACGCATCCCGGCGCGCGATGATGGACAACAGGCTTGCGATTTTTTCGCGCGCAGTCTTGCGTCCCAGCACCAGCATCCATTCACGGGCAGCGTCCAGCTCATCCAATGTCATCTGAAGCAAACGATGCGCGATATGCGGAGTCGCACCCATCAGTTCTTCGAACGGCTTCTTACGGAAACAGCACATGACAATGTCAGTCGTTGCCACGACGTCGTAAGGCGCTGAATCTCGACCTGGACGACCGACGAAATCGCTGGGCAGCAAAAGGCCAACCATCTGCGTGCGCCCATCTTCCATGGTCTGAGTCAAAGAAGCGATCCCCGACACGACCGAGCCCACGAAATTCATCTGATCACCGGACCAGATGATTGTCTGCCCAGCCTCGAAGCTGCGATAATATTTAATACCTTCAAGAAGCTCCAGCTCATGAACATCGCAATGTGCACAGACTGCTCTGTGGCGGATTGGACAATCTTCACAGTTTGTATGATCGATTTTGAAAATCTGTGTCATGCGCGTTCCCACTTGATCTCTATCAAGGTTGCTAGGCGTGCCGTCCTCTAACGGTATCGCCATGATAGTTAAACCACAACTTGCAAAGCTTGGACTATTTGACGCGAAAGTACCGCGCTACACAAGCTATCCAACAGCCCCTCACTTCAACAATGATGTGGGGGTAAACCTTTACGAAGACTGGATTACCGGCATTAAACCCGGCAGCTCCGTCTCGTTGTACATACACGTGCCCTTCTGCCGCAGGCTGTGTTGGTTTTGTGCCTGCCGAACACAGGGGACGCAAACTGACAACCCGGTCATCGCCTATGTCGACGTCCTCAAGGCCGAGCTTGATCTGCTGGCCGCGCGCCTGCCTCAAGGCGTCACCCTCTCGCGTCTGCACTGGGGCGGCGGCACACCAACGCTGTTGAATCCCGATCTGATGCGAGATCTGGCCACACGCATTCTGGATGTTATCCCGCTGGGCCCGGGTGCTGAATTCTCGGTCGAAATCGACCCGAACGAGATTGACCAAGCCCGACTGGACGCGCTGGCCGAAGCGGGCATGAACCGTGCCTCGATCGGCGTGCAGGATTTCGACGATGAGATTCAGAAAACTATCGGTCGCGTCCAAAGCTATGACACCACGCGCGCAGCTGTGGACATGATCCGTGCCCGCGGCATTACCAGTCTGAACGCAGATATCCTGTACGGTCTGCCGCATCAGACCAAATCAAGGATGACTGAAAGCGTACAGAAACTGCTGTCACTGAACCCCGACCGCGTTGCGCTGTACGGATACGCCCACGTGCCGTGGATGGCCAAGCGGCAACAGTTGATTCCTTCGGACGCATTGCCCACGCCCGAGCAACGTCTGGAGCTGTTCGAGACGGCGCGTCGACTGTTCCTCTGGGATGATTACGCCGAGATCGGAATTGACCACTTTGCCACGCAGGATGATGGTCTGACACATGCGCTCAGGACCGGGCGACTGAAACGGAACTTTCAGGGTTATACGGATGATCAAGCCGAGGTGCTGATCGGTGTGGGCGCAAGCTCGATCTCGCGGTTTCCTCAGGGCTACGCCCAGAACGCACCGGCAACATCGGCCTATACGAAAGCCATCCGCGAGGGGCGCTTTTCGACCTCGCGCGGGCATTTGTTCAAAGGGCAGGACATTTTGCGCGCACGTCTGATCGAAGCGCTGATGTGTGATTTTCAGATCAATTCGGCTGAGATTCTGCGTGACCACAACATATCCGCCCAAGAGCTGAACGAGATGTTCCAGAAGGCCAATGCCGACTTCAACAATCTGCTACACGTCACCAAGGATGGCCTGTTCATTCCACCCGAGGCCCGGCCGCTGACCCGAATGATTGCCCGCAGCTTTGACGCCTATGACCTGAGCAAGGCAGGCCACAGCTCGGCGATCTGATCGCTTACAGGTGGGCCCGGTTGTGCGGCCCGCCGCTTAGATACCAGTACAGGGGCTTGACGCGAGCCTCTGGTTGTCTTCACACTTGGGCGGAACGATCCGAACCCTGAGGCAGGTGAATTCGCAGTCAGTCCTCGCCCACGCAGCCGTGTGGGTCGGCCCTTTTCGTGCAGGTATTACTGCAACCTGAAAAGAGGGACATCACTCATGCGCGTATTCACCGTCCTCGGCCCCAGCCAATCTGGCAAGACAACCCTGGTCGAGGCCATAAGCCGTCTCGACAACCGACCCACCACATTCGATGTCTCCGGAACCGTGCACTTGCACGGTTTTTCTTACTTGGACGAGCCCTGGTGCGCGATCGACGTGGACGGGGGCAGCGACAATCTGGGTTATGTCGGACCAGCCATGGCGATTTCGGATGCGGCGGTTGTGGTTGTCCCGCCGGACCCAGACGCGGCTGTCTTGTGCGCGCCCTATCTGCGGCTGGTTGAAGAGGCGGGCATTCCCTGTTTCCTGTTCATCAATCGGATGGACGCCCCAAATGGCCGTATCCGGGATATCATCGCCGCGCTACAGACCTACTGCACCCACCACATCGCCCTACGTCAGGTCCCTATTCGCGACGGCGAGACAATAGTCGGCGCGGTCGATCTGATCTCGGAGCGGGCTTGGAAATATCAGGAAGGCCAGCCCTCGGCCCTGATCGAACTGCCGCTCTCGGTCGAGGACCGCGAACAAGAAGCCCGCACCGAGCTGCTAGAGACGCTGTCGGATTTTGACGATCACCTGTTGGAGCAGCTGATCGAAGACAAACAGCCCGCAAGTGCCGAGATCTACGATCTGGCCGCGCAGGTTTTGCAGAACCACCAGTTGATCCCCGCCTGTCTGGGCGCGGCCAGCCATGGCAATGGCCTGACCCGCCTGATGAAAGCCCTGCGGCACGAAGCCCCTGAGTTCAACATTGCCGCCAACCGCGATGAGGCCACCGAGACTGCCCGCGCCATTGCGGGATTCGCGGACGTGAAGAAACATATCGGCAAGATCATCGTCCTTCGTGGCCTGGGAGATGGCGTGCGTGCGCATGAAGCTTTGGGAGGTGAGACAGTCGGCAATCTGACGACACTTGACGCCAAGACCCAGATTTCCGGGCTGGAGGCAGGTCAGATCGGGCTGGCCGTGAAATCCGATCACCTGATCCCCGGCAATGTTTACGACAGCAAATCCGAATCTCCGTTGCCGGAATGGGCATCATCACATCCAGTCGCCCAACGTCAGATCGTATCACCCGCGCATGAGCGAGATGACGTGCGCCTGTCGAACGCTCTGACCCGTCTGGTCGAGATCGACCCCGGTCTCCATCTGGAGCAGGATGAGCTGAGCGGCCATGCGGTGCTGGGCTCTCAAGGCCCGCAGCACATGCGCCGGATCACCGCCAAACTGGCCGAAGATTTCGGGATCGAAATCGTGGCCGACCCGATCGAGACCGCCTATCGCGAAACCATCCGTGCGCCCATCGAACACCGCCACCGTCACCGCAAGCAATCCGGTGGTGCGGGTCAGTTTGCAGATGTCGTGATCTCGGTCACGCCCATGCCGCGCGGATCAGGGTTTCAGTTCGAAGAGATCGTGAAAGGCGGTTCGGTGCCGCGCAACTATATTCCCTCAGTTGAACACGGGGCCAAGGACGCGCTGGAGCAGGGGCCTGAGGGCTTCCCTGTTGTTGATGTCAAAATCACGCTGAGTGACGGCAAACACCACAATGTGGACAGTTCCGATTATGCTTTCCGCACCGCAGGCAAGAACGCCGTACGCGAGGCGCTGCCTCAGGCCAAACCGGTGGTCCTGCAACCCATTCTGAACGCAGAGATTCACTTGCCATCCGATTTCGTCGGTGATCTTGTCCCCACGATCAGTTCCTTACAGGGTCAAGTGCTGGGATTCGAAGGCAACCCCAACGCTTCGGGCTGGGAGATTTTCAATGCCCAACTTCCTGCCGTGGCCGAGGATGAGTTGCATCGCACCCTGGCCAGCGCCACGCGCGGCACCGGTTGGGTAAAGTTAAGCTTTGATCACTATGAAGAACTGCGCGGCCCGATACCGAAAGCGGCAACGCGGGAAACCGCAAACGCGTGAAAAACACGGCGAGCGGGCTTCAGCCCGCTGCCGCAATCAATTCGCGGGTGTAATCTGTCTGCGCGTTTTCGAACAGGTCTTCGGCAGCGCCCATTTCAATCACGTCACCGTTCCGCATAACGATGACATTATGTGACATCGCCCGGACCACTTTTAGGTCATGGCTGATGAACAGATATGCCAACCCGTATTTCCGCTGCAGATCTCGCAGCAAGTCTACGATCTGCACCTGAACCGTCATGTCCAGCGCGCTTGTCGGCTCATCCAGCACCAGAAGTTTGGGACGGAGCACCATCGCCCGTGCGATGGCGATACGCTGCCGCTGCCCGCCCGAGAACTCGTGCGGATACCGGTCCATCGACGCCGGGTCCAACCCCACTTCGGTCATCACATCCGCCACCAGATCACGCGGGGAGCGGTGTGGATCAACCTTGTGGATTGCCAGACCCTCGGCGATGATTTGCATACAGGTCATGCGCGGGCTCAGGCTGCCAAACGGGTCCTGAAACACAATCTGCATATCCTTGCGCAAACGGCGCAATTCGCGTGTGGACCAACGGCGCACATCCTGGTCGCGAAAGGTGATACCACCCTCGGACGCGATCAGCCGCATGATGGCCAGCGCCAACGTGGTCTTGCCCGACCCGCTTTCGCCCACGATCCCCACGGTTTCGCCGGCGCGCACGCTGAGGCTGGCGTCATTCACCGCCTTAACATGGCCGACAGTTCGCTTGAGAAAGCCGCGCTGGATCGGGAACCAGACTTTCAGGTGATCGGTGCGGGCGACCTCTTCTGCATCCGCGGCGACCGGATCGGGTTGGCCCGACGGTTCGGCCGCCAGCAATTTCCGGGTATAGGGATGCTGAGGGTTCTCGAAGATGTCCGCGGTTGCACCGGCTTCGACAATCTCTCCGTCCTTCATGACGCAAACTCGATCGGCGATCCGGCGCACGATGCCAAGGTCATGGGTGATGAACAGCATCCCCATGTTTTCGGCTTTCTGCAGGTCTGCCAGCAACTCGAGTATCTGTGCCTGTATGGTCACGTCCAGCGCCGTGGTCGGTTCATCTGCGATCAGAATGTCCGGCTTATTGGCCAGCGCCATGGCGATCATGACGCGCTGCCGCTGTCCGCCCGAAAGTTGGTGCGGATAGCTGTCCAACCGATCCTTCGGGTCCCGGATGCCAACCTTCGTCAGCAACTCGACAATCCGATCACGGGCCGCGTCGCCCACCACCCCCTGATGCAGTGCCAGCGATTCTGCCATCTGCTTCTGGATCGTGTGCAACGGGTTCAACGATGTCATCGGTTCTTGAAAGATGAAGCTGATGTCGTTGCCGCGCACATCCATCAGATGTTGCTCGGACGTCCCGATCATCTCTTGCCCGTCATATTTCACCGAACCTTCGACAATCGCGCTGTCTCCCAACAGCGAGACGGTCGACAAGGCGGTCACAGATTTTCCGGACCCGGATTCCCCTACCAAAGCCACGGTTTCCCCACGATCCACCGTGAAGGACACGCCCTTGACCGCCGCACTGACCTGCCCGTCCTGCCGGAACGAAACCTTGAGGTTGTCTACATCCAGCAGGCTCATGAGAAGGTCTTTCTGGGATCAAACGCATCGCGGACGCCTTCGAAAATGAAGACCAGAAGCGACAGCATGATGGCAAAGGTGAAAAAGGCGGTAAAGGCCAGCCAAGGGGCCTGCAAGTTCTGTTTTGCCTGCAAGGTCAGCTCGCCAAGTGACGGAGCCGAGGACGGCAGGCCGAAGCCCAGAAAATCCAGCGATGCAAGCCCGCCAATCGTTCCGGTGACGATGAAGGGCATGAAGGTCAGCGTGGCGACCATTGCATTGGGCAGCATGTGGCGGAACATGATCGTCCTGTTGCTGACGCCCAACGCCCGCGCCGCCCGGACATATTCAAGGTTTCGCGCCCGTAGGAACTCTGCTCGGACAACGCCAACCAATCCGGTCCAGCTGAACAGGATCATGAGCAACACCAGCAACCAGAAACTGCGCCCTAGAATAGCGAACATGATGATGATCACATAAAGCGATGGGGTGGCCGACCAAATCTCGATGATCCGTTGAAAGATCAAATCCAGCCAGCCGCCAAAAAAGCCCTGAATGGCACCTGCGAAGATACCGATCAGGCTGGCAACACCTGTGACCATCAGCGTGAACAGAATGGACAGACGGAACCCATAGATCACCCGTGCAAGCACATCGCGCTTGGTGTCATCGGTGCCAAGCAGGTTCTGACCATTGGGCGGCAGTGGGGCTGCGCCCGGCCGATCAACGCTGGTTTTGAAAGAGTATGGGATCAGCGGCCAGATGGCCCAGCCGCGCTCGAACCCGTCGGCGGCAAAGGATCCGGCCTCGATCTGTTCGATAATGCCGTCAGGATCGTCAAAGCACTGATCCAAACCGCCACTGTCTATCAGACAACGCACTTCGGGGTCGCGATAGATTGCTTCGGTTTGGAAATCACCGCCAAACTCGGTCTCTGGGTAGAAATTGAAGATCGGCGTATAAAGCTCACCGCGGTATTTCACGAGGATCGGTTTGTCATTTGCGATAAATTCAGCAAATAGCGACAGGCCGAACAGGATCGAGAAGATGATCAGCGACCAGAACGCCCGGCCATTCCGGCGGAAGTTGCGCCACCGGCGCTGATTCAGGGGGGAAAGCGCCATTTACCCCTCCCGCTTTTCAAAGTCGATGCGCGGATCAACCAACACATACATCAGATCACTGATGATGCCGACCACCAAACCCATCAGGCCAAAGATGAACAGGGTCCCGAAAATAACCGGGTAATCCCGCGCCACGGCGGCCTCGAAGCCCAACCGGCCCAATCCATCCAGCGAAAAGATGGTTTCGATGATGATTGACCCTCCGAAAAACACACCGATGAAGACGGCCGGAAAACCCGCGATTACGATCAGCATCGCATTGCGGAATACGTGGCCATACAGCACCCGGCTTTCGCTCAGGCCCTTGGCGCGTGCGGTCATGACATATTGCTTTTTGATCTCGTCCAGAAACGAGTTTTTGGTCAGCAAGGTGAGCGTTGCGAAGGCCGATATGGTCAGCGCCAGGATCGGCAACGCGATATGCCAGAAGTAATCGGCAATCTTGCCAAATACACTCAGGCTGTCCCAGTTGTCCGAGGTAAGCCCCCGCAACGGAAAGATCTGCCAATAGGACCCACCGGCAAATAGCACCAGCAGCAAAATGGCGAACAGAAATCCCGGGATGGCATAGGCCACGATGATGGCGCCACTGGTCCAGGTGTCAAAGCTTGATCCGTCCCTGATCGCCTTGCGAATACCCAGAGGGATCGACACCAGATAGGCAATCAGCGTCGACCAAAGCCCCAGCGAAATAGACACCGGCATCTTTTCCAGTACCAGATCGGTCACACTGATCGACCGGAAATAGCTCTCGCCAAAATCCAAAGTCAGGTAATTACCCATCATATTCAGAAACCGTTCCAAGGGCGGTTTGTCGAACCCGAATTCTTTTTCCAGTTCTTCGATGAATTCAGGCGGCAGGCCACGCCCGCCGATATAACGATCATTTGTGCCGCCGGTCTGCTGTTCGATATCGCCGCCACCGCCAGCGATACCTTCAAATACATCTCCACCACCCTCCATCTGGGCGATGATCTGTTCAATCGGGCCGCCTGGCACAAACTGCACAAGGGTGAAGTTGACGATCATGATTCCCAGCAGTGTGGGAATGACCAGCAGCAGGCGTCTTAGAATATATGCTCCCATTTGGGCGGATTACCTCAAGGCGCCGGAGGATTTCAACTGGGCTTCCTGCTCGGCGTTGATCCACCACAGGTCTTCGACACCCAATGAATAAGGCGGCAGGTTTTCCGGGTAATCATACATGTCCCAATAGGCAACCCAGTATTTGCCCAAATACCAAGTGGGCACCATGATCCGCTTAGCCCGCAGAACACGGTCCAGGGCGCGGACATTGGCAAACAACTCTTCGCTGTTGGTTGCTGCCACGATGTTGTCGATCAGTGGCTCAATATCCGGGCCGTGCGCACCGGACGGGTTGAATACGGAATACGATGCCGCCTCGGTTCCGAATTGCTGGTACAGTCCCGTCGAAGGTTGCAGCGAACTTGGGTACCCGCCGAAAATCATGTCGAAATCCCGGTCACGGCGGCGCAGGGTGAATTGCGCATTGTCCACACGATTGTAGGTCGCATCGATACCCATCGTCCTCAGGTTAGCGACAAATGGCTGGATTATACGATCAAGAGTCGGCTGGTCTGACAGAAATTCTATGGCTAGTACTTCACCGTTTTGATTGCGGCGGATACCGTCTTCGCCCACCTGCCAACCGGCCTCATCCAGCAGCTTCATCGCGGCGCGCAGATTGCGACGATCATTCTGACGCTCGGCGCGGGATTCATGGGCAACGACCGGTTGGTCGGTCAGTACCGCAGGGTCCAGCGCATCGCCCAGGCTTTGCAGAACCTCCAGTTCACGCCCCTCGGGCAGCCCCGTCGCCTCTAGGTGAGTTCCCTGCCAGAATGAGTCGCGCTGCTGAAACAGGCCATATTGCAAGCTTTCATTCGTCCATTCGAAGTTGAACCCTAACTGGACGGCTTCGCGCACCTTGGGATCCTGAAATTGCGGCCGGTCCAGGTTCATGACAAAGCCCGAAGCGTTGGGGACATCCCCGTCTTCCAGCTCTACCCGAACCACTGTTCCGTTTGCTATGGCAGGAAAATCATAGGCCGTTGCCCAGCTTTTCGAGTTGTTTTCCTGGCGCAGTGTGAACGTGCCCGCTTTGAACCCCTCCATCGCAGCAATCGAGTCCGCGAAATATTCGATCCGGATGGAGTCATAGTTGTTGCGGCCAATATTCACATTAACGTGGTCGCCCCAATAGTCCGGGTTGCGCTTGTAGACGATGCGCCGGTTGATGTCATAGCTGTCCAAAACATAAGGTCCGGATCCGATACCGGGCTCAAGCCGGGATTTGTCGAGCCGCCGGTTTTCAGGGTCTGCCTCAAACCAGGCCTTGGAAAACACAGATGTCCCGGCAACCTGACTTATTAGGCCACGGCGCGGGATATCCGGTGCGAAGTAGAATTTAACCCGATGATCATCCAGCGCTTCGGCACGCGGAATCATCTCGCGGACGGCGTCGGCATAGGATTTTAACCCCTGTTCCAGCAGCAGATTATGCGAAAACACAACATCTTCGGCAGTCACCGGGCTTCCATCGGAAAACCGCGCCTCAGGTCGCATGTTGAAGATGACCCAATCCTGGCTTTCCGGGTATTCAAGGCTTTCTGCCAGCAGACCGTAGTAAGTGGCCGTTTCATCATAGGACGCGACCATCAGGGATTCATACTGATCCGCAGAACGCGCACCCGCGCGTCCCTGCCGCGTATAGGGGTTGAAACTGTCAAATGTCCCTTGCGCTGCATAAGATAACTCTCCGCCGCGCGGCGCATCAGGATTTACGTAGTCGAAATGGGCAAACCCTTCAGGGTATTTCAAATCGCCAAATTCCGAGAATCCGTGTCTTTTGATGATGGTCTCTTCGGCAAACAGTTGAGAGGTCATGAGCGCAAGCAGCAAAAAGCCGGTTATCGGTATGGTCAACCAACCTCTGAAATCCAATGCACGTGCCTGAACAATCTGTCGGTTGGATTCCATTTGGCTCATCCCCTGTTGCGTCACTTCTTATAGTCTTGCGCCTGAACGAAGCTAAAGGTCCAGCGTTGACTGATTCAAGTTTAGAATGCGTGAGCGCATTGTGAAGGTTTCTTCATACAAAAAAAGCCGCTGCACGGGGCAGCGGCTTTGAATTTCAGATGTGCCGGTGTGGCATCAGTTGCCGATTGTCTGCAGATAGGCAATCAGATCGGCACGGTCCTGCGGTTTTTTCAGGCCAGCAAAACTCATGGATGTGCCCGAGATATAGCTGCTTGGCTTGGTCAGGAAGGCATCCAGTGCTTCGGGTGTCCAGTTGCCGCCATGGGCCTGCATCGGTGCCGAATAGCCGGTAAAACCGCTGGCCGTTGCGACAGGGCGGTCAACGACACCATACAGATAGGGGCCTGTGCCGTTTGCACCGTCTTCCAGCTTGTGACACGCGGTACACTTGCGGAAAACTTTGGCGCCTTTTTCAACGTCGGCGGCGGCCAGCAGCTCTTCAAATACTACCTCTTCACCGTTGGCGCTTTCGCCTGCGCTTTCGGTTTCGATGATGTACGAAGCCGTCTCGCCATGGGCATCGGCGTGGTAAAGCTCTTCTGCGGCCCATTTGGCCAGAAGCAGCACCAGGAAGGTGCCAAACAGGCCTGCTGCGGCCTTGGTAACTGTCATCGTGTCGAACATTGATCGCGAGTCCATTTCAGCTGTCTGCGGGGTGTCTAAGGCTTCCCCTTACAAGAGGCAAGGTATAGACACCGCGACTAAACGCCCAATTCTGGAACTTGTTGCACGGAATCGACCAAATGACAAAACGTATCGCATTTCAGGGAGAACCCGGTGCCTATAGCCACGAGGCATGCCGAAACGCTCGTCCCGATATGGAGGCCCTGCCCTGCCGCACATTTGAGGATGTGATCGAATCAGTTCGGTCCGGCAAAGCAGACCTGGCGATGCTTCCGGTCGAAAATACGACCTATGGGCGGGTGGCCGATATTCACCGCCTGCTGCCCCATAGCGGGTTGCATATCATCGATGAAGCTTTTGTTCGCGTACACATCAATTTGTTGGCCGTCCCCGGTGCCAAGCTGAGCGACATCACCGAAGCGCATTCGCATCTGGTGCTGCTGCCACAATGCGCTGGGTTCCTGAAGCAGCACGGCATTCAGGGACGCGTCAGCCCGGACAATGCCCGCGCCGCGCGCGAGGTTTCCGAGGCCGCCGAACTGCATTCTGCTGCGCTGGCCAGCGAGTTGGCCGGAGAGATCTATAACCTGAACGTCCTGGCCCGCCATATCGAGGACAGCGACGACAACACCACGCGCTTTTTGATCATGTCACGCGACGCGGATCTGTCGCGGCGCGGGGCGCATGGGATGATCACCAGTTTTGTGTTTCAGGTCCGCAACATCCCGGCCGCGCTGTATAAGGCGATGGGCGGCTTCGCCACCAATGGTGTCAACATGACCAAGCTGGAAAGCTATATGGTCGACGGGTCGTTCACGGCCACGCAGTTCTATGCGGATATTGTCGGGCACCCAGATGACCGCAATGTACAACTGGCCCTGGAAGAGCTGGAACATTTCACCACCAATGTTGAGATTCTGGGTGTGTATCCAGCCGTCCAGCCGCGCGGCTAGCTCAGGCTAACTGGTATTTCTTGCACACCGCACCTTCATGTGACCGGTAACCGACAAATCCCATGGCCGCGTAATAGGCCAGGCCTTCGGCATTTTGCGCTCCAATGGTCGCGTCTATTGCAGGCAGACCTGCGGCTCGGGCCGCCAGCAGCGTTTTCTGAAACAGGGCCCGCCCGACCCCCATGCGCGCGGCTGACGGGCGTATATGTGTTCCGATGATGCCCCAACCGGCTGTTACGCCATAAGTGTTTCCGTCGACGGCCAGTATCAGCGCCTGAAAGCCCAATACCTGTGAACCCTGCACCGCCACGGTGCATTGGATGCTGCCGCAGTGGCTGATGTAATGCTCTTTGGCAAAACTCTCATCGCTGGGTTTGGTGCGCTTACCGGCGGTCACGATCTCTTGCAGGACCTCGGAAATACCTTTGGCGTCATCCACAACAGCGCTGCGCAATATCACATCAGACATTCAGGGCCTCTTGTCTCGGAATTCTCAAGAACCGTGCAGATGACGTTCTTCCATTTCCCGCGCGAATTCGCTGAGGCGGGCCTGAAACTGTCGCCGGAACCGCGACTGACCCAATCTGAGCGATTGCAGCAACAGCCGTGCAGGCAGGGATTTGGCCGATAGCGACATATCCACGGTCAGCCGGGTTCTACGTTGCGACAGGGCCAGAAACTCGACCCTGGTTGAGCCATTCATTCCCTTGCTTGCCGCCTCGAACCGCATATGGGTCGGTGGATCACATTCGGCCATATTGATTTCCACGCGCCGGGGCTTTCCGCGCATACGGAACTCGGTCTCCCAGGATGTACCGGGCACAACGCCCATATGCCCTGACAAACGCCGGACCTCGATCCCGCGGCGCATTGCCATCCGCTCGAACCGTTCGAAATCCGCAAACATTTCGAACACCGCGTTGACAGGGGCCTGAATATCTTCACGTGCGGAGAATTGCATGGTGGGTTATCGTTCTCTTGCCTATTCGCCCAGTATTTTGTCAGTCGAGCGTATCTGCAAGCCAGTTTTGCAGCAGAAAATGCGCAATCGCGCCTTTGCGCGCGGGCAGAAGGCTGGGATGTTCCCCAGCAAAGACCTGCATCATTTCAGCCTTATTCACCCATATAGCGTCTTCGATTTCAACCGGATCTATAGTGATTTCTTGCGACAATGCCTCGCCTGAACAGCCAAACATCAGTGACGCCGGAAAGGGCCAGGGCTGGCTGGAAAGATAGGTTACTTGCCCGACGGGGACACCGGCCTCTTCCATCACCTCTCTGCGCACCGCCGCTTCCAGCGTTTCTCCGGGTTCGACAAATCCGGCCAGTAGCGAATACATGCCTTCAGGCCATCCCGGGGATCGCCCCATCAGCACCGAATTCCCAAATGTGATCAACATGATGACGACCGGGTCGGTGCGTGGGAAATGCTGCCCCCCACACGACGGGCAACTGCGTTGCCATCCTGCTTGCGACATCTCGCTGGCGGCGCCGCAACGGGCGCAAAACCTATGGGTTTCATGCCAGGCGATGACCGCCTTGGCGGAAGCCGAAAGTTCGGCATCACGTGGGGAAAGGCGCGCCATGATGCGGCGCAATTCGACAAAAACCTGACCTTCAGGCAAATCCGGGTGCTGTTGCTCTGATCGGTCGAAGAATGCCCCAAGCTCGGACAGGTCAACGCCCTCGGGCATCCAATCGGATATATCAAAGGCAAAAACCGGAACTTCATCCGAGAGACCAAGCAATACTGGCGCTGGGACGATCCCACCGGGACCATTTGCGATCAGCTCATGCAAGACAGGTAACAAGCAGAGTTGATCAAGGGCCTCTCCTTGAACCAGCAGCTTTCCGCGCCACAGCAACAGGCATTTCGCTTTCGGATGTGCTCGCGCTGCTGCCATCGTGTCGACGTCTCCGCGAAGATGTGCGGCACGATCCAGCCCTGATCCACCAAACGTTACCTGTTCCGCGTTCTTCATTTAAATTCCTCTGGTTCGCCTGCACAGGGCTGCCATGACAGCTTCGGTGTTGCAACGACAATTCCACGACCGAAAACCGAGGCGATCCCGTCAAATTACCGCAAGTGCATAAAAAAATTTGCACTTACTATGCTTTTTGTTGAAGTTGTTATTCATAAAACTGCCAAAAGTAGAGTATAAAAAACAATTTCGCATTTGTCTGATCAGTCTGTAGGTATCCGGATTTTGGCGACCACCGATCTGCACATGAACCTGTGCAGTTTTGATTATTACGCGGATCAAGACGAACCTACGATCGGATTGACCCGAACGGCCAGCCTGATCCGGCAGGCGCGGAACGAGGCTGAGGCAGACGGAGATATCGTCTTGCTCTTCGACAACGGAGACGCTCTGCAGGGTACACCGTTGGGGGATTGGGCTGCCGATCCCGCCAATGCGCCGCACATCCTGATGCAGGCCTTCGGCAGCCTGGGATATGACGCGATTGGCCTGGGAAACCACGACTTCGGATTCGGGCTTCAATTCTTACAGCACGTTATCTCTGACGCCCCCTGCCCTGTGCTCAGCAGCAACGCCTTGCGCACGAATGGGCCTCAGATCTGGCAAGATCATGTCATTTTGCACAAAGAGATCCCTGGCTCGCCGACACCTATGGCCTTGAAAATTGGGGTTTTTTCGGTCCTCCCGCCTCAGACAGCGCAATGGGAGGCGCACAAGCTGCACGACACCCTTACCACTCAGGACATCCTGACTTGTGCGGCAAACAAAGTCAGAAAGCTCAAAGACGAAAATTGCGACCTGATCATCGCGCTGGCCCATACCGGTTTCGGACCGGACAGGTCACAACGGAATATGGAAAACGCGATTATTCCGCTGGCCGAAATCGAAGGTATCGACGCAATAATTGCTGGTCATTCCCATTTGACCTATCCCGTCAAGGCCGGCTCTGAAAACACTCTGGTGCATGGCAAACCAGTTGTCCTACCCGGAACGGCCGGATCACATCTGGGGGTGATCGACTTGAAACTTCACTCGGCAGAGCGCGGCGGCTGGACCGCTGGCGAAGCCCGGGCGGCGCTGCGACCGATATCTGCGGGGCGTCCCGACGAAATCGTATCACTGGCGCCCGAAGATCCGGAATTGTTGCATCTGTTTTCCTCTGGTCATGCCGAAACCCGCAGGCGAGCGGGCCAGCCGGTCGGCCGCACCCCGCACCATCTGCACAGCTATTTCAGCTTTTGCACCGAGGACCGTGGGCTGAGGCTGGTCGCCGCCGCCCAGGCTGCCGCGTTACGTCTGTGTACGTCCGATACCGACCTAGCAGATATTCCGATTTTATCGGCGGTTTCACCTTCGAAATTCGGCGGTCGGGCCGGGCCGCGATTCTATACGGATGTTAAGCCTGGCGAGATATTCCTGCGTAACGTGGTTGACCTGCATGTTTTTCCAAACGAATTGCAGGGTGTCATTGTATCCGGTGACCAAATCGTGGACTGGCTTGAGATGTCCGCAGCTGTTTTCAACCAGATTTCGACCGGATCTGCATCCGAACTTATTTGCGAAAATCGGGTGGGTCACAACTTTGATGTGCTATACGGGCTGTCCTGCAGAATTGATCTGACACAACCTCCGCGTTTCGACGATATGGGCACCTTGATCAACGCCGAAAACCGGCGCGTTTCAGAGGTTCTGGTCGGTGCCACCCCCATTGCACCGGATCAGAAATTTGCTGTCGCGCTTAACAATTATCGCGCCAGCGGGGGCGGGCATTTCCCATTTGCGGGTAATGCGCAACGTATCGACTTGCCCATCCTGCCGGTCCAGCATGCCCTGTTGGATTATCTGTCAGGCACCTTGGTCAGCGATCCGCTGGAAGAGGCCCAGGAACCCTTCAGAATCACCAGTAACACGGGTACGCAGGCGATCTTACGCACCGGTCCAAATGCCCACCGACATCTGCAGGACATTCAGGAATTTGATCCACAAGTCCTTGGAACCGACGAAAATGGCTTTTTACGGATTCTTCTGACCTTCTGACGGGTTGTGTTTTTCCGGCCAACTGCCTATATCCACCCTCGAGAGGTTGGCGCGGGCGAGCGCCTCGCCAACCTGGTCAGATCCGGAAGGAAGCAGCCACAACGAGCCCCGCTTGGGTCGATGTCCAACCTCTCACTTACGCGCAACGACTGCCGCAGGAGGGACTTTATGATTGTAGCAATGACCCTTCGGGCAGAGCGTTTCCGGGACTAACCCCCGCTCTTGCCTGAACACGTTACCGATGGGTGCGCGCCTGCCACCCTGATGGTTTCCTGTATCTGAACACAGGCAGAACAATGTCCAAATCACTTTCGGACCTGGGATGGTCCTCTCATTTTGCAGCCCAACATGCTGTGAACCCTACCTGCACACCGCATCGCATCAACGCCGTCCATCGTGATCGCCTGATCGGCCTGAATGCGCTTGGCGGCACATCTGATCTGACCCCTGACCGATCAACCGGCGAATTTGCGGTTGGCGATTGGGTCCTTGCGGATGATCAAAACCGCATTCGGCATCTTTTGGAGCGCAAAAGCCTCTTGCAACGCCGGGCCGCAGGCACCGGTGCGCAGGTTCAGCTGATCGCGGCGAATGTGGACGTGCTGTATATCGTCAGTTCCTGCAATGCCGATTTCAATCTGGCCCGGCTTGAACGTTATCTGGCACTGGCGCATCAGGCCGGATGCTATCCGGTTGTTGTCCTGACCAAGGCCGACAGCTGCCCTGACCCAGAGAGCTATGCCAGTCAGGCCAGTTCGCTGGCTCGGTTTCTGACTGTTCTAACCGTCAACGCGCTGGAGGCGTCAGAGATTGATCCGATCCTGTCCTGGTGCCCTGCCGGGCAAACTGCTGCTTTGGCCGGCTCATCCGGTGTCGGCAAAACCACATTGGCGAACGCCATGACTGGTCAGGCCGGGACAACGGCGGGGATCCGCGAGGATGACGCACGGGGTCGCCACACCACGACCCATCGTGCGCTTCACCCGATGCGAAACGGGGGGTGGCTGATTGATACGCCAGGAATGCGCGCCCTGCGTTTGATGGATGCCCAAGACGGCGTGGATGAGGTTTTCTCCGACCTTCTGGAATTGGCTGCAACGTGCCGGTTCTCAGATTGCCAGCACCAGGCCGAACCCGGTTGTGCTGTGCAGGAGGCGATTGCCAATGGCGTGATTGAGCCCGACCGGCTGGCGCGCTGGCACAAGCTTCGGCGCGAAGATCAGAGGAATTCCGAGACCCTCGCGCAGTCACGGGCACGTGACAAAGCCTTTGGCAAAATGGTGCGATCCGTCATGCACGACAAAAAGTCCCGCAGCAGACACTAAGCGTGACAAAAAAGGCGCCTCGTTTTCAGGCAATCAACCGGGGCCAAACCGCCCGGTTTCTGCGGGCAAAAGCGCCAATATGACCGATCTCAGGCGCTCCGAATTCATTCGGAGACAACAGATGTCGCCGCGCCTTCGGCCCATACAGATCGGCAAGCCGCCAGGCTGCGTCTGGCGGCACCATCTGGTCGTCCTCGAAGGCGAACAGGTCCACCGGCGTATTCGATTGCGCCCATCTCGCTTCGGGCAGAGCGTCACCGATCTGCGGCACATAATTCTGCGGCGCCGTGCACCAGCTGCGCCATTGCCAATAGACCGGGCCCGGCAAATCGGCACCGATCCCCACAGCTTTGCCCGGCAGATACCCCAGTGCATTCACTGCCAGACGCCCGTGGCCGTGCCAGAACAACCACGCCAGCCCGCGATAGGGCCAGGGATGGTCGGACAGAGTAACCAGCCCCGAACATACACAGATCATCCGGTCGATCTGATCAATGTCTGGCTGCACCGGCCCCAGCAAGCCGCCAAGGGAATGACCGATGCTCCACTGCAAAGCGTCCGGGAACCGCCTGCGCATCTCAGCCCGTGCGGCGGGCATGTCGACCAAGGCCCAATCCGCCATGGTCACCTCGGAGGTTTTGAGTTTGTCGCGCAGCGAATGCCCGAAATCGCTGTAGTCATAGGTCAGACAGGCAATACCCTGTTCGGCGGCCAGCCAACGGGCAAAATGCTGGTAATATTCGCGCGGCACTGCAGTTGCGCTGTGAATCACCACGGCGATCTTCGGCTCGGTTGCAGGCAGATACAGCCGTGCCGACAGGCTGGCAGAGCATGAGGCAAAGTCAAAGTCCTTAGTCTGGACGCAGGGCGTGGTATCAAGCATGGCGCTTCCGACAAATTCTGAACTACTCGGTTCACTCAACAATCGGCCCGATTTCGGCCACCAGAGTCAAGATTTCATCAAGATGACCAAACGTCCGGTTTGAACCCAACAGGTGGCTTGACTCGGGGTCTGCATAGCCGCTAGCGATGTGGTGATGGTTCTTGCCCCGGAATTGGGGCGGGATGAAAAGGGAACACGGTGCGGTCTGCCCCGGCGATGCCGGAAAGGGCCAACTCCGCGACTGCCCCCGCAACTGTAAGCGGTGAGCAATGCCGAAATACCACTGGCCCCAGGGCTGGGAAGGTCGGCAAAGCGACGACCCGCAAGTCAGGAGACCTGCCATCGTATCGAAACCGAAACTCGGGCGGGGTGTCCGGGCAGGTCGTCAGCGCGCTGTCACACCTGATCCTCACCCTTCGTCCAGCGCGCGGAGGGCGCATTATGATCTGGAAGACAAAAACACATGAATTCACCGCAACCGTCTGTCAGAGGACCGGGAAACCCTGCCCCGCCCTTGCCCGAATGGCACGCGCCATGGCCGAGGCGATGGCGACGGCAAGGCCTGCGACATCCAAAACATTCGAGGTCGAAGGTACCAGCGATCTGACCCATTGCACCGAAGGCTGCACGGCCCGTTTTCGGGCCCAATCAGAACAGATCAGGGTCTATTGCGGCACCAGCACGGACACCCCGACAGAAAAGCTGGACGCCTATGGCGACATGATGTTCGGGCCGGAGTTCATCCAGAAATCCGCTGGTTTTCTGTCAGAACCACCCTGTGCGATGCTCGACGTTTCGACCCTGCCGCCGCGCAGCGACAGTATTCCGTATCAAGTGTCTGCCTGAATCAGGGAAGGGTTCGGGCCGGCAACCCGGCCCAGTCCTTTTGCGCGTCGGTTTCCACCGCGCAGGGCCGCACCGCACGCAACCGCCGAAGCGCTTGGCCAGGCGCTTCGCCGCATTCCACCATTAGCCGCATCACAACCATCCCCGAGCGACCGCACCCACCGCGGCAATGCACCAGCACCTTGCCGCCACTGGCAAGGACATGTTGGGCGGCGGCGCTGGCTTGCGGCCAAAGCGCCTCAACCTCAGGCGTGGGGGCGCCGAAATCGGAGACCGGAAGGTGGACCCAGGCAATTCGTTCGCACTGCAGGTCCGCCTCGAATGACAACCCGCCGGAATGCTGGAACTCATCCAGAGTAGTCATCGAGATGACCAGGTCCGGCGCCCAATCTCGGATTACTGCGAAATCTCCAGCATAATCGCCCGTGACACCCGGCAGTGGGCACAGAGCGATCTGCCCTTTGCCCAATCCAAGAGGGTGAATTGCAAAACTCTCCAACACAGCTCCTTTTCCTGCATCACCACATGGGGCTGAGGCCCCTCATGATTTACCGGCTCTGATGCAACTTGCCAAAACGAAATTCCTTTTCGCGCGCGGTGGACGCGGACGGCGGGGGTCTCTACGCTGCAAACCTGACACGAATCCAACAGAGCAGACATGACCGACACGCCCAGCCCCGCCTATCAGGTTCTCGCGCGGAAATACCGCCCGGAAACTTTTGCTGACCTCGTCGGTCAGAACGCAATGGTGCGCACGCTGAAAAACGCGTTCGAGGCCGACCGGATTGCGCAAGCCTTCATCATGACTGGCATCCGCGGCACCGGTAAGACGACCACGGCCCGGATCATCGCCAAGGGCATGAACTGCATCGGTCCTGATGGGCAAGGCAAGCCCACGACCGAACCCTGCGGCCAGTGCGAACATTGCGTCGCCATCATGGAAGGCCGCCATGTCGATGTGATGGAGATGGACGCCGCCAGCCGCACCGGCGTAAATGACATTCGCGAAATCATCGACTCGGTGCGCTATCGTGCCGCCAGTGCGCGCTATAAGATCTACATCATCGACGAAGTTCACATGCTTTCGACCAGCGCGTTCAACGCGCTGCTCAAGACGTTGGAAGAACCTCCTGCGCATGTGAAGTTCATCTTTGCCACGACCGAAATCCGCAAAGTCCCGGTGACTGTTCTGTCGCGGTGCCAACGATTTGACCTGCGCCGGATCGAACCCGAGGACATGATTGGCCTGCTCAATAAGATCGCAGCGGCTGAGAAGGCACAGATCGCGGATGATGCCCTGGCGCTGATCACCCGCGCGGCCGAAGGGTCGGCGCGCGACGCAACTTCGCTGCTGGATCAGGCAATCAGCCATGGGGCCGGTGAAACCAGCGCCGATCAGGTGCGCGCGATGCTGGGTCTGGCCGACCGGGGCCGGGTATTGGACTTGATGGAAATGATCCTGCGAGGGGATGCAGCAAGCGCGCTGACTGAATTGGGCGGGCAATATGCCGAAGGGGCCGATCCGCTATCCGTGCTGCGTGACCTGGCCGAAATCACGCACTGGGTTTCGGTTGTGAAGATCACGCCAGACGCAGCCGAGGACCCGACGGTTTCCCCTGATGAACGTGCCCGTGGTCAGCAAATGGCCGAGGCCCTGCCAATGCGCGTTTTGACCCGGATGTGGCAGATGTTGCTGAAAGCGCTGGAAGAGGTATCGGCCGCGCCAAATGCCATGATGGCTGCTGAAATGGCCGTTATCCGCCTGACCCATGTTGCCGACTTGCCCAGCCCCGAAGAGCTGATCAAGCGCCTGCAGGACAACCCGCCACCGCCTCCGAATGGTGGTCCGGGCGGTGGTATGGCCGTGCCCTCTCAGGCTCCGGTACCAGCGGCATCATCTTCTTACGTGTCCGCAACTAGCAGCCCCGCCGGCGCGCCGTCGGCCGCTCTGGCCCATGATATCCAATCGGCGCTGGCACGGTATCCGAGTTTTGACCACGTGGTTGAATTGATCCGCACCAATCGGGATGTGAAACTTCTGGTCGAGGTCGAAAACGGGGTGCGGCTGGTTTCTTACCAACCGGGGCGGATCGAATTCACCCCGACACAAAACGCACCCACAGATCTGGCAGCGAGACTGGGTTCGTCGCTGCAACGATGGACTGGCAACCGCTGGGCTGTGTCGATTGTAGCCGATGGTGAGGTTGCGACCATCGCCGAGATTCGAGACGCCGCCGAGCTGGCGTTGAAAGCAGAGGCTGAGAAACACCCGTTGGTTCAGGCGGTGCTCATGCAATTTCCGAAGGCACGCATCAAGCGGATTGAAACACCGGAAGAACGTGCCGCCAAAGTGGAAACCGAGGCGCTGCCCGAGGTCGAAGACGAATGGGACCCGTTCGAGGAAGACTGAAACCGTCCCATCTGACCCAACTGGAAACCTCCCGGGCCCAACGGGAGGAAAGGCCTTGACGACGGGCGGGAGCCAGCTCGGCCCTTGTGCCGCGCCGACCGCGCCCGTATTTAGGCGTCAAACCGGATATTAGGAGAATACCGATGCTCAAAGGACTCGGCGGCCTGGGTGACATGGCCAAGATGATGAAATCCGCGCAGGATCTACAGACCAAGATGACGGATATGCAGGAAGAGCTGAATACCATCATGGTTGTCGGCGAATCCGGTGCAGGGCTGGTCAAGGCAACAGCCACGGCCAAGGGAGAGCTGAAAGGTCTCGATATCGACCCGTCAATCTTTAACGGCGACGACAAGGAAGTGGTCGAAGACCTGATCCTGGCCGCCGTCAAAGATGCTCAGGCCAAGGCCGCAGAACGGTCGCAGGCTGAGATGGCTAAGCTGACCGAAGGTATGGGCCTGCCCGCAGACATCAAGCTGCCGTTCTGATAGGCACTCCTGACGAAATACCGGCCGGGCCCAACTGCCCGGCCCTTATGCAGGAGCAAGCGCAGTGAGTTCGAACAGCGATATCGACAATCTGATCGACCTGATGGCCAAACTGCCAGGCCTCGGCCCACGTTCGGCCCGTCGCGCAGTGCTGCATCTGATCCGCAAACGCGCCCTTCTGCTGACACCGCTTGCGGACGCGATGCAACAGGTTGCCATCACTGCCCGTGAGTGCCTGAATTGCGGCAATGTAGGCACTTCGGATATCTGCGACATCTGCGATAGCGAAGTCCGCGCGACCGGAGAGCTGTGCGTCGTCGAAGACGTCGCCGACCTTTGGGCGATGGAACGCGCCGCGGTTTTCAAAGGCCGCTATCACGTGCTGGGCGGCACCTTGTCGGCATTAGATGGAGTCGGCCCGGATGAGCTGCGCATTCCTCGCCTCAAGGATCGGGTCACAGCCGAGGGGATCACCGAAGTCATTCTGGCGCTGAACGCCACTGTCGATGGCCAGACCACCGCGCACTATATAGCCGATCAACTGGACGGGCAGGTGCGCCTGACCTCGCTGGCGCAGGGCGTGCCGATTGGCGGCGAGTTGGACTACCTGGATGACGGGACGATTACGGCGGCGCTGAGGGCGCGGAAGGAGTTGTAGTTGAGCTTCGACACTTGGTCGAATTCAAATATCAAGTTTACACAAATACTGTATCCAGCCTAACATTCTACGCATCGATTAAGCAGATTTAGAATGCGTTTTTCATATGTTGAGATATATATTGAGGGCCCTGTTCGGATCATCGCGCAAACGATCCAGGGTGGTGCCCTTCCAACCAACTAAAAGACCTGCGATCACCAGAGCACGGCCGGTTCCGTCAAAGCAGCCGCCCTCGGCTTATCCAACCACACGGACTCTCAAAGGCAAGTGCCACGTAATCGACGGCGACACGATCGTGATAAGCGGCACCAAGATCAGGGTTGCCGGAATCGATGCGCCCGAGCTTGAGCATCCCTGGGGCAAGAAATCCAAGTTTGCGCTGATCAAGATGTGCAAAGGCATGGTGATCACAGCCGAAATCAAAGAAGAGGTTTCCTACGATCGGATCGTCGCCAAGTGCACGCTTCCAGATGGTACTGATGTCGCCGCAGAATTGGTTAAACTTGGACTGGCTCTGGACTGGCCCAAGTTTTCCGGCGGTGAATACGCGCATCTAGAGCCGGGCGATGCGCGAAAGAAACTCTGGCGGGCAGCCGCACGCCAAAAGGGAAACATGCGCGCGTTCCATTCCGAAGTAAAACCGAAACGCAATTCCGACTAGCTTTATGGTATCGCAGTGGCCCTGAGGACTTTGGAATAGCAAGGTAGGCCTTAGCCTCGGCACGATCTGGCTATTGAACAGGATGCGGTGGCAACAACGTAGAAGTTGCGATTACCCACCATCTCGCCTTTACCGCAAACCCTAACGAATCGGATCAAAAAGCGCGTCTTTGGCCGCGCAGTCCTTGATCACATCCCGGCCACACGGCACCGGATCAAGTTCGCGCGACAGGCACAGGCGCACCTCTTCGATATAGCCTTGTTTGCAGGTGACGGTGATCATGTCGCGCTCCAGGCCCGGATTGACCTTTAGAAACGCTTCTTCCACGACAGATGCGGGCAGTTTTACAGATGTGTCCAACTGGCGGAACACCTTTGGACGCTCGACCGACCCATAGGCCTGCCGCGACAAGGTGTAATAGTCCGAAGCGCTTAGGCCCGAGCAGGTGCCGTGCTTCTTCCATTGATGCCAGGCAAGGCCGGAACTGCCTTGAATATCTTCCATTTCACGGGTCATAGTCCGCGTCGGCGAGGCCTCGGCCGTGCGGCAATAAGATGGCCAGCCCTGATGGAATTGCGGCCAAAGCCCGTGTAGAATCCAGCCGTGATCATGCCGCACATCGCATTGATCGGACCCACGCGCGTCGCCTTCGCGCGCGCACCAGTTCGGCGACCAGCTCAGCGCCAGGACGTAGTAGTCGAACGCGCCCGGTTTTTCACCCTCGGCCAGCGCCGTCATTGCACTGAAAACCCATAGAACCAGCCAGCGCATTCGCCTCTTCCCTTCTTGCCCTGCCGCGACTATATACAGCCCAAGTTCCCCGACAACGGAAACCTGCCCCAAGATCACGGGGCCGCCGAATTCCGGCGACGGGAAAGATGTATGCATAGGAGACGGGCTGATGGCAAAACCGCTTATGGCCAAGGCAACAGCCGTATGGCTAGTAGACAACACAACGATCAGCTTCAAGCAGATCGCGGATTTCGTAGGAATGCACGAGTTGGAAGTGCAGGGCATCGCCGATGGCGACGTGGCCGCTGGCGTCAAAGGGTTCGACCCGATCGCCAACAACCAGCTTACGCAGGAAGAGATTGACGTGGCGCAGGGCAACCCGCTGCACAAGCTGATGCTCAAGTTCAACCCCGCCGCCAGTGGCGAGGAAAAACGTCGTGGCCCGCGCTATACCCCGCTGTCCAAGCGTCAGGACCGTCCGAACTCGATCCTGTGGCTGGTCAAGTTCCACCCCGAACTCAGCGACGGTCAGATTGCCAAGCTGGTCGGCACCACCAAGCCGACCATCCAATCGATCCGCGAGCGGACGCACTGGAACATCTCGAACATGCAACCGATTGACCCCGTCGCTCTGGGCTTGTGTAAACAGTCCGAGCTGGACGCAATCGTGCAGAAAGCCGCCGCCAAGAAAGCCGCTGAAGGTGGCGTCATGAGCGATGATGAGCGCCGCAAGCTGGTTTCGACCGAACAGTCACTGGAAATGGACGCAGCGCCCAAAATTCCAACGGCGATCGAGGGTCTCGAGACCTTCTCGTTGTCTGATGACTCCCCCGAGGAGAAAGAAAAGCCGATCATCGACGCCGACAGTTTCTTCAACTTGCCCAAAGGCGAGGCCGAGGATGAAGACGAAAGCGATCCGCGTTTCTGATACGCAGACAGCCCCGGTCAAACTGGCCGGGGCTTTTTTGACGAGACTCTGATGCTGAACATACTGTCTGCCATTTTTGGCCCACACCGCGCCGTGACAATCTATGCCTTCCTAAGAACCTGGGGCCTGCTCGTGTTCGGTGTCGTAGGCGTTATCGCGGTTGCCGCAGCCCTGCTGTTGCTGAACGACGACGGCACGCATGAACACGAAGCCTTCATGACCGTCCCGGTTCTGTCCGCCACCGCTATCAACGGCGACCTCAAGAACGGGGTGATTGCCTCGGTACGTTTACCCGACGGGTCCGCGACGTCGATCACTTCGACCGAGGCCCCGATTTCCCAGACCGTCGGCCAAAGCGCCTGTGTCGAAAAGCGGGTCTATGTGGAAAGCGGTGAACCAAGGTATCGCTTCAAACTTCCGCGCTATTGCGAAGCAAGCTGACAAAGCAAAACCGCCCGGTGTCCACACCGGGCGGTTTTTCCTTCAGATCATCTGAAAGATGATCCCTGCGATCACTGCGCCGACTATCCCCAGGCCCAGATAGGTCACAAACACTTTCGGCCTGACCAGCGACCATACCGCAGCCATGGCCGGGATCGAGCTGACCGCACCCGCGATCATAAAGGACATTGCTGCCCCGGCGCTCATCCCCTGCTCCATCAGACCTGCCAATAGCGGCGGCGCGACGTATGAGTTCAGATAGGCCGGCATCCCAACAAGTGCCGCGATGATTATGGGCAACACGCCGTCTCCTCCGACCGCGCGTGCGATCAGATCAGCGGGTACATAATTGATCAGCAACGCCTCGAGAACATAGGCAAGCGCCAGCCATTTCAACAAGAACAGGCCGTTCCGAAAAAACTCGCTACGAAATCTATTCCGGCGCGCAGGGTCATGCCAGAATTTCCAGACCGGTTTGTCCTCTTGCTTAGGTCCACAACTGCCGCATCCAGTTGGTTGGTAGTTCCGCAAAGGTTGGGTCAACACACCGCTGCGCGTCATGGTGCGCACGACGAATCCGCCAAACAGGCCAAGTGCCACTGCGGCTACGGCTTTTCCGATAGCAAAGGGCCATCCCAATGCGCCAGCCGTAATCAATAGCGTCGGCGGGTCGATCAGCGGAGAGCTGAGCCAGAACGCCATAACCGCAGACAGTGGCGCCCCAAGCGCCAGTAAACCAGCAATGAACGGGATGACCTCGCAGGAACAGAATGGGGCCAACCCGCCAAATAGGGCAGCCAAAAGGATCATCCGCGTTTCGCGGCCTTCAAAGGCTCGGGCCACCATGACTTCGGCACCGGTGGCCTTGAGGTATGACAACAGCAGCACAGCAAACAGAATATATTGGCCGGTATGGGCCAGTGCCTTGCCGGCAAATGTTATCACTTCCGTTAGATTCCCTGGGTCGAGTATCGCCACCGCGATCAGAATGGCGACAATCACCGCCCATGGGGTTTTGATCAGGTCGAAGACAGCTTTGAACGGGGCCCGAGGGCTCTGAGTAAGGTCAGCCATCGTTTGCCGCCTTTCCAGTTTCGTCCGCACAACATTCCGACAGAATGAACTGCGCGAGGTTTCTGAGATGGTCATACCGGGCACGGTTGATCGTGGTGCGCCCGATCTTTTCCTGTTCGACAACATCACCGGCCGCAAGAAACCGGAGGTGATGGGCCAGCGTCGACGGGGCAATGCCGGTTCTCTCCTGGATTTCACCTACGGTGAGCCCGGCCTCTCCGGCGCGAACGAGTGTCTTGAGGACTTTCAGTCGCGCCTCTGACCCCATCGCCGAAAATCCTGCTGCAGCGGTTTCCCACATATCCACAACTCCAATAAACTAGATTTCTAGTTATATAGAGATATTGAAAGCTACCGTCAACAAATTCTGATCAGAATTCGTGAAAAGAGCGTGAGTCCAGATTGCTCAATCAATAAGGCCACTCTATAAGGTCTTATGGGGATATCAGTTGATACGTTCTTTCTAGAGCTGAATGGGCAAGGCACCTTGCAGGCCCAGATTCAGCAGATGATTGCAGAAGGCATCCTGTCAGGCCGTTTCCATGTCGGAGAAAAACTGCCCTCGTCGCGTAAACTGGCCACGCATCTGGGTGTCAGCCGGATCACCGTGACATTGGCTTATACCGAGCTGTTGGCCAATGACTACCTGACCGCCCGGGGCCGATCTGGGTATTATGTGTCGGAAAATGCGCCAGTACCGCCTAAATACACGCCCATCCAACGGGGCACTGAGACCGTGGATTGGGACAAGGCGCTGGCCCGCCGGTTTGTAGATTCGGATGTGTTGCCCAAGCCCTGGAATTGGCGGGACTATACCTATCCTTTTATCTATGGTCAGGCGGACCGAACCCTGTTCGATCATGCCAACTGGCGGCTATGTGCAGTGCGGGCATTGGGGCACAAGGATTTCGAATCGCTGACCCGCGACTATGTCGATCAGGACGATCCGCTGCTGATCGAGTTCATCGCCCGCCACACTCTGCCCCGCCGTGGAATCTCGGCCCGCCCCGAAGAAATATTGATCACACTGGGGGCGCAGAACGCACTTTGGCTGGCGTCGCGCATTCTGCTGACTCACAATCACACCGCCGTCATCGAAGACCCCTGTTACTATGCGCTGCGCAGCCTGTTGAACCATTGGGACTGCGCGGTCGTGCCCATTGGCGTGGACAAGGATGGCCTGCCACCCGAGGCGCTGCCCGATGAAACGGATGTCATCTTCACCACGCCCAGCCATCAGAGCCCGACAACCGCAACCATGCCGATCACCCGTCGCCGCCAACTTTTGGATCGTGCCCGGGATCTGGACGCAATGGTGGTCGAGGATGACTATGAATTCGAAATGGCGTTTCTGGGGGCGCCCTCACCCGCGCTGAAGTCCATGGACCGGGATGGACGTGTCATCTATGTGGGCAGCTTCTCAAAATCGCTGTTCCCTGGATTGCGCCTTGGTTACATGGTTGGATCCGAGCCGTTTATCCGCGAGGCGCGCGCGCTGCGCTCTTTGGTGCTGCGCCACCCGCCGGGCCACATTCAGCGCACGGCAGCGTATTTTCTGTCTCTGGGACATTACGATGCACAGATCAGGCGCATGTCCAAAGAGCTGTCCAAGCGGCGGGAGGCAATGGACAAGGCTATCGACGAATACGGGCTGTCGGTGGCGGGGCGCGGTGTGATGGGCGGATCTTCGATGTGGATGTCCGCCCCCGAACATGTCGACATGTCCCAGCTGGCACGCAGCCTGCAAAACCAAAGCGTTCACATCGAGCCTGGTACACCGTTTTTCGCAGGGCCGGATAGGCCACAGAACTTCTATCGGCTCGGATACTCATCCATCGCGCCCGACCGCATCGCTCCGGGCGTGAAGCTGATCGCGGATGCCATCCAAACGCAGTAGCCCGCGTCTGGACCTAATCCGCATTTCGTTTTGGACCTAACGCCATTCCGTCCCTTGGGCCACAACCGTACCCAAAGGCTGGGCTGATCGTCCGGCTTCATCCACAAATCCGCGGAGACAAATCAGATGAAAATGACCACCGAAGAGGCCTTTGTAAAAGTTCTGCAGATGCACGGGATCGAGCATGCGTTTGGGATCATCGGTTCGGCGATGATGCCGATCTCGGATATTTTTGGAAAAGCTGGCATTACGTTCTGGGATTGCGCACACGAAGGCTCGGGCGGGATGATGGCTGACGGGTACACACGCGCCACCGGCAAAATGTCGATGATGATCGCGCAGAACGGACCGGGGATCACCAACTTTGTTACTGCCGTCAAAACCGCCTACTGGAACCACACCCCGTTGCTGCTTGTGACCCCTCAGGCCGCAAACAAGACCATGGGTCAGGGCGGTTTCCAAGAGATGGAACAAATGCGCATGTTCGCGGACTGCGTCTGCTACCAGGAAGAAGTACGCGACCCTTCGCGGATGGCCGAAGTTCTGAGCCGCGTTATCACCAAGGCCAAGCGCGCCTCGGCACCGGCACAGATCAATGTTCCACGTGATTTCTTCACTCAGGTTGTCGATATCGAACTGCCTGCCGTAGTTGAATTTGAACTGCCTTCTGGCGGCGCATCAGCCGTTACCGAAGCCGCCGCGCTGCTGTCGGATGCCAAGAACCCTGTCATCCTGAACGGAGCGGGCACGGTTCTGTCTGCGGGCGGCATCGAAGCCTCGAAAGCACTGGCCGAGCGTCTGGACGCCCCGGTTTGTGTTGGCTACCAGCACAATGACGCCTTCCCGGGCTCGCACCCGCTGTTTGCTGGCCCGCTGGGTTACAATGGCTCGAAAGCCGCTATGGAGCTGATAAAAGAAGCAGACGTGGTTCTGTGTCTCGGCACTCGCCTGAACCCGTTCTCGACTCTTCCTGGCTATGGTATGGAATACTGGCCGGCGAATGCAAAGATCATTCAGGTTGACATTAACCCCGACCGCATTGGCCTGACCAAGAAGGTATCTGTCGGTATTGTTGGCGACGCAGCCACTGTTGCAACCAATATCCTGGCACAGCTGTCAGACACCGCAGGTGACGAAGGACGCGATGCACGCAAAGCGAAAATCGCGGAAACCAAGTCACGCTGGGCGCAGGAACTGACTTCGATGGACCACGAGCAGGACGATCCGGGCACAACCTGGAACGAACGCGCCCGAGCAGCCAAGCCCGACTGGATGAGCCCGCGCATGGCGTGGCGCGCCATTCAGGCAGCCCTGCCGAAAGAGGCGATCATCTCGTCCGACATCGGCAATAACTGTGCCATCGGCAACGCCTACCCATCCTTTGAAGCGGGCCGCAAATATCTTGCCCCCGGGCTGTTCGGCCCCTGTGGATACGGATTGCCATCTGTCATGGGTGCCAAGATCGGTTGCCCGGATGTGCCTGTCGTTGGGTTCTCGGGTGACGGCGCCTTTGGTATTGCTGTAACCGAACTGACCGCAATCGGCCGCGATGAATGGCCCGCAGTCACCCAGATCGTTTTCCGCAACTATCAGTGGGGTGCTGAAAAGCGCAACTCGACCCTGTGGTTCGACGACAACTTTGTCGGAACCGAACTGGACACCAAAGTGTCCTATGCCGGTATCGCTCAGGCCTGTGGCCTGAAAGGTGTCGTGGCCCGCACACAGGACGAGCTGACTGCAGCCCTGAATCAGGCCATTGAGGATCAGAAGAATGGGATCACCACGCTGATCGAAGCCATGATCAACCAGGAACTGGGCGAGCCCTTCCGTCGGGACGCAATGAAGAAACCGGTCGCGGTGGCAGGCATCAGCAATGACGACATGGAACCGCAGGCGGGGGTATAATCCGCGTGAAACCGCTGCGCGCCATTCTCGGGACGGCCAGCGCGTCGGACAAGATCATCGCCCTGTCAGAGGGCGATGATCCCCGCGTCGTGGAAGGTGCGGTCAGGGCCGTAAAAGAGGACGTTGCACGGATCATCTTGATCGGCGACGGGGCCAAAATTTCGGCCCTTCTGGATGCGCATGAAGGATTTGATCCCACTCGGATAGACATTCTTGACCCGGCGCATTCCTCAATCACCCCGGAACTGGCTGAAGCGCTGTTTAATCGCCGCAAGCACAAGGGCATGACCCTTGAAGAGGCAGTGCAACAGATCACCAACAGGCTGACCTTTGCCGCCATGCTGGTGCATCAGGGTATCGCTGACGGCACCGTGGGCGGAGCGGTTGAAACCACCTCTGACACAGTTCGCGCGGCGTTGCAGATCATCGGAACAGCGCCGGGTACAACAATGGTATCCAGCTTTTTTCTCATGCTGTTCTGTCAGGATCATCACGAGGTCAAAGGCGCGCGCATCTTTGCCGATTGTGGCCTGGTGGTGGATCCAAACGCCGAAGAAATGGCGGAAATTGCCCGCGCATCAGCCGCATCCTATTCAGCTTTGACTGGAAACACGGCGCGTGTGGCGATGCTGTCTTTTTCCACCTCGGGAAGCGCCGAACACCCAAAAGTATCCAAGGTCGTCGAGGCAACCCGGATCGCACGTGAAAAAGATCCGAACCTTCTGATCGACGGAGAGCTGCAGTTCGATGCCGCCTTTGTCCCCGAGGTTGCGGCGCAAAAGGCGACGGATTCGCCACTGAAGGGCGAAGCAAATGTCTTTGTCTTCCCCAGCCTGAATGCGGGCAATCTGGGCTATAAGATCGCACAGCGCATCGGAGGGGTTGAGGCAATCGGGCCAGTCCTACAAGGCCTGGCCAAGCCGGCAAATGATCTATCGCGCGGCTGTACGGCAGAGGACATCCTTCACATGATCGCCGTGACTGCTGTTCAAGCACAACATGGCGAAAACGGAATATAAGTCTCGACAAGTCCGTGAAAAACAAATTTTATTCCGGTTCCCGGCAATACTCGGGGGAATACCGGTCTGCAAACTACAGGGGCGCCTATGAACCAGCCAGTGATTGACACCTCGCCCAAAGTCTCGGACGAGATCCGGCAGACCACCTGTTACATGTGCGCCTGCCGCTGTGGCATCAACGTTCACATGAAAGACGGCAAGGTCGCCTATATCGAGGGCAACCGAGACCACCCAGTGAACAAAGGCGTTCTGTGCGCCAAAGGGTCCGCGGGCATTATGCAGGTCAACGCGCCGTCGCGCTTACGTAAACCGCTGCGCCGTGTCGGCCCGCGCGGATCGGGCGAGTTCCGCGAGATCGAATGGGACGAGGCAATCAGCACCGCCGTCGGCTGGATGAACGAGTTGCACGAAACCGCACCGCACAAGCTGGCCTTCTTTACCGGACGCGACCAAAGCCAAAGCTTCACCAGCTTCTGGGCACAGAATTTTGGAACCCCAAACTATGCCGCCCATGGCGGGTTCTGTTCCGTCAACATGGCAGCAGGGGGCATCTATACGATGGGCGGTGCGTTTTGGGAGTTTGGCCAGCCCGACTGGGACCACACCAAACTGTTCATGCTGTTCGGCGTGGCCGAAGACCACGACAGCAACCCGATCAAGATGGGGATCGGCAAGATCAAGGCACGCGGCGCACGGGTGATCGGTGTGAACCCGATCCGATCAGGCTATAACGCTGTGGCCGATGACTGGGTCGGGATCACCCCCGGCACCGATGGGTTATTCATCCTATCGCTGATCCATGTGTTGATGAAGGCGGGCAAGATCGACCTGGATTACCTCAGCCGTTATACCAACGCGCCTGTTCTGGTGAACGCATCCGAAGGCCCCGAGAAGGGTCTGTTCTTGCGCGATAGTGACGGCAAACCGCTGGTGATCGACCGGGCCACAGGCGAACTCACTGCGTTCGACAAGCCGGGCGTGCGCCCGGACTTGTCGGCTACTTACGAAAAGGACGGCGTCACCCATCGCCCGGTTTTCCACCTGATGGCCGAGAAATACCTAAGCGACGAGCACGCCCCTGAGGCCGTGGCTGACCGCTGTGGCATCCCGGCCAGTCGCATTCGCGCCATCGCGGCGGAAATCGCCCGCGTCGCCTTTGACGAGGCGATCGAGTTGGATCAGGAATGGACCGATTTCCGCGGCGAATCCCATGCTAAGATGATCGGTCGCCCGGTCAGCTTCCACGCCATGCGTGGCATCTCGGCCCATGCCAACGGGTTCCAGACCTGCCGCGCGCTGCACGTGCTGCAGATCATCCTCGGCACGGTCGAAGTTCCGGGCGGTTTCCGCTTCAAACCGCCCTATCCCAAACCAGTCGAGGCGCACCCTACCCCGCATGGCGACCGCCGCCCCGGCAGACCCCTGGAAGGCCCCCATCTAGGCTTCCCCCGCGGGCCCGAAGACCTGTTGCTGGACGACTGCGGCACTCCCCAACGGATCGACAAAGCATTCACATGGGAAAACCCGATGTCAGCCCATGGGCTGATGCATATGGTAATCTCAAACGCCGCCGCCGGTGATCCCTACAAGATCGACACGCTGTTCATGTATATGGCGAATATGTCGTGGAACTCCTCCATGAACACTAAAGGTGTGATGGAGATGCTGACCGCCAAGACCGAAGACGGCAAATACGTCATCCCAAACATCATCTATTCCGATGCCTATTCCTCGGAAATGGTGGCCTATGCCGACTTGATCCTGCCCGACACCACCTATCTTGAACGGCACGACTGTATCTCGCTGCTCGACCGCCCGATCTGCGAGGCAGACGCCGCCGCCGACGCAATCCGCTGGCCGGTGATCGAGCCCGACCGCGACGTGCGAGGCTTTCAGTCGGTGCTGGTGGAACTGGCCAACCGCATGAGCTTGCCAGGCTTTACCAACGAAGACGGTACGCCGAAGTGGAAAGACTACGCTGACTATATCGTTAACCATCAGCGAAAACCCGGTATTGGCCCGCTGGCCGGGTTTCGAGGCGAAAATGGCGACAAAGAAGGTCGTGGCGAGGTCAACCCCGACCAGCTAAATCGCTACATCGAAAATGGCGGCTTCTACGTCGCGCATATCCCCGAAGGGGCGGATTACTACAAACCCTGGAACGCTGCCTATCAGGATTGGGCAGTGGGGATGGGTATCTACGACAGCCCGCAACCCTATCTGTTCCAGCTCTATTCAGAACCGATGCGCAAGTTCCAACTGGCCGCCGAAGGCCACGGGGACCGGCAACCGCCGGAAAATCTGCGCCAGCGCCTCAAGGACACCATGGACCCGCTGCCGATCTGGTACGAAACCGATCAGCAGGGCAATGAAGGTTTCACAATCAATGCCCTGACGCAGCGCCCGATGGCGATGTATCACTCATGGGGCACCCAAAACGCCTGGCTGCGCCAGCTACACGGGCGCAACCCGCTTTATGTGCCAACCAAACTGATGCGCGAACACGGGATGCAGGACGGCGACTGGGCCAAAGTGACGTCTCCGCACGGGGAAATTACTGTTCCGGTCATGGAGATGGCCGCGCTGAATGAAAATACTGTCTGGACTTGGAATGCCATCGGCAAACGCAAAGGTGCTTGGGCCCTGCAGGAAGACGCACCAGAGGCCACCAAAGGCTTTTTGCTGAACCACCTGATCCACGAACTGCTGCCGTCAAAAGGCGATGGAATGCGCTGGGCCAATTCTGATCCGATTACAGGTCAGGCGGCTTGGTTCGACCTGAAGGTCAGGATCGAAAAGGCGGCGCCACCTTCGGATGCAGAAAGCCAGCCCGAATTCAAACCGATCAAATCACCGGTCGGCACCGGACCAAAAGATCTGGCGTGGAAGGTAGGAAAATGACCCAGCTCCCCCAATCCACAGACAAGAAAATGGGTCTGGTCATCGACCTGGACACCTGTGTCGGCTGCCATGCCTGTGTGATATCCTGCAAAGGCTGGAACACCGAAAACTACGGGGCGCCCCTGTCGGATCAGGACGCTTATGGCGGCAACCCGTCCGGCACCTTCCTAAACCGGGTACATTCCTACGAGGTCCAACCCGAACAGGGTCACGCCCAGCTGATCCACTTCCCCAAATCCTGCCTCCATTGCGAGGACGCGCCCTGCGTCACCGTCTGCCCCACCGGGGCCAGCTATAAGCGGGTCGAGGACGGTATCGTATTGGTCAATGAAAGCGACTGTATCGGCTGCGGGCTTTGCGCCTGGTCCTGCCCTTACGGCGCGCGTGAGATGGATATGGCCGAGGGCGTGATGAAGAAATGCACCCTCTGCGTGGATCGCATCTATAACGAGAACATACCCGAAGTGGACCGCGTGCCATCCTGTGTGCGGACCTGCCCCGCCGGAGCCCGCCATTTCGGTGATCTGGGCGACGCAGATAGCGATGTCAGCAAATTGGTCGCCGAACGTGGTGGCATGGATCTGATGCCTGAAATGGGCACCAAGCCCGTTAACAAATACCTGCCACCTCGCCCTAAAGATCAGATCGAGGACCAGGTCGACATTCTCGCGCCCCTTCTGGCCCCGGTAGCCGAAGAGCCCAAGGGCTTTCTGGGTTGGCTCGACAAGACACTGGAGAAGCTCTGATGCATCCGGCCCCATCTGTCATTATCTTCACTACCTTGTCCGGTCTGGGCTTTGGGCTGCTGTTTTTTCTGGGCCTTGGGATGCCGGATGTCACCGGGTGGGTGGCCTTCGTATTCTATGCCATGGCCTTTGGCCTGTCGGTGGGCGGGCTGATGGCCTCGACCTTTCACCTGGGCCATCCTGAACGTGCGTGGAAAGCATTCACCCAATGGCGGTCAAGCTGGCTCAGCCGTGAGGGTTGGTGCGCAGTGATCGCCTTGATTCTTCTGGGCTTCTACGCGCTGGGCGCCGTCTTCTTTGGACAGCGTTGGGGTGTTCTGGGCGTCCTTGGCGCGTTGTTTTCGCTGGCAACAGTTTTCACCACCTCAATGATCTACACCCAGCTCAAGACAATCCCACGTTGGAACATGAAACTGACACCAATCATGTTTCTGAGCTTCAGCCTTGCCGGTGGCTCGCTTCTGGCCGGTCAGGTCAGCCTTGCCGTCCCTCTGTTGGTGGTCGCTGCCGTTGCGCAGACATTTTACTGGTGGCAAGGGGATAAGGCATTTGCGAACTCAGGAACAAACCTTGGCACCGCTACGGGTTTGGGGCAGCGCGGGGCAGTGCGTGCGTTTGAGCCTCCACATACAGGTACAAACTATCTTCTGCGCGAATTTGTCCACGTGGTTGGCAGGAAACATGCGGACAAATTGCGGGTCATCTCGTTTGTGCTGGCCTTCCTATTGCCGGTCATCCTGCTGATCCTGCCGTTCAACCACTTCTTCGCTCTTCTGGCTGCGCTGTCGCATGTGGCAGGCGTTGCAGTTTCGCGCTGGCTGTTCTTTGCGCAGGCCGAGCATGTCGTGGGTCTGTATTACGGCAAACGGTAAAGAAGGGGGCCAGCCCCCTTCTTGGCCCAGACAGGCCAATTCATCCCCCGAGGTATTTTTGGCCAGATGAAGATCGGATCAGGCCAAGAACACCCCTGGTTACAGCAGACCTGCGTGGTTCATGGCTGCGTCGATAGTAGTTTTGGTGCTGTCGTCCAACGTGGTCAGGGGCGAGCGAACTTCTTCGCTGCATAGGCCCAGCTTGCTGAGGGCGTATTTGGCCCCGACCAGACCGGGTTCGATAAAGATCGCCTCATGCAGAGGCATCAGGCGGTCCTGATAAGTCAGCGCTTTGGCATAATCCCCCTGCAGGGTGGCCTGCTGGAATTCGGCACAGAGCTTGGGCGCAACATTCGCCGTGACCGAGATACAGCCCACACCACCATGCGCATTGAAACCCAGCGCCGTGGCGTCTTCGCCCGACAGTTGGCAAAACTCAGGCCCGCAAGAGGCGCGCTGTTGGCTGACACGCCCCAAATCTCCGGTTGCGTCTTTAACCCCAACGATCCTTGGCAACTCGGCCAGCTCACCCATCGTCTGGGGAGTCATGTCGATGACGGAACGGCCTGGAATGTTGTAGATGATGATCGGAATATCGGCACAATCATGTAGGGTGCGGAAATGCTGAATTAGGCCCTTCTGGGTCGGCTTGTTGTAATACGGGGTCACCACCAGAGCGGCATTCGCGCCGACTTGCTGCGCAAATTGAACGAATCGGATCGCCTCGACAGTGTTGTTCGAGCCCGCACCAGCGATCACCGGGACACGACCGGCTGCGGCATTGACAACTTCTGCCACCACCGTTTCGTGTTCTTCATGGCTTAGGGTTGGGCTTTCACCGGTGGTCCCCACCGGCACCAAACCGGTCGAGCCTTCCTGAATTTGCCATTCCACCAAACGTTTGAGCGTGCCCAGATCCAACTCGCCATTCGAAAACGGGGTAACGAGGGCTGGCATCGAGCCTTTGAACATGACACGCTCCTTGCTGTGCGGTTAGCAATTTTTGCGCCTTGGGCAATCACATTCCTAGCAATGTGTGTTGATCCCGCCGGCGCAAGGTTTATCCTAAATGGCTCTATCCTTGGTTGGTTGGGAAATGCAAGGCATGACACGCGTTCTGGCGCTTTTGACAGCGGTGATTCTGGCATCCTTCGGGCCGGCCCAAGCCGACTCGGTGGGCGATCTGCGCGCTGGCATGTATGAAATGCGAAAGGGCGATTGGAACGCAGCGCTGCAAGAGGCAGGCCCGCGCGGATCTGTGTCACGTGACATCATCGTATGGCATTGGCTGCGCGAGGGGTTCGGAAGCTCGGGCGATGTGCTGGTATTTCTGAACCGCAGGCCGGATTGGCCGGGGCTGGCATGGTTACGGCGCGAAAGCGAACCCGCCTTTACCGGGGCGGACCCGGACCGGGTGTTGAAATTCTACGCCGACATTGCCCCGCAAACGGCGGAAGGGGCGCTGAATTTCGCCGTAGCGCTGAAGGCTAAGGGACGGCAGGGTGATGCGCAGGCGGATATCGTCACCGCCTGGCGTACGATGCCGATGGGATCGGGCCTGCAGAAAGACTATATCGAGAACTTTGAAACATTGCTGAAACCCCACCACGCGGCGCGGCTGGACCGGATGCTGTGGGACGGTCATCTGATCAGCGCAGGACAAATGCTGCCATTGGTGAATGACGATCAGCGCAAGCTGGCCGAGGCGCGGATTGCATTGCAAAAACGTGCGCCGGGTGTTGATGCCAAAGTAGGGGCGGTTCCCGATTCCGTGGCCGGATCGGCGGGGCTTGCCTTTGACCGCTTTGTCTGGCGAGACAAAAAGGAACTGGATGACAGTGCGATTGATCTGATGCTGGCGCGGTCATCCAGCCCGGATGCTCTGGGCGAGCCAGACAAATGGGCCGAGGGCCGTCGCCGGTTGGCCCGGCTTGAGATGCGCAACGGTGATATGAGCCGCGCATACAAGATTGCCTCTAGTCACCATATGACGCCGGACATGGGCTATGCCTATGCCGATCTCGAATGGCTTTCCGGGTTCCTTGCCCTGCGTCGGTTGAATGATCCCGCAACGGCTGTACGGCATTTCCAAAACTTCTCGGGCGCGGTGCAGTCACCGATTTCCAAGGGACGCGGCGGGTATTGGCTGGGTCGGGCCTATGCCGCGCAGGGGGATGCGGAAAAGGCTTATGAGGCCTATGCCATGGGTGCTGATCACCAGACCTCGTTCTACGGGCTTCTTGCCGCCGAACGGATAGGGCGCCCCTTCGACAGCGATCTGGCAAACCCGCGAAGGGCACCGCACTGGAAACAAGCGGAGTTTGCCGATTCCAGCGTTCTGGAAGCGGGGCTATTGCTGTTGCGCGCAGGTGAGGCAAACCTATCCGAGCGGTTCCTGACCCATCTGGTTGAGGGGCTCGACCCCGTTCAGGCAAGCCAACTGGGCGATCTGGTCATCGAACTGAACGAACCACATCTGGCGGTGATGATCGCCAAGCGCGCCGCGACCACCGGCGTTGTTCTGCCCGCCGCGTATTACCCGGTTCATCCGGTGGCAGATCTAGGCCTACCTATGGCAAAGGAAATGACGCTAGCAATCGCCCGGCGCGAAAGCGAGTTTGACCCGGTTGTCATCAGCGGCGCGGGCGCGCGCGGGCTTATGCAGGTAATGCCCGCGACGGCGAAAGTTGTGGCCCGGAACATGGGCATTCTAAGCAGCCACCAAACCGGAAAACTGACTTCGGACTGGCGATATAACGCCAAATTGGGGGCGAATTACCTGTCCGAGCTGGCAGCAGAATTCAACGGCAATGTGGTGATGATGGCGGCGGGGTATAATGCCGGACCGGGCAGGCCGATCTCGTGGATGAAACGCAATGGCGACCCGCGCCGGGGTGAGGCCGATATCGTCGACTGGATCGAATTCATACCCTTTAGCGAGACCCGCAACTATGTCATGCGCGTCGCCGAAAGCCTGCCTGTGTATCGCGCACGGTTGGGGCAGCAGGCGTTGCCGGTGCCATTTTCCGAAGAACTGATCGGGTCAACTCTGGCGTCGTTCGCGCCATAAGGTGAACAGTCCGGCGGCAATAACCAATGTGGCCCCTGCAACAACCGCGGGTCGCAAGCTTTCACCAAAGACCGAGATTCCCAGAATGGCGCTCCACATCAGGTGAAAATAGGCAAAGGGCTGCACGGCGCTTGCCTCGGCCATTTCGTAGCACTTAATCAACAACCAATGTCCCAGAACTCCGGTCAGGCAGAGCAGGCCCATCCAAAGCCAGTCACCGCCCTGCATAGGCTCCCAAAACCACACGCCCACGGCCGTCATGGCAACCGCCCCGGCGATGCCGGTCCAGAAAAAACTGGTGGCGGTAGTGTCGCGCCGCGCCGCATAGCGGGTCAGCAGGCCATAGACGGCAAACATCAGGGCCGAGATCAACGGGATCACCGCCCACGGATTGAACACTCCCACCCCGGGCTGCAAAATGATCAGAACACCAATACACCCCACGCCGATGGCTGACCACCGACGCCAGCCGACCTTCTCGCCCAGAACGGGTCCGCTGAGCGCCGCCACCAGCAGCGGATAGCAGATGAAAACGGCCTGGCTTTCAATCAGGCCCAGGATGGTAAAGGCATAAACCGCGACGCAGATCTCTCCGGCCAGAAGCACCCCGCGCAGGATCTGCAGCCCAAGCTGGTTGGTGCGGGCCGTGGCCGCGATACCGCCGGGTGCGCGCAGCGCCTGAGCGACGACAAACGCAGCGAAGAACCAATAGCGGATCATCACGACCATATAGGTGTTATAAGTCCCGGCCAGATGGCGCGAGATACCGTCCTGCAGCGCAAACACCACGGTAGCCGCGATCATCAGCGCGATACCGGCGCGGGTGTTGTTCTGTTGGGTCAAGGCTTGACCGCCCGAGTCATGTGGCGCTTGCGCCCATAGCCCGGTGCGCGGGTGACGGTGAACCCTGCGTCCTCGAGCCCGCGCCGGACGAACCCGGCGGCGGTATAGGTAGCCGCAGAGCCATTGAGCGCCGTGTGATCGGATACCTGCTGCATCAGCTCTGCGCCCCAAAGTTCGGGGTTCTTGGCCGGAGAGAACCCGTCCAGAAACCAGGCATCGGCCTGCCCCGACCATGCGGACAGGGTGGACCGCGCGTCGCCCTCGATAACCTCAAGCTGCAGGGTGCCCAGATCGCAGGTACCGCCCTGCCATTGGGACAGGAACCGGTCGGCCCAAGGGGACAACTCAGGAAAGGCGGCCAGAGCACGCGTCATGTCGTCTGGCGCCATTGGATAGGCTTCGAAACTGGTGAATGTCAGCGGGGTCGTTTGGCCAGCCTTTTCCCATTCGGACCAGACAGTCAGCAAGTTCAGGCCGGTGCCAAAACCAAGCTCGGCAATATGAAACCCCGGCGCAAACCGCGCGGGCAGGTCATTGCCCGCCAAAAACACATGCCGCGTCTCCTCCAGCCCGTTCTGCAACGAGAAATAGGGGTCGTCGAAACGGCCTGAGACAGGTATCTGCCCGTCTTTCCAGGTCAGTTCGGCGCGCTGGTCTGCCATCGGGGAATCCTGTAGCTAAGCGGCGCGACACTGAACAAGGAAAAGGGGAATGGCAATGGTCGATGTGACGGTGCGAGGCGCGGGCATTTTTGGCCTTTCGATCGCCTGGGCCTGCGCTAGACGCGGCGCAAAAGTTCAGGTCATAGATCCTTTTGGCCCCGGTGCCGGGTCCAGCGGCGGTCTGGTCGGGGCTTTGGCCCCGCATGTGCCCGAGAACTGGAATGCCAAGAAAGCTTTTCAATTCGAAAGCCTGATCATGGCCGAACCCTTCTGGAAACAGGTTGAGGCGACCGGAGGCGTCTCAGCCGGATATGCCCGGTTGGGTAGGCTGCAGCCCATCGCAGATAGCCGCACGCTGGATCTGGCCCATGCACGTACGGTCACCGCCGCGGAGCTTTGGCAGGGGCGGGCCGAATGGCGCGTTGTTGCAATGGATGAGGTCGGGTCGTGGTGTCCTCCCAGCCCTACCGGCTTTGTGATCCACGACACGCTTAGCGCCCGGATGCACCCAAGGCGGGCATGTTCTGCACTGGTTTCGGCGCTGGCAGTGATGGGGGTTGAGGTCAAAACCGATGCGGCCAATCTAGGGCAGATCATTCACGCCACTGGGCTTTCTGGCCTGCTAGAACTGAACGACGCCTTTGGCAAAACGGTCGGCAATGGCGTCAAGGGACAGGCGGCTTTGCTGCGGTTCGATGCCGGGGACGTCTCCCAGCTGTTTGCAGATGCCTTTCACATTGTCCCGCATGCAGATGGTACTTTGGCCATCGGATCGACCTCGGAACGGGACTATGACGACCCAACCAGCACCGATGCTGCGCTGGATGATGTCCTGGACCGGGCCACGCGGGCGGTTCCGGTCCTACACGGTGCCGAAGTGATCGAACGCTGGGCCGGGATTCGACCCCGCAGCAAAAGCCGTGCGCCGATGTTGGGTGCGCATCCGCTGCACGCCGGAGAATTCATCGCGAATGGAGGGTTCAAGATCGGCTTTGGTATGGCGCCCAAAGTGGCAGAAGTCATGGCCGAACTGGTGCTTGAAGGACGCGATGAAATCCCCGCAGATTTTCAACCCGAGGCTTCTTTGTGACCTCCCTCGACGACACCCCAGTTCGCCTGCAACCGGACGATCCGATATTGCCACAGGTGTTACGCCTGATCCGCCACAGCTTTGCATTCATGGAGGGGCGTATAGACCCGCCCTCGTCAATGCATCGCCTGACCGAGGAAACGCTTAGGCAACAGGCCCGCGACCACGAGGTTTGGATCATAGGCAATCGCCCGGATGCGGTCGTCTTTTTGACACCCAAACAGGACTGTCTGTATCTGAGCAAACTGGCTGTGGACGAAACCCGACGTGGTCAGGGGCTGGCACAGCGTCTGGTCGATCTGGCATCCGCGCGGGCGGTTGAAATAGGTTTTGCGACGCTGGAACTGAAGGCACGGGTCGAATTGGTCGAAAACCATGCCTCCTTTGCCCGGATGGGCTTTGTCAAAACGGCGGAAACGGCGCATCCCGGGTTCACCCGGGCGACCTCGATTACCATGCAGAAACATTTAGGCTGAGGCTTCGGCAATCATACATTGGCGCCCGTCTGCCGCACGCACCCACAGGGTATTGCCCCTCCGGCACAGGCTCGCAGTTTCGAAATGCATCAATGCCGAGGTTGCGCGGAAAGAAAACTGCGCCAATGGGCCCATCACATCTTCCGCAAACAACATCAGGTGCTGCGCCAAAAGCGGGCCATGCACGACCAGCCCGGCATATCCTTCGACATCACGGGCATAGTCGATGTCATAGTGAATGCGGTGTCCGTTAAATGTCAGGGCCGAGTAGCGAAACAGCATTGTGCTGTCGAAGGACAGCTCGCGATGTTCGGTTTCATCCTGCCTGGCCAGTGGTGCCGGAGGGGTGGCCGTATCTGCCGAGGGGTCTTGGCGGTAAACCAGATCCTGCCATTCGGTCAGGCGCAGCGCACCGCTCTGCCAAACCTCGTGGCGCAACGTGACAAAGCCCAAGGGGCCGGTGCGTCCCGATTTCGAACTCGAACTTTCACATAGCGATCGCCGTTCGGCTAACTGACCTGCTATCAGAGGCGCGAAAAACTCCAAGCGTCCGCCTGCCCACATTCTGCGGGGTAAGCCCATATCGGGGATCAGGCCCCCGACTTTGGGATGTCCGTCGCGCCCAAGTTGGCCGGGTGGCTGCGGAGTCCAGAAGTACAGGTGATGAAAGAACGGCGGCAACGCAGTGCCGCCCCTCACAGTTGCCTGTTTCCCAAGCGCCATCTGCAACGCGCCAGCACGGGCTGCGTCCATCACATCTGTCTGAATTTCCATCGACATAGCGCAAGATTAGGCGGCCTGCCCCATACGGGCAAGCAAACCGGCAGTTTCAGAAACCGGCCTCTGACCGCAAGTTCCTCATCAAGGTCCGAAGGGCGTTTTCATAGCGTTCGTTAACCAGCTTGCCCTGCGCGTCGAATTCGTTCGAACTGTCGGCCAGATGAATTTCCGGCCCTTGCAAGATGCGCGTCTGGAACGGAACCATATAGCTGCGCAGTATCATCTGTGCACGTTCCCCGCCGGCACGACCCGCAGCGGCAGACATCACCGCAACCGGCTTGTTCGCCCAGGGCTTATCCTTGGTGCGACTTACCCAATCCAGCGCATTCTTCAACACGCCGGACGGCGCTTTGTTATATTCCGGCGTCGAAATGATCACCGCATCCGCACGGGCGATCTGACCGGCCAAAACCTGAACGCCCTTGGGGATGCCCTCGCCTTCTTCAAGATCGCCGTCATAGAGCGGCAAGTTCAGGTCAGCCTCGATATGGGTGCCCGGCTCAAACAGCCGCGCCGCCTCGCGAAGCAGTTTTCGGTTGGTGGCATTTTGGCGCAGCGAACCTGACAGGCTCAGAAGGATCGGTTCGGACATAAAGGTCTCCGTTCAGGCGTTTTCCAGAAGGTAGCTCCTGATCACCGCCAGCCAAAGCCCACTTGACGCGCAGTCAATGTGCAAAAACGGGCACCTTGACGGTGCCCGGTCACATCAGGTGTTGCCGTTGGGGATGATTTCGATATCAACCCGACGATTCCGCGCCTTCCCTTCGGGTGTGAGATTCGAGGCCGCAGGTCGGTTCTCACCCAAACCGATGGTGCTGATACGGGCCCCGTTCACACCATTGGCTTGCAGAACATCCGCCACGGACCTAGCCCGACGCTCAGATAGGGCCTGATTATAAGAGGCTTCGCCATCACTATCCGTATGGCCAATGACCTGAACGGCCGAGTTGGGATATCTCACCAAATTCTGACCCACCCGGACCAAATCAGAACGCAATGCAGGCCGTACGGTCGAGCTGTCGGTGTCAAAGGTGATGTCGTTGGGGACGGTAACAATCAGGCGGTCGCCCGCGTTGACGATTGTGATGCCGTCATTTGCCAGCTGCTGGCGCAACTCAGCCGCCTGACGGTCCAGTTGATTGCCGATAAGGCCGCCACCTGCCGCACCGATTGCACCACCAGCCAGCGCACCCAAAAGCGGATCCGAGTCGTTCGCAATGGCCCCGACACCGGCACCAACCAACCCACCCAAAAGCGCACCCTGTTTGGTATTTTGATTGGGGTCCGAGGGCAAGTTCAGCGTTCCGGGGTCGGTGCAGCCCGCCAAGAACAAGGCCGAGCAAAGCCCAGCAGAAACAACAAGCTTGGAAATCGTCATGATATCACCTTCTGCTCAGAGGCCCGTTTGCCGGGTCCCATTATTTGGCACAGTATATCGCCCTGCCCCCCCGCAGGCTCAAGCAACAATCAGGTGATATCGGCGAATACCCGCCGTTCAATGGGCCTCGGCAGGGGAACCCCATTGGTTCTGCTCCTGCCAGATCTCCCGCAGCGGCTGCCCTTGGCCGCAGAAATGATCGTCAACCATTTCGCAGGCCCAGACGCGATCGGTCCGAAAATGGCGAAAACCGTTGCGCAATTCGCACCACGCAACCAGCATCGTGCACTCGATATGATAGATCAGGGCAACCGGACGGACGACCCGTTCGGAGCGAACGTCTTGCGAGCTGACATATGTGAGGCGAAGCTTGCGCTCGTCCCGGATGGCTTCGCGGTAATTCACGACCGGGATACAGCCCTTGGCCGGATCATCAACCGGAGCCCCCCAAGGCGCGACCTGCAACCAGTCGGGACTTGCGCGCAGGCCTTCTATTTTCCGGCAAATGCGTTTGGCGGCCTCCTGCAGGGTACTGTCGCCGGTCCGTGCCAGCATTGACAGACCGACCCAAAGCGCCTCGACCTCTTCAGCGTCGAAGTTCAGTGGTGGCAAGTCATAGCCCCGCCGCATCAGATACCCGACGCCGGCTTCGCCCTCGATCGGTGTGCGTTGGGCCTGCAGTGCCGCGATGTCGCGATACACCGTGCGCACCGAGACTTCGAGCTTTTGCGCCAGCATCTCAGCGGTAACCGGAGCGTCGGCGGCACGCAGAATCTGGATGATTTCAAACAGGCGGGACGAACGGCGCATGGCAAACTCCGGTTTCTCTGCTGACACCTTAGCACACCCCCCTGACAACGCGCTGTCAGGAGTGATGCGGGATGCTGGTTCAACAATTCACAGGAGATTACTGATGCCCAGCCTCGACAATCACGTAATGATGACACTGCAACTGGGACGCTGGTCCCAGGACCATACCCTGCGCGCCTTTGAAATCGAACGCGAGATCATGGCCAGCCGCCAGCCCTGCGCCCCAAAGAAACGCACCAGACGGTTTTCGTTGGGCAATCTCAAGCTGCTTTGGACCAATCCCGCCTGAGCCTAGAACCCGGCCTTGGCGCGAAACTTCATCGACGTCCCGCTATCGGGGCTTTTCAGGCGCAATTCCTCGGAATGCAGCATGAGGCGCGGAAAGGCCCGTGCCTCACCTTTTGCGTAGAACGGATCACCCAAAATCGGATGGCCCAGCGCCAGCATGTGAACCCTCAGCTGGTGCGAGCGTCCGGTTTTCGGGAACAGGCGTATGCGGGTGGTGTTGCCTTCGTATTTGACCACACGCCAATCCGTCACCGCAGGTTTGCCGGTCTCATGGCACACCATTTGCAGCGGCCGATTGGGCCAGTCGACAATCAACGGCAGATCAACGGTTCCGGTCTTTTCCTCGACCAGACCCCAGACGCGGGCGATATAGGTCTTGCGAGTCTGACGCTGTTCAAATTGCATGCTCAGATTGCGCTGCGCATGGGGCGTCTGGGCAAAAACCATCACGCCCGAGGTATCGCGGTCCAACCGATGCACAAGCAGCGCCTGCGGAAACGCCGCCTGCACACGGGTCAGCAGACAATCGGCCAGATGCTCTCCGCGACCCGGTACGGACAAAAGCCCCGAGGGCTTGTTCACCACAATCAGATGCGCATCTTCGTGCAGCACATCCAGCGGTGTTTTCGGGGGATCGTAGGTCTCGCTCATGCGGGTCTGCCTATCGCAAGCGACAACCTCCCGCAACGTCGCGCTTGCCTGAACTGAATAGTTCAGCAAATCATGCGACAACTCGGAGGAGAAACCATGCACCCGACAATCGAACAACTGAAAGATGTCATCACAAAAGGCGATGAAAGTCTGATTCACGAGTTTCTGGCAGAAGACGTGCGTTTTCTGCCGCCGACCTACTACAGCACCTGGGCCGGGCGCGAACCCGTGGCGGCTCTGCTGGGGCATGTGGGGCAGGTATTCTCGGACTTCAGCTATCGTCGGATCATGGGTGAAGGCAAAGACTGGGCGCTGGAATTTCAGTGCAAGGTTGGTGATCTGGATGCGGTTGGTGTGGACTTGATCCGGCTGAATGATGAAGGCTTGATCGAAAAGTTCGAAGTGGTCATGCGCCCACTTAAAACCATTGCAGCCCTGCGCACCGAGATGATGGCACGCGTGGCAAAAGACCCTCGCTTTATCAATTTCAGGGACGCTTTGGGTTGACCAAGCCTGCCCGGATCGGAGCTGATCAGTTTCTGAGATTACCGCTGTTGCCACTATTGGCGGCACAGGGGATTTCAGTTCGACGAAAGGCGCGGTTCCTGCCCGAACCGACCGGGCCGCGCGAAGGCCGTGAAGGGCGCGGCCCGCGTTTGCGGTTGCTAATCGCAGGCGACAGCTCGGCAGCAGGTGTTGGCGCTGGCACCCAGGCGCAGGCTTTGTCCGGGCAGTTGGTCGCACAGCTAGCAAAAAGCCACAGTGTCGAATGGCGGCTCGAGGCTATGACAGGGCATACAACGCTGGATACACTGAAACGCCTTGACGGTCTGACAGATCAATTTGATGCCGCCATTACGGCGCTTGGCGTCAATGACGTCACCCGTGGCGTCACTAAAAAGCGGTTTGTCGAACACCAATCCCGTCTGATGCACCTGATCACCGACCAGCTTGGAGCCCGGCGTGTCATTGTAACGGCCGTTCCCCAGATGGGTCGGTTTCCCGCCTTGCCGCAACCGCTTGCCTGGGTGCTGGGGCGTCAGGCAGCCCGCCTGGACCAAGGCCTGCAACAGATTGCGACCGGCTTCCCGCAAATCCGCCATCTGTCCATTGATTTACCCGATGACCCGGCGTTGGCCGCACCGGACGGCTATCATCCCAGCCCCAAAGCCTATGCGATCTGGGCGCAGGGGGCCGCCGAATTGTTGCGTCAGGCCTGAGCCCGTATCTGCCGGATCATCGGGATCGAGTAGACCACAAGTGCGGCCCAGATCAGCGGAAACGCAATCATACGGCCGCGGTCAATCTGCTCTCCAAAAACCGCGATGGCAGTCACAAAAATCATGGTCGGCGCGATGTATTGCAGGATGCCCATCGTCGACAGGCGCACCAGTTTGGCACCATTGGCATAGATCAGCAACGGCACTGCGGTCACCACCCCTGCCCCGGCCAGCAGCATGGTGTCGGTTGCGACCAGCCCGAAATGCCCCGTCCCGTTGACCCCCAGCCAAGTCACATAAACCAATGCGGGGATCAGCAGGATCAGCACTTCCAGCAAGAACCCCTGATTTGGCCCGATGGGGAGTGAGCGTTTGAAGAAGGCGTAGAACCCCCAGCTGAACATAAGCCCCAGCGCCGCCCAAGGCAGGCTTCCGGCCTCTACAACAAGAACCACCACCCCGGCTGCGGCCAACCCAACAGCAATCAGCTGCGTCCGGTTCAAAGGTTCGCGCAGCAGCACCGCGCCCAGCGCGATACTGAACAGCGGATTTATGTAATAGCCCAGCGCTGCGTCCAGCGCATGCCCACTGGCTATGGCCCAGACATAGATCGCCCAGTTCACCGATATCAATGCAGCCGTCAGACAGGCCATGCCCAGCATCTTGGGATCGCGCAAAGCTGACTTCAGATCCCGCGTCCGCCCCAGTGCGATCAGCAATAGTCCGGCAACGGGTACAGACCAGATGATCCGATGCGCTACGATCTCAACCGGTCCGATATGGGCCACCGCCTTCATGTATAAAGGCAAAAACCCCCACAAAACATAAGCCGTAACCGCCAGAACAAGGCCTTTTGGCGTATCGGCATTCTGTGCGGGTGTTGCGTTGGCCATTGCAGGTCTCCGGGGGGTACCGGTCGTCTTTACGGTAATCCAGACATGCTTGGGAACCGCGAAAACTGTGAAGCGGCCCATCAGGATATTTGATATGTGAGACCAGAACAAAGCCGGAGCGCCGCAGCGCTCCGACAATTTGATTACACTTTGACGCGTTCGGATTTCGGATCGTACATCGGTTTCAACGACGCCTCGGCCTTTACCTTCACGCCGCACACGTCGATCTCATAGGTTGACCCCAGAACATCCGCCGCCTTCTCACCCTCGCAGGGCACATAGCCCATACCGATAGCGCCACCCAAAGTATGACCATAATTGCCCGAGCTGAGATAGCCGACATATTCCCCGTCCCGCACGATCGGTTCATTATGGAACAACAGCGGTTCCGGGTCGGTCAGGCGGAACTGAACCAGGCGGCTTTTCGGCCCGCTTTCCTTGCGGGCAATCACTGCCTCGCGCCCGATAAAGTCACAGCCTTTGTCCACCTTGACCGCAAAACCAAGCCCGGCATCCACGACGTTGTCCTCGCACGTGATGTCATGACCAAAATGGCGAAAGCCCTTTTCGATCCGGCAACTGTCCATCATGTGCATGCCACAGAGTTTCAGGTCCATGTCCTGACCCGCCTCATGCAGCGTCTCGAACACATGGCCCGCCATATCGGCGGACATGTAGATCTCCCATCCCAGCTCGCCCACATAGGTCACCCGATGAGCGCGGGCCAGGCCCATGCCAATCTCAATCTCTTGTGCGGTGCCAAAGGGGTTGGTCGCGTTCGAGAAATCCGCCGGCGAGACCTTTTCCAGCAAAGCGCGCGCATTGGGGCCCATCACGGCCAAAACGCCTTCGCCAGCGGTGACATCGGTTATGACCACGTTGAAGCTACCCACATGGCGCATCATCCAGGTCTGATCCGCCAGCCGCGTCGCCGCCGGGGTCACGACCAGATAGGCGGTCTCGGTCAGACGGGTCACCGTCACATCCGCCTCGATCCCGCCGGTGCGGTTCAGGAACTGGGTATAGACGATCTTGCCGTTCGGCACCGAATAATCGCCGCCCCCGATATAGTTCATGAACGCCTCGGCATCCGGTCCTTCAACGCGAATCTTGCCAAAAGAAGACATGTCGTACATGCCCACATTCTCGCGCACCGCGCGGTGTTCAGCAGCTGAGTTCTCGAACCAGTTCTGACGTTTCCAACTGTACTGGTATTCGCGCTCCTGCCCCGGATTTGCGTACCAGTTTGCACGCTCCCAGCCCGCCAGTTCACCAAACACCGCGCCCTGCTCTTTCAGATGGTGATGGAACGGGGTGCGCCGAACACCGCGCGCAGTGGCTTTCTGGCGATAGGGGTAGTGGTCGGCATAAAGCAGGCCCAGCGTCTCTTTCGAACGCTGAAACAGGTATTGCTTATTGCCCTGAAACGGCTGCATCCGGCTGATATCCACATCGCCCAGATCAAACGGTTTCTCGCCGCTATCCATCCATTCCGCCAGCGCCATGCCCGCACCGCCCGCAGATTGAATGCCGATCGAGTTGAAGCCCGCCGCGACCCAGACATTGTCCATCTCGGGCGCGAGACCCAGATGATAAGCGTCATCCGGAGTAAAGGATTCAGGGCCGTTGAAAAAGGTATGAATGCCCGCCTCGGCCAACATCGGCATCCGGTTACACGCCGCTTCTAGAATGGGCTCAAAATGATCAAAATCTTCGGGCAGCTGATCGAATTCGAAACTGTCCGGGATGCCCTTCATCGCCCAAGGTTTGGCATTAGGCTCAAACGCGCCCAGCAGGATTTTACCGGCATCTTCCTTGTAATAGGCGCATTCATCCGGCACTCGCAGAACCGGCAGTTGCGAAAGTCCGTCAATGCCTTCGGTGACGATGTAGAAATGTTCGCAGGCGTGCAGCGGGACGTTCACACCGGCCATCCGGCCGACCTCATGCCCCCACATGCCGGCGCAGTTCACCACCATATCACATTCGATATGGCCCGAGCCGCTGCCGTCATCGGCAACCCAGTCCACGCCCGTCACGGTACGGCCCTGTTTGGTGATGTCGGTGACCTTCACCCGTTCCTTGGTAATGGCACCGCGTTGCCGTGCGCCCTTGGCCAGGGCCAGCGCGATATTGGCCGGGTCACCCTGCCCGTCCAGCGGAAGATAGACCGCGCCCTTGACGTCTTCGACATTCAGATGCGGATACATTTCCTTGACGCGCTCATTGGAAATCTCTTCGACCTCAACGCCAAAGGCACGTGCCATGGCAGCCAGGCGATAGATCTCTTCACGGCGTTCCTCAGTCAGTGCCACGGTAATCGATCCACAGCGTCTAAGCCCGGTGGACACGCCGGTTTCCTCTTCCAGCGCGCCGTAAAGCTCCTGCGTGTATTTTGCCAGTTTGGTCATGTTGGACGAGGCCCGCAGCTGAGCGATCAGACCCGCCGCATGCCATGTGGTGCCGCTGGTCAACTGCTTGCGTTCAAGCAGCACAACATCGCTCCAACCTTTCTTGGTCAGATGATAGGCAACCGAGCATCCGATGACGCCGCCGCCGATGATGACAACTCGGGCTTTGTTTGGAAGATCAACCATCCTGAGGTCTCCGCTGAATCAGGTTTTGGGCACGTTGCCATGGAAGATCGGCAATAAATGCACCAAAAGCGTCATGTTATAGGCGATTTTCACCTATGTGACGCAGCCCGTCTTTCGCGCCTCAGAACAAAGGGCGTGACCCCGAAAAAGCTTTTGTAAACCGAGGAGAAACCGTTCGGAAAGCCGCAGGCCAGACCGATTTCCCGAACGCTCATCGTGGTGTTCAGCAGCAGGTTGTTAGCCTTCGCCAGCCGCATCTCGCGATAGAAACCGTTTGGACTGGTGCCAAAGAAAGCTTTGAATTTTCGCTCAAGCGATCGGTTCGAAAGATTTAATGCCTCGACAATCTGCTGGATGGGTAAGGGGTCTTCGATATTGGCCTGCATCAGCTTGATACATTGATCCAGCTTGGCGTCCCCAGTAGCTGTCAGTTGCGCCCCCGAGAAAGGCTGCATCGATGAAAAGTCGCGGATATTTTCGTGCAGCATGATATTGGCCACCGTCATCTTGGCAGGCCCCGAGATGTGGCGTCCGATCACGGACAAAGCAACATCGGTTGTCGCCTCCATCCCTGCGCAGGTCACGACTTGGCCCTGTTCTGTGGCTATCGACAGCTTCGCCTCGAACCGGGCCCCGCGTTCACTCAGGAAAGAGGCGTTTTCCCAATGGGTCGCCATGTCTGCGGTGCCAAATTCGTCAATATAGCGGCTGGCAGCTTCGGCCAGCAAAAAGACCTGAGCGCCTCGGAACGTATAGTCCGATACAACCCGTCCGATAGACAGATCGGGGTGGTCAGGGTCGGAATTTCCGATCACAAACAGATAATCCGCCTTGGGATGGGTTGATACGGGTTCAGTTTGGACCGTCGCATCGCTGCTGCTGGCAATGGGCCCACCTTTCAGAGACCGATAGGTAAAGCTGAAGGGCGGGTTGGGGCAGACGCGGTTGGCCAGCCTCAGAACCTCAATCAATGCGGCAAGCTCCAACAGCACATAGCCCGGCGCGACCAGAACATCGAAATGTATCTGCGCCTTGTCGGTCAAGCTATCTGGTCGTTGCCGCATCTTTACCCCCTTCAGACGATGCTGTGGCCAGCAGCGCACAGCCGATCTGCCAGTCGCTGAATGTGATCGGGACCGACTTCGCAGCATCCGCCGATGATAGTTGCACCCTGCGCCACCCACCCCATCGCCTGATCAGCATATTCATCCGGCCCAAGGTCGTGGCGCTGTTGCAGCGCATCGACGGTTGGGGCGTCTTGTAGAAATTCCTGGGTAATCCCGGTGAAGCCATTGGCATATGCCCCAAACGGACGCCCGAAGGTGGCGATAATATTCAGCGCAGCGGGCACCGCCTCGGGGCGCGAGCAGTTGATCAGCACGGCCTCAGGCGTAAAGCGATCAACCAAAGATGCTATTCCCGACAATGGCTCACCCGACCGAAGCCGCGTCCCATCATCATCCATCACGGACAGCGCCAGCCAGACCGGCTTGTCTGCCTGTTCCGTTCCACGCAACGCGCCTTCGGCCTCTTGCACCGACGACACGGTTTCGATCAGGAACAGGTCAACGCGATCTGCCATCATCGCCACCAGTTCGGTGAATTTCTCTGCCGCCTCTTCGACCTCTGGATTCAGGTCCGGCCGGTAAGAGGCGAGAAGCGGACCCAAAGCCCCAGCGATGCGCCTACCCGCCGGGCGCGCACGCTCGGCCTGCGACAGGGCCGCCTCGATCAGATCTGGCAGCTGATCACCCAAGCCGACACGGTCCAGACGCGACCGGTGAACAGCATAGGTATTTGTCGTGGCCACAGTCGCACCGCGTGAGAAATAATCCGCATGCACATCCCCGACCAACTCGGGATGGTCCATCATCACCCGGGTCGACCACAAAGGCGTCGGCGCATCACCGCTGCGTTTGACCAGTTCCTGTCCGATAGACCCATCCAGAAGGGTTATATCTGCCATCAATGAACCTCCTCAGGGAACCAGAACCAGTTTTCCCGGAAACGTTTTTGACTGAAAGTCCTCTTGCGCCGTCGCAATGTCTTTCAGCGGATAGGTTTTTGAAATCAGGGGCTTGATCCGCCCCGCATTCATCAGTTCGACCAGGCGACCGAAGACTTCGAACGGCTGATGGGTGCTGCCGTGAATGGTAATGTCGCGCAGATAGATATCCCGCAGATCGGCTTGAACAATCGGGCCAGCAATCGCACCCGCAACGGCATAGTGACCGCCCGGTTTCAGCGCCAGGATCAGGTCAGCCCATGCAGGTCCGCCCACCACGTCAATGACCACGTCGAACATGTCGGTGGGCAGCGACGCATCCCGGTTGAACGTGGCGGTCGCGCCCTGGCTTTTCACCGCTTCGGCCTTGGCCGCACCGGTCACGCCCCAAACCGAGGCACCGCGCAGCGCCGCCAGTTGCACGGCGGCAAGGCCCACACCGCCCGACGCCCCGGTGATCAACACCTTTTGCCCGGCAGTCACAGCGGATCGGGTCAGCAAAGCCTCGGCAGTTCCGAAGGCGCAGGGGATAGCGGCAATTTCAATATCGGACAGGGGTGAGGCGCTGACATCGTAAAGGTCATCGGCCTGCACCAGACAATATTGCGCAAAGGCGCCGTCAATCTCGGACCCAAGCACGATGAAGCCTGTCGGGTTGCCCGGTCGCGGACGTGGCAGGTTGATCGGACAGGTCACGCGCTGGCCCGGGGTGAACCCGGTCTCGGGCCCCGCGATTTCGACGATGCCGCACAGGTCACCGCCCTGAATGCGCGGGAAATTCAGCGCGCCACCCCAGCCTCCGGCTTCGACCTCTTGATCCACCGCATCCGTAGCGCCGGTCACATCCGAGGAGTACCAGCCGATACGAGTGTTGATATCGGTGTTGTTCACCCCGGCTGCGGCCACACGGACCAGAACCTGCCCCGGCGCAGGGGTTGGGACGGGTATATCGTCACGCCATTCCAGCGCCTCGGGCCCGCCGTGACAGGTCAGGAATACACCGGACATCGTTTTAGGCAGTGTCATGATCAAACCTCGTCATCGGGATGAGGCGGCACAGAGCCCATCGGGACAATGTCATACCGCGCGTTCAATTCGGCCATTTTCGCCTCATCGGCGAAGTCCGCCTCGGTCATCTTGGCCAGCTCAGCAAGGAATCCGTCAAAACCGGCAGGCTGGAAAATCATCAGCATCTTAGCAGGTGCATTTCCAGCAACGCGGCAGGCATGCGGCACACCGGGCGGCACATGCATCGTGCTGCCCGGCCCACAGCGATGCCAGTCGCCATCAACATAGAAATCCACTTCGCCTTCCAGAAAATAGAAGCTTTCAGCATGGGTTTCATGGCGATGAAGGCCAAGCGCAAAGCTGGCCTTCAGATTGTCTTCCATGAGCGTATAGGCGCCATCAGTATCCCGGGTCGAAACCTTCACAAATGTGTGGTCATTTTCCCAGTCATAATTGAGGCCCTCTCCGGGCCCCCGTTTTGAATAACGCATGCTCATGCAGGTCTCCTTCGGGCGATCAGGCGCGCAGCCGCTCGTTTTCTGGATCCCAGAGCGGTTTATCGTCCTGTACCACGGCGCGTCGCTTCTCACCGAAGATTTCGATTTCAAGCTCGGTACCTGCCACCGCCAATTCGGGACGGATCATGCCCAGCGCAATGGATTGGCCAACGCGATACCCCCAAGCGCCCGAGGTGGTTTCGCCAACGATCTCGCCGTTGTGCCAGATACAGGACATGTAGGGCGCATCCGCGTCACCTGCCTCAACCAACATAGTGGCAAACGCCTTTTTCACGCCCTGCTGCTTTTCGTTCAGGATCGCGGCCTTGCCGGGGAAGTCCTGCGGTTTGTCAAGTTTGACGAACCGTTCCAACCCGCCTTCCAACAGAGAGTAATCAGTGGACAGATCGCCTTTCCAAGCCCGATAACCCTTTTCGATGCGCAGAGAGTTCAGGGCGTACATCCCGAACGGTTTGGCACCAGCGTCAAGGATCGCGCCATAGATCGCGGGCATATGGTCGTTCAGCGCGTGAACCTCCCAGCCAAGTTCTCCTGCAAACGAGACGCGGATCAGGAATGCGGGCTGACCTGCAACCGTGGCCGATTGATGGGTCAGCCAGCCACTGGACAGGTCCGCATCGCTCAGCCCCGCCAGAATGTCGCGCGATTTTGGACCTGTCACGATCAGCGTGTCACGAGTGGTGGTGACATCCTCGACGGTGACGCCAGTGGGCATTGCCTCGGACAGGATATCGCGGTCATGCCATTGCGCTGTAGCGGCCGTGATCATGACGAACTCGTCATCGCCGAGACGGATACAGGACATTTCGGTCAGGATCCGGCCGCGACCATCTGAGATATAGACCAGGTTGATGCGACCCACCTTGGGCAAACCGCCGGTAACCAGCGACCGCAGCGCCTCGGCGGCACCCTCACCTTTTACGATGAAACGCGAAAATCCGGGCAAGTCCAATACGCCGCAATGATCACGGACAGCCTCACACTCTTCCTTGATCCGCTTCTCCCATGGCCCCGAACGGCCCCAGGTATGGGTCGCTTCTTCAGAGGTATCGTCGCCCGGTTGCGCAAACCAGTTGGCGCGTTCCCAGCCGTTATAGGGCCCCATCACGCCGCCCAATTCCTTGACCTTGGTGTGGACAGGCGACAGCTTTTTGTCGCGCGCGGCGGGCCATTCATGGTGCGGGAAATGCATGGCGTATTCGTTGCCATAGACCTCAAGCCCCTTCTGGTTGCAGTAATCCTGATCGGTGTAATCGGTGTAACGGCGCGGATCGACGGCCCACATATCCCACTCAGTTGCGCCATCGACGATCCATTCGGCCAGCACCTTGCCGGCACCACCGCCCTGCGCGATGCCGAAGGTAAAGGTATGCGCCTCAAACGCGTTGGTCACGCCCGGCATCGGGCCAACCAGCGGCAGCCCGTCCGGCGCGTAGGGGATGGGCCCGTTGATCACCCGACCCACACCCGAGGTCCCCATCAGCGGCACCCGCTCCATCGCGTCGGTGACGATGTCTTCGATCCGGTCCAGATCATCATTCCATAGCTGGAAACTGAAATCCTCGGGCATCGGATCATCCTCGGTCATCCAGTGGCCCTTGCAGTTGGGCTCATAGGGGCCGAGGTTGAATCCATTCTTCTCCTGCCGAAGGTAATAGGAGATATCCACGTCGCGCAGCAGCGGCAGCTTTTTACCGCCATTGGCCTTGGACCATTCCTCGATCTCGGGCACTTCGTCGGTCAGCAGGTACTGGTGGCTCATCACCATGGCCGGAACGGTGCGACCGCCGAAGGGCTTGAACCATTCACCCACACGCTGGGCGTAATACCCGGCTGCATTGACCACGTGGTCCGCTTCGATATCGCCCTTGTCAGTATGCACGATCCAGGTCTTGTCTTCCTTCTGGGTCACACCCGTGGCCGGGCAGAAACGCAGGATCTTCCCCCCCATGTCGCGCGCACCCTTGGCCAGTGCCTGGGTCAACTGCGCCGGGTCGATGTCGCCATCGGTCGGGTCGAACAGAACACCCTCAAGGTCATGAGTTTCCAGGAACGGGTAATGCTCTTTGGCCTGTTCGGGTGTCCACATCTCCATCTCGATGCCCTGATAACGGCCCATCGCCATTGCCCGCTCGAACTCCTGCACCCGCTCTTTCGAATGGGCCAACCGGATTGAGCCGGACTGGTGATAGTTCATCGGATAGTCGACCTCTTCACCCAGCCGCGCATAAAGCTCGGTCGAATAGCGCTGCATGTTCATGATCGCCCAAGAGGTCGAAAAGGTCGGCACGTTGCCAGCTGCATGCCAGGTCGACCCGGCGGTCAGCTCGTTTTTCTCCAGCAGAACACAGTCGGTCCAGCCCTTTTTGGCCAGATGATACAGGGACGATGTCCCCACCACTCCGCCACCGATAATAACCACGCGGGCTTTTGTCGGAAAATCACTCATGTCTTTCAGTCCCTGTTACTGTGCCTCTTGAGGCAGATCGTCCGTGATGTCGTAGTAATCGCCTTTGTCAGCCACAAATATATGGCGGGCGAGGGTCAGTCCGGTGGGTGCATCCAGCGCCCCCATAGCAATGGCAATCCGATCTTCGTCCTTATGCTGCCAGAACAGGTAAGAGCCGCAGGCGTTGCAAAATCCCCGACGGGCGATGTCGGAAGCACGAAACCAGCTCAGCGTATCGCTGGCGGTGAAGGTGATGTCGTCTTGATGGGCCGAGGTCGAGGCCCAGACATGACCCGACTGTTTGCGGCATTGACCGCAATGGCAGGCCGAGGCGGCAGGAAGATCGCCTTCGATCTTGAACGCAACCGAGCCGCACAGACAGGAACCTGTATGCATTTCGCTTATCCCCTTGCTGCTGGCGCGCTGGTGGTGCCCAGCAACACGCCATAAATGATGAAACAGGTGGCCATGACCCGGCGCACCCAGATGTTGAACACGGCCCCCAGCGCGGCCCGCCCCATAAGCGCACCTAGAAGAGTGAACCCGATGTAGCTGAGCGTTGTGATGATCAGCGCCGTTGGCATGATGACCAACATTTGCTCCCAGATCGGCACATCCGGCTGCACGAATTGCGAGAATGCAGCAAGATAACCCGCGACGCTTTTGGGGTTGATTGTCGCGACGGCCAGCGCGTGCAGATAGACATGCCGTGCAGGGCGTTCGGAAATAGGGGCGGGATTTGCTGCAGCCTTCCAGCCTCGGACACCCAGCCAGATCAGAAACCCTGCGCCCACCAGCTTGGCGATGAAGAATCCGGTGGGTGAGGCCGCGATCAAGGCCGTCACCCCAAGCGCCGACAAAACCAAAAAGGCGCTGGCTTGGGTCAGGATCGCCAAGACACCCAGCATCGCTTTTGCGAAGGGCAGGCTCATCCCGTTCGAGATACAGTTCACCGCGTTAGGCCCCGGTGTGGTTACAAACACCACCCAGAACAGCGCGAATATGGTCCAGGCCTCGAAACTCATCAGTACACCGGAGGTGCGATGACCCAGATGACCACAGCAGGCTCATCATGAGGGTTCGCCCAAATATAGGGTTCGTTCTTGATCCGAAAACTGTCACCGGGCCCAACCGAAAAGCTTTGCGCGCCGATGGTCAGATTCAACTGACCGGAAATCACATAGCCAACCTCTTGCGTGGGGCGGTCCGCCGGATTCTGCATCTTGGAATGCGGCTCAAAGGTGGAATGCACCATCTCAAAATCGTCAGTCAGATCGGGTGACAGCAGTTCCTCGATCAGACCTTCTTCGCCCGACCCCATAGGGCGGCGCGACCCGGCGCGCACGACATAGCCTTGTTCATTGGCGGGGGCGGCAGAATGGGCGAACAGCATGGACATCGGCACACCCAGACATTTCGCGATCTGACGCAGGTCTGAAATTGACGGTTCGGACTTGTCGCGTTCAACCTGGCTGAGCCATCCGACCGACCGGTTCAACCGCTCTGCGATCTCGGTCAGCGTCAACCCACGCGCCTTACGCAATGCGCGAATGTCGGCTCCGAGCGTTGCACTGTGGGGGGCTTGGCTGTTCACCGAACTCTCCGATATCTGGTGAAATTTTCCTCGTGTTTTTCACGATGCCGCGAATCGGTGAAAATTCCAAGCATTTTTTCACTTGGGAAAATCGACGCATTTAGCTATCCGTCAGCTATGTGGATTGCGGTTATATACCTGTGGGTCATCAACGGCCTGACTTTGCTGGCCTTTGGCTGGGACAAGCTGCGCGCCAGACGCAGAAAAAGCCAGGTTCCGGAACGCAGGCTATTGTGGCTGGCGGCACTGGGCGGCAGTCCCGGTGCGCTGGTCGGGCGTTGGATTTTCAATCACAAGTCCCGAAAAGGCCGGTTTTCCCTGTCGCTGTTTGCGATCTTTGCGACTCAGGTCGGGCTGGCATATTTCCTAATCACAGACATTCTGTAGTTGGCTTGATCCGCAAGCCACGTAAGATCCCGATGGGATCTAGGAAATGTCGCAGACATACATATCGGTATCGTCGGTGGAGTGAGCTGAGGATCGCGTGAACCCCGATTTCTGTAGCACACGGGCAGAGGCGGGATTGCTGTGCTCGACCCCGGCCAAAAACCGAATGGCGCGGCTCGTGCCGCAGGCCGCGATAAAGCCGGACACAAGTTCGGTTGCATAGCCACAGCCCCAGGCTCGTTCGGCAAACAGATATCCAAGGTGAATGGCTGGTGCGGCCTGATCTTCGGGTTCTGAGGCCAGTATCAGCAGTCCGATCAGCTGATTATTTTGCCTTAGCCGAACAAGAAGAACATCGCTTTCGGTCTTGCGTGCCGCGATCCAGTCGGTCATCCCGCTGGGCGTTTCTTCGACCTGCATCGAAGGCGGCAGGGGCTCAAGAACCGCTGGTGTCAGGACGGTTGCCAACTCGGCCGTCAACGCTGAAAGGCGACCAGCTTCAGAGACTTCCACTTGCCAGTGGCAGACGGCAAGCCGCTCTGTGGTGAATTGGTCCGGGATCATGCCTTGGCCAGTCGCAATTAGTATCCATTCCAGTCTAACAGACGGGCTGATTTTGCGTCAGGCCCCTCTTAACTCGCCCGAAAACGCCTTTGACAATATGGCAGACAGCTTTTCTGCGTCCTCATCCGTGAACGCATCAGGCTGGTCACTGTCGATGTCAAAAACCGCGATGACCTCGCCCGAGGCATTGCGCACCGGAAGCACCAGTTCGGACTGCGTAGACGAGGCGCAGGCGATGTGACCTGGAAACGCATGCACATCCGCCACCAACTGTACCTTTCCGGTCCGCGCCGCGGCACCACAGACACCGCGCCCGAAGGGAATAACCAGACACCCGTGACCACCCTGATAGGGGCCGATTTTCAAAATGCCCGGATCTGTTACGCGATAGAACCCCGTCCAGTCAAACCGATCATCGGCGTGATGAACCTCACAGGCGATTGTCGCCATCAGAGCAACTTGATCTGTCTCGCCTGCGGTTAGGGCGACGATTGTCTTGGTCAGCGTATCGTAATCAACGGTCATGGGGAGCGGGTCCGGTCAGTGATCTTGTAAACAGGTTCTACAGCACCGGACCTATGGTGGAATCGGCCCCGCGTCAAACGCGCTCAATCGCGATTGCAGTCCCCTCTCCACCACCGATGCAGATCGCCGCCACGCCGCGTTTCAGATCCCGCTTTTCCAACGCGTTCAGCAGGGTGACCATGATACGCGCTCCCGAAGCGCCGATAGGATGACCCAGAGCGCATGCACCACCATTCACATTTACCTTGTCACGCGTCAGACCCATCTCATGCATGAATGCCATCGGCACCACGGCAAAGGCTTCGTTTACTTCCCACAGATCCACATCATCATTGGACCAGCCGATTTTGGCCAAAAGCTTTTGCGCAGCGGGAACTGGCGCAGTCGTGAACAATCCCGGAGCCTGCGCATGGCTGGAATGACCCAGAATGCGCGCCCGAACCGAGAGGCATTGCGCTTCGGCGGCTTCAGCTGACGCCAGAACCAGAGCTGCCGCCCCATCAGAGATCGACGACGCGTTGGCCGCCGTCACCGTTCCACCCTTGCGAAAAGCCGGTTTCAGCGAAGGTATCTTTTCCGGGCGGGCGGTTTTCGGCTGCTCGTCCGCGGACTGCGTGACCTCGCCTTTCCTTGTACGGACGGTTACCGGAGTGATTTCACCGTCGAACGCGCCGCTGTCCTGCGCGGCCAGCGCGTTGGATAGGGACTGCAGGGCGTATTCGTCCTGCGCTTCGCGGGTGAACTGGAACGCCTCGGCACAGTCTTCGGCGAAAGTGCCCATCAGACGACCTTTGTCGTAGGCGTCCTCCAGCCCGTCCAGAAACATGTGGTCGACGACCTGAGCGTGCCCCAAGCGCGCACCCTCACGCATTTTGGGCAACAGGTAGGGCGCGTTCGTCATACTCTCCATCCCGCCTGCGATCATTGTGTTGGCATGGCCCAATGCGATCTGATCGAAGGCCATCATCGCAGCCTTCATCCCTGATCCGCACATCTTGTTGAGCGTCGTGGCCGGGACCTCTTGGCCCAAACCGGCTGCAAACCCAGCCTGACGTGCAGGGGCCTGACCCTGACCGGCTGGCAGAACGCAGCCCATCAGTACTTCGTCAACCGTTTCAGCACCGGCACCCTGCAGCGCGGCCCGGATCGCGGCTCCACCCAGATCGGCGGCAGAAACACCATCGAACATTCCTTGAAATCCACCCATCGGGGTACGTGCTGCTCCGGCGATTACAACTTGCTTCATCTGGGCGCTCCTAAATTCTTGTCATTCAATGGATACCGAATGGTAAGAATTCCCGTCTAGCGTATTTCTACGAGCGATTTCAGTTAAAGGACCGTCACGTATGGGCCTGTCCAGTACTACGACCAACAATATTCAAATAATTACTGTACAATCCAACCGGATTGATGCCGCAATGGCCATTCAGTTCAAAGAAAACATGCGCACGGAAACCGAAGGTGGGGCTGTGCGCGTGGTTCTGGATCTCAGCGGTGTCGAATTCATTGACTCCAGTGGTTTGGGCGCCATTGTCGCCGCCATGAAACAACTCGGGGCTGAACGGCGCCTGGATCTGGCAGGTCTTCAGCCTTTTGTGGAAAAGGTGTTTCGTCTTACGCGCATGGACACAGTGTTCAAGCTTTACCCAACGATGGATGACGCACTGTCCGGTGCGCCGGATTGAACACAAGGAGAAACTGAACAGGCGCAAGGCTAATGTGTAACGGCATCAGTTTCGATTTGAGCTTCGCTGCGACCGAGGTCGAAGCAAGCTCTGGCATTGCCAAGTTGAGCCAGGCACTGTCGTCCAAAGGGCTGCCTGCACACAAAGCGGCTGATGTCAGAATTGCCCTGGCCGAAGCCATTAACAATGTCGTTGAACACGCCTATGCCGGAACCACGCCCGCCAGCGTAAAGGTACACTGCCGCCTGCATCAGAACTGGTTGGAAATCCTCATCTCGGATACCGGCAATCCCCTTCCTGGCTTTCGCGTACCAGAAGGTGCACCTGCACCTCTGGGGGAAAGACGTGAAGACCTGCCCGAGGGGGGATTTGGATGGTTTCTGATCCACCAACTGACCAGTGAAATCCGCTATGACCGTAGCGAAGGCTGCAACCGGTTGTCACTGCGATTCAGTTTTCTCGACCCGGATTAGGGCTATAAAACGTCACAATAAGGCCCTTTTCGAACCATTGTAGCGCCGCAAACAAAGATCAAAGTCTTAACTGTAGCTCAGATAGCTTCCCTCGGCATCGTATGTCACAGCCCCCACCCAGTGAACGATGCCGAGGAACTTCCCCTTTGATTTGACTGGACAATACCCGGACGCGCGATACCTTCTGCGCGATCACACGGGAAGGCAGCGCAATGCGGGATTTTCAGGCACCAGGCAGATCCGAAGTTTTTTCGACCGAAGGGATGTGCGCCACATCTCACCCGCTGGCAGCCCAAGCGGCCCTTGGCATTCTACAGCAAGGTGGCAACGCGATGGACGCAGCCATCGCCGGGGCAGTGCTTTTGGGATTTTGCGAACCACAAATGACCGGCCTGGGCGGAGATTGCTTTGTTCTGTACAACCGCGCCGGAGAAGATGAGGTTCGGGCCCTCAACGGCTCTGGCCGGGCACCGGCAGCAGCCAACGCTGGCAGCTTGCGCGATAAGGGACTGACTGCAGTTCCGCTCAATACACCGGATGCGGTCACCATTCCCGGCGCGGTCGAGGCGTTCTGCCAGCTGGCCGAAACCGAGGGCAAACTAGGGCTGGACGCCATCCTGCAACCCGCCATCCGCTATGCAGACCAGGGCGTGCCGGTCGCCCCACGTGTGGCTTTTGATTGGGGCCCGGGTGCTAACACGTTGCAGGGGGCAGCCAGGAACCACTATCTGCTGAAAGGAGACGTTCCAAAGACCGGAGACATGTTCCGGTCCGCCGGGCAGGCAGAAGTGCTGCGCAGAATCGCCAAATACGGACGAAAGGCGTTTTACGCGGGCGAGGTCGCCGAAGATATTATCTCGACCCTGACGGCCATGGGCGGGGTACACACAGCAGAAGATCTGGACGCGACCGCTGCCACACCCACAGTTCCGGTCGCAGGGCACTATCGTGGCTTGGACCTGCTGGAACATCCGCCCAATGGCCAAGGTGCAACCGCCCTTTTGCTGCTGAATATCCTCAAGAACTTTGACCTCGGATCCATGGATCCGCTATCCGCAGAGCGTCTGCATATCGAGGCCGAAGCCTCAAAACTCGCCTACGATGCCCGCAACAGGTTCATCGCCGATCCGGATCATACGACACACGCAGACAGGTTTTGGGACCAGACAACAGCCGATCGGCTGGCAGAGCTTATCAATCCAAACCATGCCATGCCCGCTGCTGCCCCACTGACCGAAGCCATTCACAAGGACACGGTTTATATCACGGTGGTCGACAGGGACAGGATGGCGGTATCGCTGATCTATTCGATCTTTCATAGCTTTGGATCGGGTATCGCCTCTGAGAAATTCGGCATTCTGCTGCAAAACCGCGGGTCTGGATTTACGTTGCAATCAGGCCATCCGAACGAGTTTGGCGGCGGCAAACGCCCGATGCACACGATCATTCCCGGCATGTTGAAACAGAAAGGCAAAATCCTGATGCCCTTCGGCGTGATGGGTGGTGCCTTTCAGCCCACAGGACATGCAAAGCTGGTCTCGCTGCTAACTGACGATGAGTTTGCGCTGCAGCAGGCCATAGACGCACCGCGGGCCTTTGCAGACGGACCTGTCTTGAAACTGGAACGCGGAATTTCGCGGAAGGTCGCGCAACAATTATCTGAAATCGGCCACAAAGTTCTGATTTCAGAAACACCTCTTGGCGGGGCTCAAGCGATCCGAATCCAGAAGAGCGGCGTTTTGCAAGGCGCAAGCGATCCGCGAAAAGATGGGTGCGCGCTTGGTTATTGACAGTATGGGCCCGGTTTCACCCGCGCTTCCATTTTTAGTTCAAATGGAAATGCAACGGATATGCGCCGTTTTCAAACGGACCAAACATATCGGGGATATCCGGATGCTCGACCGGTTCTCCGGACTGGTCGGCAATCAGATTTTGTTCAGAAACATAAGCAACATAGAAGGATTGGTCATTTTCCGCCAACAGATGATAAAACGGCTGATCCTTGATCGGCCTGCTGTCTTCGGGAATGGCCTGATACCATTCTTCGGTATTTGAAAACTCTGGGTCCACGTCAAAAATCACCCCTCGGAAGGGATGTTTTTTGTGGCGGACGACTTGGCCCAGCCGGTACTTTGCTTGTGTCTTTAGCATCACGTTTGCCCCCAAAGGTCTTACTACCCGTTTCCTCATAGGAATGCCAATCATTGATCTAAAATAATGGGAAACAGTCTGTGAACCTCTTACTGACAGTACTCGAAATCGTGGCCCCGGTCTTCCTCTTGGCGGGGATCGGGTTTGCCTGGGTCAAACTTGGCTTTGAATACAGGCTGCAATTTGTGACCCGCCTTGCGGTGACGCTCGCCGTGCCCAGCCTGATTTTCGTGGCCCTGATGCAAACCCAGATCCCGCCCGGAGAGCTGACCCGGTTCACTTTGGCCGCCATCACAGGCCATGTCGGGCTGGCGGTCGCATTTGGCGTATTTGTCCGGGCCAGCAAGCTGGAAAGGCGCACCTATCTGGCGCCGCTGATATTCGGCAACACGGGGAATCTGGGCCTGCCTCTGGCCATTTTCGCATTTGGGCAGGCAGGCTTGGGTTTCGCGGTGATATTTCTGGCCGTTACCGCCCTGTTTTCCTTTACTTACGGGATCTACCTGGTGGCGGGAAAAGGCGCTTTCGGCAAGGTAGCACGTGAACCCATGGTTTGGGCTACTCTGCTGGGGGCGCTGTTTCTGTGGCAGGGCTGGCAAACACCTGTCTTCGTGACCAATACGCTGGACCTGCTGGGACAGATGGCAATTCCGATGATGCTGATCACGCTTGGTGTTGCGATTGCGCGGCTGACCACCAGAAAGCTAGGGCAAGCGGTCTGTCTATCGGCGTTGAAACTGGTCGTGTGTTTTGCCCTGGCATGGGCAATCGCAAAAGGGTTTGATCTGGATAACGTCGCGTTCGGCGTTCTGGTGGTGCAGATGTGTACACCGGTTGCCGTAACCTCATACCTGCTAGCCGAACGGTTCGAGGCGGATTCTGACGCGGTTGCGGGGCTGGTTATGGTCTCAACCCTGATGTCCGTCGGCGCTTTGCCTATAATTCTAGCTATTGTTCTGTAGCGATTGTGATTTCCTAATCGCTCAATCTGCGCTAGAATGAAGAAAAAAGGCACGAGGCACATGAGCAGAATTCTTATCGTACTCTTCGGGGTGCTGCTTTTGGCATCCTGCGGGGGTGGTTCCAACCAGCCACCCAGCAAGCTGAATGATGCATGCAGCATTGCGCGTGAACGGCCCGAATATATCAAGGCGTTCAAAAGCACCGAGCGGAAATGGGGAATCCCCGTTCACGTTCAGATGGCAACGATCTATCAGGAAAGCCGGTATCGCCACGATGCGCGAACGCCCCATCAATATGTTCTGGGTGTGATTCCGATGGGCCGTCAGAGCAGCGCCTATGGCTTCAGCCAGGCGCTGGACGGGACATGGGATGAGTATCAGCGCGAAACCGGCAAACGCCGGGCCAAGCGGGATCGTATTCGGGACGCTTCGGATTTCATCGGCTGGTACATGAACAAAAGCTATGAGCGGAATGGCATCCAGCCAAGCGACACGCGCAATCAGTATCTGGCCTATCATGAAGGCCATACCGGTTATGCCCGCGGCAGCCATTACAGCAAGACGTGGTTGCTGAACGTGGCCAATGATGTGGATGCGCGCGCCCGGATGTACCAGGCGCAACTGTCAGGCTGTCGTTACTGAACAAACAGCGGGTCAGCGATTGCCTGACCCGCTTCTGTTCTTATTCGAGAACAAGTTGCTGCTTAGATTCTTTCCGGTCTCAAGCTGACCCAGCAGAACCGTTGTCTGTCCGCCTGCATTATCGTGGATCACCCATTTTCGCAGCTCAACCGGATCGCCAGTGAACATCAGCTCAATTCGACCGGAGTCAGGGTTTTTCGGGTCCTGTGCTGTCACGACAGTGGCCGTTCCGTCAAAGTCATGCCCAACCACCATATTAGCCTGACCCAGATCGACATTCCGTGCCAGAACCAGAGACAGAGGTGTTCGCTTTAACGGATACTGCTCGGGCGGTTGATTGGATTTCGGATCGAATATCTGAACGGTGCCAGCGCGCGCCAACACAACGGCGCTGTCTGGCGGGTCATATTCGAACCGCATCTTTCCAGGCCGTGCGATCCACAGCTTTCCTGTGCTCAGTGAGCCATCATCATTGACCTGTGTAAATGTCGTCTCGACAGTTTTCAGGCCATTGAGGTAATTCGATATCTGCGACAGCGGCAGCTTGTCCGCCGCCCAGGCGGCGGGTGCGGCCAGTGTCAGTGCAAGGGCAAAAGCAATCTGTTTCATAAGACCCAGATAAGCGCTCTGCCCTTGTTATTAAATATCCTATTGCTCTGGCACCAGGATTTCGCGTTTTCCGACGTGATTTGCCGATGAAACAATGCCTTCGTCCTCCATCTGCTCAACCAGACGCGCAGCTTTGTTATAGCCAATGGCAAGTTTCCGCTGGATATACGAGGTCGAGCATTTGCGATCCTTGATCACAATCGCCACGGCCTGATCGTACAGGGCGTCTTCGCCATTGGTGTTGCCCCCGGTGTTCAAACCCAGAACAGCGTCGATATTATCAGCCTTTTCCTCGGTCGGTCCATCGACCACACCGCTCATATAATCCGGCGGGCCGAATTGCTTCAGATGGTTGACGATTTCCTCGACCTCTTCATCCGAGACAAACGGACCGTGGCAACGGGTGATCTTCGCGCCACCCGCCATATACAGCATGTCACCCTGACCCAGCAGTTGTTCGGCGCCCATTTCACCAAGAATGGTGCGGCTATCGATCTTTGACGTCACCTGGAAGGAAATCCGGGTCGGAAAGTTCGCCTTGATCGTGCCGGTAATCACATCGACCGAGGGGCGCTGCGTGGCCATGATCAGGTGGATACCCGAGGCCCGAGCCATCTGCGCCAGACGTTGGATGCAGGCCTCGATCTCTTTGCCCGCGACCATCATCAGGTCGGCCATCTCGTCGACAATTACAACGATATAGGGCATCGACTCGGGTGCGAATTCCTCGGTCTCGAACATCGGTTCACCCGTTTCGTCGTCAAAACCGGTCTGGACCGTGCGGCTGAACATTTCGCCCTTGGACAGCGCGTCTTTCACCCGGCCATTATAGCCCGCTATGTTACGCACGCCCATCTTGGACATCTTGCGATAGCGATCCTCCATCTCTCCCACGACCCATTTCAAGGCGACAACCGCCTTCTTCGGGTCTGTCACGACCGGAGAAAGCAGATGCGGGATGCCGTCATAAACCGACAATTCCAGCATCTTGGGGTCGATCATGATCAGGCGGCATTCATCCGGCGTCAGCTTATACAGCAACGACAGGATCATCGTGTTGATCGCCACCGATTTACCGGAACCGGTGGTTCCCGCGATCAGCAGGTGGGGCATCTTGGCCAGGTTGGCCACAACGGATTCACCGCCGATATCCTTGCCCAGCGCCAAAGGCAGCGCCTGATTGCCGTCTCCGAAGTCACGGCTCGAAAGGATTTCGCGCAGCACCACCATTTCACGGTTTTCATTGGGCAGTTCGATCCCGATGACCGAGCGGCCCGGCAGGGTCGAAACCCGCGCCGACAGGGCCGACATCGAGCGGGCAATGTCATCCGACAGACCAATAACGCGGCTGGCTTTCAAACCCGGAGCCGGCTCAAGTTCGTACATGGTGACAACCGGACCGGGGCGGACGCTGACGATCTCACCTTTGACGCCATAGTCATCCAGCACATTTTCCAACATCCGCGCATTCTCTTCCAAGGCCTCATCGCTCAGGTGATGGCGCTGAATGCTGGAGGGGTTGGACAGCAGGCCCAGCGGAGGCAGTTCGAAATCGGAGTGCTTTTCCTCGAACGACAACGCGGGCTGGGCCTCGGCCTGGGCCCGGCGCGAGGGCGGCGGGGTGCGGCGCACGGGTTGCGCAACCACAGGCTTGCGCGGCTCGGCCACGGGGATTTTCATCGCTGGGCGGGCTTGCGGCATCTCATCGGCGTCATCCTCGAAAACGGCCTCGTCATCGAAATCTGGCTCGGGCGCAAAATCCTGATGCAGCGGTTCCTGCCATTCTGTTTCAGGCTGCGCTGACAGCATCGGTTCGGGCGGCAGCCCGGTTGATGTCACTGGCGGCTCGGGCGGCAGTTCGTCCGCAGGCCCTGCATTCAGGATCAACGGATCAGGTCCACGGCCCCGCCCTTTGGTCAGCGGCAGGTCGGGATCGGGCTCAGGAGCCATCTCTCCGACTGCAACCTTACGGTTGCGCACGGCGGCAGAAATCTTTGAACGGATACGGTCCTCACCCGGCATTTCCTCGTAACCCGCGACAGGTTCACGGTCGATCAGCTCGGGTTCGGGCATAGGGTCCGGGCGGCGGATCAGATCAGGAATGCGCGACAGAAGGCCGGTCTTTACCGGTTCGGGCGCTTCCAGAAGTGGCTCGTTGAAAACAGGGTCCGCAAAGGCAATCTCGTCGTCGAACACGGCCCCTTCGGCGCGGGCCAACTTGCGTTCGTCCCATTGGGCACGACGTTCGCGCGCAGCCTCCGCTGTTGCGGCAGCCCCACGGCCCAGCAGATTCATCAATATGTCATAGGACATGACCAGCCCCAGCAGGAAGGCGCGGAACCCCTTGCGCACGTCATCCTTGGTGAAACCAAGAACAAACACGCCCAGCGTCAGCATCCCAATAGCCATCGCCAGAGACATCAGCTTGACAATAAAATGCGAGGATATGGGCAACAAGGTCAGGAAGGCACCCATGACCGTATCCCCAAACAATCCACCCAGACCAAAACTATGCGTTACGCGCCAAGCCTCACCCGGCACTAATGTCGCCGCATAGACCGAGACAATGGCGATCCAGATCGGTGCAAATATCAGGCGCGCGACGGCACGATCTTCACCGAAATGCCCGGCAAAACGCACACCCCAGCCGATCAAAACCAACGCGATGCTCCAACTGCCCCAACCGACAATCATGAACAATGGCGCCGCGATCGAGGCACCAACACGACCCATCCAGTTCTGCACTGGTGCATCCGTCGACACCATCCAGTTCGGGTCATCCGGTGTGTAGGACCAGATCATCGCCGCCGAAGCCAACCCAAGTAGGATCAGGGCGATGCCGATCAACTCTTTGCTGCGCCTTTCGATGGCGGCCTGAGTCGTGCTGTCCAGCAATGGATCGCGGTTGCGCGCGTTATATGATGCCATTTTGCCCTCGTACCTCACGAATAGATGCAGTCGCGGAGCGTGATCAGCCCCTGCCGCATCTCTGTTTTTGGGGCCACCATAGCGACCCGGATAAATTGCTCGCCCGGGTTTTGCCCCGGATCACCTTGAGAAAGATATGCACCCGGCAGCACCCGAACTCCGGTCTGCTGCCACAGTTTCAATGCGGTTTCCTCGCCATTCTCGACCGGCAGCCACAGAAAGAACCCTGCCTCGGGCGGCATATAGCCCTGGATGCCTGCAAACACCTGGTCTGCGATGGCGTATTTTTCCTGATAGAGCGCGCGATTCTCGTCCACATGCGCCTCATCGGCCCAGAGCCTTGCGGCGGCGGCCTGCAACGGCAGCGGCAATGGCGCGCCTGCATAATTGCGTAACTGCTTGACCCGCTTGATCGTTTCCGGCCCGCCTGCAATCAGGCCAGACCGCAGCCCGGCCACGTTCGACCGCTTTGACAGCGAGTTGAACAGGGTGATCCGTTCAGGATCAGCGCCCAGTTCCTTTGCGACCGTCAGAACACCTGTAGGCGCTGTGTCGCGGTAAATCTCGGAATAGCATTCATCGGCGAAGATGCGGAAATCATATGTTTCAGCCAACCGGATCAGCTCGACCCAGTATTCACGCGTGGCAACTGCGCCCTGCGGGTTGGCCGGTGAGCAGATATAAGCGGCGACAGTGCGGTTCAGCACATCCGCGGGCAATCCCGCATAGTCCGGCAGATGATCTGTGGCCGCCGTGGCCGGGACAAAAACCGGATCAGCCCCGACCGAGATCGAGGCAACCATATAGACCTGATAGAACGGGTTCGGGCACAGAACGACCGGTTTTTGTCCGTATTTCTGTTCGGGGCACAGCGCCATGGCGGCGTTATACAGCCCTTCGCGCGTCCCGTTCAGGGCCATAACCTGCGTGTCCGGATCCATCGTGACGCCATAACGGCGTGCAATCCAGTCAGTGATCGCACCGCGCAGCTCGGCCGAACCCTCATTCGGCGGATATCCCTGAAAACCGGCAGCATTTTCCGCAATCACGTCGCTGACCCAGGCCGGAAAAGCGTGCATCGGCGCGCCAATGGTCATGTGAATCACTTCACCGCCCGGTTGGTGATGATCCAACAGGGTGCGCAGGCGCGGGAATGCGTATTCCGGAAGGTTCGAAAACCGCTCGGGGAAATTCATAACTACTGCCTCAATATCGGGATCATTTCGCCCCGTTTTCAAGCAGGTTACAGTCCGGGCGGGGCTTCGTCCAGACAAAGCGGTGCCGAATCAGGGGATTGTGGCATTCAGGCCAATGCGGCCTCGGCCGCGGAACCAAGCCGCAAAAGCGCCTCTTCGGACCCCGGATAACCCATCATCATCAGCCCGCAGCCCGGTTTTCCGGTCGGCAAGGTCAGCGCTGCCAGCCCCATGAGGTTGCCGATCCGGGTGTTCCGCAATGCCAGCAGGTTTTCGGTGACGTAATAGTCATGATCGCTCATCAGCCGTTCAAGATTGGGCGGCAGGATCGGTGCAGTTGGGGCCAAAACGGCGTCAAACCCGGCAGTGGCCACGTCCCATGCACCGCGACACGCCTTCAGCCTTGACCAGGCTGCAACATAATCGGGGCCCGAAGCATTTCGTCCAGCACGGAACCGTTCGAGTATTTCGGGATACATCACATCTGGGTTGGCCTCGATCACATCTCGCCACAGGCCATAGGCTTCGGTGGTGTAAAGAACCCCCGACAGCCCCATCGCGTCGGCTAGTTCAGGGACCTCAAGAGGCAGGATATCTGCACCGGCCTCACGCAACCGATCCAGGGCATCCTCGTAAGCGACACGCGGCTCTGCGCGCAAATCATCCTTGGCGACAGTCTGCAAATCCGCGAAACGACGCCCCTTTAGATTGGCTCCGCGCAAATCAGCTGGCGTCCCGCCCTCCAGCATGGCCAGCATATGGGTCGCATCTTCGACCGAGCGGGCCAGCGGTCCAACGGTATCAAACCGCAGGCACAACGGGACTGTACCCTCCAGGCTGACCCGCCCGGCAGTGGTTTTCAGCCCGACCAGATTGTTCCAGGCTGACGGTATCCGCACCGACCCGCCAGTATCCGAGCCAATCGCGCAGGCCGCCAAGCCCCAAGCCACGGACGCCGCAGCCCCCGAGGATGACCCGCCGGGAACCGCATCCTCATCATCGATGCAGGGCGGTGTTCCGGTGATCGGGTTCAGGCCCAGACCCGAGAACGCCAGCTCGCTCATATGGGTTTTGCCAAGACATACCGCGCCCATGGCACTGGCATTTCGCAGCACGATTGCATCAGTTTTGGGAACCCGGTCTTTCAGCAGTGCCGTTCCTGCCTCGGTGGCAGTCCCGGCAGTATCGAACAGGTCTTTCCAACTGATCGGCACCCCATCCAACAATGATCGGCGCAATCCCAGCTTGGCCCGTTCCTGCGCCGCCTCAGCCTCGGCTCGGGCGCGCGCTTCGGTCACGCGGGCATAGATTCGGTCGCGATGCGGGTGGGCTGCTATCGCAGTCAGAAAGGTCTCTGTCAGTTCAACCGGGTCAATCTGGCCCATGCCAATGCCCCGACCCAGATCACAAGCCGTCATCGACAACCAATCCTGCATCACTGCCCCCTTCAATTTCTGCATTCCCAGCGACGGTAGCGACAGGACCGCACATGGACAATCCCGAATGGGCGCGCATAGTGCGCAGCATGGAACAGAGCTCGGATATCCTGATCGTCGGCGGCGGCCTGAATGGCCCCGCTTTGGCTTTGGCACTGGCACAAACAGGGCACAGAGTTACCGTCATTGACGCGCTGGCCGAAAAGGTTCGCAAAAATGCGGCTTTTGACGGCAGAGCCTATGCGTTGGCCCTGGCCTCGCAGCGCCTGCTAGAGGCGATTGGGGTTTGGTCACGGGTTGCCAAACACGCCCAGCCAATGCTCGAAATCAAGGTCACCGATGGCCATGCAGGCGCTGGCCCGTCGCCGTTTTTCATGCATTTCGACCATGCCGAGATCGAAGAAGGTCCGATGGGCTTTATGGTCGAAGACCGCCACCTGCGCCGTGCCTTTCTGGACGCGATGGCCGCGGAAAAGGCCATTACCCAGATCAGCGGCAAGACGGTAGTGTCACAGCAGACCTCGGGAACAGGCGTCAGCCTGACATTGGATGATGGCGCGGTCGTCAAGGGTGCGCTGCTGATCGGATGCGATGGGCGTCGCAGCGGCACAGCGGAACGTGCCGGGATCAAACGCACAGGATGGGATTACGGGCAGACCGCGCTGGTCTGCGCCATCGAACATGACTTGCCGCATCACGGCATCGCGCATCAGTTCTTCATGCCACCCGGCCCTTTGGCCATTCTGCCTCTGACCGGCAATCGCAGCTCTATCGTCTGGAGCGAGCGAACAGAAATGGCCAAGCGCATCAACGCCCTGCCCGAGGAGGACTATCTGCAGGTCCTGCGCCCCAGATTCGGCGATTTCCTGGGCGAAATCCGTCTGGCCGGAGATCGGTTTACCTATCCGCTGAACCTGACCATCGCCAGCTCTTTCATCGGAGAACGGATGGCACTGGTCGGAGACGCAGCCCATGGAATGCACCCGATTGCAGGCCAGGGCCTGAATGCGGGCCTGCGCGACGTGGGCGCTCTGGCCGAGGTGCTGACCCTGGCCGGACGGCGCGGGGAAGATATTAGTTCGCCACTGGTTTTGGAGCGTTTTCAGGAATGGCGACGGTTTGATACCGCGTCTTTGGCGATGGCGACGGATGTGTTCAACAAGCTGTTTTCCAACGACAATCCTCTACTACGGATCGGACGGGATATCGGGATGGGCGTCGTCGGGTCACTACCCGGCCTGCGTCGCGGTTTCGTGCGCGAGGCCGCCGGCCTGACCGGGGACCTGCCAAAACTACTGCAGGGTCGGGCGATCTAGTCCAGCTCGCGCGCCTCATCCACCAACATGACAGGAATGCCATTGCGGATCGGAAAGGCCAAACCCGCCGCTTTTGACACCAGTTCCTGCTTTTCAGCGTCATAATGCAGCGTTGTATGCGTCTTCGGACAAATTAGCGCCTCAAGCATGTGGCGGTCAAAAGCGTGTTCAACGGTGGTCATTGTAGTGTTTCCTCATTCGCTCCGCCGCGCATGGCGAATTCAATCAGTGTCACCAAAGTCTCGCGTCGGGTGCGCAAACAGGGAGCCTCTAGCAAGGCTTGTTTTTCTTCCGGATCAAAATCCAGCAACATCGACAGCGAATTCACAAGCAGTTCATCATTCGCGTCTTTCAACATATCCCAATCAGCCGACAACTTTCGCGACGAAAAGAACTTTTCCAACAGCTTCAAAAGCCCCACCCGATCAAACCCCTCGTCGTGCTCGACCTTGCCAAGATCACGGTCAAACCCGCGCCAGGTCACGTTACAACGGCGGTATGGGGTAAATGCATCCAACTCGGCCTGAATACGGAACCGGGAGATGCCAGTCAGAGTGATCAGATAGCGGCCGTCTTCAGTTTCGGAAAACTGCGTCACCCGCCCCGCGCAGCCAATTTGGTGCAGCTTGTTTTCGTTGCTTTGACAGGGATTCGGTTGAACCAACCCGATCAACCGTTCCTGGGTCTTCAAAGCGTCGTCCAGCATCTGCAGATAGCGCGGCTCAAATATATGCAGCGGCAAGCGCGATCGGGGCAGCAACAGCGCCCCGGGCAAAGGGAAAACGGATACCGTTTCCGGCAGATCAGCGGGATGCATCATGTACCCGAGTGTAGCCCTGATCCAGAATTAGGCAAATATCATCGAGCTGAGCTTGCGCCGCCCGTTCAGAACAATCGGATCATTGGGTTTGAGCGCATCAAATATCGTGAACAGCTGAGACTTGGCCGCGCCTTCGTTCCATTCACGGTCACGGCGGAACATTTCCAGCAGCTGCGCCACCGCCTCTTCAACCTCGCCATTGGCATGCAGGGCCTGCGCCAGATCGAACCGTGCCTGATGATTGTCAGGATCGGCCTCAACCGCTGCGGTCAATTCGGCCACCGGGCCGGCATCTGCAGCTTGCTTGGCCAGTTCCAATTGTGCGTTTGCGGCTTCAAGCTCTGGCGATGTGGAAATCTCCGCCGGGGCCCCGTTCAGAATTGCCTCGGCCTGCTCCAAATCGCCAGTGGCGATATGCGCGCGTACCAGCCCACCATAAGCGGTGGCGTGGTTCGGATCCTCACCCAAAATGGCAGCAAAGGTCTGAGCGGCATCCGCTGCGGCACCTTCGGTCAGCATTTCCTCGGCAGCCTCGACAGCATCGTCCAGTTGACCACCCGGGCTTTCGCCACCTGTCGCCTCGATCACGCGATCTACAAATGCTTTGATCTCGGATCCGGGCACTGCGCCCTGAAATCCGTCGATCGGTTGGCCTTTGTGAAAGGCATACACGGTCGGGATAGACTGAACGCGCATCTGTGAAGCGATCATCTGTGCTTCGTCCACATTGACTTTGACCATCTTGACCGCACCCTTGGCGGCGGTCACAGCCTCTTCCAACAGCGGGCCCAACGTTTTGCATGGGCCGCACCACGGCGCCCAGAAATCAACGATGACCGGCACGTCCTGCGAGGCTTCGACCACATCCGCCATAAAAGTGGCTTCGGTCCCGTCCTTGATCAGATCGGTGGCGGGGGTGTCTGCGCCGTTCAGAAGGTCCATGGCTGTCACTCTTTCGATTAAACTTGCGCTCTATATGCAGTCGCTTGACCCGGAAACCAAGGGCAGAGTTTTACGTCAGACGTCAAAGGTCGCAAAGACCGGGGCGTGATCACTGGGCTTTTCCCATCCGCGCGCGTTGCGCAGAACGCGGCTGGAATGGCCTGCATTCGAGATATCCGGGGTCGCCCAGACGTGATCCAGCCGCCGCCCCTTGTCGGCCACGTCCCAATCCCGCGCGCGATAGGACCACCAGCTATAAAGCTGCCCTTCGGGGATGTCCTGCCGGGTGACATCGACCCAACCGCCTGCGTCCTGCGTTTCGGCCAAAGCCTCGACCTCGACCGGTGTATGCGAAACGACCTTGAGCAACTGTTTGTGCGACCAGACATCATCCTCACGCGGAGCGATATTCAGATCACCAACCAGAATGGATTTTTCGGGCTTTTCCGCGTGGAACCAGTCACGCATATCGGTCAGGTAATCCAGCTTCTGGCCAAATTTCTCATTCACCTCACGATCCGGCACATCACCGCCCGCAGGGACATAGAAATTGTGAATCGTCACGCCGTTTTCCAGCCGCCCCGCGATATGGCGCGCATGGCCGAGATCTGCGAAATCCATGTCGCCCGCCTCGACCATCGGCAGGCGAGACAGGATCGCAACGCCGTTGTAGCCCTTTTGCCCGCGCGCAACCATGTGAGTGTAACCCAGTTCGGCAAACCCTTCGGTGGGGATCTTGTCCACCGGAGACTTGCATTCCTGCAGGCACAGAACATCCGGCGCCTCTTCGCGCAACAATTTCAGCACGATAGGCTCGCGCAGGCGGACCGAGTTGATGTTCCATGTGGCAAGAGTAAAAGGCATAGGGAATTCCTCTGTCGCGGTTGGCGCACCCTAACGCGGTGCTTTCACAGGTACCATCGTAAAAGAAATTATCAGGACGGATGCCCTGAGGATTGGGGCGCATCATCGCAAATCTCGTACCAATGCGGTTTCTCAGATACGGATTCGTGAAACTGGACTTTCAGATCAAACGGAGTGTCCAGCGCATTGGCCGCAATCGGAAAACTGTCCGCATCAGCCAGAATTTCACCAAACGACGTCCCACAGGTATCGCAGAAACACCTGCCATATTTATAGGGCGGTTCAGGTTGGTAAGTGACAACTCGGTCCTTACCGTCCAGCCAAACAACATCATCTTTCTTGACGAAGACAACAGTGCTTGCACCTGCCTTCCGACAACGCGAACAATGGCATGTTCCCATAACCGAAGGTTCACTGGTAAGTTGGAATTTTACGGCGCCACACAGGCAACTTCCATGAATCACTTTCGCCTCCAATTTTGCACTCCAGAAATAGAACATTACATGAACATATACTTTGTCGCAATCCGCTAGGAGCCGCAAAACATTTTGCAGCACAAACAAAAAAGGCCGGGCCATCAGGCCCGGCAGTCCAACAGGGAGGTACATGTCATTACCCGGACATGTACGGGTTGGGAGTAACTTAAAGATGTCTACAGGGTATCACTTTGATCCAAGTCAATCCACATCAAGTTACGATACCAAGCGATATCCACCCGATTCTGTGACCAAAAGGCGCGCGTTGGATGGATCGGGCTCGATCTTCTGACGCAGGCGATAGATATGAGTTTCCAGCGTATGTGTGGTGACACCGGCATTATAGCCCCAGACCTCATGCAGCAGAATGTCACGGGCGACGACACCGTCGGCGGACCGGTACAGGAACTTGAGGATATTGGTTTCCTTCTCGGTCAGTCGAATCTTGCGGTCTTCGTCGGTGATCAGCATCTTCATCGCCGGCTTGAAAGTATAAGGCCCGAGCACAAATACCGCGTCTTCTGATTGTTCATGCTGGCGAAGCTGTGCACGGATACGTGCCAGAAGAACCGGAAACTTGAACGGCTTGGGAACATAGTCATTGGCACCGGCATCCAGACCCAGGATGGTGTCCGCGTCACTGTCATGACCGGTCAACATCAGAATCGGGCTTTTCACACCTTGCTTGCGCATCAGGCGGCACAGCTCGCGCCCATCCGTGTCGGGCAAGCCAACATCCAGAATGACCAGATCGTAAATCGCCTCGCGAGCCCGCTCCATGGCTGATGCCCCGTCCGACGCTTCGAATACATCAAAATCCTCGGTCATCACGAGCTGTTCGCTCAACGCTTCGCGCAGATCCTCATCATCATCCACTAGCAGGATTTTCTTTAGCTGTGCCATATCCGGTCCTCCTAAGCCCTTTTCCACCACTTGCGCGCGAAAGATGCAATCAACAAGGTTTGCTGCAACCGTTTCACGCCCTCGTGTCCCAGGATGAGGAATTGTTTCACATTTCCTTTTGATCAGGCTACATGAAGGGCTGATCGTTACAGGGTAACAATAGATGAGTCTTATCCCGGATATCTCGGAACTGCTTGCTCGGGCACGGGCTGACCTGCGCATGGGCTTGCCGGTCGCCCTGACGGATGACACCGGCTTTAGCGTACTGGCCATTGCGTCGGAAACGCTGAGCGCACAGCGGCTTGCCGACTTGCAAGGTCTGGGTGGCGATCCTGTAGTCGCAGTGACTGTCCGACGGGCCGAGACATTAAAGGCACGGGCCTATGACGGTGACCTGGCGCGTGTGATCGTTCCGGCAGATGCCGATGTTGCCTGGGTGCAGGCGGTGGCCGATCCCTCGGACGATCTGAACGCGCCTATGAAAGGCCCACTGATGACAGAGCGTCAGGGCAACGCCAATCTGCATCGCATTGCCATTGCTTTGACCAAGTCAGCCCACCTTCTGCCGGCGGCAATCGTTGTTCCTGTTCAAGATGGTCGAACCTTCGCTACTGCACATGGCCTGACATGTATTGACCATACCCGCGCCGCGCCACATCTGTCGGATCGAAGCCTTTTGAATGAGGTCGTGGCCGCCCGACTGCCGATGGAGGTATCCGAAGCCGGGCGCCTGCACGTTTTTCGCCCTGAAGATGGCGGCGAGGAACATTACGCAATAGAGATCGGCCGCCCCGACCGCAGCAAACCGGTATTGGCTCGGCTGCATTCGGCCTGCTTCACCGGTGATCTGATGGGCAGCTTGAAATGTGATTGCGGGCCACAACTGCGTGGGGCCCTGGCCCAGATGGGGTCTGAAGGGGCAGGAGTACTTCTGTATCTGAATCAGGAAGGCCGCGGGATTGGCTTGGCCAACAAGATGCGCGCCTATTTCCTGCAGGATCAAGGGTTCGATACAGTCGAGGCCAATCACCGTCTCGGGTTCGAGGATGACGAGCGCGATTTCCGTCTGGGCTCGGACATCCTGAAATTGCTCGGCTTCAGTTCCGTAAGGCTGTTGACCAACAACCCCGCCAAGATCGCGATGATGGAGAAGACCGGCATCGCCGTCACCGAGCGCGTCCCGCTGAAAGTCGGCGAAACTGCCCATAACCGCGACTATCTGGCCACCAAAGCAGCCAAGTCGGGACATTTGCTGTGACACCCGCAGATCTGGTTCTAACCCGACACGGCGTTCGTTTTCGCGGCGGGTATTTCCCCTGTTCGATCGGGAAAGGTGGGTTAAGCAACAGCAAGCGTGAGGGGGACGGCGCCACGCCGACCGGCTGTCTCAACATCGTTGGTATGCTGTACCGGCCCGACCGGCTCGCAAGACCGTCGCCTTGGGCCATCCCAATCGGTCCTCAGGACCTCTGGTCAGATGATGTGCAAGACACGCAGTACAATCATATGGTCAGCGCACCTTATCCTTTCAGCCACGAAAAACTCCGCCGCGCGGACCCGCTTTACGATCTGGTTCTGATCACTGACTGGAACTGGCCCAATGCGGTGGCTGGGCGCGGTTCAGCAATTTTCCTGCATCAATGGCGACGGCCCGGTTTTCCTACAGAAGGCTGCGTTGCCTTTCGGCGCGACCATCTGCGGTGGATCGCACGTCGAATCGAGCCAGGCACGCGGTTGATTATCCCTCAGGCTTAACTCGTTCACCGAAAATGGCCGAGCCGACGCGCACATGGGTAGCGCCAAGTGCAATGGCCTGCTCGAAATCGCTGCTCATCCCCATGGATAGCCCTTTCAGACCATTGCGTTCAGCTATCTTGGCAAGCAAGGCGAAATGCAGAGATGGCTCTTCCTCGACAGGCGGAATGCACATCAGGCCCTGAATCGGAAGGTCGAGCCCGCGGCAATCGGCAATAAATGCATCCGCCTCGGTGGGCAGAATTCCTGCCTTTTGATCCTCTTCACCGGTATTGACCTGAATGAACAGGTCCGGGCAAGTGCCGACCTCTTGCGCAAGCCGGGCCAGAGTGCTGGCCAGTTTCGGACGATCAACGGAATGGATCGTGCTGAACAGCTCGAGCGCCTGGCGGGCTTTGTTCGTTTGCAGGGGGCCAATCAGATGCAAATCGACATCTGGATATTGCTGCTTGAATTCCGGCCATTTTCCGACGGCTTCTTGAACCCTGTTTTCACCAAAACAGCGATGCCCTAAAGCAAGCACTTCCGCTACACGCTCATTCGGCTGAACCTTTGACACGGCGATCAGCTTCACGGCCCCGACGTCCCGCCCCGAGGCAGTTTCGGCTTTGGTTATCCGGGCAGATATTTCTTGCAGCGACATTTGGGTCCTCGATCAGTTATGGGCGAAGAAAAACACTATGTCGGACAAAAAGAAAAGGGCAGGTCCGAAGACCTGCCCTTAAACTTTGCGGCTCAGATCAACTTAGAAGTTGAACTGTGCACCAAAGTCGGCACGTGTGGTCGAGTCGTCGCAGACGTCACAGTCGCTGACACCTACACCACCGCGCAGCGATACACCGCCACCCAGGTCGTAGATGGCGCCGATACCGTACTGCTGCGTGTCCGCATCAGCGTTACCGTCACCGTAGGCGAAGGTCAGAGTGGTCGCTGCGCCAACATTGTAGGCACCCGATACACCCCAAGCAGTGCCGTCGGTGGCGTCAACTTCGGTTTTATCGTCAGCAACAAACAGCGTACCCGAGAAGTCGCCGAATTCTGCACCCAGGGTGAAGACCAGCAGGCTTGGATCGTCGCCACCAGTGCCCGCGTCAGTTTGACCATAGGCCAGCGCTGCAGTGATGTTGTTGAATGTGTAAGTCGCGCTTACGTCCCAACGATCCGCGTCGGTTGTGCTGCCACCACCGTTAAAGATAGTTGCTTGGTCGTACGACGCACCAAAGGCGAAGTCACCAACTGCGTACTGGAAGAACACAGCGTTCGAACCCGAACCGGTCGACGAGTAACCCAGGAAGCTATAGTCAACGGCAGAATACTGACCGATGAAGTTTTCCAGGCCAGGCTCGTTACCGTAGTAGTTTGCCAAGTTGTCGAAAGAACCAGCAACGTTGCCGGCGTCAACACGCAGACCACCGTAGATGACCGAGAAGCGCGCGCCGTTCAGGCCAGCCGAGTTGGCTTCGCCGGTGGACGAGTCTTCGTCAGCCTGCAGACGTACACGAGCCGAGAACTCAACGCCGCCATCGGTTTCGGCTGTGCCGTCGATGTTCAAGCGGAAGCGCGAGACCAGGATTGCGTCGTCAGTGTCGTTCGCGAACACGTTAACGTTCTGAACAGTTGCACTACTTGCAGTAGTGGTGGTGGTAGTGGTGGTGGTGGTGGCCGCTGTGCGGTCCTCCTGATAACCAATACCAAAACGGCCGTAGCCGCTGAACTTAACTTCGGCCGCTGCAACACTTGCGGTTGCAATCAGTGCGGTCGATGCGAAGAGAACTTTTTTCATCTTGTTTCCCTCGGTTTCAAAAGTTTTTTAACTCGACACGTGCTTAGGCACATGTCTCAGCACGGGAACCGTTTCGCCCTTTTTGCCCCTGTCACGCAAGCTTGGCATAAAAACTGACGCGCATTGGCCTAGAATTGGTGCAAGGATGCCACAGTCTGATTTGCCCACTGAATCAACCCCGAAGCCTGCTCTGGATGTGACAAGATTAAGCTTGTTGACGAACCAGACCTTGTCTAGGAGTAACGTGAATAACCTAAAACCAACGAAACGGAACCTGTCCAACATGCGCCTGCAGACAATTTTCGGTTTGATCATAGTGACAGCCGCGGTGTCGGCTTGCGGACAGAATCGCAACGCAGAACCCAGTGCAACGCCACTCAATGTGGATGGCGGTCGCTCGGACGAGCGTGAGCTGAACGATCCGAATCGCTCAACGATCTGGGATGTATTCAACACCGCAGACGCCGAGCAGGTTACCAATGTGAACCGCTATCTGTGGGCTGCCTCGCTGGATGTCCTTAACTTTCTGCCTGTGCAGGAAGTCGATCCCTTTACCGGTGTAATCGTAACAGGTTACGGCACGCCTCCGGGTGGTGGACGGCAATACAGGGCCACGGTTCACATCAGCGATCCCGCCCTGGCGGCACGATCCTTGTCGGTTGCGCTGCAGACCAGCGGGGGTGCACCGGTCAGCGCGGCAACCACACGCGCAATCGAAGATGCAATCCTGTCCCGCGCCCGTCAGCTGCGCATTGCGGACAACAAGCTCTAGCAACCCGCTTCAAATCGCAATATTACCACGCCGGGTTCATGCCCGGCGTTTTCATTACGAAGGACCGCACGATGTCGCGCTATTCGGCCACAGAAATCGAAGCAAAATGGCAAGAGGCCTGGGACAAGGCCGGAATCTTCACCGCCAACCACAAGGCGGACAAGCCGAAATACTATGTGCTTGAAATGTTCCCCTACCCGTCTGGCCGGATCCATATGGGACATGTGCGCAACTATACGATGGGCGACGTAATCGCGCGCCACAAGCTTGCGACCGGCCATAACGTGCTGCACCCGATGGGATGGGACGCGTTCGGGATGCCTGCAGAAAACGCTGCGATGGCTATTGGTGGTCACCCGAAAGACTGGACCTATGGCAACATCGCCGACATGCGCAGCCAGATGAAGCCTCTGGGCCTGTCCATCGACTGGTCCCGCGAATTCGCCACCTGTGACCCAGAATATTACGGCCAGCAACAGGCGCTGTTCCTGGATATGCTGCAGGCCGGTCTGGTTTACCGCAAGAACGCAGTGGTGAACTGGGACCCGGTCGATATGACCGTACTGGCCAATGAACAAGTCGAAGGCGGGCGCGGCTGGCGCTCGGGCGCATTGGTTGAACGGCGCGAGCTGACGCAATGGTTCTTCAAGATCAGCGATTACTCTGAGGAATTGCTGGATGCGCTGGACACGCTGGAGAACTGGCCGGCAAAAGTGCGCCTGATGCAGGAAAACTGGATCGGCAAGTCGCGTGGATTGCAGTTTGGCTTTGAACGCGTCGATGGTGGTGAGCCAATCACCGTCTATACAACGCGCCCCGATACGCTGATGGGGGCGTCTTTCGTCGGCATCTCGCCAGACCATCCGATTGCCAAGCAACTTGAAGCCGAAAACCCCGAAGTGGCTGAGTTCGTTGCCGAATGCCGCAAGGGCGGCACCACGGAAGAGGCCATAGAGACCGCCGAAAAGCTGGGCTATGACACTGGTATCAAGGTCAAACACCCGCTGGATCCGAATTGGGAGCTGCCGGTCTGGATCGCCAATTTCATCCTGATGGATTACGGCACCGGTGCCATCTTTGCCTGCCCGGCCCACGACCAGCGCGACCTGGATTTCTGCCGTAAGTACGGTTTGCCCGTCGTCGACACGTTCTTTGCGCTTGATAATGACACACCGGTCGACAAAACCGCATACGTTCCGCCGAAAACCGAAAAAGTCCGCTGGGTAAACCATTTTGCCGGGCTGACCGACGCCACCGGTGATGACGCAATCAACACCACCGTCGATTTCGCCGAAAAAGCGGGTTGGGGCGAAGGCGTTACCAAATACCGTCTGCGCGATTGGGGTCTGTCGCGTCAGCGCTATTGGGGGTGCCCGATTCCCGTGGTGCATTGCGAATCCTGCGGCGTGGTGCCCGAAAAGAAAGAAAACTTGCCGATCCGCCTGCCCGACGATGTCACTTTTGACAAACCGGGCAATCCTCTGGACCGCCACCCGACCTGGCGCGACTGCGCCTGCCCGTCTTGCGGTGCGCCATCCAAGCGAGAAACCGACACGATGGATACGTTCGTCGATTCGTCGTGGTATTTCGCCCGCTTTACGGCTCCGCACGCGGAAAAGCCGACCGATCTGGCCGAGGCTGAATACTGGATGAATGTCGATCAATATATCGGCGGCATCGAACACGCTATCTTGCACTTGCTCTATTCCCGCTTCTTTGCACGGGCGATGCAGATCACTGGCCATTTGCCGAAAAAGGCCATCGAGCCCTTTGGTGCCTTGTTCACCCAAGGCATGGTCACGCACGAGATTTATCAAACCCGCGACGCCAATGGCCGTCCGGTCTATCACCTGCCCGAGGATGTGACCGACGGCAAACTCGCCGACGGCACGGAGGTCGAAATCATCCCCTCGGCCAAGATGTCGAAGTCCAAGAAAAACGTGGTCGACCCGGTCAGCATTATCTCGGCCTTCGGCGCGGATACCGCGCGCTGGTTCGTGTTATCCGATTCACCGCCCGAGCGGGATGTGGAGTGGACAGCATCAGGCGCAGAGGCTGCCTTCAAGCACCTGAACCGTGTCTGGAACCTCTGCGACAAGATCGGCGCGATGGACCCCGAGGCAAAAGGCGACGGGGATCAAGACCTGCTGCGCGAGATGCACAAAGCCATCCATGACGTGACGCTTGGTGTTGAAAGCTTCGGCTTTAATGCCGCCATTGCAAAGCTCTATGCGTTTACCAATACGTTGGCAAAATCCAAAGCGGGTGCAGCGGCCCAAAAGCAGGCGATAAAGACGCTGGCACAGTTGATGTCGCCGATGACACCACATCTGGCCGAAGATATCTGGGCGCATCAGGGCGGCGAAGGTTTGATCGCAACAGCCCCCTGGCCTGTCGCGGACGAAGCTATGCTGGTCGATGACACTGTAACCCTGCCGATCCAGATCAACGGCAAACGCCGCGCGGAAATCAGCGTTCCAAAAGATATGGACAAGGCAGAGGTTGAAAAAATCGCGCTCAGCACCGAAGCTGTGCAAAAGGCACTGGACGGTGCCGCGCCGAAGAAAGTGATCGTTGTTCCAGGTCGGATCGTTAATGTCGTTGTTTAATCGCAGAAGCCTTTTGTTGATGCCGCTGGCTGCTTGCTTGCTGGCGGCCGCATGCGGGTTCCAACCCGTTTACGCGCCGGGCGGAACAGGTGAAGCATTGCATGGTAAAGTTGCTGTAACTGAGCCAAATTCCGTGGAAAGCTATTTGCTTGTCCAGAATTTGGAACAGCGGCTGGGCCGGGATGCGAGCGCACAAAAGCTGTATGATCTGGATGTTAAGGTTGCTACGGCCACGCAATCTGCAGCGATCACGACTACCAACGAGACGAACCGGTATACAATCGAAGGGCGCGCGGAATTTTCCCTCAGGTCCGCTGAAACCGGGCGGATTCTGGTATCAGGAAATATCCATGATTTCGTGGGCTATTCCGCTGCAGGCTCAACCGTCTCGACGCTTGCGGACGAACGTGACGCGACCGAGCGGCTGATGATCATCCTGTCCGATCAAATCGTGAACCGCCTTTATGCAGCACCGGGCCTGACCCAATGAAGCTCAGCCCGCGCGAGGCTGAGGGGTATTTCGCCAAACCGGACGCGGGCAAGGCAGGGTTGTTGATTTACGGATCCGATGCGATGCGTGTGGCCTTGAAACGGCAACAGGTCTTGTCAGCCCTGCTGGGAGAAGGCGCCGAAGAGGAAATGCGCCTGACCCGAATGCCAGGTGGTGATCTGCGCGGGGAACCGGCACTGTTGCTGGACGCGGTCAAGGCTGTCGGGTTCTTCCCCGGCCCACGTGCAGTTTTCGTCGAAGATGCAACTGATGTCGCCGCCCCAGCCATCATTACCGCATTCGAGGATTGGGCAACGGGCGACGCTCAGATCATCGTGACTGCCGGGCAGCTCAAACCCAGCTCAAAGATCCGTAAGGCATTCGAGTCGCATCCCGCAGCCTATGCCGTTGGGATCTATGACGATCCGCCCTCTAGGGCCGAGGTTGAACGGGTTCTGGCACAGGCCGGAGTCAATAACATTCCACCGGATGCAATGTCGGCCATCACCGAACTTGCCACGGCCATCAGCCCCGGGGACTTTACGCAAACCATTGAAAAATTGTCTCTTTACAAGCGCGGAGACGATACTGAATTGGCTCTCGAAGATATCGAGGCCTGTGCACCCAGCTCGACCGAGGCCGCTCTGGACGATGTCCTGAACGTGGTCGCCGAAGGCAGAGCCGGAGAGATTAGCCCGCTGATACGACGGCTGCAATCGCAAGGTACAAATGCGGTCAGCCTGTGTATCGGAGCAACCCGGCACTTTCGAACGCTTTACGCCTGTGCCGCTGATCCCGGTGGTGCGGCACAGGGCGTCGGCAAGCTGCGCCCACCCGTCTATGGAAAGCGGCGTGATCGTATTCTGCGGCAAGCACAGGGATGGGGGGCACCCAAACTGCAGACCGCTTTGACCGTTCTGACTGATACGGATCTGTCATTGCGGTCAGCTGGGCAAACGGCCCCAGCCATGGCTTTGGTCGAACGTGCCATGATCCGTCTGGCGATGCTAGCAAAGTCGCGTTAAGCGGTCCGCGCCAGCCAGTTTGCAGCTGATCGCCCGGCCCATCGCCCTGTCGCCAGACAGGCAGTTAGCAGATAGCCACCGGTCGGAGCTTCCCAATCCAGCATCTCGCCGGCACAGAACATTCCGGGCCTGGATTTTAGCATCAACCCTTCGTCCAAAGCGCCTTGCCGAACACCTCCGACGGTTGAGATTGCCTCATCCATTGGCCGCAACCCCGCGTGGCTGAGGGGCAGAGATTTCAACGTTTCGACACTCAGACCGCTTCCCCTGTTCATCTCGTGATACAGAGCGATCTTTTGCGGAGACAGATGCAGAGATTTCTTCATCCATTGCGACTGCGTCGTCTTGGATTTCTTGGCTGCAATTTTCTGCTGCAAGGTAGTTACATCCAGATCGGGAACCAGATCAACACTCAACGGCGCACCTTCTCGCAAAGCGGGCGTCAGGGAATAGAGCCCTCCGCCTTCAAGGCCTTTGGATGAAATCGTCGCCTCGCCGCGACTGATCACATCCCCGGCAGTCCACCCAACGGATTTGATCGCAGCGCCGAAATGCGGCTGCATATGTGCGCTCCAATCTACTGACAGGGCCGAGTTCGCCGGGGCAAATGGCGACAGGTCGACACCCGCCCCTTGCAACAGTGGGGCCCAAGCTCCATCCGATCCCAATCGCGCCCAGCTTGCGCCGCCCATGGCCAGAATCGTCGTGTCAGCCTCAATCTGCCGGTGACCTTCCGGAGTATCGAATTCCAGAGCATCGCCGTTCCATCCGGTCCACCGCCATCGGGTTTTGATTTGCACACCAGCCGCATCAAGACGCCCCAGCCAAGCCCGCAACAGAGGTGAGGCCTTCATAGCCTTTGGAAACAACCGCCCCGTTGAGCCTGTAAATACCTCTTGTCCCTGATCACGCGCCCAGTCCTGAACGGCGGCAGCATCAAATTCCGCCACCATAGGGCGTAGCCACTCAGCGGCGGGTCCATAAGACAACAAAAGTGTTTCGAGCGGTTCATTCTTGGTTAGGTTCAGGCCAGACTTCCCTGCCATCAAGAGTTTTCGGGCAACCGAGGGTTTGGCCTCGGCCACCAGCACATCATGACCTGCGGCGGCAAGTTCACCCGCCGCCATCAGGCCCGCTGGCCCGCCTCCGATCACGACGGCTTGTGCCATTGCTGTCCTCTTGCCTTTCGCGCCCTGCGGCGCGACGTTACGCTGATATGACCGACCGCGACCCGATCTGCCCCCTCTGCGACCGGCCGATCCCCGATGGGAACGGCAGCCTGCACCATCTGATCCCAAAACTGAAAGGGGGCAAGGGCGGCCCCACGGTTTTTCTGCATGTGATCTGCCACAAAGAGATCCACGCCACCCTGACCGAAGCGGAGCTGGCACGGGATTTCAATACGATCGAAGCTTTGCGCGCCCACCCTCGCCTAGAAAGATTTCTGAGCTGGATTCGCAAACGGCCCCCTGATTTTCGATCCAGAGTGCCGGGAAAACGGCGTCGTCGGTAATCAGCCCGGCAGGACAGGGTCGCCAAAAGCATCATGGCCGGGCTGGGTCAGGCCCTGCATCTCAAGCCCTCGGAAATCGGGGGTCCGAGCAAACGTAGCACCTGCGCTGTGCTGAAACTCGAGCGTGGTATAGGGGCGTTTCCAAAGCCATTCGCGGTTCTCAACAGACCACAGGTCGGCATTAGGGGGAACCTCGTCGGTGAAAGCATAAAAGTGCAGATCGAACCCATATTGTGCCACATCCTGCACAGATAGCAGCTGCATCCCCTGTGCACGACAAAAGGCATCCTCGGCCGCGATATTCCCGGCGCGCAAGGTGATCTGTCCAATACGCGCATCCGCGAAAGGGGTCTTGGGATCGGCGATACCGTCCGGGCGATTGCCACGGAAATCGTGTTGCAGCAGTTCGATCACGAAACCCTCGGGATCAGTCAGGTGGCACATATAGCCGATATCCAGAAACTGGTCCGGCTCTGAAACCTCGATGCCTTTTTCGCGCAAAAAAGCGGCAGCCAGATCAACATCCGGCAGGGTGATGCCGATCTTCCAATATCTCTGGCCCCGATCATGTGTGTACCCACCGCCGCCCGGCATCAAAAGCAGATCGGCATCCTGCCCGGCATATCCCAATCGAAGGCTTGCGCCCTGCCGGCGTGCAGTCATACCCATTGCATCCCTGTAAAACTCGGAAAGACGATCCGTGTCAGCCACGCGCAGACGCAGGGCAGACAACCTCATGAACATAACCGCGCGATACCGGTCGCAATTTCAGGATTGGCGGCGACGCTGTCAGCCACCAGATCAAGGGAGGTCTGCATCAGGTCTTCAGGTGCAACTACGCGATCGACCAGCCCAAAGGCATAAGCCTCATCCGCAGTGATCTTTTGCCCGGCCATCAAGATCATCTTTGTCCGAGCCGGACCGATCAGGGCCGCCATGCGTGCGGGATCGGAGGGTTGTGGCAGAAAACCCAGCTTCATCACCGGATAAAAGAACTTGGCTTCCGGTACGGCAATGCGGATATCGCAGGCCAGAACCATGCCATTGGCCCCACCAGCCAGCGTTCCATTCAGTGCGGCAACCGTCAGGCAGGGTAACGCGGCGATAGCAGCCGACAACCGCTCCCACAGATCCGAGGTCGCCAGGCCGGCGCGCGCCTCTTCCAGATCGGCGCCGGCGCTGAACACTTTGCCAGCCCCGGTCAGGATCAGCGCACTTGCGCCGGTCGCGGCCTCGGCAATCTCGCACAGCTCGGTCAGCATCGCACCGGTCAGCGCATTTGCCTTGTCGGGGTTGTTGAGCGTGACTGTCCACAGCCCGTCCGCCTTGTTCAATTCAATCACGTCAATCCAACCCTTTGCCGAATATCCTCACGTCGCAGCGAAATTTCGGTGCCTAGAAACTCATCCGCGTCTGACGAACACATCCACAACAGCGCCCGCGCCGGCCAATCGGCGGGGATATGATCGGTCCAATCCAACTGGCTGACGGCGTTGATCCCGCTGGCCTTGATGACCCGCTGCATATCGGTTGCAACCGTGCCGGGCGACAGGCCCATGGCGCGGATCCCATGGGAGGATTCTTCAAGATGCAGACATTCCGTCAGCATCTTGGCCCCTGCCTTCGAGGCGCAATAATGGCTCCAGGCCTCGACTGGGTTCGACGCCGCACCGGAAGAGACCGTCAGGACAGTGCCGCCACCCGCGGCACGCATGACCGGCAGCGCGGCGCGCATTCCATGAAATACGCCCTTGAGGTTGATGTCGATCGCTTTACCCCAGGACGCGACATCGGCGCTGGATAAATGGAAAATCGGGTCAATGACACCAGCATTGCCTATCAGAACATCCAGCCCGCCAAACTTGTTTACGCACTCTGCCACGGCCAGCTCGACCTGGGCGAAGTCACTGACGTCGCAGGCCAGTGCAATAGCGTTTTCACCAAGCGACGACGCCAGTACCTGAATTTGATCCCGATTACGCGCCACTAGCACGACATTAGCCCCTGCTGCGGCAAATACGCGCCCTGCCTCGGCCCCGATGCCGCGACTGGCCCCAGTGATCAGTACGGTTTTCCCCTGCATAAGGTTCCAGTACCTCCATTGTCCTGAGAATTAATGAACCTCTATCCTGCGAACGGGGAATGGGTCCAGCCCTTCCCCCTTGACGCCCGCCGCCACCGGCATCACCATGCGCGCAAATTTGATCAAGAAGGGTTCTATGATGTCCGTTTTTCTCCGCCGCACCTGCGGCGCAGTTCTGGCCTACACTGTCATTTCGCAGGGGGCGCTTGCCGACGTTACTCCACAGGAAGTCTGGGATGACTGGCAGTCCTATCTGGCGCAGATGGGCTATACTGTTTCAGGTGACCAGACAGATACCGGCAATGGTATCACCATCGAAAACCTGACGATGTCGATGGACCTCCCGGAAGAAGAGGGATCGTTCAGCATGGCCATGCCTGAAATGACCCTCACCGACAATGGCGACGGTAGCGTCAATATTGGTGTCCCGGAAAGTTTCCCCATGACCGTCACCGGCAATGTCGATGGTCAGGACGAGGCATTTACAGTCGATATCGAATACGTCCACAGCGGGCTTGTTATGACCGTCTCTGGCGATCCGGATGATGTGACTTACGATTACTCTGCAGACAGCCTTGGAATCAAACTGGGTAACATCGAAGTCGACGGTGAAACGTTGCCGCCCGAAGTGGTTGGTGGCTACCTTGAAATGGCAGATGTGAGCGGCAGCTCGCAAATGAAGATCGGCGAAAACCGCGATATCGACCAAAGCTTTACCGCATCAGAGATGACCTACAGCTTGGCATTTCAGGATCCCGAAAGCGAAGACGCCGGGAAATTCGACGGCACGCTTGGCGATCTGGCCTTCGACGGCACCAGCATTATCCCTTCAGATTTCAATTTCTCTGACCCGCAGGCATTCTATGACGCTGGCTTTGCCTTCTCGGGTCTCTTTACTTACGGATCGGGCCAGTCTTCGATGGCGGGCAGCAGCGAAGGCGAAGACTTTTCGATGGCCAGCGAATCCGAAGGTGGACGGCTTTCCGGCAGCATCGACGCGAACCGAATTGCTTATGACGTCGAACAAAACAGCGCCAAGATTGCTGTAACTACGGCGGAACTGCCCTTTCCAATCGAAATTGCCATGGAAAGTGGCGGTTTCAAGTTCGAATTCCCGGTACAGGAATCCGAAGAGATTCAACCCTTTGGGCTGGCGATAAACTTGACGGACTTCACTATGTCAGACGTACTGTGGAGCATTTTTGACCCCGCAGCCGCCCTGCCACGCGATCCGGCCACGATTGCGCTGGACCTTTCCGGTACGGCCAAAGTGCTGACCAACTTCTTTGACCCCGAGGCCGTAGAGGCGCTTGAGTTTGCGGACGAAGCGCCGGGTGAATTGCACTCTCTGACAATCAACGAGTTGCTGGTCTCTATGGTCGGTGCGGAACTGTCCGGCGATGGCGACTTCACCTTCGACAATTCCAACACTGAGGAACTGGGCGGTCTGCCGACGCCCGCTGGCGTTGCGAACCTGCAACTGGTTGGAGCGAATGCCCTGATCGACACTCTGATCGGTATGGGTCTGATTGCCGAGCAAGACGCAATGGGCGCGCGAATGATGATGGGTCTCATGGCAGTGCCAGGGGAAGAGCCCGACACGCTGAATTCGACAATCGAGTTCAAGGAAGATGGTCAAATTCTGGCCAATGGACAGCGCATCAAATAAAAGAAACAGGGAAGGCGGCCCGGCTGCCTTCCCTTTTACGACGAGCGCCGGCGAACACGCCGGAACAGCACCGACCCACCGCTGCTGACACGTTGATCGTAGGCAAACCCAAGTGCCGAAAGATGATCGAAACAAGCCTTGATCCCATGCAATCCGATCTTACGGGTGTGGACCTCAAGATAGACTTTCTGGACATTCACAAGATCGACCCCGTCGAACAGAAACTTCTCGCCCCCTTCGATATCGACGATCAGCACGTTGGCTTCAAAGTCCCGCAGAATTTCTGACAGAGGACGTTCCGGCACGCTGACCTCACTGACATAGTCCGGATCAGGGTCCAGAGATGAGGACCAGAACGGTTCACGTATGTAAAATCGGGCGGTTCCGGGAACCCGTGTATCGCCGAGAGCAACCGCGTTCACCACCTCGACATTCGCAATGTCATTTGCCTTGTGGACACGGCCGATGAATTCACACAGCGTCGGGTTCGCCTCGATGCACTTTGCGTGGCGTACACCAAGTTGTGTCACCAGATAGGACGAGATGAAGCCGATCCCAGCGCCCAGCTCTACCACTCGATCCTTCGCGTCGATGAATTTCGGCAGACCGGTCACTTCGTCTTTTTCGTAACGCTCGGCCAGGATTGAACGCTTGACCTTAGGCGTAATGATCTGCGGATCATCGGGGATCGCAACCCCGCGCAGCGATAGATTGTTCTGCATGTTCTGGCCTGCCCGTTCTTCCTGCCCAGTCGTCTCATTCTCATCCACTTGGATCAACTACTAACCTACGGCTACGGACAAAACAGCGGAATTATTGCAGCCACATGCGAAATTCGCCTTTCTGGCCTTTCTGCAAAACCCCGAAAATGACCGCAGGTCTTGCGGGACGGACGGGCGGACGATAGGTCCAAAGAAACAAGACCGGAGGCCACATGATGCGCACACCCGAAGAGATCAGCCAACACCTGCTGGATGCGGCTCGTAAGGCCGGGGCCGAGGCCGCGGATGCCATTGTGCTGGAGGAGTCTTCGGTCTCGGTCGAGGTACGATCCGGTGCGCTTGAGGCCGCCGAACGGTCCGAGGGTACCGATCTGGGGCTGCGGGTGTTTCTGGGCCAAAGACAGGCCATCGTCTCTAGTTCAGACAGCCGGTCCGAAACTCTGACAGCCATGGCCGAACGCGCCGTCGCTATGGCCCGCGAAGCCCCCGAAGACCCGTTTACCGGCCTGGCGAATGAGGCTCAGTTGATCCGGGATTGGGACATTCAGGCATTGGAATTGTGCGATCCCGCGCCGGAGCCCACTGCTGAAGATCTTCTGAATGATGCGCTGGCGGCGGAATCTGCGGCGCTGGCGGTTGAAGGCGTCTCACAGGTTTCGGACGCCGCGGCCGCCTATGGTACCCATCGGGTGCATCTGGCAGCCACAAACGGCTTTTCCGGCGGGTATGAGCGCAGCAGCCGGTCAACCTCCTGCGTAGCGATCTCGGGCCAAGGTACCGGAATGGAGCGCGATTATGACGGCGACAGCCGCACCTTCCAAAGCGATTTGCGCAACCCGGACCAGATTGGCCGGACCGCAGGCGAACGTGCTGTTGCGCAGGTTGGCGCGCGCAAGCCTGCAACAGGCGTCTATCCGGTTCTGTTCGATGAACGGATTTCATCTTCGTTGATCGGGCATCTTCTGGGCGCCAGCAACGGTATCTCCATCGCGCGCGGCTCGTCCTGGTTGTCGGATTGTCTTGGACAACAGGTTCTGCCGGAACATCTTTCGCTGATCGAAGACCCACATCGCCGGCGCATGTCCGGGTCGCGCCCCTTTGATGCCGAAGGCCTGCCCACACAACGCCGGGCGATCATCGAAAACGGTGTATTGACGGGCTGGACATTGGACCTGTCCAGCGCACGCAAGCTCAAGATGGCCTCGACAGGAAATGCTACGCGGGGCGTGTCTGGGCCTCCGTCCCCAAGCAACTGGAACCTCAGCTTGACTCAGGGCGAGCGCAGCCGTGCAGAGCTGCTGCGCGATATGGGTACTGGATTGTTGGTCACGTCGATGATCGGATCGACCATCAACCCCAATACCGGGGATTATTCCCGTGGTGCCTCGGGGTTTTGGATCGAGAATGGCGAGATTACCCACCCGGTCAACGAATGCACCATCGCCGGGAACCTGCGCGATATGCTGCTGCGGATCATTCCGGCCAATGACGCCCGCCCCTATTTGTCGCGCGTGGTTCCATCGCTGCTGATCGAGGGAATGACACTTGCCGGCAACTGACCTGCCCCTGCTGATTGAAGCCGCGCGCGAGTCCGGAAAGATCGCAACCCGGTATTCCGGGTCAAAAGCACAACGCTGGGACAAGCCCGATGGCGCAGGCCCGGTGACCGAGGCTGATCTGGCCGTGAACGCGATGCTCGAACAGCGTTTGCCCTCTGCCCGACCGGGTTACGGATGGCTCAGCGAAGAGACCGAAGACACCCAGCACCGCCTGTCCCGGGACCGGGTTTTTATCATTGACCCGATCGACGGCACCCGTAGCTTCACCGAAGGTTCCTCGACCTGGGCGCATTCTCTGGCTGTGGCGGAACACGGTCAGGTGACGGCGGCGGTCATTTACCTGCCCTTGCGTGACCTGTTGTATGCGGCGGCCAAGGGCCAAGGGGCCACACTAAACGGCGCGCCGATTGTCGTATCGGACACCCAAGACATCACGACGGCCGAGATCCTGGCCGCGAAACCCAATCTGGACAGCCGGCACTGGTGTCAGGGCCGGGTTCCTCAATTCCGTCGAAACTATCGCCCGTCGCTTGCCTATCGGTTGGCATTGGTCGGGCAGGGTCGCTTTGACGGAATGTTGACACTGCGCCCCAGCTGGGAATGGGACATCGCGGCAGGGGATTTGATCGTCCAAGAGGCAGGTGGCATATGTACGGACCGGCTTGGCGCCCCACTGCGCCTTAACAACCCACATCCGCGCCTGAATGGTGTCATCGCGGCAAACCCGCCATTGCACCGGCAACTGGCGGATCAGATTGACCCAGACAGTGCGGGCATTGCGCCATGAGCAAACCGCGATCCCTTAGTCTGGCGGCCTATCGCGTGCTTTCGTGGGGCGTACCCGGCAACGGGGACCAACCCTATGTGCCCCGACCATCAGGAGATCTGATCTGGATTCACATTGCCAATCCGGGTCGCCTTCACGCGATGATGGATTTCTGCCACAGACTGCTGCAGTCGCGCCTGGGCCTGTCGGTTGTCCTGTCGGCCCCACCCGAAGCGGACCTGAGTCAGTGGGACTGCGCGAAATACATACTTGTGAACCTACCTTCGGAACAAACCGGCGCCGCGCGGGTGTTTCTGGACCATTGGCGCCCGAATATTGGCATTTGGGTTGGCGGCGGGCTGATGCCCAATGTGATTACCCGTGCCCACGAGCGCGAAGTGCCGTTGATCCTGATCGAAGCTGAAATCGACCTGAACACCGCGCGTGGGACCCGGTGGCTGCCCGATATCAGCCGGTACACTCTCGATTGCTTTCAACGAATTCTGGCTACCAGCAACGAAACGGCCCGGCAGATCCGCAAACTGGGAATCGCCTTCACCAAGGTCAGCGAGGCGCCTCCTCTGCTGATAAGTCCGAACCCTTCTCCGTGGCCCGAAGACGAACTGATCGAAACCAATCACGCCTTTTCAAGCAGACCCATATGGCTTGCGGCCTGGGTGAAGGATAAAGAGTTCATCTCGGTCCTCAGCGCCCACCGTCAGGCCATGCGGATGCTGCCCCGGTTGACCTTAATCCTGCATGTCGCCGACATACAGGAAGCCGCCCCACTGCATCGGCGGCTCGAAGCCATGGACTTGCGCTGCATCAACTGGGACGATGGCGGCATGATTGAAGATACCACACAGGTCGTCTTGTCCTCGGACCCAGAGGATTTGGGCTTGTGGTACCGTGTTTCGGCAGTGTCCTTTATCGGCAACTCGCTCGAACGGGGCGACGGGGGACAGGATCCGTTTGGTGCGACCGCCCTGGGATCGGCTGTCATACATGGCCCACATGTTGACCAGCATCAGACAGCCTACGATCAGCTGGACCAGGCAGGCGCCGCTTTGACGGTCAGAACCGCAACCGAACTTGGGGATGCCGTGGTAGAGTTACTTGCGCCTGACCGCGCGGCGGATATGGCTTTGGCAGGCTGGCAGATCGTGACCGACGGCGCGCCGCAATCAGATCAGCTGATCGAACTGGTACAGGACTATCTGGACGAACGGAGCACCGACGATGCGGGCACCTGACTTTTGGAACACCGCTCCGGATCAGTTGGACCTCAGGGCCCGGCTGCTGTCCCCATTGGGACGGGTTTATGCGGCGGCGACAGCCCGCAGGCTGGCCTCGGAAACAGGTTTCAACGCAGGCGTCCCCGTTATCTGCATTGGAAACCTGAATGCAGGCGGGACCGGCAAAACACCAACCGTGATCTGGATGATCGAACAGCTGCGGGACGCGTGGCATCAGACCCATGTTGTCACCCGAGGCCACGGCGGCGCACTGACAGGACCTGTGCGCGTCGATCCTGGCAAACATACGGCGGCAGAAGTCGGGGATGAACCGCTGCTGCTGGCCGCATTTGCGGATGTCTGGGTGGCCAAGGACCGCGCCGAGGGCGCAAAAGCCGCAGCCCAGGCCGGGGCAACCGTAATCCTGTTGGATGACGGGTTTCAGAACCCCTCGGTCGCCAAGGATTTCTCGGTCATCGTGGTGGATGCCGAGCGGGGGTTCGGCAACGGATTGTGCCTGCCTGCGGGTCCACTGCGGGAACCGGTCGATGTGGGGCAGCAACGGGCCGATCTGGTGCTGTCGCTGGGCGGTACAGACGCGCAGACACAGTTCGCCGCCCGCTGGGGGGGAAATCTGACGGTTCCACATGCGACCGGTGCGGTCGAACCGCTGCAGACAGGAATGGATTGGACGGACACGCCGGTTCTCGCCTTTGCCGGTATCGGCCATCCGGAGAAGTTCTTTGCCACCCTGCGCCAACAGGGCGCCAAATTGCTGCGGGCCGAAGCGCTGGACGATCACCAGCCCCTGACACCGGCCCTGATGACACGGCTAGAGAATGAAGCGCACCTGCTCGGCGCTCAGATGGTCACGACGGAAAAAGATGCGGTCCGCCTGCCAGCCGCCTTTCGCAGCAAAGTCATCACCCTGCCCGTCCGGCTGAATATGGACGAGGGCGACCGGGTCAAACAGTTGCTACTGCAGGTCGCGCCTTCGCCCTGAAGGCGGCCGGCCCTGACAGGCCGGTCGTGTTTGGATTTAGCTGCCCAGTTCGGCGTCGATCAGCTTTTTGAATTCTTCGTAAGACTGATTGTCGACCTTCTTGCCGTTCACAATAAAGGATGGGGTTGCTCTGATGTCGTCGCGCTCGGCGTTTTCCTGATACCAGGCCACCAGCGTCTGCGCACGCGTTCCGTCCTGCAGGCAGGCATCAAGCTGGTCGTTGCTGATTCCGGCCAAACGTCCGATCTTGCGCAGCTCGTCCACGATTTCCGCAGGTCCTCCGGCGCGAGTCCATTTGGACTGATCCTTGTAGATCAGATCAGAAATGCCGAAGAACTTCTCGGGGCCGCCGCAGCGCGCGACCATCGAGGCCCAAAGTCCGTATTTGTCAAAATACACCTCACGGTAGGTGAATTTGACCTTGCCGGTGTCGATATAGTTCTTCTTCAGCTCTTTATACGTCCCCTGATGGAAGGTCGCGCAATGGGGGCAGGTGTAGGACGCATATTCGACGATCTCGACCGGCGCATCCGCCGAGCCCTGAACCATTTCGATGATGGTCGAGGTATCCAGATCGGTCTGTTGTGCCTCGGCGCTGCCAACCAGCGGGTTGGACGGAGTAGAATTCGACTGCGTCAGCCAATAGCCGCCTGCGGCTATGGCGATGGCGGCGCAGATTCCGGTTGCAATACGGCTCATAAATCAGCCCTTTCTCGGCATTTTTGCTTGGATAAAACGTTACGGCCCAGACGTTCAAGGGCTGCGCGCAGATCGCCATCATGGACACCCTGCGCGGCCCGGTCTGCCTCGGCTATGATTTCTGGTTTGATTGTGGGTTTCGCCTGTTTCGGCTTGTGGTCGAAACTGGCCTGCCCCTCGGCAAATCCTGTCGGAGCTGTCTGGGTGATGCGCACCCGGCTGATGGCATTATAGCCATAAACCGCATTCACCTTGCCGCGCAGCTGTTCCTTTTGCATCTCAAGCATCGGCGCCTGCGGACCGGTGGTCAGCACCGTCAGCGTGGCCCCCATACCGCCCTTGCCATAGCCCACTTTCACCGGCCGCGCGATCGAGGCCACATCCTGCCCCACGATCTCGGCCCAATGGGTCAATAGACGAGAGACGGCGAATCCCCGGCTTTCCCCGGCGCGCCTGATCTGGCCGTTCAGCAATGTCGCAGTACGTTTAAATCCGCGTGTCGAAGAACGTCTGGGCTGCATCTGGTTTCCAACTCCTGTCTCTCTATTGTAAAGGGCAGAACACCGGACGCCAGCGAAACCCGACAAGGAGATATGTAAAACTTGCGTGACACCCACGAAATTGACTTCAGCGATGAGTTGCTGGCCTGGTACGACCGCAATGCCCGTGAAATGCCATGGCGCATCGGTCCTGCCGATAGGTCTTCCGGAATGCGTCCTGACCCCTATCGGGTTTGGCTGTCCGAAATCATGCTACAGCAGACAACTGTGGCAGCGGCGCGCGACTATTTCCTGCGGTTCACTTCCCGGTGGCCGACAGTTGAATCACTGGCCGCAGCGCCTGACGAGCAGGTCATGGGGGAATGGGCCGGTCTGGGATATTATGCCCGCGCCCGCAATCTGCTGAAATGCGCGCGCGTTGTGGCTGAAAGTCATGATGGCTGTTTTCCCGACTCACACGATGAGCTGCTGAACCTGCCGGGCATAGGCCCGTATACAGCCGCCGCGATTGCAGCCATTGCCTTTGATCGTCCGGAAACCGTGTTGGACGGCAATGTCGAACGTGTCATGGCCCGCCTATACGACATTCACGATCCGCTGCCGGGGTCAAAACCACAACTCAAGCAACGTGCAGCTGCATTGACCCCAGCGGTGCGTCCGGGCGACTATGCACAGGCCGTGATGGATCTGGGTGCGACTGTCTGCACCCCAAGATCCCCGGCATGCGGGATATGTCCAATGCGCACGCGTTGCCGCTCCCACGCTGCGGGTACCCAGGCCGATCTGCCCCGCAAAACACCGAAAAAACCAAAACCCACACGTTATGGCCATGTCTACATCACCCAGACAGCGGACGGGGCGATGTTGCTTGAACGCCGCCCAGACAAAGGGCTTTTGGGCGGTATGCTGGGATGGCCGGGATCCGAATGGTCCGATGCGCCGTCTGACACCGCGCCGTTTGCGGCGGACTGGCGCGTTCTACCGGGCGAAGTGCGCCACACGTTCACGCATTTCCACCTGATCCTGCAGGTTTGGGCAACCTCTTTACCGCCCGGTGCGGCACCGGAGGACATGATCTTGCTTGATAAACATGCCTTTCGGCCCAGCGATCTGCCGACGGTCATGCGCAAGGCATTTGACCTCTGGCGCAACCAGTAACACATTATGCTGAAACACGACCTACGGATAGTCTGTCCCGCGTCGACCGGAGCTTTTGATGATCGCATCTGAAACATTGACTCGCTGGCAATCCACCCTTCCATTCTGGGTCTCGTTTTTGCTGATTCCATTGATTTGGGCCACGGCCTTTGTGGGTGGCTGGTGGGTCTTGCTGGTGCCGCTTTCAACATGGTGGATATTTGCCGCGCTGGATCAGCTCACCGGGCTCGACCTCGAAAATGCGGACCCAGATACGCCGGACAGCATGTTGCGCTGGTATATCCTGCTGACCAAAGCCTGGGTTCCGGTACAGTTCCTGACCCTTTACGGGCTGCTTTGGTATGTGACGCACAGCTCTCACCTGTCTTCGCCAGAAAAGATCGGCCTGTTCTTTGGCATGGGTGTGATCTCGGGGACGATTGGAATCAACTACAGCCACGAACTGATGCACCAGAAGGGCCGACTGGAGCGCGGGCTTGGCGACATCCTGCTGGCCATGGTCTTGTACTCGCACTTCCGGTCCGAACATTTGCTGGTTCACCACCGCTATGTCGGAACCCCGCGCGATCCGGTAACAGCACGATACAACGAAGGCTTTCATCGCTTCTATCCGCGCGTTCTGTGGCAATGTCTGGCCTCCGCCTTTCATGCAGAGCGCGAGAAACTGGCGCGCAAGAACCAACCCTGGACTGACCGCGCAAACCCGTTCTGGCGGTATTGGATGTTACAGTGTGGTATGCTGACCCTGGCAGGTTTGATTGGAGGATGGTCCGGCCTTGTCCTGTTCCTGATTCAGGCCGGCGTCGCCATCTGGCAGCTTGAACTGGTGAACTATGTCGAACATTACGGGCTGACCCGAAAATATCTGGGCCAGGGGAAATACGAACACGTCCTGCCCTGTCATTCGTGGAACGCGTCGCAAAAAGCGTCGAACTGGCTGCTGATCAATCTACAGCGCCACTCGGACCATCACTACAAACCCAACCGTCGATTTCCACTGCTTCAACATCACGATCAGAACACCGCACCACAACTGCCCTACGGATACCCAGTGATGACGATCGCCGCGATGATCCCACCGCTCTGGCGGCGTGTCATGAACCCCCGTGTGCGGGATTGGCGGCGCCGGTACTACCCCGAAGTCACAGACTGGCAACCCTACAACAAGTCACAAAACCCGATGCCAGGGTCCTGACCGCAGCGCGCCTCGGCGCGCTGCCCGGCCCAACGACTGGCCCTGCGTCTTTGATGCATGGTCCATCGGCCAGAGAGCCCTGAGCTACATCACCCAGATATCCATCGGATATTCGACACCGCGCACAGGGTGGCCCTTGTTTTCGGTAAATTCGGCTGTCAGTTCGGAGGCACTGCTCCCTTCCTGCTCAAGCTGCAGGCGCACCGCATCACTCAGCACGATCCGGGCCTGCAGCTCGCGGGTCATTGCCTCAAGTTTCGCAGCGACATTTACCGCATCACCGATCACAGCAAATTCCAGACGGTTGGCACCAATATCCCCCAGAACAACCGAGCCATAATGGACACCGATGCCAACATGAATCTCGGGCTCTCCGGCACGTCTACGTTCTATGTTCCACCGGTCAATCACAGTCACCATGCCGCGCGCGCAGGATACCGCGTTGGTCGCATCCAACGGTGTCGTCACCGGGGTCCCGAAAGTTGCCATAAGACCATCGCCTAAGTACTTGTCCAATGTCCCATGATGGCGGAACACTTCGGCCTCCATCCTGGCGTGAAATCCACGCAGCACCTCGATCACGTCATAAGGATCACGACCCGCCGCATATTTGGTGAACCCCACAATATCGATGAAGAGCACTGCGACATTCTCTTTTCGCACCTGTTTGAGCGGATCATCATTTTGGCTCAGTTCCTCCACCACATTTGGTGAGAAATATCGCGTCAGGTTCGCTCGTTCCCGTTCCAACCCAGCATTGGTCATCAGCAAATGATTGAGCCGCCGCATCGACACGCCCAGCGTCACCGCCACCATCAAGAACACAATCACTTGCTGGATTCGGATCGAAGATCTGAAACTATTTGGATCCAACATCTCGGCTACATCCGGATACCCCTGCAAGGCCTCGGCCACTTTCTCACTTATGCCGGGAATCGGAAACGCAACCCACCAGGCGATCACCCATCCGGTAGTCCAGATTATTGCAGTCCATGTGCCTATGGCAATCACCGTGCGCCAGGAATAGGCCATGGTTCCTGCTGCAAGAATGACGAAGAAATACTGAAAGTTGTCAAACCGGAATTGCATCGCCAACGGGCGCACATCATCGCTGAACGGGTTGGGAATGATCATCCCCAAAGTCATAATCAAAAGGTCAACAAAGATTAGTAGCAACTCTGTCCGAGATTGCCCCACACGGCCTGCCCGTCGGATCATCCAACCATTTGCGCAAATCAGCAAAAGGATGAAATGATACCAAAGGACCTCCCAATGCGGGTTCAGGTAGATCAGCAAAAGGCCAGTCAGACCCATTGCGATCCAGCGGGCCCGGACAGCAAGCTCCAGCCCCTCGCGCTTGTGCCGTTCCAGCGCAGCTTCGGTGTATTTATTCTCGATTTCTACTTCGTTCGGACGGGTGAAAAAGAACCGCCTAGCCCGAGGTTCGCTGGCTGCTGTGTCCGACATTGCGAAAGCTCCTACACTGCGCCGATTGCTTCAATAGGCTCATATCGGAACTCATCAGGGAAAGAAACAAAAGACCCCGCCGTTGATCGGCGGGGCAAGGCTTAGTGCCTTGTGTCAGGCCACAGGCACCGGCGGTATTGGTCTATCAGTTGTGCATCTCGGACCGGATCTGCTGACGCAAGACGTCGATCGGCACGGTTTTGCCGTCGCGCTTGAAGCACCAGTAGGTCCAGCCGTTGCAGGAGGGCGCATTCTCGAGATGGGCGCCAACCTGATGGATCGAACCCTTGATATTTTGCCCCACCAGTGTCCCATCGGCGCGGACCTTGGCCTTGTGACGCTGGTTCATGGAATAGAGTTCCTCGCCCGGGCGTAGCATGCCGCGTTCAACCAACTGGCCAAAGGGCACGCGTGGCTCGGCGCGTTTGCTGGCGCTGACCTCCAGCGCCTCGCGGTCGAATTTACGCACTTTCGCGATGCGCTTTTCGGCCACTTTGCGATAACTTTCTTCGCGCTCAATCCCGATGAATTCGCGACCCAGCATCTTGGCCACGGCCCCTGTAGTCCCGGTGCCAAAGAACGGGTCCAGAATAACGTCACCCGGATTGGTTGATCCAACCAGCACGCGGTGCAGCAATGATTCCGGTTTCTGCGTCGGATGCGCCTTGTCGCCGTTTTCATCCTTGAGCCGTTCATGGCCAGTGCAGATCGGCAGCACCCAGTCGCTGCGCATCTGGACGCCTTCGTTCAACGCTTTCAGTGCCTCATAGTTGAAGGTGTATTTCGCCCCTTCACGCTTGGAGGCCCAGATCATTGTCTCATGCGCATTGGTGAACCGCTTGCCACGGAAATTCGGCATCGGGTTCGATTTACGCCAAACTACATCGTTGAGGATCCAATACCCAGCATCCTGCAACGCAGACCCAACACGGAAAATGTTATGATACGATCCAATCACCCAGATCGCGCCATTGGGCTTCAGCAGGCGATGGGCCGCCTTCAGCCATTCCCGCGTGAACTGGTCGTAGACGCCAAAGCTGGAAAACTGGTCCCAGTGATCATCGACTGCATCCACTTGGCTGTTATCGGGGCGGTGCAGTTGCCCTTTCAACTGCAGATTATATGGGGGATCGGCAAAAATCAGGTCAACCGAAGCCTCGGGCAGACTGTTCATCACTTCGATGCAGTCCCCGGATAGGATCGTGTTTACTGAGAGCGCTGTCGCGCCCTTTTTGGTAGTCGTTGTCATATCGCTGCCTCAAGTTCCACGGCGCTTATGCGCTCATTTGGTTGAGACAAGGATGAGTCAAAGACGATTCGCCGTCAATTTCTTTTTTGAATCAGCGGCTTACGATTTACTCTTGATACAACATATTGTGGACGGGCTTGAACGAAACTCTATGGTGAGGGGTCACACCAAGATTTCGCAGCGCATCCTTGTGTTGTTTTGACGGATAACCGGCATTTGTCTCCCAGCCGTATCCCGGATGCTGTTGCGCCAAATCCACCATCAGTTGATCGCGCCAGTTTTTGGCAAGGATCGAAGCTGCGGCGATCGACACGGAATGGGCATCGCCTTTGACCACTGCCTGCGCCGGAATGGCCAGTCCGCGCGGAATCATATTTCCGTCGATCAACAGATAATCCGGGGGGGGATCCAGCGCCGCCACCGCGCGCTCCATCGCCAGATGCGAGGCACGCAAGATGTTGTGCTCATCAATCTCGGCCACCGAAGCCTCGGCCACCGCGAATTCGGCGCAGCCACGCAGGGCAGTATCCAATGCGGCCCGGCGCTTGGCCGACAATTTCTTTGAATCATTCAATCCTTCGGGCATGTCCGCAGGATTCAGGATCACTGCAGCAGCCACAACAGGACCGGCCAGCGGCCCCCGCCCAACCTCATCGACGCCGGCAATCCGCAGATATCCCTGCGCAAGCGCGGCTTTTTCAATCTCATAATCCGGTGTGGTCATGTTTTGGGAAAATCCTGTTTTCCCCCATTGCGCAAGAAAAAAGAGAGGACAGCAATCGCTGCCCTCTCCGACGTGATGCTTCTAAGGCACCACTCCTGCTCGAACCGTGTTACTTGTAAACGACGCGGTATCCCTGTTGGCGCAGGCAGGCGGGTTCATAGGCCCGCTTGACCTTATTGCCATTCCAGAAACCGACCTTGCACTTTTTGGGCAGGCTATTGGCGTATTTGTAGTGCTTATCCAGGCAGCGCGTCCCCAGAAGCGGGCGCTTTTTGCCATAGCCCTTGAAGGTTTCCAGGCACCTTTGCGGCAGACTATAGCGCGCAACGCGCTCGGGCAAGGGACGGATATGGTTCGGCCGATGCCTGGGGGTCCTCTGGATGTGCTGTTTGGGGGCCTGATACACGTGGTTGTAGTTGCGGGTAACCTTTTTGCTGTCACCTTGCTTGTCAAAATGATGGATGGCAGCGCCAATCAAGGCAATCGCCGCCAGCCCGCCAAGAATATCTTCTGCATCAGCGGCACGGGCCTGGGATGCGGAAACGCCGGTAATTGCGACTGCAGAGGCAATGATCAGAGCGATGAATTTCTTATGCATGGTGCTGTCCTTTCGGGTACTCGGTGGACGTGATGACAGTCCGTAAATTCGATGACCCGACATTGGGGATGTCCCCTTCAGACAAGCAATAACGCCGTTTTGTTATCTGATATCAGACCGCGAAACCCCTTTGCGTTATTGAATATCAACCAAAGCCATGCGCAGGATGCGGCCTATGAAACAGATCCTCTCTTCTCTGGCCATCGGGGCCCTGATATCGCTTGGTTCCATGGCGTCAGCAGCGGACTGCTATGCCGATTACAAGGCCAAGCAGGACAATCCGTTGCGCCTGCATTATGGCGTCATGCAGGTTTCGTCCTGCGGCAAAGGAAAAGCCAAAAAAGAGGTCGCGCAACGGCTGCGCGGCTCGGGCTGGACCCTGCTGAACGTCATGTCCGTTTTTGGACCGGAAGGGTTGGATAAAAGGAAGGCCAATGCCGGAAAATTCTATCTCCGTTACTGAGGCACGGCGCTCGGGCGTCAGGTTGGTTGGCGCGGGCATCACAGTAATCGTTGTCATACTTGTGGCCTCTGCCGCCTTTCTGTTGTGGACATTGCCAGATGCAAACGCGTTCAATGCCCGCGTCGAACGTCTGTTCGTCGAGAGTGATCTGACCTCGCAGACCGAGATTCGCCTACTCGAGATTCTGGCCCAGTCCGGCACTGCCTTTGCCGATACATTGTCCAGTTACCGCATGGTTATCTTTGTTTTGCTGGTTTTCGCCACTGCAATGCTGATTGCTGCGCTGGTGTTTCTGGTCATGCTGGTGCTGTTGAACCGACGCATGGCACAGATTGAGCGCACTGGGATTCAGGTCACTTCACTTTTGATCAGCCGGGAAGAGAATACCGTCTATCTCAATAACATGGATTTCAAACTGACAGCGTCGGCGATGGAAACCCTGTCAGTTCTTGCCGAATCCCGGTTGGATGACGAGGTTCTATCCGGCATTCAGATCGAGGCGATGATTTCCGGCAAAAGCACAGCTGATTGTGACGAGGCTGCTGGCGCGACGCGGATCAAGCGCCTGCGCGATGCTTTGGGCAATCAGATGGTCAGCGAGTTGCTGGTCAAGAACATTGCTAAAAAAGGCTATATGTTGTCGATCGAAAAAGACGTCATTCAGATGATTTGATATTGGGAAAATCCTGCTCTGCCCCTTGGAAAACACGGATCAAACGCCCATCCTATAAAGACCCGTGCCGGGGAGGATGATTATGAACGTTCACGTGACTCCAAATATCAAAGGCTATGGGATCTCGGTCGAACCACTTGTCGGCCGTATCGCAATCTACCGGGATGAGATCCTTCTGGCTGAAAGCTTTGATGCCAAGGTAATGTACGAAACTCGGTTGCCGCCGATGATCTACATCCCCCGTCAGGATGTACATGTCGATCTCAGCGATGAGACCGAACTTCAGACATTCTGCCCGTTCAAAGGCACCGCCACTTACCACGATGTCGTTCTGGCGGATCAACGATTGGCCAACTCCGTCTGGGCCTACGAGAACGCCCTGCCCGAAAGCGCCGCGATCCAGGGCCATATCGGCTTTATGCCCACCGCATATACGCGGATTGAGCTGGGTGAAAACAACCTGCGCAACCCGGAAGACGGCAATATCAGCGGGCCGCTGATTGATTGGCTGATGCGGGGGGCCAGTGATCTAAGCACGCCCGAAGCATTCACCAAAGCGCTGGCCGAGAAGATGCTGGAACATGGAATTGCCATTCAGCGCCTCAGTATCCTTGCCTGGTCCCTACATCCGCTGATCGCGGGCAAACACTATATTTGGGAAAAAGGTGAGGCCGAGATTTCGACCAATGTGCCCACCTATGAAATCCACGACCACCCCGCCTATATCAACAGCCCTCTGCGCCACGTGTCCAACGGTATGGGCGGCGTGCGCCAAAGGCTGAATGACGAGAACCCTCAGCACAGCTTTCCAATCATGGAAGACCTGCGCGCCAAAGGGGCGACTGACTATGTCGCGATGCCCCTGCCATTTTCAGACGGGCGCACCAATGTCTTGACGCTGACTTGCGATCACCCCGACGGGTTCACAACGGCCAATCTTGGGCTGGTGTTCGAATGCTCCTCGGTGATTGCCCGGTTCTACGAAGTCTTCATGCAGCGCGAAAACGCCCAGGTATTGCTGGAAACCTATGTCGGAAAGCGGACCGGAGCGCGTGTCCTGGGCGGAGAAATCCGTCGTGGCGACGGGGATGAGATTGATGCAGCCATCATGTTCTGCGACTTGCGCAATTCTACCCTGTTGGAAGAAAAGCTGGGCCGCGCCGCCTATATCAATCTGCTGAATGACTTCTTTGAAACGGTCTCGGACATCGTCGACGAAAACGGTGGTGAAGTTCTGAAATTCATCGGGGACGCTGTTCTTGCTGTATTCCCGGCAGGCGAAGATTCTGCTTTAGCCCGCGAAAACGCGCAGCGATCAGCAGTTGGAATCGTTGAAAGGTTAGGAGAGCTGCGCAAGTCTGGGTCCGACATGCATTGCGATTGTTCGATTGGCGTCGCCTATGGGCGCGTAACCTACGGCAATATCGGGTCGCGCGAACGGTTGGACTTCACCGTGATCGGACAAGCTGCGAACGTCGCCGCCCGACTTGGGGAATACAGCAAGATCGTAAATCACAGGATTGTTGTGACCAAAGACATCGTGCCGGCCTGTACAGACGCTTTGCCACTTGGAGAGGTCAAGCTGCACAACGTGTCACAACCCGTGTGCTCATACGCGCTCAAAACCTCGGCGGACGCGATTCTGAACGGATAGTCGCGCGAAGTTGCGTTTGATACTCACGCATCTTGCGATAGGGACAGCATTATCCGCCCAGCAGAAGCAACGCGGTTTGGGCCGGGGAAATTGTGCTTTGAAGCTGCGTGATCTGACTGCGCGCAAGGTATCTGTCGGTCAAATCCCCGATCGCCTCTTCATCCGCGAACTGCGCTAAATCGTCAGATCCAGTCAGGTTCGACAACCTATCCTTGAACACCTCAAGCTGCTTGTCGATGTCCAACTGACCAAAGCTTGAGGGCAGCCCAAGCGCCGTCTCCATCATCTTTCGCAACGGCGGAAGGCCCATCAAGTCGAACCATTTCGTGTCACCACTGCTGTCTTGCGATGCCAACTCAGCCAGCGCATGTTGTGCATACAGGGATATGCGCATTGACTCGTCCTGTTCACCCACGGCGACCTCAAAGCGTGAGGTCACGTTGTCCCGGGCAATATCCTCCATAAATGTCGAAAGAATGGTTCTTCGAATTTCGCCAGGGCCCAGTCCAAATGCCTTAGAGAATTCACGGTATCTTTTATCAGATAGGCGATTGGACAATGCATCATCTGCGCTCGTTCCATCTGACAGGATTTTCTGGATGAAATAGCGGTTGTCGATGTCGCTCTCCAGACCAAATGCGCCCAAGGCAACCTGTAGCAGCCGGCGGTCAGAAACCAGATCTTCAGCCGTCTGAACCTTGCCGATGTTTTCCCGGAAATACGTCGCCTCACGCTCATTGACCGACGAAGAGGAAAAGCTGTTCAACTGGCCTTCGTAGGTGCGTTGAAGGAACCGCCAGCCAACAATGCCACCTGAGGGTATGACCGGCTGAAAGGTCATTGCTGGTAGGCCATGAGGCGCTCTTCTCGCGGTAGCAGAGCACGCAGGGATTTAAGGCATTTGTAATACTGCTCGGCCAACAAGGCTTCGGTTGCCTCGGCCAAAACTCTGCGGCTGTCCGCATCCGTAAACACTTGGCTCAACTCTTCCACCCGACGCAGCAGTTGTTGGCGGGCGCTTTCAGCTTCCATGTCTCCAGACAGAACCAGTTGCGTCGCATAGCACACTCTGCGAACGGGTGTGTTCACCTCATCAGGATGTATCGCATCGCGCAAACGCAGGACATTTGCCTGTGGTGTCATGATTGAAAACCGACTTCTACGATCGCCGTTTTCCACAACTACACCATTAATCAGCACGCGTTCTTTTGGTGCTAGCTTCAATACCAAACCCGCCATCAATTCGCACCCATTTGCCGAAGACCTTTAAGAACGGCCATGTTTATTTCCAGAAGGGGCTCTACCGAAGCCTTATTGCTGAGTATCTGGCTGCTGTGCTGTTCGGTGAACTCAGCTAGATAGAAAATCCGGGCGCGAAGGTCATTCGGCAAGGCGTTATCGGAATCGGCGACCCCGTTTGCCAACACAGACCAAAGCCTCCGGTTTTCATGCAAAGCCTGAACAAACGCTCCAAAGTCGGTTTTGTGCCGCGCGGCCGCAGCCTTCAACCGATGCGTGATCTTGGAAATCGCCTCATATTCCGTATCACGCGGTGTGCGCGTCGGAGCAGCGGTCTGCGCATAGACGCGTTGTGCAAGAGTTTGCGGTGTCACTTGAAATCCTTCCAAAAGGCCGTCTTACGGCGGTCAAAGCCGGGGCGCGTCTCCACGCCCCGGCCAGGGTCCTGAACTTAGCGGAACAGAGACAGGATCGACTGCGGCGCCTGGTTGGCAATCGACAACGACTGCGTTGCCAGTTGCTGCTGTACCTGCAGGGCCTGCAGACGGGCCGAAGTTTCTTCCATATCGGCGTCAACCAGCGCTCCGATACCGGACTTGAACGAGTCAGAAAGATTCGAGATGAATTCTTTCTGCGTTTCGATCCGGCCCTGAGACGAACCAAACGCCGCAGATGCATCAATGGACGTGTCGATCAAGGTTTCGATAGTGCCCAGCGCCGCCTGAGCACCAGCATCTGTCGAAACATCAATCGAAGCCAACGCCCCCAGGCCACCTGCATTGGCATTGGTGAACTGCGCCGAGACAGTAACGTCCCGATCAGCGTCGGCGCCAGCCGTCGCAGCACCGGTTACAAATGTCAAAGTGCCCGGGTTGGCCGAGTCATAGTCGATTGCGACACCCGTGATCCCCAAGGAATCGATCTGATTTTTCAGGCCAACGGCAACAATGGCATCCGTATAAGCGGCGTCATATGTTCCAGATGGGTCCAGATCAGCAGCTTGCACCGTGTAGGACGCAACCTTGTCACCAATAGTGATCGAGATCTTGTCACCAGCAGCAAAGTTGTCCGTTGAACTGTCCACCACGATGTCGCCGGTTCCACCAGCTTTGTCCATCGTGAAGCCCGCGGCGTCATTGTCGGTTGTGACGTTGTCCGAGCCGGCCAGAACACCTTTGCTGGCATACCCACCTGTGGACAGGTTCTGCGAGGCCACCGAAATCGAAGATGCGGTTACGTTGCCACTGGAGTCACGATCCAGAGACGACAGGATCGAGGCTGTACCCGCCGAACCGTCAACCAGGTTGAGCCCGTTAAACTGCGCCGCTCCAACCACCGATGCGATCTGATCTTTAAGAGCAGTCACGTCGTCATTGATTTTGCCGCGGTCAACGTTGTCTTCCTGTGCCGCAACGATCTTCTCTTTCATCTGGGACAGCAGGTCAGTGACTGTCTCGGACGCATTCCGGGCCACCGCAACGGTCGATTCACCCAGTGCCAAACTGTCTTTGATGGCGTTGAACCCCTTAACGTCCGACTCCATGACTTTGGAAATCGCCCAGACGGCTGAATTGTCCTTGGCTGTGGCGACGTCCTTACCAGTTGAAATCGCGTTCTGGGTCTGCGCCAGGTTCTTGTTGACCGATTTCAGGGTTTGCAGCGCAACCATTGCGCCGTTGTTTGTCAGAATGCTGGACATAGCTTTCTTCCTTTTCCGTTCGGGCCTTTTGCGCCCTTGCTTACCCCGCAACATGTACGGGCTTTGACGTCTTTCTGATCACTGCGACCCGCCGTCGGGCTGTTCGCGCCATCTGAGTTTCCAGATGCAGGATCACCTTTGACGCCGATCTCCTAACGGAGTGCTAAGACTCGAAAATCAGAAAGCTCGGATTTGATTCAATCCTCGCGCTAGGCCCGCTTTTCCAGCTTTGCGTGACTGCGAACGGTAAAATCGCTGCGTTGCCCATCCGCTCCATAAGTACTGAATTCCTGACGCACTCGGCGCAGTTCAGCCATGCGCCCGGCAACCGCCCGAATCCCTTCGGCCGCACTGTTCAGCAGAGCCTGATTCCGGTCGACTTTCTTTTGAACCCCGATCAGTTCATCACTATCAATCACCTCAAGATCATTGATCGCACCGATCAGCTTTTCCTTTTCCGGGACCATGTGATTCAACCGATCCAGATCCCCGGTCACCAAGGCGTTGCGTTCAAGGTCCAGAACTTCTTCAAGAGATTTGATCAGGTCATGTTCAGACTTGTTAGGCATTGGTATTCTCCTTCATGGACTGAAACAGGATTTCGGACAGGCCAACACCGCCGGACCTGGCAAGCTGCAGTGCCTGCTGCTGAACAAGAAACGATGAAAACTGGTCTTCACCCGCACCGCCGCCGAACGAATCTCGGGATTCGCCCAGACCTGCGGACTTAAGCATTTCAGACAGGAACGCCGCCTCAAGCTCTACCGCAGCATCTTTCAGCTTTTGCTCAACAGACAAGGGCTGCGGCGCCGCTGGAATACCAGATAGCTTCATCGCTTTCTCCGAAAATTGCATCGAACTTTCTGGATCAAATATGAAAGCGGTTAAAATAAACGTAACTTCCTGCGGGCAAATTCCTGGTTACGCAAACCGGAGCCGGAGCAAAATGCCCAACCCTCTTATATTGTCCACATCCTCGACCGCCAGCGCCGCAAAATCTGAAACTGCCGCCAAGGGACACCCAATCTCGGAAGGGGCTGACACCTTTGCTGAGGTAATGGAGCAGGAATTGCAGCGTTCCGAAGGTGACAGCTTGAATGAGGACGTGCCCGAACTGACCATTAATGCCGAGGTGCAGGTTGAAGAGGATGTGGTCGAAGAAGACTCTGTTGATCTTGCGACCAGCCTGTCGGGAAAACCTGAAACTGACCCGCCCGCCCGCGCGTCGGCGCAGGACGAAGAGATGGCACCTGAGGAAACGCCGACATCGCTGCCCGAACCTGACAAGGCCGTAATATTCGCAGCGCCAAACAATGCGGCCCCCGATCCTAGGGGTGATGCGCCTGGAAACGCGGCGCAGCGCGCCCGATCTGAGGTTCCGGCTTTGTTGCAGGCGAAAACCGCACAGCAAAAACCGGAACACAATCTGCCGCAAACCACTATTGCAAAGGGCTATCGGACCAAGGCGTCGATACCCTCGGATTCTGCGCCCGGAAAACCCGAAGTGCCAGAACCAAAGCTGGTTTCGCGAGATACACCCGATGCGGCTCAGGCTCCCAAAGCCACCGGTTCACCGCCGACAACACAATCCGTTCCGACATTTGTTCAAATACAACTGATGGCGTCTGCCAAGGTGCAGGACGTTGATTTGGTATCAGACCCGGATGCCGAGGGGATTCTGCCCGCGCGCGAAAGCCAGCCATTTTCAACGGCACGAGATACGTCAGCAAGCCATCAGCACTTTTTAACCTCAGCACGGGCAGAAACGGCGCGGGCAATCGCGGGGCAAATGGCCGCTGCGATACATGCAAGACCACAATCCGGCACGATTGAACTGACCTTGAATCCGGAAGAGCTGGGCAAGATCTCAATCGTCATGAATGGCCGGGATGACGGGTTGCAGATGACGATCGCAGCCGAGCGGCCGGAAACTCTGGAAATGATGAGGCGACATCTTTCGGTTCTTGAGGCTGAGTTCAAAAACCTCGGGCTTGGCGATCTGTCTTTCAATCTGGGTGGTTCGTCAGACGGCCAGTCCGAAAGCGCGGATAGACACGCAGATTCCGGTCTGAATACAACCCAGACCGAAATGGATCAGGCCAGCGAGCCGGTCTTAACCCGGATCGGCCATAGTGGCCGCGTTGATATGAGGCTTTGAGCATGATCACACCCGCACAGAATACAGGCGCTAACGCCACACAGACCCAATCTTCGGCGCAATCTGGAACGTCCGGTCTGGCCTCGGATTTTGAAACCTTCCTTCTGATGCTGACCGCCCAGGCCCGCAACCAAGACCCGCTGGAGCCGCTGGATTCATCAGAATACGCCTCGCAACTGGCTCAGTTCTCGATGGTCGAGCAGCAGGTTCAAACCAACGATCTGCTCTCAGCGCTTGCCTATTCGCTTGGCAGTGTAAACCTTGAAGAGCTTGCCAGCTGGGTCGGGATGGATGTGCGAACCGCCTCGGCCTTTCATTTCGACGGTTCACCAGAAACGCTGTATGCGCAGGCCAACCCCGGGGCGGACAGCGCCTATATGGTGATCCGCAACGAGTCCGACGAGGTCGTTGAACGCATCGCTGTTTCAACGACGGAATCCGAGTTTGTCTGGGCCGGAACCGATGACGATGGCGCCCCGTTACCGGCAGGAAATTACACTGCAACGATGGAAAGTTATGACGGCGATGAACTGCTGTCTGAACGCATCGCCGCAGCTTATAATCAGGTTCTGGAGGCGCAGGTCGGCACTGATGCAGTGTTGCTGACGCTTGCTGGCGGAGAGGTGGTGCCAGCAGGAATAGTCACTGCGGTGCGAACAGGAGCTTGATCTACGGTTAACGACAGGCGAAACCAAGGCAATGCCCGACTCGTTGACTGATTGGTGATCTCCCTGCCTCAAATACCGTCCCCACCGCGCGACCTTGTTGCTCAACTTGTCAGGCTCGGATTTGCCAGCGCTGGGGCACAGTTCGAAACTCTGTATGGTGGCAGGACAAACCGGGTGTGGAAGGTGCTGGGCGACGACAGTGATCAAGTATTGAAACTGTACCGCTCGGACCTGGAAAACCCATTGTTTCGCAACGATCCCGCATTGGAAGCCGCCTGTCTGCGGGCACTGGCTTCTTCTGGGGTTGTGCCGCGATTGCGGGCAACGGGACAAGATGACAACGGATATTGGGTGTTCTACGACCACGCACAGGGCACCCCCTGGCGGTCTGACCCGGCCCCAGTGGCCCGGTTGCTGCACCGCCTGCATTCGCTCAACCCAAATATAGAGAACGCACCCACCGGTAAAAACGGTAGCGCAGATCTGGCCGAACATGGTCAAAGCATTCTGGCGATGTGCACATCGGATCGACGGGCTCAGCTGGAAAAGATGCAACCACAGCATCATATTTTGCGGTCGGATCACACTTGCCTGATTCACGGCGACCCGGTGGCGGGAAACATCCTCGTCGCATCCTCGGGGCTGACGCTGATTGACTGGCAATGCCCAGCCGTTGGTGATCCTTGCGAGGACCTTGCGCTGTTCCTGTCACCCGCCATGCAATATCTTTACAGAGGTGCGGTTTTGACCGTTGAAGAGCAAAAGTCCTTTCTTTCGGCGTATGACCGGCAGGAAACCGTAAACCGCTACCGGTCTTTACGCCGCTGGTACGGGTGGAGGATGGCGGCCTACTGCCTATGGCGCGCAGAACATGGGGCATCAGATTATGAACAAGGGCTCGAGCTGGAACTGGCCGCTTTGTGAATGTCAGAGGTCGGCCAGTGCCATTAGCGCATAGGCTGGCGGCATCAGCGCCCGCCGCCGGGACCCAAGTGGAAAACGCCGCGGGGGTCGGGCCATTGGCTCAGGCAATTCCGCATCCTGTCCAAGCACCATGCGACTAAGCGCCCGCCCACAATAGGTACCCATCGCGACGCCGTTTCCATGATAGGCCAGCCCAGCAAACATCCCATTCTGACCCGGAACGGGCCCTGCGAACGGCGTCAGGTCCTGGGTAAGGCACACCATCCCTGACCACATATTGGTCACGTCCACATCGGCCCATGCCGGAAACATGGCCTTGAAATCACGCTGCACCTTTTGCCGGATCGCAGCCTCGGCCTTAGGTGATGAGCGCAGGCCACCGCGCATCCCAAACAGAAACCGTCGATCCGGCATAAGACGAAAATAGTGCAGGAGATTTCGTGTATCGTAAGACATCTGATCCGAGGTCCAGCCCTGCGCCGATACCTCAGCCTCGGTCAACGGGCGGGTCACCAGAACGGTTGATTGCGCTGGCATATAGCGCCCAGACAGCCATTCAGGCATGTTTTCACTGGAATATCCGTTGGTGCATATCAGTACATTCGACGCTTTGATCCGTCCTGACGCGGTTCGAACATCAAAGCTCGCGCTGGTTTTGGTGATGTCTCTGGCCATGGTTTTCTGAAAAAATCGGACCCCAACGGAAGCGGCCGCATTTGCAATGCCGAACAGGTATTTCCGGGGGTTCAGACCAAATCCGACCGGCACGCTATAGCCCCCGAAAAAATCCCCACCCAACCCGAGCCCGGGCAGGTCGGCTGCCTCATGCAAGCAGCCCCCGTCATCCGCAGAGCGTCGCAATTTCTCCATGGCGCGGGCGGTGTGGGCCAGGGCGGTCTCGCCCTTGGAATGAACGTCCGCTTCGATCTGATGCGCCTCAAGCAGGTCGGCGACAAGATTGACCGCATCCACTTCGGCCCGGGCAAAGCTTTCGGCCCCCTCGACCCCATATCGCCGAGCCATGCCACGATCGCTCAGCTTTGACCCACCTCGGCAGCAAAACCCACCATTGCGACCCGAGGCACCCCACCCCGGCGTCTCCGCCTCGAGAACTGCGACGGATAGGCCTGCCTGCCCCAGGAAAAGCGCGGCTGTAACACCTGTGAACCCGCCGCCGATGATGGCGACATCCACGCTCAGATCATCCTGCAACACCGGCCAGTCTGGTGCTGCGATAGTTTCATCCCACCAGCACCCTGATCGCGGTCCAGATCCATAGGTATACTCAGGGAACAGACGTTTCATTCCGCACGCACTGCCGCCATCTCATCCTGTTTTTGCCGGACCATCGCGCGCTTGGTGACCAAAGATGCTGCTATGACACCGACCGTCACGACCGCAATCATGATCGTGGATAGCGCATTGATTTCAGGGCTGACGCCCAGCCGCACAGCTGAGAAAATCTTGATCGGCAGAGTCGTGGCTGACGGGCCCGATGTGAATGATGCGATCACCAGATCATCCAGCGACAGCGTAAAAGCCAATAGCCAGCCTGAAATCACCGCCGGGGCGATGATCGGCAGGGTGACAAGACGGAAGGCTTGTGCGGGTGAGCACCCAAGATCCAACGCTGCCTCTTCCAGAGACTGATCAAACGTGACCAGACGTGAGGATACAACAACCGACACGAAGCACATTGAAAAGGTCGTATGTGCCAGCACGATGGTCAAAATACCCCGGTCCAGTCCAATTCCGATGAACAGCAGCAAAAGCGACAAGCCAGTGATCACTTCGGGCATCACAAGAGGCGCATAGATCATGCCTGAAAACAGAGTCCGGCCAAAGAACCGCCCACCGCGTACCAGCACATAAGCCGCCGCCGTACCCAGAATGGTGGCTAGGGTCGACGAGAATACTGCAACCCGCAAGGTGACCCAGGCAGCATCAAGAAACGCTTCGTTCTGGACCAACTCACCATACCATTTGGTCGAAAATCCAGCCCAAACCGTGACCAGTTTGCTTTCGTTAAAAGAGAAGATGATCAAAATGAGCATCGGGATATAGAGAAACGCGAAACCAAGCGTCAACGAGACGACGTTGAACCAGCTTAACCTGTTCATTGCTCAGCCTCCGTCTGTTTCTGCTGGTTGCGCTGGAACAGCACGATGGGAATCACAAGGATCAGCAACAGCACAACTGCCACGGCACCGGCCACCGGCCAGTCGCGGTTCGAGAAGAACTCCTCCCACAACACTTTGCCGATCATCAATGTCCCGGATCCCCCGAGCAATGATGGGATCACAAATTCGCCGATCACCGGAATCATCACCAGGAAACAACCCGCGATGATACCCGGGCGTGACAAGGGGATCGTTATCAGCCAGAAGGCCTGAATACGCGAACAGCCCAAATCCTCTGCGGCCTCGATCAGCGACTCGTCCATTCGTTCAAGCGCGGAATAGATCGGCAGAATCATGAAGGGCAGATAGGTATAGACGATACCGATATAGACAGCTGTGTTGGTGTTCAGAATGGTCAGCGGGGTCGAGATGATGCCCGTCCACAGCAGCAGTTGGTTCAGGTAACCTTCGTTGCTGAGAATACCCATCCAAGCATAGACCCGGATCAGGAACGACGTCCAGAACGGCAGAATTACCAACATCATCAACGTCGGGCGCCACTCAGCCGGTGCGCGGGCCATGCCATACGCGATAGGATACCCCACCAGCAAAGTCAGTATGGTTGAAATCAACGCGATTTTGACACTGGACAGGTAAGCTTTCCAATACAGGTCATCTTCGGTTAGCCAGACGAAATTCTCAAAATCCAGCTGGCTGAAGAAATCCCTGAGCCCGGCCCAGCCCTGAGATAGATCCAGTGTCGGCGTGTAAGGCGGGATGGCCAGCTCCGTGTCCGAAAGCGAGATTTTCAGAACGATGAAAAATGGCACCAGAAACAGCGCCAAAAGCCAGACATACGGGACGGCGATCAGAAGGGCGCGGCGCATCAATCCGCCAACAGAACCGCGGCGGTGGCTGTCCAGGACAGCCAGACCGGGTCTTCCCATGTAAAGGAACGACGCGAAATGCGACGGGTATTTGCCGTCTGCGCCTTGATAATCGTGCCGTTATTCAGTTCGACGTGATAAGTGGACAGATTGCCCAGATAGGCAATGTCAAGCACCTTGCCCTGCACTGCGTTGATTGCATCCGCTGGACGATCAACCGAGATCGTCACCTTCTCGGGGCGGATCGCCAGATGACAGAGCTGACCGTTCGAAAACTCTGTGGTCGAGGACGCAGTCAAAGGTGCCTGACCTTCAGCCCAGTCAATCTGATAGGTCTCATCGGCGCTTGCCGTGGCCCTGCCCTGGATGATGTTCACGTCGCCAATGAAATCGGCCACATAGACCGAACTGGGATTCTCATAAATCCGGTCGGGTGTCGCCACTTGTATCAGATTACCCTGATCCATTACCGCAACCCGGCTGGCCACGGTCATCGCCTCTTCCTGATCATGGGTCACGATCACAAAGGTGGTGCCGGTCTTTTCCTGAATATCCATCAGCTCGAATTGCGTATCCTGTCGCAGTTTCTTATCCAGCGCCCCCAAAGGTTCGTCCAGCAACAGCAGCTTTGGCGCTTTGGCCAGGGATCGCGCAAGCGCCACGCGCTGACGCTGACCACCCGAGATCTGGTGCGGTTTGCGACGGGCGAATTGTTCAAGCCGGGTCAGGCGCAACATCTCTTCGACACGATCCATAAGATCATGCTTTGGCATATTGTCCCGACGCAGACCAAAGGCGATGTTTTCCCAGATAGATAGATGCGGAAACAGGGCGTAGGATTGGAACATCATGTTCACAGCCCGTTTGTTCGGTGGAATGGGATCTATATCCTGCCCGCCCAGCAAAATATGCCCTTCGGTCGGTTTTTCAAACCCGGCCAACATTCGCATCATCGTGGTCTTGCCGCAGCCCGAGGGCCCTAGCAGAGCAAAGAATTCTTTCTCAAATATATCCAAGGACAGATTGTCGATGGCCGTGAACTCACCAAACCGTTTGGTGACATTCTGGAACTGGATCAGAGGTTTCGCCTGTGGGTCTTCCCACGGCACAAAAACAGTAGAGTTCAAAACGGCCCCCGTTCGGCAATCTGAAAAGAATGGCAGGGCGGTTGGTCCGCCCTGCTGAAACAAGCCGGATCAGGTGCCCGATTTGATCTTGGTCCACAAACGGGTCACGACCCGCTGTATCTTCGACGGGTAAGGCGTCGTGATATAGAGGTTTTGCATGGTCGCATCATCCGGATAGATGGCCGGATCACCGATCACGTCTTCCTCAAGAAATTCTTGCGAAGCCTTGTTGCCATTGGCGTAGTAAACATAGTTCGAGGCCGCAGCCATATTGTTGGCATCCAGAATGAAATTCAGGAATTTATGCGCACCCTCCGGGTTCGGAGCATCAGCCGGAATCGCCATCTGGTCGAACCACATCAACGACCCTTCAGCAAAGGGATGATACTCAATTTCAACACCATTATCGGCTTCGGCCGCACGATCGCGGGCCTGCAGGATATCACCCGACCACCCCACGGCGACACAGATGTCGCCATTGGCCAATGCGTTGATATATTCCGAGCTGTGGAACTTCTGAATGTGCGGTCGAACGCTGGTCAAAACCGCCTCGGCCTTGCCAATAACATCTTTGTCATGGCTGTCCGGGTCTTCACCCAGATATTGCAGAACCATCGGAATGATTTCTGCCGGAGCATCCAGGAAATGTACGCCGCAGGATGCAAGTTTCTCCATATTCTCGGGTTTCAGAACCAGATCCATGCTGTTCAGCGCAACATCCTCGCCCAACGCTTCTTGCACTTTTCCAACATTTACACCAAGCCCGGTTGTGCCCCACATGTAGTTGATAGAATAGGCGTTGTCCGGATCATACCCGGCAGTACGTTCCTGAATCACATCCCACAGATTGCCTGAATTCGACAGCTGTGCAGCGTCAAGCGCCTGAAAGGCTCCAGCCTGGATCTGACGCTGAAGGAAAGTACCCGAAGGCACCACCACGTCATAGCCTGATCCACCGGCCAGCATCTTGGTCTCCAATACCTCGTTGCTGTCAAAAACATCATAAATCAGAGTCAGACCGGTATCTTCCTCGAACTTTGTCAGAAGCTCTTCGTCGATATAGTCGGACCAGTTGTAAACACGCACCTCTTCAGCGAAGGCCGCCGAAGTCCCCAATGCGATGACCGCTGTCATGGTCAGCGTTTTGATTGTCATATTATTCTCCCTGCAAGTGTACGCGCTATTTTCCCGTTTTTTTGGATTTGATCAAGTTTTGCGTTTTCGCACGATCCGTCGTATGGTTTCACGAGGTCAGAAACCTGACAAGTCAACATAGCGGGAAACAGGGCAAACCACTTGGATTTGATCAAAAATAAGGCATCCAGCACTGACGGTGCGCGTGAAAAACGACCTGCGCATGAACAGGTCTATAATACCCTCAGATCACAAATCATGTACGGTGAATTGGTGCCGGGGCAACCCGTCACGATCCAGGGTCTCACTGATTCGCTGGGTGTTGGAATGACCCCTGTGCGGGAGGCGATCAGGCGCCTGATATCCGATGGTGCTCTGGTGTTTCAGGGCAACCGCCGAGTGAGTGTTCCTCTTCTGACCGACGGCGACGTCGAACAGATGATTTATTCAAGAATCAAAATAGAATCAGAGCTTTCGAGGCGTGCAACTGCGAATGTGACACCTCAGGACATTGATCATCTTGAGCAGATCGACCAACGTCTGGATCGCACTATCAGCGATGGAGACGTCAGCGGCTATCTGCGCCTCAACCACCGGTTTCACGAAACGCTTTACGGCCATGCAAACGCCCCGATTCTCAATGATCTGGCCGAGCGCCTGTGGCTTAGATTCGGGCCGTCTTTGCGCGTTGTATGTGGTAGATTCGGCACTCAGAGCCTGCCGGACCGCCACAAGGATATCATTTCGGCGTTGCGCAATCAGGACGCGGATATGGCAGCAAAAGCAACCGCACAAGATATCGAACAGGGCATGGAGCTGATGGCAGACGCCTTAGTCAACGCTTAGATCTGTCCGATTCGATTGACAGGAAAAAATTTGATCATATTGTAGCTGCCAATCGCTCTTGCAGGAGATTTTCCGATGTCGACCATCACAAACCATTTGCCCACGGCCCAGCTGCAGGCCTTGGACGCCGCCCACCACATGCACCCTTTTTCGGCCAATGGCGCCCTAGGGAAAGAAGGCGCGCGCGTGATCACCCGTGCGAAGGGCGTCTACCTTACGGACAGCGAGGGTGAAGAAATACTCGATGCAATGGCGGGCCTGTGGTGTGTCAATATCGGCTATGGTCGCGATGAACTGGCCGAGGTCGCAGCCCGCCAGATGCGCGAACTGCCGTATTACAATACCTTTTTCAAAACGACCCACGTCCCTGCCATCGCGCTGGCCGCGAAGATCGCGGAACTTGCGCCGGGCGATCTGAACCATGTGTTCTTTGCAGCCGGCGGGTCTGAGGCGAATGACACAAACATCCGTCTGGTTCGGACCTATTGGGCCGAAAAAGGCCAGCCCGACAAGAACATCATCATCAGCCGCCATAACGCCTATCATGGCTCTTCGGTCGGCTCGGCGTCGTTGGGCGGCATGGCAGGGATGCACGCGCAGGGTGGAATCCCGATCCCGAATATCCACCATATCAACCAGCCAAACTGGTGGGCCGAAGGTGGCAGCATGTCACCCGAAGAATTCGGCCTGGCCCGCGCGCGTGAGCTGGAAGAAGCAATCGAGGAGCTGGGCGAAAACCGCGTCGCGGCCTTTATCGCCGAACCCGTTCAGGGCGCAGGTGGCGTGATCGTTGCACCGGATACCTACTGGCCTGAAATTCAGCGCATCTGTGACAAATACGATATCCTGTTGATCGCGGATGAGGTCATCTGCGGCTTTGGCCGCACCGGCAATTGGTTCGGGTCACAAACCGTCGGCATTCGCCCCGATATCATGACCATCGCCAAAGGCCTCAGCTCGGGCTATGCGCCGATTGGCGGATCCATCGTAAGCGATGAAATCGCCGAGGTCATTGGTGGCACCGAGTTCAATCACGGCTACACCTATTCCGGCCATCCGGTCGCCGCCGCCGTGGCACTGGAAAACCTGCGCATCCTCGAAGAAGAAAAGATCGTCGAGCATGTCCGCGATGTGGCCGCGCCGTATCTGAAGGAAAAATGGGAGGCGCTGGCCGATCACCCGCTTGTGGGCGAGGCCAAGATCGTCGGCATGATGGCCTCGATTGCGTTGACCCCGGACAAGGCCAGCCGCGCCAAATTCGCCTCCGATCCGGGTACAGTCGGCTATATCTGCCGCGACCGCTGCTTTGCGAATAACCTGATCATGCGCCATGTGGGCGATCGGATGATCATCTCTCCTCCGCTGGTTCTGACACCCGCGGAAATTGATGAGATGCTCGTACGCATCCACAAATCTCTGGACGAGGCACAGGCCGAGATCATCGCACAGGGCCTGATGAAAGCGGCCTCCTGACCCGCGCAGCTTCATCTGGCTGAAAATACCTCGGGGGAGGCGCCGTCAGGCGACGGGGGCAGAGCCCCCTCCCCTACCTCAACCGCTCTAACAGCGGCGCGGACGCATAGCCGTCCGGCAAAAGCCCCTGTGCCAGTTGATAGGCCCGAACCGCCTCGGTGGTGTTCGGGCCGGTGCGCCCGTCGATCCCCTGCGTATCGAACCCGGCTTCGGTCAGCCGGAGCTGCAATTCCTTCTTCTCAGCAAAGCTCAACGCCCGATCACCCCGAGGCCACTCGGCCTGAAACGCCGCGCGGCCCGCCAGACGGTCGGACAAATGTCCAATGCCGATCACATAGGCATCTGCACCGTTGTATTGCTCGATCACGCGGAAATTTTCGAAGACCATCAATGCAACGCCTTCACCACCCGCTGGCAACAAGATCGCTGCCTGACCATGATCCGCAAGCGGCTGTCCATCCCACGCAACCACGCCCAGCGCCGCCCAGTCTGACGGCAGCAGCGTGTAATCGCGTCTCGCGGCCGCAAAATCGAACCCGGCGGGCAGGCGCACTTCAACACCCCATGGCTGTCCCTTGGTCCACCCATGACGCGCCAGATAGGCCGCTGTCGAGGCAAGCGCGTCGGTCGGGTCATCCGCCCATATATCCCGCCGCCCATCACCGTCGAAATCCACGGCGTGATCCAAAAACGAGGTCGGTATGAACTGCGTATGCCCCATTGCTCCGGCCCAGCTTCCGATCATCGTTGCGGGGCTGACATCGCCTACCTGAATGATCCGCAAGGCGGCAATCAGTTGCGTTTCAAAGAACTCAGCCCGTCGGGCATCAAAGGCCAGCGTCGCAAGCGAACGGATCGTCTGATCCGACCCCCGAAATGTGCCGAAAGATGTCTCAAGCCCCCAAATCGCGGCCACGACCTCTTTTTCGACGCCATACTGCGCCTCAATCCGGGTCAGCACCGCGGCATGGCGTTCCAACCCCGCGCGACCGTCCGCGACGCGCCGATCAGAAACGGCCGCATCCAGATAGTCCCAGATGGGCTTGGTAAACTCAGCCTGATTACGATCGCGCTTGATGATGTCCTTGTCATAGGCCAGCCCCGCAAGCGCGCGGTCCAAAGTCCCGGGCAGGATGCCCTGCGCCTGTGCCCTCGCCCGAAAATCACCAAGCCACGCCTGAAACCGGGCGCTTCTTTCCTCTGACACGCGATACATTTCCTCCGATGGTCGGACGACCGGTCGGATTGAGACTGTAAGATCAGCCGACGCCAATTGTATCGGCTGTGGCCCTTCCGGGCTTTTGATGGACTCCGCCTGTACGATGGATGCCCATAATGCTGCGGTCATAACGCCGCTTACGCATCTACGCATTCCGAATTTCCTGATAACTGCTCAACCACAGGATAGCGCAAAAATGGCAAATCTCAAAGCGCTCAGCTTTCCGAGTCGCGGTCTCTCGCCTCTCGCTCGGACCGCAGCCGGTTCAGAGCTTCGCGCAGCAGGGGGACCCGATTGGGCCGGAACGAGGCCCCGGTAATCTGCATCTCTTGCATGCGATCCAACCGAAACATGCGGAAATCCTGCCGCAACAGACACCAGCTGATCAGCACGCTGGCGCGGTCCATGTAAACGATGCTCAACGGATTTACGCGGCGATGGGTCTCATCGCCTTTGGCATCCCAATAGGAAAATTCGATCGTCTGTTCGTCCCAGGTGGCCCGCCGCAGTTCAGCGACATCCACCGTTGGTTTCGCCGGCCGGTCAAACCGTGTGGCGGTCAGCACCGCATGGCTGAGGCGCTGAGACTGGCGCGGTGGCAAACGACCCTGCAGCTTGCGTAGGACTTCGCTGGCAGCCTCTGAGAGGCCGGGATCACCAATGGATTGTACCTCGCGCAGGCCAAGCACCAGGGCCTCAAGCTCATCATCGGTGAAGCCAAGCGGTGGCAGGGTGGCGTCCTCGATCAGGGTGAACCCGAACCCCGCCTCTCCGTCGATCACGGCGCCGAGGCTACGCAATGAATCGATGTCTCTGTGAATCGTGCGCGGCGAAACGCCCAGATCCTGAGCCAGCTCAATCGACGTTCTTGGCGACGGGCCAGAGCGCAAGGATTGCATTAATTGGAACAAACGGGCGGTGCGGGTCATAATGCAGGTTACTTTATCTCTAATGACAAAAACTGTCATTAGGCCGGCGTACCCATCACATATCCCCATGATGGAGCCCAAGATGCTGACCCTTTTGACCTACCCCTCTGCCTTTGGCCTGTTCAGCGCCAGCCCGTTTTGCGTGAAAACCGCACTAATGCTGCAAACATCGGGCCAACGCTGGCAGCGATCTGACCTTCTTGACCCGCGCAAGATGCCGCATCAAAAGCTGCCGGTTCTGCGCACGCCCCAGCGTCTGATCCCCGACAGCGACCTGATCCGCGACTGGCTTGAGACACAAGGCACCGATTTTGATCACGGGCTGGGCGATCTGCAAAAAGCCCAATCTCGTGCTCTGATCCGCCTGGCTGAGGAACATTTGTATTTTCAGATCGTTCAGGACCGTTGGGCCAATGACGAAGTCTGGCCGATTCTGTATAAGACCTTTTTCACTGGCATCCCCGCCCTGATCCGCAAACCAGTTGCCAATTCTATCCGCAAGAACGTTGTTAAAGGATTGGGGTTTCAGGGCGTCTCTCGATTCTCAGATGCGGAACGTCAGGATAGGCTGGAACGCGATCTTGAGGCGATCTCGGCCTATCTGTGGCAGTCGACTTATCTGATGGGAGAAACCCCGACCTCAGTGGATATGAGCGTGGCCCCGATGCTTGCCGCGATGCGCGCGACGCCGGCCAATACACCGCTGACCCAGCGGATCAAACAGGATAAGCTGTTGAGCGACTACATAGACCGGATGGAGCAGGCGATACCGCTGTCATGACACAATTTGACGATCCCGCAGTGGCAGCGGCCTATCAAGCCCTGCCCGAAGGCACACGTGTCGGGGCGCTTGCACTGCGTCAGTTGATCCTGGAAACCGCCACTTCGTTGCCCCGCGCGCAGCCGTTGCAAGAGGCATTGCGCTGGGGGCAGCCCGCCTATCTGGCGCCCAAGGGATCCACGATCCGATTGGGCGGGCACAAAGCAGCCCGCTTTGCCCTGTTCGTGCATTGTCAAAGCCGGTTGATGGGCGATTTCACCTCGGCCTTTCCGGGCGAAGATCGGATAGATGGCAACCGCGCTGTTCTGTTTGATGACCCGGGTCAGATCGACGCCACCCGCCATGGCTGGCTGATCGCCCGCGCGTTGACCTATCACCTTCCCGGAAAAGGCTAACTTACATTCGCCTTGTTCCCGAGATGCGAAATCACTTCTGACGGCGTTTGCGTTCCACCTTGCGTTTGATCTTGTCCTTCTTGCGCTTGGTGCTGACCGCCTTGCGTCGCGTTGGGCGCTTGGATGCTCCTCCGCGCCCCGTCGGCAGGGCCTGATCGTCGATCGACAACAGCTCCAACTCCAGCCCGCCCGTCACAGGTGTCGCCTCGGTCAGACGCACGGTGACGCGTTGGCCGATGGCTATGATCAGCCCGGTGTCCGACCCCATCAGGGTTCCGGCCTCGCGGTCGAAATGGAAGAACTCGCGCCCCAAGGATCGCACCGGTACCAGACCGTCCGCGCCGGTCTCGTCCATTTTCACGAAAGCCCCAAACCGGGCGATACCACTGATCCGACCCGAGAACTCAGTCCCAACGCGCTCGCTCAGATAAGCCGCCAGATACCGGTCGGTCGTATCTCGTTCCGCCATCATCGAGCGGCGTTCGGTATCCGAGATATGAGTGGCAGTTTCGTCCAGCCGGGCGATCTCATCCTCGGTCAGCCCATCGGTACCCCAGCCATGGGCCGAGATCAGCGCGCGGTGCACGATCAGGTCGGCATAGCGCCGGATGGGCGAGGTGAAATGCGCGTAATTCCGCAGCGCCAGCCCGAAATGGCCGAAATTTTCAGCGTTGTAATAGGCCTGCGCCATCGACCGCAGGGTGGTCAGATTGATCAACTCTGCATCCTCGGTGCCCGCAGCCGCATTCAGCAGTGCGTTCAGGTGGCGGGTCTGCAACACCTGCCCCTTGGCCAAATTCAACCCCGCCGCCTGAGCCGTTTCCCGCAGGCTTTCCAGCTTCTCGGGTGCTGGTTCTTCGTGGACACGGAACAGCAGCGGGCGGCGCTTGGCGATCAGGGTTTCAGCCGCAGCGACATTGGCGAGGATCATGAACTCTTCGATCAGCTTATGCGCGTCCAGACGGTCGCGGAAAGCCACGCTTTGAACGTCGCCCGTATCGCTCAGGATAATCTTGCGTTCCGGCAGGTCCAGTTCCAGCGGTTGCCGCACACCCCGCGCCTTTTTCAGTGCAGCATAAGCAGCATAGAGCGGCTTCAATACGGTCTCTAACAGAGGCCCGGTGCGGTCATTGGGGGCACCATCGATGGCCTCCTGCACCTCGGCATAATGCAGCGAGGCGGCGGAGCGCATAAGCCCCCGCACGAACCGGTGGCCGATCTTGTTGCCCTCGGCGTCGATCTGCATCCGCACGGCGATACACGCGCGCGGGACGCCTTCGTGCAACGAACACAAATCACCGGACAGCCGATCCGGCAGCATCGGCACCACGCGGTCGGGGAAATAGCTGGAGTTGCCCCGCTTGCGCGCCTCGCGGTCCAGCGCCGTACCGGGCTGCACATAGGCGGCGACGTCAGCAATGGCGACCCAAATAACATGCCCCCCGGGGTTCTTAGGATCATCGTCAGCATGGGCGAAACAGGCGTCATCATGATCCCGCGCGTCTGAGGGGTCGATGGTCAGCAGCGGCATATCGCGCAGGTCTTCGCGCCCTTTCAGGCCAGCGGGTTTGGCCTTGTCGGCCTCTGCAATCACTGTGTCGGGAAAGTCATCGGGAATGCCATGCTGATGAATGGCGATCAGCGACACGGCCTTGGGGGCCGACGGGTCGCCCAGCCGTTCGACAATGCGGGCACGTGGCAGGCCCATGCGGGTCTTGGGTCCGGCCTGTTCTGCCTCGACCAGCTCACCGTCTTTTGCACCCAGTACGGCACCTTCATTGACCAACCACTCGTTCTGCCCGGCCTTGTCGATGGGCACGATCCGTCCGCCCTCGGTCCCTTTGCGGAAGATACCGACGATCTTGCGCGGGTTGGTTCCGATCCGGCGGATCAGGCGGGCCTCGTAATTATGGTCTTCCTCATGCACCACGGTCAGACGGGCCAGAATGCGGTCGCCTTCACCCAGCGCCGGGTCACTGGCGCGAGTGATCATCAGAACAACCGGCTCGACCCCTTCGCCATGCCATTCCAGCGGGCGCGCGAACAGATCACCATCGGCATTCGGCGCCTTCACCTGCAACACGCTGACAGGCGGCAAACGATCCGGGTCACGATAGCTGCGATTGCGCTTTTCAAGATGCCCTTCGGCCTCAAGTTCCTTGAGGATCCGTTTCAGGTCGATCCGATCCGCGCCCTTGATGCCAAAGGCTTTAGCAATGTCGCGTTTCGAGGTCAGGGTGGGGTTCGCTGAGATCCAATCGAGGACCTCTTGCTTGGTAGGGATGCGAGTCATGATTTCGGCCTATCACGGAGATGCGGCGGCGTCATGACCAAAAAGGGTCAGGCTTGCAGATCAGCAACCGTGTCGACATCGCGCAGCTGATCCAGCATCTCCACCCGGCATCCGGGGATCGAGGCCAGCGTGTCGGCCAGCGCATGTTCCGTCGACCAGCGCACGTTTTGAAACAGGCTGTGTGGCAGGGCACCAATGCGTTGCGCCCCGACCAGCCAATATCCGCCATCCGGGGCCGGACCAAACACCATCTGGTTGCGCCCCAATGCCCGGAACGCGCGCGCGATATGCCCCCGTGTAACCCCTGGGATATCCGCACCGATCAGACAGACTGGCCCTGTTGGCATTTCCCGCAGCATCCGCCCCATACGATCGCCTAGATCCCCACTCCCCTGTGGCGCACGTGGCAGATCAGCGGGCCAGATGCGGCTGGTCAGCCCTTCGCGGTCCGGCGAGACCGCCAGCACGATCTGCCAGCGCGGATCGCGCAGGCGCCGGATCAAAGAGCGGGTCTGATGCCGAAACCACCACGCCGCACCGACCATACCGATATCGCGCCCCAACCGGGTTTTGACACGGCCCGGGCGCGGTTCTTTCGCCATGATCACCAGGGTGCGCTGCATGAATCAGGAAAAATAGTCGGTCAGGATACGAGTATAGACCGCCTTGAGCTGTTCAATCTGCGCCACCTCAACGCATTCATCCACCTGATGCATGGTTTTGCCGACCAAACCAAATTCGACAACCGGACAATGATCCTTGACGAAACGCGCGTCCGAAGTACCCCCGGTTGTTGACATCTCGGGCGTGACCCCGGTTTCAGCCGCAACCGCTTTGGCCACCAATTCCGACAGAGGGCCAGGAGGGGTCAGAAAGCTTTCGCCCGATATCTTGATCCGCACATCAACATCAACGCCAAACGCGGCGGCTACATCGCGCGCCTGCGCTTGCAGCCAATCGCTGAGGCTGGCGCCGGAATGCAGGTCGTTGAACCGGATGTTCACCGCCCCGCTGCACTGTGCCGGGATGACATTTGTGGCGGAATTACCCGTGTCGATCGCCACAACCGCCAGCGTCGAGGCGTCAAAATGATCAGATCCCCGGTCCAACTCGTGACTGGCCAGCCTGTCCATCAGCCGGGCCATGGCGGGCAGTGGGTTCTTTGCCCGGTGCGGATAGGCCGAATGGCCCTGCACACCTGTTACGGTAAACCAGGCGGTCATCGAGCCGCGACGGCCAATCTTCATCATTTCACCCATCCTGTTCGGGCAGGTGGGTTCACCGACCAGGCAGACGCTCATCCGCTCGCCGCATTGATCCATATGGTCAAGCAGGGCGGTGGTGCCATGCAGCGCATCAGCCTCTTCGTCACCCGTGATCGTCAGGATGATCGCCCCGTCGGGCGGCGTGTCGCGTACAAAATCCACTGCCGCCGCTGCAAAGGCCGCCACACCCGATTTCATGTCAGTGGCCCCGCGTCCATACATGAACCCTTCCCGGATTTCTGCCCCGAAAGGCGGTGTGGTCCAAGCGGCCTCGTCGCCCACCGGAACAACATCGGTGTGACCGTTGAAACCAAAGCTTCGGGCGTGACCTTTTGCACCCCATCGCGCAAACAGATTGCTGATGCCGGCGCGATCAACACGGGTACAATCAAACCCCGCCTGCGACAGGACATCCTGCAGCAGGACAAGGGCACCGCCTTCTTCAGGTGTGACCGATGGGCAACGGATCAGGTCGGCCGTCAACGCAATCGGATCTGTCATGGTGGGCCCTTTCCATAAAATTTCTTTCAGGTTCGCGCACAGATTCAACGAATTGGCCCGATTGCCAACCCCAACAGGCCAGAAACCGCGGGCTTTTTCCACCTTGTATCGAACTGACACCCCCGGAAAACATGGGGCCTTACGCTGCGATTGCCTTGTCTGCCGGTTCGAATATGCGCTAGAGGGCCGCGAAACAGGTGATTTTACGATGACACGTGCTCTTTTCGCATTGATCTGCCTGACTTTCGCCGTTCTCGGCCAGCAAAGCCAGGCCCAGACGCTGACGGTTTCGACCGTGACACGGCCTCCGTTTTCTTTTGTCGAAGATGGAGCCCAAACCGGATTCTCGATGGACCTGCTTGAGGCGTTGGCTGAATCCCTGAATTGGGACTATTCCATCCAACGTTCCGACGCCTTTGGCGACATGCTGGGCGCAGTGCAGGACAGATCCGCCGATCTGGCCATCGCCAATATCTCGATCACTGCTTCGCGAGAAACGCAGATGGACTTCAGCCAGCCGATTTTCGAGGCTGGTTTGCAGATCATGGTGCCATCGGACGCGGTGCGCCGCCCGTCACTGCTACATGCGTTACTGTCGCGCGAATTGTTCATTGCTATCGGGCTTGCCTTTGCCATCCTTCTTGGCGGCGGCATGCTGATGTGGGTGTTCGAGCGCCGCTCGCAGCCCTATTTCGACCGCAAGCTAGACGAGGCCTGGTTCCCCTCATTCTGGTGGGCCTTGAATCTGGTGGTCAATGGCGGGTTTGAGGAACGAATGCCGCGCACGCCATTTGGTCGAATTCTGGGTGTAGTGCTGGTTGTATCTTCGCTGTTTATCGTCTCGGTCTTCACTGCGCGGATCACCTCGGTCATGACAGTGGATGCAATCAGTGGCAGCGTGAATTCGATAAATGACCTTTACGGCAAAGAGGTCGGAACAATCTCGAATTCAACCGCTGCTAACTTTCTGAACCGCCGCGAGATCGAGTTTACCAACTATGATGGGCTCGACCCCATGCTTGAAGCCTTTCGCAACGAGGAACTGGACGCCATAGTGTTCGACGCGCCGATCCTGTCCTATTTCGCCGCCCATGAAGGACGCCGGATCGCCTCGATGACAGGCGGTATATTCCTGCGCGAGAATTACGGCATTGCCTTCCCTACCGGGTCCCCGCTGGTCGAAGACGTCAACCAGGCGCTGCTGGCGCTGCGCGAAGACGGCACCTATGACGAGATTTATCGCAAGTGGTTTGGGGCGCGGAACTAAGCCGTCTCTTCATCCCCGAAAAACGGGGTCATCTGCGCCACGATCACTGCATTTTCATCCAGCGCGCGCTGCATCAGGGCCCGTTCATCCGGGTCGATCTCGTGACCTTGCGCTTCACGTTCAGCCAAAGTGCCATAGCCTGTGACATCCAAAGGCGCGGTATCTGCCTGTTTCAGGATCGCCACCGTTTCGCGCACGGCCTCGGCCTCGTCGACGCCGCTGGCAAAACACATCAATGCCGCCCCGGTTGCGCCGTCGGGCAGGCCATCGCCATCCTTGCGACCGATCTGCACAAGCAGGGTATAGACCTGCTGACGCGAAGGTTTCTTTTGCTTTTCCATGCAAGGGGCCATAGCCGCGCACCTGCCTGCGGTCAAGCAGCCGGGGAATTGCAGTGGATCGCCTGTGCCGCCATAGTGCCCGCAGTAACCTGACACCGATCACAAAAGGACGTTGCCATGACTTATCCGGATTTCATCACAGGATTCCCAAGCCTCGACGTGCCCTTCCCCGAAGATGTGGTGCAAACGGCCGTGATCAGATCAGACGCGGGGCTGGTGGCGTTTTTTACCTTTCTTCAGGATTTCGAACTGCCCCTTCATTCCCATCTGGCACAATGGGGAACTGTGGTCGAAGGTGAGATCGAGCTGACCATTGGCGATGAAACCAAGAGCTATGGCCCCGGTGACAGCTATTCGATCCCCGCAGGAGTGGAGCATGGCGGCAAGATCAAAGCCGGGTCGCGCGTCATTGATGTGTTCGAAGAACCGGACCGCTATCCGGTCAAAGGGTAAGCGATAACAAAAAAGGGCCGCAGCGGATCGCGCTGCAGCCCCCTTGTTTGATCCGCGCCCAGTATTAGTCGCGCAGCAGCTCGTTGATCCCGGTTTTCGAGCGGGTCTTTTCATCCACCCGTTTCACGATCACGGCGCAGTAGAGGTTGATGTTGTTCTTGGACGGCATCGAGCCCGCAACAACCACCGAATAGGGCGGAACTTCACCATAGGTGACCTCGCCGGTTTCGCGGTCGACGATCTTGGTCGATTTGCCGATGAACACGCCCATGCCCAGAACCGAGCCTTCGCGCACGATGCAGCCTTCGACCACTTCGGACCGGGCGCCGATAAAGCAGTTGTCTTCGATGATGGTCGGACCCGCCTGCATCGGTTCCAGAACGCCGCCGATCCCAACACCGCCCGACAGATGGACGTTCTTGCCGATCTGCGCGCATGAACCGACGGTGGCCCAAGTATCAACCATTGTGCCCTCGTCCACATAGGCACCCAGGTTCACAAATGACGGCATCAGAACCACGCCGGGCGCAATAAAGGCGGATTTGCGAACGACGCAATTCGGCACCGCGCGAAAGCCAGCGGCCCGCCATTGGTTTTCACCCCAACCCGCGAACTTGCTGTCCACCTTGTCCCACCAGCCGCCGTCCTGAGCGCCGCCGGTCTGGATTTCCATATCCTTGATGCGAAAGCCCAGCAGAACCGCTTTTTTCGCCCACTGGTTCACATGCCAGTCGCCGCTGTTCTGCTTTTCCGCCACCCGCAGCGACCCGCTGTCCAGCGCGTTCAGCGTATCTTCGATCGCTTCGCGAGTCTCGCCGGTGGTGGCGGGGGTGATGGCATCTCGCGCCTCCCAGGCGGCTTCGATGGCGGCTTCCAGTTGCGCGTTGGACATTTGGCGGCTCCCTGCAGATTCTGTTCACGCTTGTGTTGCCTATACGCAAGCGACGGACTGGCTGCAATGCGACGCTGAGCGCACGCTTTGCGGCTGTTTGTTGCGGTTTCAGCCGTTCAGAGGGTCCGGTGAGATATTTCCGCCGCAGATCAGCACCGCCACCCGCTCGCCCGGCTCTGGCGTGTAAGCCCCCGAAAGCAGCGCAGCCAAGGCGGTTGCGCCTGCCGGTTCCACCAGAATCCGATGCGCCCGCCACAAGGCCTGCTGCGCTTGAGAAATGGCCTGATCACTGACCAGAACCGATTGCACGCCCTGTGCCAGATCGAAACAAATTGAGCCGATCCGCCGCGCGCCCAGCGCATTTGCCGCAATGCCCGAGACGGACACATCCACCGGTTCTCCCGCCTGCAGGGCTGCATTCAGCGCGCAGGAGGTTTCCGGCTCAACCGCCACGACCTTGCGCGTGCCTTGCAGCCAGGCCAGCGCCCCGGCGATCAGACCGCCACCGCCCACCGCGATCAATACGGTATCGGCCTGCAGGCCCTGCGCCTCCCACTCGGCAAAGCAAGTGCCCTGTCCAGCAACGGTTGCAGGCGCGTCATAGGCATGGATCTGCATCGCGCCCGTGGCCTCCTCATGCGCCCGCGCGGCTGTTAAGGCGTTGGCATATTCACCCGGCATCACGCTCAAATCCGCGCCGGTCTGTTCGATCAGCGCGATCTTGGATGGCCCCGCCAGTTCGGGCACGAAAATCTTGGCCGGATAGCCCAGCGCCTGCGCGGCAAAGGCGGCCGCTGCGCCGTGATTGCCGCCCGATGCGGCCACAACACCAGCCTCAGGCACATCCGTGCTGATCAGAGTGTTAAACGCCCCGCGCGCCTTGAAACTGCCGGTGTGCTGCATATGCTCCAGCTTCATTTCCACCGAATAACCCAGACCCAAGGCACGGCTTTCCATGACTGGCGTCACTTGTGCATAGCCGGTTATGCGGTGCTGTGCCGCCAGTATTTCGCTCTTCCAATTCATTCTCATCTTTCCGTGACTGGCACTCTGCGCCCGAACCCTATAGCTGTTTGGAAAACACGCAAGCAGGGATCGTTACCCCATGAGAGAAGACCGCCTCAGCCCGTTTCGCGACGCGCAGACCGACCGTTCGACCGCAAGCGAGGTACCCGACACCCCGCAAACCCGCTCACCCGCCTATCGCCTTGCCTTTGCCGATGAGGATTTCCTGTGCCGGGATGAGCTGCGCCCGGTGCGCTTGCAGCTGGAACTGCTCAAGCCCGAGATGATCATGACCGAGCGTGAGATCACCTCGACCATCGTCATGTTCGGCGGCGCGCGTATCCCTGAGCCGTCACAGAAACACACCGCGCGGACGGAAACGCTGGCCGGGCTGTCGGAATATTACGACGAAGCGCGCGAGTTTGCCCGGTTGATGACCGAGAAATCGAACGAAACCGGCGGGCGCGAGAATGTAATCGTCACCGGCGGTGGCCCCGGCGTGATGGAGGCTGGTAACCGCGGCGCACAGGATGCGAACGGCTGTTCCATCGGTCTCAACATTGTGCTGCCGCATGAACAGGCACCGAACCTGTACGTTACGCCCGAGCTCAGCTTTAACTTCCACTATTTCGCCATCCGCAAGATGCATTTCCTGATGCGCGCCCGCGCCATCACCATCTTCCCCGGCGGCTTTGGCACCATGGATGAGCTGTTCGAGTCCCTGACCCTGATTCAAACCGGCCGTATGGAGCGTGTGCCCTTCCTGCTATTCGGTCGCGCGTTCTGGGAAAAGGTCATCAACTGGGAGGCGCTGGCCGACGCCGGCACCATCTCGGACGAGGATCTGGACCTGTTCCGGTTCGTCGATACCGCGCAAGAGGCGGTCGACATAATCGAGAAATGGGAACCCACCCCGCCCCGTGACGAAATACCGGGGCGCTAAACGATGGGGCGCAAGACCGGCGAGATGCTGCATCTGCGGGGCAACGCACTGACCAAGGGCGAGCCCGTGGCCCTGCCCCTGACCCAAAGCAGTATGTTCCACCTGCCCGGCGCGCCGGACGGGCATGATTTCTACGGTCGCGTCAACAACCCAACCTGGGAACATCTGGAACAGGTTCTCGCCCATCTTGAAGACGCCCCCTGCCTGGCTTTCCCGTCGGGCATGGCGGCGATTTCGGCCGCGTTGTTTGCCACGGTCAAAGCCGGGTCGCGCATCCTAATCCCGTCGGATGGCTATTACGTCACCCGCGTGCTGGCCGACCGATTTCTGTCTGGTCTGGGTGTCATAGTGACAGAACGCCCGACAACCGCCTTTTCCGAAGGTGGGTTCGACGGCTTCGATGTGGTCTTTGTCGAAAGCCCCTCGAACCCTGGCCTGGATATGATGGACCTGCCAGCCATCGCGTCGTCCGTGCGCGCAGCTGGTGGGATCACCATTGCTGACAACACAACCATGACACCACTGGGCCAGCGTCCTTTGGATATGGGCGTAGATATCGTCGTGTCCTCTGACACCAAGGCCATGGGCGGGCATTCCGATCTGCTGATGGGCCATGTGGCCAGCCGCAATACAGATGTCATGGAGCGGGTCGAGGAATGGCGGCGTGTCTCTGGCGCGATCCCCGGCCCGCATGAGGCTTGGTTGCTGCATCGCGGGTTGGAAACACTGGATGTTCGGTTCGACCGTATGTGCAGCTCGGCCCAGGTGTTGGCAGAACGGTTGGCAGCGCATCCGTCTGTGAAAGACATCCGCTATCCCGGCCTGCCAGGTGACCCATCCTACACCTTGGCACAGGCTCAGACCACGCGATTCGGGTTCCTTCTTTCGATCACGTTGGAAACCCAGGCCAAGGCCGAAACCTTCATCAACACCTGTCCAATGCTGCGCCCTGCGACGTCTTTTGGCGGCGTCCATAGCTCGGCCGAGCGCCGCGCCCGTTGGGGAGACGAGGTTGACCCCGCTTTTGTCCGTCTGTCCGTGGGATGCGAGCCGGTGGTTGAGCTTTGGCAGGCAATCGATGCCAGCCTGAACGCACTGTAATTACTTTTTGGGCGTGCGAAGCTCGGTGAACACGTAGATCGGCAGCACGACGCTGGCGATCAGCGCGCCCAGCCAGACCAGCAGTGTCGCAGCCAGCAGGTTGGAAATTCCGCCAACCGTCAGCCCATTGGTCACCAGATCGGTCACAAGCAGGCCGACAAAGGTCACGATCAACGCGATCCCGCCTTTCAACGAAGGCGCCCTTTTCTCACCCAACTTCAGGATCAGCGGCTCGGCCACCACCTGCACCAGCGTGAATACGATCACCACAACGATGAATGAAATCGGCTTGATTGCAAAACCGGTCAGTAGCAAAGCGACCAACATTAACCCAATGGCATTGCCCGCCAGCAAGGCCAGAACCGATTTAAGTCTGCGCGTCATCGGCTAATCTCCGTCAATGAATAATATGGAACAGCCTGATAGTATCAGAGATTACGAAACTTGCGAACCAATTTAGCCACCGGTTCTTTTTGACCTGTTGAAATCACGTGATAAAATACCTTCATCATGATCAGCCCTTCCCCCATCCATGAGAGGTGAGATGAGCGACGATCCCTATGCCGCACTTGGCGTGGCCAAAGATGCCAGCGACGCTGAAATCAAAAAAGCGTATCGGCGCATTGCCAAGGAATGCCACCCGGACTTGAAACCCGGGGACGCCGAGGCCGAAGCCAAGTTCAAGGCCGTCGCCGCGGCCTATGATCTGTTGAAAGATCCTGAGACGCGCAAACGCTATGACAATGGTGAGATTGATGCCTCGGGACAGGAACGCCCGCAACAGCAATACTATCGCGATTACGCCGAAGCCGCCGGCAACCCCTATCGCGGGCAGGCGACGGACCCCGACGACATGTCGGATATCTTTGCCGAATTCATGCGGGGTCGCGGCGGATTTGGTGGGCAAGGCGGCCGCGAGTTTCACGCGCCCGGCCACAATCTGAACTTCACGCTTCAGATCAGCTTTCTGGATGCGGTGTTTGGCGCCAGCCAGAAACTGACCCTGCCGGATGGGGACCGGATCGAGGTCAAGATACCCGCAGGGATCACAAGCGGTCAGACCATTCGCCTGCGGGGCAAGGGTGCCGCTGGCTATGGTGAGGGGCCGCGCGGCGATGCGCTGGTGACAGTATCAGTCGCGGATCATCCGGTATTCGACCGTCAGGGAAATGACATTCACATCACGCTGCCCATCACGATTGATGAGGCGGTGCTGGGCGGCAAAGTGGCGGCGCCCACGATCGATGGGGGTGTAAACGTGACCGTCCCGGCGGGAACCAGCAGCGGCAGAACCCTGCGCTTGCGGGGTAAGGGCGTGAAGAAGCGCGGCTCGGCCGAACGGGGCGACCAGTTGATCGAGCTGACCATTTCAATGCCCGATCAAATCGATGATGAGTTGAGGCAATTTATGGATTCATGGCGAGAAACCCACCGCTATGACCCACGCAAAGGAATGCCGTCATGACCCGCACCCTGACCGAAGAGGAACTGATCACCGCCGTAGCCCGGCTGACTTCGACCCGATTGACAGAATATCTGGCCGCCGAAATCGTGATCCCCGAACAAACAGATCGCGGATTGGTCTATCACAGCCTCGACGTTGCCCGGCTGGAGTTGGCCTGCGAGTTGCACGACCAATACGAAATGGAGGCAGACGCAGTGTCGATGATGATTTCCCTGATCGACCAGATGCATGGGTTGCGCGCAGAACTTCGAGAGGTCCTGAACGCCGTCGCAGCGCAGCCAGATCCGGTTCGTCAGCAACTGATCAAAGTGATCGGCACCGCGAGATTTGGGTGAGAGAGGCCTAATTGTCGACCAGATATTCTTCGGGAACGAAGAATGTGTAATCTCGGTCGGCAACCGCCTCGTGGCAATCGTGGCAATACGCAACTGCGTTGGCGCGATCCCCCATCGTGTCCCCAAACAATGACCCATCCGGCATGACCATGATATAACGCCAATCAGCCGTAGCAGGGTTGGCGCCCTCGGCCAGTTTCTGCATGACGAACATCGCGCCGGGATGGCTTTTCCCCTCATCCGTAACGGTCACGCTGTCCTTGGCCAGCACAGACCCCACCGGAAGCTTTTCGCCTTCCGTCAGGGTTGCATAATTATACGCCATCCGGTTTGCATAGCTGTTCACAAATCGCCGACCATGGGTTTCAGATATATAGGGCGCATCGTTGTACAGCGGCCAGTTTTGGTAATTCAGAAGCAGATCCAACTGAGCTGCGGCATAGCCGCGTGCCATCCGGCGCTGCAACGAGTCATAAATTTCACGCGCGTCGTCCTTGGTCAGATCAGCCGGATTTTCGATAGCCAGATGAGCATCCTCATCATTTGACTGCGCAACAGCATCAGTTACGGCGACGGCCGCACAAGCCAAAACTAAAACAAAATTAAAGTACGGAATTTTCAATCGAAACATCATAGAGATAACCCAACTCGTAACCTGTTATGCCGCAATCGGCACGCGGAGCTGAAATACAAGGTAGCCGCCGTGAACGAATTTGCCACATGCCAGCCACCGAACTCACCCTATTGTGCGCAAGTGAGCCTGGTGCATCCACACCTAGCCAATGAAACATATCAAATTTTGCATTCGATAGACAGCGCCCCAAAAATTAATTTTGCGACGCTCTTCTATTCAGCCGCTTATCCGCGGTCGAGACCGGCCTCGGCCTCAATCTGCTTGCGCGATTTACGGGCGCGTTCGGTGGCCGATTTCAGCTGACCGCAGGCCGCCATAATGTCCTCGCCCCGCGTCTTGCGGATGGGCGAGGCATACCCGGCCTGATAGATGATATTGGCAAAAGCCCGAATACGATTGTTTGAGCTGCGCTTATACGGCGCGCCGGGCCATTCGTTGAACGGGATCAGATTGATCTTGGCCGGGATTTTGTGGCGCTTGATATGTTCGATCAGACGATGCGCATCCTCATCGCTGTCATTCACACCATCAAGCATCACGTATTCAAACGTAATCCGTTCCGAATTGGAAACCTTGGGATAGCTGGCCAAAGCCTGCAGCAACTCTTCGATATTCCAGCGTTTGTTGATCGGCACCAGCACATCGCGGACTTCATTGGTCGTCGCGTGGAACGAAATTGCCAGCAGGCAGCCGATTTCCTTCGCGGTACGCGCAATCTCGGGCACCACGCCCGATGTCGACAGGGTAATCCGGCGGCGAGACAGCGAGATACCTTCGGGGTCCATCGCGATTTTCATCGCGTCGCGGACGTTCTCAAAATTGTAAAGAGGCTCGCCCATACCCATCAGAACGATGTTCGACAGCAGGCGGGTTTCGTCCTTGGGCGCACCCGGTACCGGCCACTCGTCAAGATCATCCCGCGCCATCATCACCTGACCGACAATTTCCGCCGCCGTCAGGTTGCGCACCAGTTTCTGCGTGCCTGTATGGCAGAAGGAACAAGTCAGCGTGCAACCGACCTGAGACGAGATACACAGCGTGCCGCGATCGTCCTCGGGAATATAGACCACCTCGACCTCATGGCCGCCAGCAATACGGACCAGATACTTGCGTGTGCCATCCTCGGACACCTGTCGGGTCACAACCTCGGGGATTTCGATCACGAAATGCTCGGCCAGCTGGGTGCGATAGGCTTTGGCCAGATTGGTCATCTCGGCAAAGTCTCGCACACCCCATTGGTAAATCCACTGCCAGATCTGGCCCGTGCGCATCTTGGCCTGTTTTTCAGGCGTGCCGTGTTCGATCAGGGTCTCGCGCAGGCGATCCCGGGTCAACCCGACAAGGTTCACCTTCCCCTCCGGCAATTTGCGGGGGATGGTCATGACGTCTTGAGTGATCGGCGCTTTGGGCGACATAGGTGGGTCTCGAAGATTCTGGCTTGGAATGCGCCTCTATATAGGACTGCGCGCAAAGATCAAAAGAATTCGTCGCGCCTAATTTACAAAACGCAGCAATTCGTCAATCCGCAGGCGCCCCAATTCAATCCGGCAGGAGGTGATACCAATGCCGGTTCCCGACCCACCACCAAAAGACGCGCCGACCGCCTCGCACTGCGCATCACGATACCCGACCCACGCGCTTTGCGCCGCCTCCATCGCAGGCGCCGCGCTTGTCCGTCCGGTCACCTCGTCCAACGCGTTGGCTGCATCCATGGCAAAGCCAAAACTATCGGTCAGCGCGGCCTCAACCCCCGCTTCCATACTGGCAACGCAAGATCCGATTTCGACTTGTGAACTTGCGTTCGTGCATTCCATTGCAGGATCCGCCACAGCCAACGTGGGGGTTAAAACAGCCAGTATCACCAAACGCATGACATACTCCTCGAAGGGTCGTTAAACTAACGCGCTCAGCTTAGCATAGCGACGCCAGAGGTTACAAAAAACCGCGGGGATCAACCCCGCGGTCCTTCGAACTCTTATGCCGCCCGGACGTTTCCAGGCCAGCCGTATTGGATCACGCACCTGCTGGTGGAATAAAGCAATCCTCGGCGTCCAGCGTTTTGACCGGATCGTTTGGCCCACATTGCTCTCCCGAAACCGGGTATGTCTCAGCGGATTTATCACAAGCGCTCAGCAATACGACGGCGGTCAGCACAAACAGGCCCAAAACTTTCTTCTGCATCGATGCTCTCCTTTTCTCTCTGCTTGAACCGATTAGTTCAGTATTTCAGAGCGCGGAGCATTGACGCAGATCAAATTTATAGATGACGTTAAGTTAAGCTATGAAGGAGGGCGGTCCTATCCTGCGAAACTGGCACCACTTTGCAAGCCTGGCCACTGCCCGAGCGCTGGCGCGCTCAGTTGGTACAGCGTTTCTCGGCGTCGTCTAAAGCGGCTGTGAAGCCCAGCAATGAGAAAGTATCTTTGGTCTGAGTGCCGCGTTCGGACCGGGCGGTCAGCACTGCTTCGGTACCGCTTTTCATGGCAGCGATTACTTTTTGGTCATCACCCTCTGACGCGGGCCAGGCCCATTCGCCTTCGGTGCTGAATTCGAAGCTGTTTCCGTCGATGGATACAGATACGGTCGATCCCGCGGCAAACGGATAGCCCCCGGTGAATGAAACGCGCCCCTTCACATCGGGATCAGGTCTGAATACGACAAACAGCAGGATGTCGCTGCGCCTCACCGAAACAACGCGCCCGCCGCGCGTGTTGACGGTTTCATCCGGCGTTGCAACGCTCCAGCATTCGGTTGGGTCCTCTTCCACAAACACACTCCAGTCGGTGTTTACGGATACTCTATTGGTGCTGTCTGCCTGCTGAGCGGTTGCAGCCGTTGTCATCCCTGCCACGCACAGGCCCGCGATTACGCGGACGAGCTTTGATCCCATCTGTCCAGCCTCCTAGCTCGACCTAATACCTCATACCCACCGGAATGGCTCGCGAACCCTGACGGTTCGTCTGTAAGTTGCGTCTTCCGGTGATTGCCGACATACACACACTATCGCAAGTTTCGCCATAGGCGAAAGGGCGGTTGGCAGTTTTTTGCGCATGTTTAGGAGGGTCCCGATGACGCAGCCTGTAGCAATGACCGAACTATGGCGGGGGCCTTTACTGGAAAGCCTGCATCTGGGACATGCGGTTATCTGTGATGACACGGGTCAAATCGTGCGCAGCTGGGGTGACCCAGAGGCGATAATCTACCCCCGGTCTTCGGCCAAGATGATACAGGCCCTGCCGTTGATTACATCTGGGGCGGCCGCGAAATACGGGCTGAACAGCGAGCATCTGGCATTGGCCTGTGCCTCGCACAACGGCGCGCATATTCACACAGACAGGGTAACGTCCTGGCTGGACCATCTGGGCCTGGCTGAACCCGATTTGCGCTGTGGGCCGCAAGAGCCTCAGGATATGGCGGCGCGCGACGGGCTGATACTTGCCGACGACACGCCCTGTCAGATCCACAACAACTGCTCGGGCAAACATTGCGGGTTTTTGACGGTAGCACAGCATATGGGTGCCGGGCCGGAATATCTTGAAATCGACCACCCGGTTCAACAGGCCTGTTTGTCCGCGCTGGAAGAAACTACCGGCGAAACCAGCCCTGGCTATGGCATCGATGGCTGTTCCGCCCCGAACTTTGCCACCTCGGTGGTGGGGATGGCACGGTCGATGGCGTGGTTTGCCTCGGCGGCGGACCGGTCGGACCGGGCCAGCGATGCGGCACAACACCTGACCGCGGCGATGATCAAACATCCCGAGCTGGTGGCCGGAGAGACGCGCGCCTGTACCGAGCTGATGCGCGCCATGAACGGGCGCGCCGCGATCAAGACCGGGGCCGAGGCCGTATTCATCGCCATCATCCCTGAAAAACGCATGGGCGTCGCGCTGAAGATCACCGATGGCGCCACCCGTGCCAGCGAATGCGCCATTGCTGCCATTCTGGTCAGCCTCGGCGTACTGGAGGCCGATCACCCGGCCACCCGCACCTTTATGAACGCCACGCAATACAGCCGTCGCGGGCTGGAATGTGGCGTGATCCGACCCGCGCCGGGTTTCCCCGGCTAGGGCCGCTACATCTCAATCTCGTGAATCTCGGCCACCTCGACCGAGCCTGACCCGTTTACGACCATGGGGCATCCCTTGGCCATTTCATTGGCGGCGTCGATGCTGTCGGCCTTGATCACGGTAAAGCCGGATACCGGGTTGGCACCGCCATTGTCGACCACACCGCCCGAGCTGACGGTATAGGACTGGCCCACCGGGTTGCCGGGTATTTCTAGTGACGGGCCCATATTCTGAAACCACGCGCCCCAGGCGGCCATGGTTGCTTCGACTTCGGCCGGGTCCGATGGCGTGGTCCCGCCGTGATAGACAAACAGAAACTGTGGCATTTCTTTCCTCCCAGATGAAAACTTATTGCACCAGACCGGCCAACTTGTTCAGCGTCGAGGTCCAGCCTTTCTCGTGGTTTGCAGCGATCTCGTCATCGCCCAGGTCGCGGTGATCGACCACCAACCGAGCGCCGCCGCCTGCGGCTTCGATCCGTAGCGTTACATGGCTTTCGGCCCCGCGCTGATCCTGATCGTCATGCCAGCCCCAGGTGAAGCCAACCGAATTGGGCGGATCGACATGGGTCACATGGCCCGAGACCTTGAACCGCTGGCCCTCGCCATTCTGCATGACCGAATACCACGGACCAACGCGCGAAAAATCGAGAGTATGTTCGGGCACGTGCACCCCTTCGGGGCCCCACCATTGCAACAGCTGTTCTGCGACACTGATCCACGCAAACAGATCCTCTGGCGGTATCGGGAACGTGCGCTCCAGCTTTAGATCGGCCATGAGGTATCCCTTTCAATAGCATCGCCCAGACGATCCAGACTGCTTTCCCAGAATTGTCGTTTCGAAATGGTCCATTCCGCGATTGCGCGCAGACCTTCGGGGCGGATCGAATACATCCGCTTGGTGCCCTGCACCCGTTGCCGAACCAGCCCGGCCTCACGCAAAACCTTCAGGTGGCGCGAGACCGCAGCACCCGACATGCCGCGCCCTTCGATCAGGTCGCCCGCGGGCTGCTCTCCGTCCTGCATCAACTGTTCAACGATGGAAAACCGCGTGGCGTCGGACAATGCGGAGAATGTGGTCTGTAGCGTATTCATGACCACTGTTTAACATTTTTGTTAAATAAAGGAAAGCCCCGGTTTTCAGGCTTGGGCAAATTCCTGCCGCGCATAGCCCTGCAGATACAAAAGCGCGGTCAAATCGCCATGGTTGACGCGCACTTCGCATTGTTCCGCGACCGAAGGCTTTGCATGCAGCGCAACCCCGGTTCCGGCCCGGCCCAACATGCCCAGATCATTTGCCCCGTCACCCACAGCGATCACATCGTTTTCGGACAGGCCCAGACGCGCGGTGATCTGTTCCAAAGCATCAACTTTGGCCTGTCGTCCCAGAATCGGTCGCTGCACATCGCCGGTCAGTTTGCCGTTTTCGGCCAGCAGAGTGTTGGCACGGTTTTCGTCAAACCCCAATTCACTGCCCACCTTGGCAGTAAACGCCGTGAACCCGCCCGAGACCAGTGCCGCATAGCCGCCATTGGCGCGCATCGTCGCGACCAGCTCCTTCCCACCGGGCATCAAGGTGATGCGTTCGGCCAGAACCTTGCCGATCACGGCCTCATCCAACCCTTTCAGCAACCCGACCCGTTCGGTCAGCGCGCCTTCGAAATCCAATTCGCCATTCATTGCGCGGGCGGTGATGTCCTTGACGCGGTCGCCGACCCCGGCCTCATCCGCCAGTTCGTCGATGCATTCCTGCTGGATCATGGTGCTGTCCATATCCGCCAACAGCATCTTTTTGCGCCGCCCCTCGGCAGGCTGCACGATCAGGTCAACGCCAAGCTTCTGCAAATCACCCCAGACATCCCATTGGTTGCCCGGAAGTTCCTGCAGCGCGAACTCAGCCGCCTCATCCGGGCTGAGCCAGATGATCTCGGCCCCGCCCCAGGCATTCCGCAACGACTCGACCAGCGCCAAATCCAGCGTTCGCGTTTCGGGATTGGTCAACAGGGTGGCAACATACATAGTCTATCTCCGGCGAATTCACCTGCGATTAACGCAGATAGCCCCCGATCGCCAGAAGACAGTTTGTCCGCAGCAACCTCTGGCACATCATGCGGACAGAACGGCGACCGATTGCGCCATTCAGGGCTTTACCAGCACGCCATTCCAAGACAGATTCGCCAGGACTGGACAGAAAGGAACTCGGTAAATGGGCAACCTGCTTTACGATCGCTTGTTTGGCATTCACGCGGGCAAAGAAACGCCTTTCCTGCATCTGCCCAACGGTCAGGTGCTGACCCATTCTGATTTCCTGGACATGGCATCTCGGTTGGCCAATACCCTAATCGGCTTTGAGCTCGAACCCGGACAACGCGTTGCGGTTCAGGTGGAAAAGTCGCCCGAAGCGCTTGCGCTGTTTGCTGCTTGTGTGCAGACCGGTCTGGTTTTTCTGCCACTCAACACTGCCTATACGGTCAGCGAACTGAGCTATTTCATTGAAAACAGCGGCGCTGCGCTGGTGGTCTGCGATGATGTAAATAGGGCTGGATTGGCACCCGTCGCCGCCGCCCAGAAGGCACGGCTTGAAACGCTAAACGCTGATGGATCCGGCAGCCTGATGCGGCGTGCGCTGGGTATGCTGCCTGCTTTCGAGCCGGTCAACCGCACCGAGGATGATCTGGCCGCCTTCCTGTACACGTCCGGCACGACCGGCCGATCCAAGGGCGCGATGTTGTCACAGGCCAATCTGCTGTCGAATGCCGAAACATTGGTACGGGAATGGCGGTTTACCGACGATGACGTGTTGCTGCATGCTCTGCCAATCTTTCACACTCATGGGCTGTTCGTGGCAACCAACGTGGTACTGGCTTCGGGCGGGTCGATGATCTTTCTGCCGAAATTCGATCTGGATGAGGTACTGCGGCATTTGCCTGATGCAACCGCGATGATGGGGGTTCCGACCTTCTACACCCGTCTGTTGGATGACGACCGGTTCACCGGCGATCTGGCACGTCATATGCGGCTGTTCATCTCGGGCTCGGCCCCAATGCTGGCCGAAACGCATCAGCAGTTTGAGGCCCGCACCGGGCACCGCATTCTTGAACGCTACGGTATGACCGAGACCAACATGAACACCTCGAACCCCTATGACGGTGAACGCCGCGCCGGATCCGTGGGGTTCCCCTTGCCGGGCGTTGAGCTCAAAGTGACCGACTCTGAGACTGGTGAAACCTTGCCACAGGGCGAAATCGGCATGATCGAGGTGCGTGGCCCCAACGTCTTTCAGGGCTATTGGGAAATGCCCGAGAAGACCGCAGCAGAGTTGCGCGAGGACGGGTTCTTTATCACCGGCGACCTTGGACGTGTGGACGCGGACGGCTATGTCCATATCGTCGGACGCGGCAAGGACCTGATCATCTCGGGCGGGTACAACATCTATCCCAAAGAGGTCGAACTGGTGCTGGACGACCAGCTCGGTGTTCTGGAAAGCGCAGTTATCGGCGTGCCCCATCCGGATTTCGGCGAAACCGTGTTGGGCCTGTTGGTAGCCGAACCAAACAAGTCGCCCGACCTCGAGGCCATCATGGCAAGCGCACAGACCCAACTGGCGCGATTCAAACATCCCCGCAAGCTGATAGTGCTGAACGAATTGCCGCGCAATACGATGGGCAAAGTGCAAAAAAACGCGCTACGCGAAGCTTACAAAGACCTGTTTACCGAAGACTAGGTCTCAGCGGCGCGCGCCCCTGTGCGGTCAGCAACCAGCAATCACGGCCCTCGAACACGGCAGTGGCCAACGGATGACCATAGCCCGCGCCCGCATCCAAATTGATCCGATTGCCGCAATGTTCCGCCGCATCCACAGGGGTGTGACCATGCACGATCAGCCAGGGGTGCGGGCCAGATTCAACCAAAAATTCCTGCCGTATCCAAACCAGGTCATCTTCGGATTGCTGCAACAGGGGAAGACCGGGCCTGATGCCAGCGTGGACGAACAGCAGCTCATCCTCTTGATGGTAAACTGGCAAAGCGTTGATGAAATCCAGATGTGCTGGCGGTACGGCGGCACAGGCCCGTTCATGGACCTGATAGATGCGGTCATTGTCCGTGACTTCAACCCCGTAGGAGGCCAGCGTTTCCCGACCACCCAGCCGAGGGTTCAGCCAGTTCAGCGTGATGGGCAGCTGCTTGTCCGCGATTTCTCGGCCCTGCACAAAGCGGGCCATCATGCGGTCGTGGTTGCCCTTGACCATGACCCAGTTGCGCCCCGCTTTTTGGCCTTCGATCAGCAGGTCCAGCACAGCGCGGCTGTCCGGGCCCCGATCAACATAGTCGCCCAGAAACACGATCTTTGCGTCTGGCCCGCCATCGGCCTCGATCCGCGACAGCGCAACCTGCAGCATGCCGAGCTGGCCGTGGATGTCACCGATTGCATAAATTGGCGAGGACATGGAAAACCCTAAATCAGCAGGAACTCCCTGCTTGTGACGCGTCTTGGCGGCCAGGAAAAGAAAATACCCACGCCTTGGAAGACGCGGGTATGAAGTGTCTCAGATATTCAACACCGCCTCAGGCAACGTCGAACTCCAGCGGTTTGATTTGCGTGAACAGGCCGGTTTCGGCCAGCTTTGCCCGCGCTTCGGCTGGCACCGGTTCGTCGACATACAGCAGCGCAATCGCTTCGCCGCCCGCTTCGGACCGGCCAAGGGTAAAGTTCGCGATATTGACGCTGTGCTCACCCATGGCCTGACCTAACGCACCGATGATACCCGGCACATCTTCGTTCGTGGTATAGAGCATGTGCGCGCCCACCTCGGCGTCGATATTGATGCCTTTGATCTGAATGAAGCGCGGCTTGCCATCGCTGAACACGGTTCCGCCGATCGAACGCTCGCGTTTCTCGGTCACGACGGTCACCTTGATATAGCCCTCGAAGGCGCCAGACTTGTCCTGATTGGTGGTCGAAATCTGAATACCACGTTCCTTGGCCACAACCGGGGCCGAAACCATGTTCACCTCGGGATTGAACTTCTTCATGATCCCGGCAACAGCCGAGCAGTTCAAAGCGGCAAGGTTCATTTCCGACGCAACACCATCATAGAGGATGTTGATCGCCTTGATCGGCTCATCCGTCATCTGACCGATGAAACCGCCCAGATGCCCGGCCAGTTTGATCCAGGGCCCCATGACCTTGGCCTCTTCCGCCGTCACGCTGGGCATGTTCAGCGCGTTTTCCACCGCGCCGGTCAGCAGATAGTTCGAGATCTGCTCGGCCACCTGCAGCGCCACGTTTTCCTGCGCCTCGGTCGTGGCGGCACCCAGATGCGGGGTGCAGACGACATTGGGCAGGTTGAACAGCGCGTTGTCCTTGGCCGGTTCTTCGCTGAACACGTCAAAGGCGGCACCGGCAACGTGACCGGATTGCAGAGCCTCGGCCAGCGCCTCTTCATCGACCAGACCGCCGCGGGCACAGTTGACGATGCGCACGCCAGGCTTGGTCTTGGCCAGATTTTCGCGGCTGAGAATGTTGCGAGTCTGATCGGTCAGCGGCACATGCAAGGTGATGAAATCGGCACGCGACAGCAGCTCATCCAGTTCAACCTTTTCAACACCCATCTTGGCGGCTTTCTCTTCGCCCAGATAGGGATCATAGGCGACAACCTTCATTTTCAGGCCCAGGGCGCGTTCGCAGACGATCCCGCCAATATTGCCCGCACCAATGACGCCCAAGGTTTTGTTGGTCAGCTCGATCCCCATGAACTTAGACTTTTCCCATTTGCCCGCATGGGTCGAAGTGCTGGCCTCGGGGATCTGCCGCGCCACGGCGAACATCATCGCAATCGCGTGCTCGGCTGTGGTGATCATGTTGCCAAAGGGCGTGTTCATCACGATGACGCCCTTCTTGCTGGCGGCATCCTTGTCGACATTGTCGGTGCCGATGCCGGCGCGACCTATGACTTTCAGCTTGTCCGCATGTTCCAGCAAGGTCGGCGTGACCTTGGTGGCCGAGCGGATGGCAAGGCCGTCATATTGGCCAATCACTTCGGCCAGTTTATCTTTGTCCTTGCCCAGATCGGGCATGAAATCCACGTCGATGCCGCGGTCGCGGAAAATCTGAACAGCGGTTTCACTGAGTTTGTCAGAAACGAGTACTTTGGGAGCCATGTCTGTGGTCCTTGAATGTAATGAGATGTCCGGGCCTGAGGCGGCCCGGTGAAGATTGGGAAAGATCAGGCGGCTTCAGTTTGTGCTGCGAGCTCAGCCTCGAAGGCCCAGGCTAGCCAGGGCAACATCGCTTCGATATCCGAAGTTTCGACCGTGCCGCCGCACCAGATACGCAGACCCGCAGGTGCGTCGCGATAAGCCCCGATATCCAACGCGATATTCTCGGCCTCCAACCGCTTTGCAACGGCCTTGGCAAAGGCTGCGCCGTCCCGGATGCGCGCATCGGTGAATTTCAGACAGACAGACGTATTCGACTGCGTCGCCGGGTCGTCAGCCAGGTTAGCGATCCAGCCATTCTGCTCGCAGAACGCATGCACCGCACCGGCATTCGCATCGGCCCGGCCAATCAATCCCTGCAGACCACCAACTGAGCGCGCCCAATCCAATGCGAACAGATAGTCCTCAACCGCCAGCATCGACGGGGTGTTGATCGTGGCGCCAGTAAAGATACCATCGATCAGCTTACCGCCCTTGGTCAGGCGGAAAATCTTGGGCAATGGCCATGCGGGGGTATAGCTTTCAAGCCGCTCCACAGCGCGCGGGGAAAGGATCAGCATCCCATGCGCCGCCTCTCCGCCCAGAACTTTCTGCCAGCTAAACGTGGTCACATCCAACTTGTCCCACGGCAGGTCCATCGCGAAGGCCGCCGAAGTCGCATCGCAGATCGTCAAACCCTGACGGTCATCCGCGATCCAGTCACCGTTTGGCACCCGCACGCCCGAAGTCGTGCCGTTCCATGTAAAGACCACGTCATGGAAGAAGTCGACCGAGGCCAGATCGATGATCTGCCCATAATCGGCTGTTTTCACTTCGGCGTCGATTTTTAGCTGCTTGACCACATCCGTGATCCATCCCGCGCCAAAACTTTCCCAGGCCAGCATCTCGACCTTGCGTTCACCCAACAGCGACCACAGCGCCATCTCAACCGCGCCGGTGTCAGACGCGGGAACGATGCCGATCTTGTAATCTGCTGGAATGCCCAGCACTTCACGCGTACCTTCGATGGCCGCTTTCAGCTTGTCCTTGCCAACAGCAGCGCGATGCGAACGGCCAAGCGCTGCGTCAGCCAGTTTGGTCAGGTCAAATGTGGGGGGTTTGGCGCAGGGGCCCGAGGAAAAGCGCGGATTTGCCGGCCGCATTTCAGGTTTGCGCACGGCGTCATGCGACGCCGGTTGTTCGATAGTCATGTGTATTACCCTTCCAGATACACGCCCCTCGTTGGGGAGGGGTGTCCCACGGACAGAGCTAGGGTGCAGACGCAGCATCAACAAGCGAAAAAGACCCATCAGAAATCAAAAACGACAGGTTTTTATGCGCAAGTTGGGGGAGCGCGTTTCCGATAGGCGCAATTTCGTCACCGGCACAGCGCATCGTCCTTGTTGCCTATCAGGTCAACCGAACGGCTTCACCCGTTGCCAGCGCCTGTTGTGCCGCCAACCCCATACGAACGGACCACAGCCCATCCTGCAGCGTCACATCCGGCGCAGCCCGCTCGCCTCGAACAAGCGCCAGGAACCCCTGATGCTGGTAATAGGTCGATCCATTGTGGTCCCCGGCGGCCAGCAGGCGCGGATCGACGGGGATGTCCTGTGACACCGGCCCCTTCGGATTACGCGGGCTGACAATCACCTGCGGCACCGGCGGCTCACCCAGATGATCGGGCCAAAAGCGCCCCGGCCCCGGCACCAGCGCCTCGATCTTGGCCAGTTGTCCTGTGGCCGAGATTTCCTCTTGGTACCGCGATCCTTCGGCGAACATGCACAGTTCCAGCATCGCCCGCGTGCCGTTGGCGAAATCAACCAGAACATAACCGTGATCCAGAATATCCGGCGTTTCCCCATCATAGCTTTCGTCCAGATGGTTTACCGCCTGCCCACCGCTGGCGGTGATCCGCACCGGATCGGACCCAAGGATCAGCCGCATCAGGTCGAAGAAATGGCAGCATTTCTCGACAAATGTGCCGCCGGTATTGCGGTTGAACCGGTTCCAGTTGCCGACCTTTTCCAGAAAGGGAAATCGATGTTCTCGGATCGTCAGCATCTGCACCCCGCCGGTGGATTGGAGCCCTTTGATCAAAGCGGCAATCGGAGGCATATAGCGATATTCCATCGCCACCCAGATTGGATGGGGATAGTCACGCTGCACCGTTTCCAGCCGCGCCGCATCCTGCGGATCGGTAAAAAGCGGCTTTTCCACCAACAGGGGCAGTGGGCGCATCGCCGCAATGTCGCAGATCTGATCCACATGCAGGTGGTTCGGGCTGGCGATGACCAGGCAATCCAGATCCTCGACCGCCAGAAGGTCAGCCACCGACCCCACCATCACAGCCTCGGGCGCGATCTCTTGCGCGGCGTGGGCCATCTGCGGGTCGGGCTCATAGATTGCCGCCACGCGCGTGCCATCCAGCAGAGCGATATTATGCAGGTGCTCCTGCCCCATCATGCCGCATCCGATCAGCCCGTAATTGATGGTCCGGGTCATGCGCGTTTCCTTTTACTTCAAGCGTTGAACATAGGTGGCCCGATCCGGATCGAACCAAGTTTTAGAGAATTCGACGGGTTCGACCTGTTCTGACCAGCTGAACCGCTCGATATACCCGACCGTCTGCCCGAAGGGCTTGGTAAAGCCCGTCGGTGTCCAATCGGGCAGCGCGGCGATTGAAACCCTGTCTACGGCCCGCGTGATCCAGAACCCCAACTGCTGCTGATAATAGCGATACAGCGAGTCAGACAGCAGGTTGCCGTCGATCAAACCCACTGATTCGTCGAGCCATATCTCTTCGACCGCGATGATTGTGTCATTCAAATAGCGCATCCGGCGCACGCGCGACCCCGTGGCCGCGGCTCCGAAACCGGGCAGATTGGCAGGCTTTTCCAGATGATCGACCGACAGGATATCCGCGCTTGGCAAACCGCCCCCTTCGGGCAGCTCAAGCCGGAACATCGCATAGACGCTGTTCTGCGTTCCGGTCTCACGGATGTAATTGCCCGAGCCCTGAATGCGTTCCAACATCCCTTTTTTCTCAAGCTCAGACAGCGATTTTCGCAGGGTCCCGACCGAGACATTCAGGTCCGCCGCCATGTCCCGTTCCGGCGGCAGGCGCTCACCGTCAATCAGACGGCCGGCCGCAATATCGCGGATCAGCAGTTCTGCAATCTGAACATATATCGGAAGGGCATTGGGGTTTCGGCTTGTGGGGGGCACGTCGGGGCGCTTCGATTGGTCACAGGAAAAATTGATACACTATTGATCTACATCAATGTGATTGCTACGCAAGAGAAAAAGCAAATCCATTGCGGAGACCGACTCAGATGACGATCGTCCCAATCACCTCCCCCGATCTGAATGCGGCCGAGGTCTCGTGGTTTTCGGCTCTGTGTTCGGATGACTATCAGTTTCTGGGGATGCCCGATGGCGATCTGCGGTCCAGCTGGGACCATTGTTCCGCCATCGTGAAAGAGGCCGAGGCACAGGGGTTTCGCAACATCCTGTGCCCGTCATCCTATCAGGTCGGTCAGGACACGCTCAGCTTTGTTGCTGGATGCGCACCGATCACCGACAAGATCAACCTGCTGGCCGCGGTGCGTTGCGGTGAAATGCAGCCCATCATGCTGGCCCGCACCATCGCGACGCTGGATCACATGTTGCAGGGGCGCTTGACGGTCAACATCATCTCGTCCGATTTTCCTGGTGAAAAGGCAGACAGCGCGTTCCGTTATCAACGCTCGCGCGAAGTCGTCGAAATCCTGAAACAGGCTTGGACGCGGGATGAGATCAACCATGCGGGCGAGGTCTATAATTTCTCGGGCCTGACCACCGATCCAGCCAAACCCTATCAGACCGGCGGACCACTGTTGTATTTCGGCGGCTATTCCCCATCTGCGCTCGAACTGTGCGGAGAGCATTGCGATGTCTATCTGATGTGGCCAGAAACCAAGGATCAACTGGCCGGGCGGATGAAGGCGGTTCATGCGGTAGCCGAGAATTACAACCGGACACTGGATTACGGCTTGCGCGTTCACATGATCGTTCGCGATACCGAGGCCGAAGCGCAGGAATACGCTGATTACATCGTATCCAAGCTGGACGACGAATACGGTCGCGCCATCCGCGAACGGGCGCTGGATTCCACCTCGCTGGGTGTTGCGCATCAGGCCAAAAACCGCGATCTGGCGGATGAATACGGCTATGTCGAGCCAGGTCTTTGGACCGGCGTTGGCCGGGCGCGGTCTGGCTGCGGCGCAGCGCTTGTGGGCTCCACCGATCAGGTCATGACCAAGATTGAAGACTATCAAAAGATGGGCATCCGCGCCTTCATCTTCTCGGGCTATCCACATCTGGACGAGGCCCGCCATTTCGGTGCCCGCGTGATGCCCAACCTGAAAACCTGCTCGCTTCCCGAGGAATACGGACGCGTGCCCAAAACCATCCCAGCCACCCCGCTGGGCAACGGAGTTCGCCGCTAATGCAACGTGTAAAGCTTTCAGACACGCTGGAAATGAGCCGCCTGGTATACGGCATGTGGCGCTTGGGTGATGACAGTGACACCTCGGCGGATCATGTCGAAGCCAAGATACAAGCCTGCCTGGATCAGGGCATCACCACATTCGATCAGGCCGACATCTATGGCGGTTACGCAGCCGAGGCGGTTTTGGGCAACGCCCTGCGCGCCAATCCGGCGCTGCGCGCGCGGATGGAGATCGTCACCAAATGCGACATCGTTGCGCCGATGGGCCGATACGCAGACGCCATGGTCAAATATTATGACACATCGCGCGCGCATATCCTGAAATCCGTCGACACCTCGCTGTCCGAAATGGCAATCGACCATGTCGACCTGCTACTGATCCACCGCCCTGATCCCTTCATGGACCACCATGAGACCGGCGCAGCGCTGGACGAGGTCGTGGCCAGCGGCAAGGTGGGCGCGGTTGGCGTATCGAATTTCCGCCCGTGGGACTGGACGCTTCTGCAATCAGCGATGAAGACCCAACTGGTCACCAACCAGGTCGAGATCTCGCTGGGCGAAATCCGCCCCTTCACCAATGGCGACCTAGCGTTTCATCAACAGCATGGGCAGCCGGTGATGGCGTGGTCGCCGCTGGGCGGCGGACTGCTGATGGCCGGGAACCCTCCGGTCGGCGTGGTCGCGGATGAGATCGCCGCCGAATTCGGAGTGGACCGGGCCGCAGTGGCCGTGGCCTTCCTTCTGGCACATCCTGCAGGCATCCTGCCGGTGCTGGGCACCAACAATCTGGGCCGGATCAAACAGATTTCGGACGCCTTGAAAGTCAATCTGGATCGCGAGAGTTGGTACCGCCTTTATGAGGCGGCACTGGGCCATGAGGTACCATGATGAATGCAATGTCACAGGACATGAACCATACTTTCATCCCACACAAGGATGACACCCGAACCCTGCGCGATGCGTTTGGCCGCTTTGCCACCGGAGTTACCATCGTCACCTGCAACAGCACGGACGGTCCGGTCTGCATCACCGCCAACAGTTTTTCGTCCCTGTCGCTGGACCCGCCCCTGATCATGTGGGCCGGCGACCGCAACTCGCGCCGCTTCCCCTATTTCCACAAGGCGCGCCATTTCAGCGTTCATGTACTGTCCTCTGAACAGGCCGAGCTGTGTTTCGGCTGCTCGAAAAACGCCTTTGCGCTGCGAGACATCGCCCATGGGCATTGCTCAAATGGTACCCCTCTGCTGCCGGATTGTCTGGCACGGTTTGAATGTGAACAACACGCTTATCACGACGCAGGCGATCATGTGATCGTGGTGGGCAAAGTCCTGAAGGCCAGCATAAGCGATGGAGACGCGCTGACCTTCTATGCCGGAAAACTCGGCCAATTCGCGCAGTCCTAAGCGCGCTCTGACGACTGGGGGACAAACCCGCGGCTGACATAGGGAGGAAACGCATGGGCGGACTGGCAACGATGCTGGCGCCGATTGCATTCGTGAACGAAACCGTGCTGCGATTGGGCCGCGCGGTTGGCGTCGTTGCAATTGCATTCATGGTGACTGCAATCCTGATTCAAGTATTCTTCCGATATGTGCTGGGCAACGCACTGCCCTGGCCGGATGAGGCCGCCCGGTTCTGCATGCTCTGGATGACGGGTCTGATGGCCCCGACCGCATTTCGCCGCGGCGGGTTCGTGGCCATCGACATGGTGCCCCTGATGCTTCCGCGCGTATTGGGACAGGTACTGATGCTCGCGCTGCTGTTCGTGTCACTGGCGGTGCTGCTGGTGGCGGTTAAGATCGGCTGGTCCGAAGTGACCGGGTTCGGGGGCAAATTCGCAACCGCCGCTTTGTATATTCCCACCTCATTTGGCTTTGACGAATGGTACCGCGTCCCGCGCAGCTGGATGATGGCCTCGCTGCTGGTAGGGGTGGCCCTTCTGATCGTAGTAAATGTCGAGCTGATCCTGCGCGCGATTGTCTCGCTATTGGGTGGCGCAGACCTGCTGCCTGAAATTGCCGACGCACCGGTGGGGGCTGAATAGATGTTGATTTGGTTCCTGCCCACTTTCCTTGTCTTTCTGATGATCGGCCTGCCGGTCTTTTTCGCCCTTTTGGCCGCCCCGGGTATCCTGCTGTGGCTGAATGGCCAATCCAATGACATCACCCTGCTGTACCGCAATGTTTATAACGGCATGGACAGCTTTCCCCTGATGGCAATCCCTTTCTTCATGCTGGCCGGAGAGCTAATGAACCGCGGCGGGATAACCATCCGTCTGGTGGAATTCAGCCAAGCCTTGATGGGCCATTTTCGCGGCGGGTTGGCGCATGTGAACGTGCTCAGCTCGATCCTGTTTGCGGGACTCTCGGGCTCTGCCGTGGCGGATACATCAGCGCTGGGTTCAATGCTGATCCCGGCGATGGAGAAGCAGGGCTATACCCGCAAATTTGCCGCGGCAATCACGGCGGCCAGTTCGGTGATCGGTCCGATCATTCCCCCTTCGGGCATCATGATCATCTACGCGTATGTGATGGGCGAAAGCGTTGCGGCGCTGTTTCTGGCTGGGATCGTGCCGGGCGTCATGGTTGGCGTTGGCCTGATGCTGATGATCAAATTCATGGCCGACAAGTATGATTTTCCCGTTGCCAGCCGCAAATACACATGGGGTGAACGGGGTCAGGCCAGCCTCAAGGCGTTCTTTCCACTGCTGACTCCGGTGATCATTCTGGGTGGTATTCTGGGCGGTATCTTTACACCTACCGAAGCCGCAGCGGTGGCCGTCGGCTATGCCTTTCTGATCGGCTTTTTCATCCTGCGCACCCTGACGCTCAAAGAAGTGCCCGAGATCCTCAGCAATGCCGGCCTGACCTCCGCCGTCGTTCTGCTGCTGGTGGGGGCGGCCATGGCGTTCAAAACCGTGGTCAGCCTCAGCCATGCGCCAGAACAGCTGGCCTCGCTGATCCTCAGCCTGTCGGAAAACCCGCTGATCCTGCTGTTTCTGATCAACCTGCTCTTGTTCGTTGTCGGCATGTTTTTGGATGCCGGGCCTGCGATCATCATTCTTGGGCCGATCCTGGGACCGATCTTTACCAGCCTCGGCGTCGACCCGATCCACTTTGCCATCATCATGAGCGTCAACTTGACCGTTGGTCTGGCCACACCCCCCATGGGGCTGGTGCTGTTCGTGGCCGCCGCCGTGTCGCGCGAAAAGGTTGAAACCATTGCCAAGGCGATCCTGCCGTTTCTGGCCGTTGAAATCATCGTGATCTTTCTGATCACCTACATCCCCGCATTATCCATGACGATCCCGAGGATAACGGGATTTGCCAACTAACTGAGTTCCACAGGGAGGAAACGCATGCTCAGAACCTTTATCAAAACCGCAGCGGTGGCCACGTCGCTGGTCGCCGCATCAGCCATCGCGGCCACGGCAGCGGATTATACGCTGCGCGCCACGGCCAACTCGAACGAAAATGACGAGGATTATGACGGTCTAATCGTTTTCAAGAACTATGTCGAAGCCGCTTCGAACGGCGCGATCGAGGTCGAGCTGTTCATCGGTACGCAGCTGTGTTCGAACGGCGCGGAATGCCTGCAGGGTGTGGCCGATGGAACCATCGACATCTATATCTCGACCTCGGGCGGGGCGTCAGGCATCTTTCCCTATGTTCAGGTCCTCGACCTACCCTACCTTATGGCGGATGACCGGATTGCCGAGCATGTTCTATCCGGCGATTTCACCCGCACCATGCGCGACATGGCGCTTGAGGATTCCGGCGGCGCGATCCGTCTGATGACCATCGGCAACACTGGTGGCTGGCGCAACTTTGCCAACACCCAGCGTCGCGTGGCTGAACCAGCTGATATGGAAGGGTTGAAAATCCGCACCGTGGTCGCTGACCTGCCACAAGAGCTGGTTAAAGCCTTGGGTGCATCGCCCACCCCGATCCCGTGGCCGGAACTGTTCACCAGCTTTCAAACCGGTGTGGTTGAAGGGTCCAAGAACGGCATCACCGACATCATGGGCATGAAATTCCCCGATGCAGGCCTGCAATATGTCACCCTGGACGGCCATGCCTATATGGGCGCTCTGTGGTGGATGAATAACGCCAAGTTCCAGGAGATGCCCGAAGACATGCGCCGTGTCGTGGTCGATGGGTTCTATGCGCTGCAGCAGGCCACCTTTGCCTCACCCAAGCGCAAGTCGATCCAGGCCTATGAGGATTTCGTCGCCGGTGGCGGTGATCTGTACGTGCCGACCCCCGAGCAGAAAGCCGCGTTCAAAGAGGCGGCAACCCCGGTCTACGAGTGGTTCCAAACCAACGTCGGTCGTGGTGATGAGGTCTTCACCGCGCTCACCGAAGCCGTTGCAGCGGCCGAGGCAGACGTCAACGCATCGCGTGACGCGGACCTGAACTAAGCCATTTAGGGTCGGGCGTTTGGCCCGACCCTCACCGAAACGGGTACATCCACCCTTTATAGTCGTTGACCAGAACATGGGCTCTTTCAATCTGCTCCTGCGACATTTTCTTGACCACTTCCTCAAGGCTGATTGCCGCGTCGGGATCGCCGCCAATGGCGCTGAGCGTGTACCACATGTAAGCCCGCACAAGATCGGGCGCAGGCATGCCCAGACCCAGTTCGTAATACCAGCCGATCCCCGATTGTGCGCCCGGATGCCCCTTCATCGATGCGCGCAGATACCATTCAAAGGCCCGTTCATAATCCTGCTCGACTCCAAGACCCAACCCGTACATCACGCCGATCAATTCCTCGGCCTCGGCATTGCCGGATCGGGCGGCGGGCAGCAGTTCCTCGCGCGCGGCCTCGAACGCGCCGGCCTCCATCATGTCACGCGCCTGTTCCAGCTCGGCCAGCGCAGGGGTCGCAAGCATACACAGGGCAAATATAATCTGGCGCATGGGATTGCTTTCCTTTTCGCCGGCGCAGCCGCAGCGCAAGAGCTGCCACGCCCGCTGACCGATGATGATTTCCTGTCCTTTGATATGGAACAGGCCGCCATCGGTCATCAACTGTTTTACGATCCAATCCTGTCGGGCAATCAAAACATCGCCTGCGCCCATTGTCACCATCCCGATTTCGGAACATCCGACAGCCTGTCGCTGGGTATTGGCGAAGGCGGTCAGGGTTTAGGCCCCGATCGCACGCCGGGCACTGGGTCCGACAAAATCCGCAAGCGTATTCCCCGAAATTCGCCCGGCCTTTGGAACCTCGGGGCAAAGGACATCCATACTGTTTTCCATGACGGACGACTGAGTATCTCGGATGTCTATGGCAACGGCTTCAACTCTCCGGCGCAGGAATGGTTGCCCGCGGGATTGAATTCTCTGCTGGCCGCGCAGGCGCTGTTCCCGCTGACCTCGCAGTTTGAGATGGCAGGAAATGTGGCTGAAAACGAAGTGACCGGCGCGGTACATGACCGGATAGACAAGGGCTGGCCGATCCTTGCCAAGCGTGTGCGCACCGACCCCGCCTACAGTCCGGCCATGATCGCAGCCTTCCCTGAAGTCGAGACATCCGAAGACATAACCATCACCCAGATCGCCAATGCTCTGGCCGCCTTCATGGCTATCGAATGGCGCAGTATCGACAGCCCTTTTGATCATTATCTGGCAGGGAACACCGATGCGCTGTCACCGGTTCAGAAGGCTGGGATGACCCTTTTCTATGGCAAGGCGCAATGCTCCACCTGCCACGCCGGGCCCCTAATGTCGGATCAGAAGTTCCACGCGCTGGCCCTTCCGCCCTTTGGCCCCGGTCGCACCCGGCAATGGGACCCCAATGTGCGGGACGTAGGGCGCATGGGCGAAAGCGACCAGCTAGAGGATGCGTATCGCTTTCGCACCCCCATGCTGCGCAATGTCGCCCTGACCGCACCTTATGGCCATAACGGAGCCTTTCCTGACCTCGACAGCATCATTCGCCATCATCTGAACCCGCAGGACAGCCTTGCGCATTGGACTCCCGAGATGGCCGCCTTGCCCAAAGTCCCGTGGCTGCAACAGGTTGATTTTGCGGTGTGGAACGACCGGTTCGAACTGGCGCGACAGCGTCGTCAGGTCGACATCATCCCGATGGAGCTATCAGACGTCGAGATCAGCGAGTTAGTGGCCTTCCTGAACGCCCTGACGGGCACAAGCGTGGACACGCCGCCATTCGGCGTGCCCAAGGGGTTCGAACCCTGATATCAGCCTCTTACTCTGCGGCTTCTTCGTAAGCGTCCATTGGTGGGCATGTGCAGATGAGGTTTCGGTCGCCGTATGCGTTGTCGA
>NZ_JBXWOK010000010.1:0-152413 GCF_059610845.1 Ruegeria sp. CDSC021
CAAGGCCGTGGCCTTTGGCGAAGCACTGCGACCCGAGTTCAAGGACTACATCGCCCAGGTGGTCACCAACGCGCAGGTCCTGTCGGACCAGTTGATCAAAGGTGGGCTGGACACAGTCACCCACGGCACCGATACCCACGTGGTTCTGGTGGACCTGCGCCCTAAAGGCGTCAAAGGCAACGCGACTGAAAAGGCACTGGGCCGGGCGCATATCACCTGCAACAAGAACGGTGTCCCGTTCGATCCCGAAAAACCGATGGTGACCAGCGGCATCCGCCTTGGCAGCCCCGCAGGTACCACGCGTGGCTTTGGCGAGGCCGAGTTCCGCCAGATCGCCGACTGGATCATCGAAGTGGTCGACGGTCTGGCCGCAAATGGCGAGGACGGTAACGGTGAGGTCGAGGCCAAAGTCAAAACCGAAGTCGCAAACCTCTGCGCCAGATTCCCTATCTATCCAAACTTGTAAGAATTCAGTCATCCAAGAACAAAACGGCGCCAATCCGGCGCCGTTTTTTTTGTGGTCAGATAAGCCCCTGCCACAACATGAAGATCAGCAACAAAGCAGAAAAGGCCAACAGGTTAAAAGTCAGCCCGCCCAGCATTCCCAGAAACCATCCCATCCTCCGATCCGCCAAATTGATACCCCCCAGATGTTTTTGAACCTCTTCCGAGGCCTGGATCAGTTTTGGATTGTCCAGCACAAGTCGCAGTTTTGGATGGGCCGCCATCTGCTCTGCTTGAGCCAGGACCATTGCCTGTTTGTATATCCGGCGCGGCAGTTGCCTTTTGGCCTTTTTGACCGAGGCGGTCAGCGTTTTGTCGCGCACACCCAACTTGTCACGCAACAGCTGTATGGTCTGCGCAATTTGGATTTGTATATCTGTGTCTTGCGGCATGCTGCGGCCTCCTGAGCTGACAGTTTACCCATGTGGAATAGGAGCCACAATGGGGCTGGCCGTTTCAGATTGCGGCGGGTATCACGGCTATATGCTGAACACGATCATACATGGTGAACCAACCGACAAGCCCCCTTTGCTGATCGCCCATGGCCTATATGGCTCGGCCCGGAACTGGGGGGTCATCGCCCGCCGGCTATCTGACGAGCGGCAAGTTGTGGCGGTTGATATGCGCAACCACGCAAACAGCATGTGGACGCATGACCATGGGTATTCCGATCTGGCGAATGATCTGGCCGAAGTTATCGACCAGTTCGGCGGACAGGCAGATGTCGTCGGACATTCGATGGGCGGCAAGGCATCCATGACTTTAGCCCTGCTGCACAGCGCAAAGCTGCGCAAACTGGTGGTGGCAGACATCGCCCCGGTGGCCTATAGCCACAGTCAGATTCAGTTTATTGAAGCGATGCGCGCGGTGGACCATTCTCGGGTCGAGCGTCGCTCGGACGCTGAACAACAACTGGCCGACAACGGAGTCGAAAAAGCCCTTCAGAGCTTTTTCACGCAGTCACTCGACATCAACGGACAGCGTTGGCTTTTGAACCTGGATACTTTGGCCTCTGAAATGCCCAAGATCATGGGCTTTCCTGAAATAGACGCATCCTGGGGTGGTCAAACACTGTTTTTGTCCGGGGGGGAGTCCGACTATGTGCTGCCTGAACATCGCTCTGTGATCCGCGGAATGTTCCCTTCGGCACGTTTTGCAAAAATACCTGGTGCAGGACATTGGTTGCATGCGGAAAAACCGCGTGAGTTCGAGGCCGCCGTCAGGACGTTCCTCAACGCCTGACCTGACCTCTCGAACGATCACAGCTCGGGTTCTGGCGTTTCCTATTGGCTAGGCGACTTCGCCCCCGCCATTCACCCAATCGACCAAGCCACCCAGGTTATAGACCTGCTCATACCCCATGTCCTGCAACAGTTTTCCCGCAAGGGCAGCGCGGCCACCCGAGGCACAATACAAGACAATTGGGCGATCTTTGCGAAGCTCTGGATCATGTGATTGCAGAGTGTCATCGGCCCGAAATTCCAACATACCGCGCGGGATATGATGTGACCCCGAAGCACGCCCTGTCTGCTGCAATTCCGCTGCATCGCGAATGTCCAGAAGCAGGCCACCTCGCTCCAGGATCTCGACCGCTTTGGCTCTCTGGATTCGCTCGACGGTGGAGTTCGCAGCTTCCATCATTTGTTTTACGGTCAACGGCATATGGTGTCTCCTGAAGAAATTTACGGGATGCTAACATGCAGGAACTGGAAGGTGTAGCCTGACAGGCCTTCACCTTAGGCTGGATAGATATTGGACATTTATTGCAGGACACCGATTTTTGCGCTGAACCAATCCCGGTATTCAATTCCCGCCGAACCCGAACCAAAGCAAACCGGGAGAGGTTCTGCTGCATCGAGACTTGAAAATCAATCAGGGCATCAGAGGTGGTGCGGGCGGTGGGACTCGAACCCACACGGGCATACGCCCTTCAGATTTTAAGTCTGATATGTCTACCATTCCATCACGCCCGCACAGCGCGTTGGGCCAGTTTTTAGGCTGAAAGCACCAGTAAGGCCATAAGGCTATGAACACAATGCGTTTCGCCGATGCAACTTGCGGAAATTCAATCGCCGCCTTTGACCACCACCCCATTTACGCAGGTCATCAGAAAAAGTCCTCGGAAAAACTCTTCGTTACGCAATTCGCCTGCGCTGTCCCAATCATTCTGACTTTTGGAAAATCAAGAAATAGAAAGAATCTTAGAGTGAAATGGTGCCCCCACACGATTTCAAGCCAAAAACAACTGATCGAGAAAATCACTTATTTTCAGCACCTTAATCGTTACGCTCCCCTGCCATCAGGGTTGAAAGTGTCCTAACGTCAGGGGTTTCTGTGTACTAATCAGGCGGTGCAAATGCCTGCTTTCTGATCAAGATATTCCACCAGAACACGATAAGCCGCGCTGTCGTGCCCGCGCTTGATCAGACCGACGCGCTTGCCTTTGATCTCTTCGAACGCTTCGGCCATCTGATCAGAGTTAAGCCAGCGGGTGTAACCGTCGTCTGGCTGCCCGTAATACTCTCGGGCCAACCCTCGGGCGACGATAGCGGCCTCTCTAGAGCGGAACCTTCCCATGTGCCGGAAGTTGCCATTGACCATGACAAAGGCTTTCCAGAGGCGGCGGCTGTGGTCCAATTTGATACCGGGAATGTCTTGCATGGTGGTCACTCTTCAGGGGTTTCTGGTGGGAATGTTGAGGGGTCGTTAGGGTTCGGCCTGAGGTTCTCTCGCGCTGCCACGAAGGCCGTGTGTTGGCGAGTTTCACCGTTTGGGTAACTGCCAGACAAAGGGCCTATGGTGTCAATCGAATTGCCCTTCACGTTGCACTTCGGGTTGAAGCTCTCGGCGTCCTTCACGTTGGGTCGATAAGTGGTCATTGCCTAACCTCACAGTTCGGGTTTCTGAGACGGGTCATCAGCCGGGGTATCCGCGATTGCCTTAAGGCGGTCCTTGTAGGCATCCAGCACACCAACTCCGGCTTGCAGGCCGTAGGACCAAGGGTTCGGCTTCTGCACGTTCGGAAGGCTGGAGACGGTTCGTGAGTAGTTGGTCCCTAGAGCTTCACGCTCGGCACCAATCTGTTCGACGCTGTTGTCGAGGTTCATGTTGATACGGTCACGGTTCGTCGCATGCTGGCCGTAGAGGTCACCGAGAAGAGCGTCGACGCTGAACCCGGTAACGCCGCTACCTGAGGCACCTACTTTGGCAGATGCGACGGCACGTGTAGCGGCGTTCTGGTGGTCTAGCTGTTGCTCAGTCGCGGCTGCAATCTCTTGTGATTGACGCAGATTGAGACGGTCAACACCATCGACCATATCTTGCCTTGCGATCTCTTTGATGTTGGCATTGGTGGCAGCCTGAGCCTCGGCTTGAGCGCTTGCTTGACCGTAGCCAGAGGCGGCACTTGCGACTGAAAGGCCAGCGGATACAGCAGAAGCGATGGATGCGACTTTGGCGGTCGGTGCCGCGAGACCAATCGCAGCTTTGAGGGCGGGTAAGATGAGGGGTAAGCTCATTGGTTATCCTTCGAATTGGGGAACCCCTGCCCGTAGCAGGACAAGGTAGGAACGGTTAAACTCGTCACGGGCTGCGGCCTTTACGCGCTCAGCAACGTCGAGGGTGGCTTTGGCTTCGACGTAGTCCAGTGCAGTCGCTTTGGCGTCCGTCTCGGAACCGTCGAACTCAGCCATACGGTGCGCCACGGCTTCAATTTCAACGCGGGCATCAGCAACCCTAAGGCCAGCCTCTCGAAGTTCCTTATGGGCTGCCCCTAGGGCGGTGATCATGTCGGTGTAGGTCATTGTGGTTTCTCTCTGAGACCCAGAACGCAGAAAGGCCCCAGCAACCACCACGGGGTAAACCGCAGTAGCCGCTCAGGGCCTCTTCAGGGGCGTGTTAGGGGTCAGTTGATGGTGGACGAAAGAGGTGCGTTTTCCTCATCCTCAGGGAACTCAGGCAGTTCATCAAGGGCGTCTTGCAGGGCGTTACTCTGCTGCGCCTTTGCTTTGGCTTCAGCCTCTTCCGCCTCACGTTTCTTGTCCTCTGAGTTCAGGAAACGGTGGGCTTCTGCTAACCAGCTAGCCTTAGGTTCAGAGCGCGAGATGACCTCACCAGTGGCAGCGTCAATCTCAGGGACACCATGCGTCAGGCCGTCGAGGAATTTCTCTCTCAACAGAACCCTGATTTGTTCGATGCCCCCATAGTGATCTTCACGTTCGCTCATTTGGAACCATACGCTTTCCGCTTGGCCTTAGTAGTCAGGGATGCAACCTGTGCCTCAAGCTCTGCTATCCGTTCCGCGTCGGACTTGGGAAGTTCCATGCCCTTTGAGGTGTCGACGTTCTGTGCGGCGATCTGTCGTGCCATGGATGCACGAAACTCGTTCATCTTGCGGTTCTCAGCTTCCTTAGCTGTCTTAACAGCCTCGGCTACAGGGTCGGCTGGGGGTTCTACTTCAGCGTATGAGTAGCCGTAGTAAGGGCTGTTCTCGCATCCGGTAGGGATAGGACCAGACACCCGTAGCACCCCGCTGCCACGACGTTCGAAGTGATATTCGATTTCGTCAGGTTCTCTAACTGTATGCACGGCGTTCAGGGCAGCCTCTTCGGCATCCTTAGCGCGTTGGTTTAGGAGTTCCTTGAAGGCGTCCTGAACGACGCCCTCGGTGCCACCAGCGCGCAGGCGCTCTTGTTTCAAGCGTTCAGCCGTGGCTTCAGCTTCCTTGGCCATGCTTTCGGAGAGTTCCTTAGCGGCCACGTCACGGGCTGCACGTTGTTCTTCTGCCTTAAGGTCATACGAGCGGATACCTTGGGGCAGGAATTGGTCTTGTTCATTCATGGTTAGTTTATCCTTTTGGGGGTTGGTTTAGGAAGTGGCTTTGTCCAGCACGGCCTTGACGCCAGCCATAGAGCCGTCAGTCAGGAATTGGCCGAAGGCCTCCTTTGCTTGTGCGTGGAGTTCGGGGTCATTGGACACAACTTGCTCAAGCATGTTCAGGTCGTACCCAGCGGTGGTGATCTGTTCGGCTAGGTAGTCCCGTCCATCGTCGATAAAGTCGGCAACGTCGTTGACCACGACCTCAACTTTGTCGTCATCTGCATCGCCCATAGCGTCTCGAATGGCGTCAACGTCGATAAACCCGTCGGACATGATGGTCTGACCAATTATTTCGGCGGTGGCGGCCTCGCCCATCTCATTCACCAGATGGTTGACGATGTCAGTGTTCTCTTCACCCAGCAACTCGTCCAAATCATGCGCACCCAGAGCTTCGTTAGTGGCGTCGTCATCATCACCTTCTGAGGCTTCGTTAAGGGCTTCCTGAGGGGCTTCCTCAAGTTGTTCCTTGGTCACCAGACCAGCAGCCAGAGCGGCCTCCACAGAAGTACGGCTTGATGGGTTGCCGGGTTCGATCTCTACAGTGGGAATGCCGCCAAGGTTATGGACGGTCGCAGCGACGTTGGTCGGTGCCGAGGGTACAGTTGTGGTGAACTCGCTTCCACCAGTAACGCTACCTTCGGCTTTGATGCCTTGGGTAACAGCGTCCAAGTTTGAAACGTCAATGATGTCTGAACGCAGGTCCATGTTCGTATCCTTTCAGTGTTGGGTTATGCCCGTGCATTCTCTCGGGCGATGCGGTTGAAGTTCTGGCGTTTGCGCTTATCGACGTCCTGCTTGACCTGTTCGACTTGTTCAGGAGCGATCTTTCCAGCCTCTAGTTCAGCGTTCAGGCGTTCCTCTAGGGACGGCCCAGAGTTGGGTGCTTTCATGCCCGTGAAGTGACCCTTGGCGTTGCCGTAGATCGTTCGCAGTAAGCCGTTGCTAATGTCCCCGCGCAGGTCCACTTGCTCAGCGTCAACGCCAGCTTGAGCGGCGAAGTGAATGCGGGTGCGGTCGTATAAGGTGATTGGGTCAACGTGGCTTACAATCACCTTCCAAGGTGCTTGCTTGTGGTCGCGCCATTCAAAGGAATACAGGTCGGCATCCTGTGCCTTGGTGATTTTCCAGTAGTCATCACCGCTGTACTCGGAGGATTGTGTCTGTTTGCTGTTGGGACGGTTCGCCACAACGATGCGCTTGGAGTTCATGGTTTTATCCTTTGGTGGGAAGTGTGTCGCTGAATACGTCGTCATCAGAGGCAGCAATGGCCTCCAAACCCTTCGCCATGAGACCCGAGACAATCTCTTGATTTCCGAGTTCAAACGGAATTTCGGGGTGTGCCTCGGCAAAGCGCTCACGAATGATGTCCAGCAAGACATACGTGGTTGGCTTCAACCTCACGGGCACGTTCACGGGTAGCTTGTAGCCCTCATAGCCAAGAGCTGAACGGCGATCTCTCATCTTGTCCAGTATGCGGCCCACTTCAACGTCCCCGAACATGTCCCTGAGGGCGTTCTCTAAGCGGGTCGTTTGGATGCGCCTGATGGGATGACTGTTGGACTTCAGCGATTTGAGTTCAGCCTCGGCCTTTTGCGTCGGTGTCATGTACCGCTCACGGGCGAACTCGGTCCGGGCCTTACGGCCTTTGAGTTTGCCGGGGACAAGCACGCGCTTCTTTGGTCCTGTCCTAGTTGGAACCATAGGTTTAGGCATGGGGTTATCCTTTCGAAATAGAAAAGGCCCCACCTTCGGTCAGGAAGGCAGGGCCAAGAATTTGGTTGTGATGGTGAACCTGACGGGGTCCGCTTAGGCAGCTATCGGCAGGTGTTCAGGTTGGGCTGAGTTGAGCCATTCGGTCAGGATGCGCCTCATCCTTTCAGACGGGACATAGACTGTGACGGGTTCTCCAACGCGAACACGGGAACGATAGAGCCATTGCACCAACTCGGTCAGGGCATACTGTTCGCCCCATTTGTCCGGGTCCTTCTTCAAGTAGCTGCACAGGACGGGATTAGGGTGCTGATCGTACAGGTAGAAGGCATGCGAACAGTTGATGTAGTCGTTGATGCCTCGGGTCTGGTTGGCAACCCACTGCAGACCGCCCTTCACTTTCCACTGCCCGTCTGTCTCAGACCAGCGGCCATACAGTCCGGTGCTTTTCATCATCGCACTGGCCTTCCTGCGTTTGTCGGCACCACCATCGAAGTAGAGGTTGGCCGCGCAGGTGATCATGATGTCTTCCTTCGGGGTGTCCCTGAGGGGGCCGTCAAAGTACATCTTGCGGAGCTTGCTACCCAGCGTCTTAGCGACCCCGGTAGACAGGCCCTTTGTCTGACCGCTATGGGTCAACTTCATGGGCTTCCCTTTGACGGTCGGCAGGTCCATCGTTTCGACGGTGATCAGGTCGCGCTGGGCGCATATCCAGTCAGCTTCCCCTACCCACTTCTGGACCTCATAAGGCGCATCTATCCGGTCGAGATAGGCCGCGATCATACTGCCCTCAGTCAGATAGGTTAGAATTTTGAGGCTTGAGGGTGCTGTTAGGAGTGCCGTGGGGATTGCCAGAACGATAGGTCGACCATCCTCAGCAACGAACAGGCGACCCCTTGAGGCTTCGTTCAACAACCGCCCCAAGGTCCCCGTAAGTCCGGTGTTGGTCATGTGTTGAAGCCACAACGGGTTCGGACTGACTTTTCGTGTGAACGGGTCAACGCTGGCAAAGCCTGTATCCAGCACCTGTTCCTGAAAATTGCGCTTGCTGATGGCAGGACCAATCTCAAGAGGCGTCGGGCATTCGTCGATGACCAGACGGTAGCGGGACAGAAGTCCAGCCCGCGCCAGATGCTCAAGGCGGATGTAAAGCGCGTGGGTACAGACAATGTTCATGCCAGACTGAAGCAGTCCCTCAATGTCTATCGTTTTGTTGTTGCCCTCGGGGACCATGAGCATGGCCTCAGGTGCCCCTGAAACTATTCTTTCGACCTCTGACAATCTCGGGGTCACCACTAGGACAGGCATGTGCGTGTCCGGGTTCCATTGTTTCAGTTCGTTAATGAGGTCGGTGGTCTTTCCCGTTCCGCAAGGACGGTCAATGAAAGTGATCTTGGTCATGTCTACCTTCCTTATGGTGACAGGGATGGGGGGATGTGGATCGATAAGGGAAAGGCGGCGGGCATCCCGAAGCACATATCTAGGACGCCCGCCAAGGTCCCCTCGCGGCCAAAGGATAAGAAAAGCCGATAGGGGGAGATCAAACTATCAAGTATTATTCTACTGTGGGTGTGATTGGTAAGGCCCTGTTTACACGCCACTTTCACATGGGTTCTTGGGTAAGGCACGGTTTCCCTTGTCGAACTCAGTAATCAGCCTCGCCTCAACGTCTGATGTATCCAGACCAACAGCCATCTCCCGTGCCTTGAGTGCCGCCTTGTTCATCTGGTCGAACCAGTCAGGGTTCTCTTCGCGGGGTGGTACCTCGGCCTTCAGTTCGGCTTCAAACTCGGCTGCCCTTTGTTGTCGCCACTCGGCAATCTTCATGGTCACCCATTGGTGGCGGCGCTCGGCAAGCTCATTGGCAGCCTTCTGTTCTGCCCAAACCTTCTTCATGGTTTCGCTGCGCTTTTGGTTAGTGGCAGCTTGCTTGGCTTCTCGCCCAATCTGCAGCTTGGTCAGGGGCTTCCTGTTCTTCGCGTGTTCCTTCTCTTGCTTTCGCGTTTGCTTCGGCATCAAGGCACGGCACAGGGCCACTCGGGATTTGCTCATGTAGACCTTCCGGCACAGTTCTTCGCGCTCTAACCTCGGCTTGTGTTTCATCTTTCTGGCCTTCCAGAGGTTGGCGAAGGCGTCCTGCTGGGGCCGGGTCAGTGGTTTGCAGCCCATGCTCTGAGGCGTGGGCATAGTCCATGTGTCTGTCATGGTATCCTTTGGGTGATGTTGGGGGTGGCCGTCAGGGGCACCTTGGCTGCAATGGCGACGGTTCTGTGCATGCAATAGTGTGGGTGAATTACCTATTGGCCTGCTGAAGTGGGCGTAACTGCATGGCTTCACGAGCGTTTTCAGCCGAGGTCTGTGGCAACCTTCCGGGTGCCTTATCAGCAATCGTGACCGTTCTGTTTGTGCTAAAGTGGGGGTGTTTCACTAACTGCGCCCGCTGAAATGCTGTAAGCTGCTGTACACGCTCAAGATTTCTTAGAGATTTATGGGATGCGTTCGGCGCTCTCTTAACCGCTACAGAAAACCATAAAGGCAGCCCTAAGGCCGCCCCTACGTTAGTCTAATCTAGGTCTGTACTTATTCGCCGCTTGGCAAAGGAGGAAGCGAGTTAAAGACTTTGTCGCTCCACTCTTCGGCTTGTTCCAGTCTTTCCTGTTCATCAGCATCAAGGCGCATGTCCTCTCCATAGGGACAAAATTCACTAGAAAATTCTTGGAATACGGTAATGGTTTCTCCAAGCATACGAAGGGCTTTGGCGCGTTCGGGTTCCGCGTGGTCTGGCCACTTAACCCCTTGCAGAGTGCTGTTGATTGCCCAGATCATCTTGCTTGTCAGTATCAGGTGCGCCCAATGCATCCCTTCATATCCTACGCGGGGCAGTCCCATGTATTGCGCTGCGGCTTCGTCTGCGTCTGCTTGCATCGGGGCGATTACACTATCTTTCATCTTGGGTTCCTTAAGCTGTTTCTGACCCCTATCTAGGCAAATAGAAACGAGGCGCAAGGCATTATTTTTACTAACTTTTCTTTGATTTTGGCGATTGGTGACATACAGGTCACTGGTGCCCACGGAAGCCCCTGAAAGCGTTGATTGCGCAGGGGACTAGGTGTCTTGTGCAGGGCATTAAACTTTTTTGTGAAGGCGGGATTGAGCCGCCCTCTTCTCCCCTTCAGTGGCCGATGGGTCATCCCTTAGGGCACGCAGACGTTCGACCTTACGGAGATCGTCGAGGGTCGCCGCTCGGGTGTCGGGTTTAGGGGCTGCCTTGGTCTTCCCGATGGCGAGGACCTCGCGTATGGATGAGCAGGCATCAAATGCGAAACGTGTTTCGTTTTTGGCTTCCGCAACCTTGATGTACTGCTGTCCCATTCGTACAGTGAACGTACAGTTCTGCTCGACCCACGGGATGAACTCCCCGTGTTTCAACTCAGCCTTCACCGCGATCAGTTCCTCTCCGATGTACGCAGCGATTTCCTTAGCTGTGCGGCCTAGTGACACCACTTCACGGTGCATTTGGTTGACGGCCTTAGCGCGCTAGGCGTCAGCCGTCAGGGCTACCCCTGTCGTCATGTCCTGAGGTATTTTTGATCGTGGTATTTAAGTGTACTACTGGGGAATACGGGACGGCGTCTTACGGCAGTCTAGGCGGTGTCAATGTTAAGAGGATTGTTGTGACAATAGCTTTGGATACTTCGTTCGATTTCTACACAGACACACCGCGCGGAAAAGACCCGGACCAATTAAGTCCTACTCTTCGAAAGTACCACAAGCTGCTTTGGAGCAAGCCGCTGCCAAACGGGACCGTATTCGAGCTTATGGACGACACGCCAAACATATATTTGCATCACAAATCGCGCTTGGGAGAGTTTACTCTGTCCAGCGATGCAATCACCCATACTTATAGCAAGACCAAAAAGGCCGCTGACGCTGTGGGGAAAATCGACCCCGACGAAATGGCCTCATTCTTCTCTCTGTGTAGTACAATCGGTGCATATACCATTTTTCCCGGCAACAAGATTGATGGAAAACTGACGATCAATGGCGCACGAGGTCTCAACGCTAAGATTGGTGATAGGTTTGACCTGACTTTGGAGTGCATTCGCCTGCACTACTTACAACGTGAAAACCCACTCTCAGAGCCACTGAAAAGATACTCAGACTTCTTCAATCTGTTTGAGAGTTTTCGCGGTTACGTTGAATTTTTCTTGTTACAGGATTTGGTTTCTGAGGATTTCGGCGAAGTGAAATTTCATCTACCATTCGACGGCTTCAAGTCCTCCCCCTACCCAAGTGGCCTTGGAGACTATCACTCCTACAAACCAAATGTTGTTGCCTTCGTGACCGCTCGAAACCGAAGGATGTTACAGTCCATCTCTGATTGATGCCTGCTTAACAGATAGACCCAAGGCACCCCTCACTCCACCAGAAGGGCACCTTAAGTCTCACCCTCCCCGCGTTACCCGAGAGTGCCAGAAGCAGCAGAACCCCCTGCCCGCACCTTCTTGTGGTTCGTGAAGGTCAGCCTGAACCGCCTAACGTCAACGAAGGTTTCTCCCGGTCCCTCACGGGTCACCTTAAGGGGCGTTTTGTCCGGGTAACGCTCAATGAGCAAATCATAGGGGCCGACGCAAAAGTCAAAGAGGATCATTCTACTATTCCTATTATTGGTAGTGCTGCATTAACTCGATGCAACGCATAGATGAGTCCTCAAGGAATTGCCGTCAACCCCTTATTTTTATTGCGTTTTCGGGAATTTCCCGCAGGTGGAGCGGTACAGTTTTCTGAGTTCAAGAGCGCTGCGAGGTGACCCACTGGTTGACGCTTCACGACGCGAACTCACCACGCGGCTATGGCACACGAGGTTATCCAAGTGTGTTCTGCGAAGTCAGCCTTTACGTCTGTCCCTAATGATCGGGTACAGGATGCCGACAAGGGCTGCTATGGGTACGACCACCCAGATAACGTCTCTAATAAAATATCGGCTGATGTCGGTAGTAAGCTCTAGCTGCCTTGCAAAGTCTGTCCCGAAGGTGAGAACTAGGAAGGCTGCCAAAAGGATGTTGAGGTTTCGCAAGGTGCAATCTCCGCTTGTGTCTAGGGAAGACTTACGACCCTGTAAGGCGATCTTCAATGCTCTCTTATTGTGGTTGTCGATTTGCTGAGCAATGTGTTCGATCTGCTTGATCTTCTTAAGTGTAGCTAAGGCCGCTACTGCGGTACCCGGCGGCGTCACTTCACGGTAAATGATGACGAGCCACCTATCGATCACCAAACATGATACCTAAAGGTGTTATATTACGGGGACCTGAAGGGTACCTGAGGTGGCGGCTTAGGTGTCTGCTGGAGGTACGCTGGTCTGTACGCCCCTTTGCACAGATGCCCAGCCGCTCAGGAAAAAGACCGACCTGCCCTGCGCCCTGAGGCTGCCCTAAGTTCCCCCGGCTGGTGCCTGATGATACACGATTAGGACACCTCATGTGGCGTCAGGTGATTTACAATCCTCGGCATACTGGCGCGAAGACCAATGAAACAAGGGGTCTGGTGTTAATGCGTTGACGCGCAGCGGTGACATGGTGCCCACGTTCGGCCTCAAAAAGTAGACTGAGGTGTTCCCTGATGGCTGCGCGAAGAGGCAACGATGGGGGCACCGGGGGGTACGCGCGGCATCTATATCTATCTCTGCCACTCACAATTTTACGCCAAAAATAAGGAACGCTGATGGTGGGAAAGGCCATGGAAGAAATGAGCATTTAACCAACCTCACCAACACCTTAGCAGCACCTTTGGGGCCACCTCTACGGTCAGCTATTAGGCTCACTCGTTGGTTCCGCAGGTCGATGATCCTGAACGCTTCTACTTTAGGTAGCCTGTAGGCTTGCTCTGGGGCTTCCTGAGGGGTTTGTGATAGTGGGTTAAGGTTCGACCACTCTCATCAACCAATCAAAGCCGAAAGGCTCTAGGGTGCCCCTGATGGTTTGCCTGAATAATTCAGGTACCCTATCAGGTGCTAACCTTAAGATGCAGACTTACCTGTTCGTTCGAACATGGTGATTAAGTATTAGCCGGAAGTGATGGAAAGCAATCATCCATCCTCAAGTGGTCTTTCGGAGCGAAAGCGACCCTTGAGTGTCCCCTGATGGTACCCCCTTTAGAAGGGACTGAACTAAAACTTTTATCTAACGGGAATGGGGCCTTATGCGCCTTATTTATATAGCAAAAATTGACCCCTAGGAGAGTTCATCTCTCCCGACGCCATTAAGTCGACCATCCAGTGCCGAATCTGCGGGGGTTAGCAGTGGACGCAGGGGGGCGGTTTGAAGCTACCTTATCATCGCCCCTATGAATGACGCGGCGCGTCCAAGCTGACATTTCGCTAAGCCGCATTTCACAGAAGCTTATCGAATAGAGATTTCCAACGAGCTATGTCATCAGCGTCCGTGTGCCGGTCCGCGTTCGCCAGAAGCTTCTCTTTTACCCCCAGTGCCAGTTTAACCTTCCACCCTTGCTCCAACTCGAAACCTTCCGTGTCGGCCCAGTTCTTTATTTGCGGGATGATGGGTTTCTTAGGGTCGTGGGCGTCTTCAAAATACTGTTCAGCACGTCTCTCCATTCGGTCAAGCACTTGGATTATTAGGCTAGCAGGTATGAGGTCTTCGATCTCTGTCCCTTTAAGGTCATCAAAAACGTCATCCGTTTCCAGCACACGGGTCTTTACATCAGAATAAGTGTCGCTGCGTAGAGACTTGATTGCCTGTTTTCCGGCAGCGTCACTATCCAGAAGGACCAGCGGGAGTTCATCGTCCCGCCCGGAGAGAATTGAAGCAATGATCTTTGCCGTTTTGGCACCACCGGACGGAGGGAAGACCAACTCAGATTTTGGTGCGATCTTTTTCTTTCCGATCAGAATACTCTTGATAGCAGTCAGGTAGTGTTGATCTGAAGGACCCTCCACGATGATCGGTTTGCAGCCTAGAAGCAGACTTTCCGCAACAGTCAAGTTAAGGGCGGAATGAACCGCGTAAGTCGCTCCCTTGTCCTTTAGCCCTTTCGCCCCTCTCTTAGTGCCTAGATCGCTTGACGCATGAGTGCTGCCATCATCACCCACAAACACCTTTCGAACACGATCCAGACGATCTGCGTCAATCATAAATGGAGAGTGGGTCGTGAAGATGAGTTGGTTTGTTTTTGCTAGGTTATTGAAAAACGCTGTCAAGTCCCGCTGCGCAAGCGGGTGCAACGAATGTCCGGGTTCATCTAACAACACAATCGCATCTTCATGCGTGTCCTCGGTTTCATATGTAAAGACCAAGAAAAAGCTGAGGAACCACTGGAGACCAGCGCTCCGGTTCTCAAGCTCAATTTCTTCAGGGCGACGGCTATCCGCTACCATAATTCGGAAATAGTTACCGTCGGCCACCAACCTAAACCTATAGTCACCCTGTTTCCACCAATCGGCGAAACTTGTGGTCAACTTGGATGAAGCAGATTGCAACAGAGCCAAACGCTCACGAAGTTGCCTGTCGTCTTCCTGAATTTGATCTTCAGTTTTGTCTGTTAGGTTTCCAATCCTATGGCCTTGTTGGTTTACTCGCTCCACCACCCCTGTGGAACGAGCAAGTTCCAACATTTCCTCAGCGCTAAGGCTCACCAGATCGAACAAGACCTTAAGAGTTCGAGTTTTCGCAGCCTCACGCTGCCCCAAATCATCACGGGCCATGTTTTCGACGACGTGCGGGAGGAATATTTGATCATCTAAGTTGCCGTAATTGGAGTAGTACACAAAACACGGAAGCCGATCTAAGAAACGACGCCAAAGGCTTGGCCCTTTTTTGGGTTCTTCGCCTTCAGCTTCCGCAGGTTTCTCGAGTTCAGGGTTGTAGGTGTTAGTTAAGTTAACGTCTGGAAAATCTGGAAACTCAAACCCGTATCCTCCGTCGAAGTTTCTTCGAGCTATGACAGTAGCACCTTCCTTGACATCTACTCCGTAGTCGTTCGCAATTTTGACGTCGTCTGCGTCCATCTCAAACTTGCAATATATGAAGCGATGTGATGCCGGGTCGTTTCGCATTTCCGCGTACCGACTGCGTGGCATGTCGTCCAAGTGGCTAATCTCACCGGCAGCAGTTGGATTAAACTTCCAAAGAGGGAGTAAAAGGTTCGTTTTTCCCGCTTCATTTTCGCCAATCAAGGCAGTTACATCGGAAACATCGATCCAGCCACTATCAGTTACTGAACGGAAATTGGATACGCGAAATTGCTTTAACTTCATTTGTCTCTCTAATTCTCAAACTCAGCAGATAAGATTGCATTCTGGTATAGAACCAAAATACCGTGACTAGACAAGTCACCTTAGGGTCGTTGGTAGCGCTAAGCGCTCAATGGGTGTCGTATGTGTAAACTATTCGAAGACGCCCCTTTCGACCCAAGTCTTGATTGTGACTTTCATAAAGTCCAGCGCATACGTGTTGAAGTTTTTTGGTGTCCACATCAGGTATGGCTGAGCAGGTAATCCCATCGGACTAACGAACCCTATGTCCATATCTCTATTTGGGTTGTTTACTTCTGCAAAGAAGGTGGCGTCGATATATCCAACGCAAGTACCGTTACTCAGTCTTTCCCCATTCACATTGATCCAAACCGCGATACCATCCTCAGTCAGCAATGGGTTTGGATCACCCTCTTGAGCAACTGGCTCGTCAACCACGTTGAAACCTGCCAGCCTCAACTGGTCCTCAGTGTAGGTTGTTACCTCCCCTATATTCGTCCAACAGCCATGCTTCGCAAAATCGGTAACTTTAACCCAAGCCTTATCGAAGTCTTCCGGGGCGTAAACTTTTGTTTCTGAGGCCGCAGGGGTCGCGATCAAAAGCGCGGCAGCAATTATTTTGGTTTTCAATATGTTGTCCGTTATCTGCTTTTTGTGTCTTGTGCACGGTACAACGTTTGATTGAGCAGGCCTAGAGGCCCTACTCAGTGACTTTTGGTCGCTCTTAAAGCCCAGCCTTCACTAGCCACTCACGAACCTGTTCAGTCCGTTCATCGCCACCATAAACACTCGCCCCTTCACCCCGGATTGAGTGACCTAAACAGCGGTCAATGATTACCTGCTCAGCACCAGCCGCGCGCAGTTTGGAAGCCGCCCTATGGCGAAGACCATAAGTAGTGTTTTCGATGCCAAGCGGCTTGATGTGTTTGGTGTTAAGTAGCTGGGTCAGGCTGTCAGCGCCTCTCTCACCACGGCTGTAACGCGCGAACAATGCGTCTCAGCAGGCTCACCTTCCCCGGCCAACCTTAGCGCCTCTCTGGCAGCCTCCTGAGCGCTGGGTGTAAGCGGTACATCACGGTCCCTGCTCTGGGTCTTAAGCGCTCCACGCAAACCGTTCGCTCGGATGTGGATGACACCGCGCTCAAGGTCAACGTCCTGCCGTTCTAGAAAGCAGAGTTCCTTAGCATGAACACCAAGGCTCATCAGGTTCCATATGGGCCAAAGCTCGGACGACATCGGCTTAAGGCGTTCTGAGACCTTGGCAAACTCATCGTCACTCAAGGGTTTCCTTTTGTCGGCCTTTCGGGTGGACGCTTTGGGCAACTCAATGCCATCCAAAGGGTTAGCCACTTTGCCTGCCAGATCGTTCTCACGCAGGGCCAAGGTGATGAGCGCTGAGGCTTGCCCTACTTCTCGCTTTATTGTGTCGGCGCTGAGTGGTTCCCCATTGCTCTTCCGATGGGATTTGTAATGGTCGACCAGATCGCGCCCATGAGCGCGCTTGAGCTTTTCTAAGGGCAACTTATCCAATGGCCCCCACACAGCCTTCAGTGTCCCCGCTAGGCGGTCCAAACGGGTGCGCTTGGCCTTATTGTCAGCGCAGCGAAGCGTTCGGTACATGGCTACGCCATCGGCCACTGTAGGAGCAGGTGGTTTGGCCTTGGGGTTGGTGAGGATTTCCTTGACCATCGGGTCGGGAGTGGTTTCTGCAAGGTGACCGCGTAACCAAGGGTCGTCTTCATCCAGACCTTTAACGCCCTCCAACAGTCCCGCAGCTTTCAGGGCAGCCTCATGGAACTTTTGACCGGGAGTTCTAGCGTCCAATCCGGCCAGCCGCTCACGCATTGTTTGAACGGTTTTCTCGAACATAGCGTCAATAGCCGCATGTTCCTGCACCATCTTCGAGCCAAATTTGTTCTTCAGGAACACAATCAAGGTAGCGCTGTCCATTTGATCAGCGATGTCCTTAGGCCAACGGCGACGATACCGCAGGGTCTTTCCGCCACGCAAACTGTCCAGATGCTTCAGCTTGTGATTCACCATATTCTCACCTCTGTGTATTTAAGGTGCCCTCATTTGTGTCCTAATTTCCGGGCTGATAACCCAATGAAATAAGGAAATAAAGGCTATGAGGTGATGATAGTGGTGCCCCCACACGGCATTGAACAAATCCACCACAATGCGTCAGGACTCCTCCGTGAAACCATTTTTCCTGAAATAAAACAAGGTTATTATCTAAGCAACGGTCTCTATGCCTCATGACGCGCCTTGAAACCGCATAGAAAAGAGGGGATAAAACAGGGGATATTTAAAGTTGTGAGGGGATATGGCCGGATCACTCTACAAATTGAGCGCGGCAAAGGTCCGCAGTGCCGGACCCGGCAAGCACAGTGACGGTGGGGGGCTTTACCTTTATCGACTTACCACAGGGGACCAATGGGTGTTTCGTTTCACCTATTCGGGTAAGCGCAAAGAGATGGGTTTGGGCGGTTATCCCGGCGTGACTTTGGCGCAGGCTCGTGAAATGGCTGACGCTCACCGGGGGATCGTCAAGCGTGGTGGCAACCCTATTGAAGTTCGCAATGCAGAAAAAGCGCAAGCCGTTGCTAACCAGATTGCAACCGACCCCACACTCCGCGAAGAGAGACTGTTGAAGAACATCGCGCCTTTAGCCTTCGAAGCCCGCAAAGCGCAGCTGAAAGATAACGGGAAAGCTGGGCGTTGGTACAGCCCAATTAAAACACACATCCTGCCTTACTTGGGTGAAAAGCCCGTCGAGGATGTCACGGGCACCGCTATCGCCGACGCCCTCCGCCCGATATGGCACACCAAGACGGATGTCGCCCGGAAAGCTTTGACGCGCCTGAAAGCCTGTCTGAGCTATGCCAGAGCCAAGAAATACGAGATTGACCGCCACGCCATCGAAGACGCCCGAGAACTTCTAGGCAAGCAAGTGCATAAGGCAAAGAATATACCATCGATGAACTGGCGGGACGTTCCAGTGTTCTATCAGAGCCTCGACGGCGGTGGCACAGTTCAACTTGCCTTACAGCTTTTGATCCTAACGGGGTTGCGATCTCGACCGATAAGATTCGCAAAGACGAACCAGATTAAGGGTAATGTCTGGATTGTTCCGGCAGAATTGGTCAAAGGTCCGCGCGGCAAGACCGATGACTTTCGGGTGCCATTGTCCAATGAGGCACTTCGGATCGTTGATAAAGCACGTGAAACCGCCCGCGATGGATATTTATTCCCCGGCGTCCGCAGAGGCGTAATCAGCGACGCCAGCATGTCCCGACATATGGAGCGGTTAGAATTGGAGGCGCGCCCACACGGCTTCCGTGCCAGCTTCAGGACCTGGGCCGACGAAGCGACCAAAACAGACTATGAAATTAAGGAAACTGCGATCGGGCACAAGGTTGGGTCAGCCGTCTCACGCGCCTACCAAAGGTCCGACTATTTTGACCAAAGACTTTTATTGGCGGAACGCTGGGCAGCGCATGTGACTGGCAAGAATGCTGACGTCATTTTCAATTTGAGAGGTGTCAAATGAGGGCAGATAGGTGCAGTGCAACCATCGGCTACTCTCAAAAATATACTTAAATAATAATAGTGTAGCTTCGCGCAATCAACATATTGAGGTGTACACAACAAAGCGATAACGTACTTGCGTCAGTATCCCTCGGGAGAACGCATAAATACAGCGAGGGCGCTTGTCTCGCCAAAGTCAGAGCGCCCTCACTGCTGAAACCGAAACCAACTAGCAGAAGGCCCGGAATAGTATGTGGTTGGAAGAAACAAGGTATCGCTGGCAAAAGCGGGCACCTGCTTTTTTTCTTCCTCTCGCTATATCAACAAAATTGTTGCAAAATGCAACACCCATTGCATCGGTGCAAATGGATGTGTTCCATCGCGTTTTGCGACATTGGTTGAAACTCTTTTCTGGTCGTCTGCCCAATTTGAGGTCATTACATGGCAGACCAGAACACCAACACTAAGAATCTGATCCGACTCAAGGACGCTATTGAGCGGTATTCGTTGAGCCGGTCCACCTTCGATCGTGCGGCCAACGCAGGCGAGATTACAAAGCACACGCTGGGTCGCGCTGCATTTGTAGACACGCATCAAATTGATGCCTGGATCTTGGGCGAAAGCCAGAGCGATTAAAACGAAACCCGCGCCAATGGGGATGACATTGGACACGGGTGATTTCGTTAAGGAGTGTAGAAAAACTACACCCGAAATCTAATGTGTTCGGCCCCTCAGCGCAAGGTGAGGTCAGAGCAAATGACTATCGAAATACAATCCAATTCACGTATTTGTGGGGAAACCCTGACATTCCGCCTCGGGGGTGTCTGGCGCGCCGGTAGGGGTTCAGCACCCTGCCCTGTTTGCCAGCCTGAAGGCCGCCGCGATCAACAAGCTCTTTCGATCTCGGAATCGGGAGGCAAGTTACTGTTGTACTGCTTCAAGAGCGGTTGCCGCTTCAAGGATATTGCAACCGCAGCCGATGTACCGCCCAGCGACACTTGTGTCGATCACACAGCGCGGACTGAGGCTGAGGAAAAACGCAATGCGTACGAGTTCAACAAACTTCAACAGGCCCGAGGAATTTGGGAAGCGGCTCGCCCGATAAAGGGCACTAAGGCTGAAGCGTACCTGCGTGATCGGGGTATTACCTGTCCCCTGCCGCCGTCGCTACGGGTTGCGCCAGATTTGTTTCATAGCCCGACGGCGTCTTGGTGTATGGCTATGATCGCCAACGTCACTACGGGGGCCATTCACCGTACATTCTTGGACAAGAAAGGCGTGAGGGTAAGCAAAAGCCCGAAGTTGATGCTGGGGCCGTGCGGTGGTGGCGCTGTGGTCTTATCAGAGGCCGTAGGGCCGCTTGTGGTCTGTGAGGGTATCGAAACCGGCCTTTCGCTCTTGTCCGGATTGCTGGACGGACCCGCAACGGTCTGGGCCACTCTCAGCACCTCGGGACTGAAAGCCTTGCGCCTGCCGGAAAAACTGGGGGTGCTGATTATCGCAACTGACGGAGACCCTGCGGGACGGGAAGCGGGCGAAAAGCTCGCCTCTCGGGCTCATGCCCTTGGCTGGAAAGTATCGATGATGCCCGCACCAGACGGACAGGATTGGAATGACGCCCTGATAGAGGGAGCAGTAAAATGACAGACCAACGAACACCGAACATCGTTCCGTTTGACCCCGCTTCACAATGGCCGGAACCAGATATGAGCTTTGGCATTCCGAACCGCCCCGAGGCACCACAGATGAGCGAAACCGACTTTGACGCTGTGTTTGGCCAGTGGTCAAACTGGATCAAGTCGGCGGCAGCGGTCAAGAATGTGCCAACTGATTATGTGGCTCTGACATTACTAAGTGTTGCTGGCGCAGCAATCGGCAATACCCGCTGGGCTGTTCCTTGGGGCGGGTGGAAGGAACCTCCCGTCCTATGGTCAATGCTGATTGGTGATCCGTCCGCTGGTAAAAGCCCCGCGCTTGATAGCGTCCTTGATCCGGTCAAGGAGATTGAACGCCTTCTATCGGAAGGTTATCGGCGCGACCGAGAAAAATGGGAGGCCGAAAATGAACTGGCCTCATTCGCTCTAGCGCAATGGAAGGCCGACGCCAAATCCGCAGTAGCCGAGGGCCTGGAACCGCCCGCGAAACCCAATGAGGCAGACGCAGGCAAGCCCCCGGTTCGAGAGCGGATCAGCATAACAGATATCACAACCGAAAAAGTTGCCGAGTTGCTTTCTTCAACCTGGCGCGGTCTGCTTTTGGCGCGCGACGAGCTGTCCGGCTGGCTGTCCAGCATGGACCGCTATAACGGCGGCGGTGACCGTCCTTTCTGGCTGGAAGCATATGGCGGGCGCAGTTACACCATCGATCGAAAGAACAGCCCTGAGCCGATTATCGTTGACCACCTGAGCGTTGCCATCGTCGGGGGAACTCAGCCTGACCGACTGTCCGATCTCTTAGTCAAAGCTGATGATGACGGCTTACTTGCCCGATTCATGGTGGTGTTCCCGGATCCGGTGCCTATCGCGCGGCCTGCTGCTGTCCTTGATGACGCACGTATGGTTCGCGGAATTTCGCAACTCAGGGCCTTACCTCACGCAGTCGATGAGGACGGCGGAAAACGTCCATTCTTCGTTCCTTTCAGTGACCCTGCCGCAGATATCTTGCAGCAATTCCGCGAGCAATGCAGGGGTTGGGAGGCGAACGCATCCGGTTTTTTCAAAAGCCATATCGGTAAAATGCCGGGTTTGGTCGTCCGCGTTTCCAACGTTCTAGCTCATCTGGATTGGGCCGCTACCGAGGGAGCACCGTACCCGTCCACCATTGACGAAAGCCATGTAGGCCGTGCCTGCCACTTCGTTGGCGAGTATCTCCGCCATCACGCCTACCGTGCATATGGTGCAGTTAAAGTTCCTCCTGAGTTGGAGGCAGCACAGTCAATCGCAAGCGTCATTCGTGCCGAGGGACTGCAACTATTCAAGGCCCGTGACATTTACAATAGACGCCGCTCTGGGCTCACGAAATCGAAACAGGTTAAGGCAGCGTTGGCAATCTTGATCGAGGCTGATTGGGTGCGTGAGGTTCGATCCTCCACTGGCGGTAGCCCGAGCGTTGACTATGCCGTCAATCCTAAATTGAGGTTCGACACATGAGCAGGTGGTTAGACATAGCGCGCCGTGCCGAAGCAATTACACCTTCCCATACCGGCACCCAGCAGAAACCAGCAAAAAGGGATGCAAGCACTACCCGAGGGGGGTTTTTGCTGGTTTCTGCCGGCACGGGGCCTTCCGATACAAACCAAACAAAAAAAGGTCCAGATGGCTTTTTAATGGTTTCTGCTGGGTGCCGGGTGGAAGCCGAGGGGAAAGGTTTTGAAACACCGAAACGCCTCACTTTGAGTGGTCGTCCTACAACATGGACCGGCAAGGTTGTCAGCCTGGACGATTGGCGAAACCTATCCGAATGGGAGCGACACGGCCCGAACGGCAAGGTGTGGAACGGGAAAACTCAGCAATGGGAGGAATGAAATGAATGGATTTGAGAGCGAGTTCGAAGCTTGCGCTGTCTGTGGTTCACCCGGTGTAAATCTGAATGTTGGCAGGTCGCACTGGTCAGTATGTCACGAACACAAGACTAAGTGGCGGTTTGGTGAGAACCTTTTCTCCGGCTGCCCGGCTGTGCAGCATTGTGTGCCGTCGTCGTACAATCGTAGTCCTTATCAACGAGAACTGGACGTTCGCGGCAGCGCACTTGGAGGTTAAGTCAGCGGACAATTCCGCCGTTAGCTACAACAAATTCCGATGACCGCTTTCGGCGTACATTAACACTACCAAGATATGTTCTCTTGTGTTGGCGGTAAAACACACATTACGCAAATGTGCCTGTTTCCAGCCATGGCTCGAAAAGGAATATCTTAAAACCGCCATCCCGCATCTGTTAAGGCTGAAATCACTTCGTCCGATAGATTTGGACTGGAATAAAATGCTGCTAGAACAAGATCTGGCCTGAACTCTGGCCACGACTGTTTCAGTTGATTCAAGGTTGCATGTGCGTCTTTGGCTTCGCCCAACCTTTGATAGGAAGCCGCCAAAAATACCAAAGACAGTGCACTGACGGGGTCACCATTGTCACTCGCAAATTTCAAGGACGCGATTGCTTCCCTAAACTCACCGATGTGAAAACTGGCAACCGCGTGAATGTTCCTGTGGGCAAACCGATGACTTCCCATCTCTCTGGGGTGGCTTGGGTCGCTGACGTCATACGCTTCTTCAAAGCGACCCATAACCAGTAGTATCACGCCGCGAAAGTCCAGAACGTTTCCGTCATTGGGTCGAAGCGACTGGGCGAGTGCTGAATAGTCCAATGCGCTGTCATAGTCGCCAGAAACGTAAGACACCCATGCCATTGCCGATTGGCTCCAGCCGTTTGAGGGCGCAATATCCACAGCTTTCTGTGCCATTTTTCCTGAATTCAGTATCAGCGCGTCACGCTCTTCCTCGCCTCGCGTTAGTAGAGCCTGGGTTCCCAGACTATGGGCCAATCCGGCATATCCACAGTAAAAATCGGGAGCCTCATTTATTGCCATTCTAAAAATGTCGCTGGCCAGGATCTGGTTATCGATAGTTGCGATTGGAAAGAGCAGGCCCCGAGCTTGATCGCAGTAATTTGACGCCTGTACTGCAGCGGGTGATTTAGCGGATAGAGCCTTTCGCTCAAGTGAGCGCGCAGATGTCTTTGGGTTGAGATCAACAACCTGTTCCATGCGCCCGCCCAAGACGTAAGCAAGAGCAATGATCGCTATGGTGACAGCAGGGATGCCAATCCGCCAGGGTAATCCTGGCCTGAATGGCGTATGATCGACATTGCTCTGAATTGTACCAGAGCGGTCCTCGAACCAAGGTGCGTAGCCGCCGCTATCAATGTGAATGCGCAGATCGTCTCCAGCACCTGCCGTTTCATAGTACTGCTGAAGTTTCCGCCGTAACCGCCCCGCATCCACACGAACAACGTTGATGTGGCCGTCATCACTGGCAAAACTCTTGAAGTAAACATCCTGAGCGATTGTTTTGCCAAGAATAGCCTCGGATCTACCCGCAATGGCTTCTTCGACAACGTAGCTCAGAAAATTCCGAAGGCGTTCCGCCTTGCCAAATATGTCACTCGCCAATACCTGGTCCAGCGCGTACTTCACACGGGTCGCGTGACGTTCCGGATCAAGGGTCAATTCTCTGTCGGGCATCTGAAACTTCAAGTTTCTCTGTATTTTCAACTCTATACTGTCAAATGAATATTTGAATGTCACCCTAATTTCACGGTGTAACCCTTCCGCGTCGCGCGATGTGCCCTCAGCCTAGTGCCCAGAGATGGACTAGGCGCCAGGGCAATGACGGACATCAACTTACTAGAGCTCGCTTTTCCGGGCCAAATCAGCCGCATCCGCGTCATGCGAAAGAACCATCGTGGATTCGAGGCACTTTGCGGTGACTTCGAGTTGCTCTCAACCGAGTTGGAGAGGGTCCGGAAGGTCAATGAGCAGACGTCACCATGTCTGATCGATCCTGTCACCGAAAGCCTAAACGGGCTGGCCGAGGAAATCGCCGAGCATCTCTCTCGATTCACTAATTCAGAGATTGTCCCGAAAGCCATTTCAGAAGTGGCTCCCATATTCACCCAGGCTCGAACAAAGGACTGAAAATATGCTGCAAGACAGACAGAGGAAGTCAATTAAGTCACTCAGCGCACTCGCCGTCGCAGCGACATTGTTCGCCACAAATGCGTTCGGTCAGGCTCCTCCGGTACAGGAGCCCTCATCCCAAGAAGATATTGAGGCTGCACTGACTGGCGGCGTCCCAATGGGACGTTGGAAAGAGGGTCTGACCTTTGAGGGCATCTCTCCTCAACCGTGGTTGAAAAGTGCGGCGAACTGGTTCCCACGCACAGAAGATGTACAGCCCAACGAGATGAGAATTATCTTCATGGGATCTGCCCCGTTCATTCGCCCTGGGCAAATGAACACAGCGATTCTTGTTGAGCTGGGTAACGGTAAGATTTTCATGTTTGACATTGGTGAGGGCTCACCAGCGAACATCATTGCCAGTGGATATGCACTGAATGAAATTACCGATGTATTCATCACGCACCTGCACGTGGACCACTTTGGTGGGCTGCCGTACCTGTGGATGTTCGGAACCTGGGCAGGTGGATGGCACGAGCAGTTGACGGTCCACGGCCCATCCGGCCGCACCAAGGAGTACGGCACCGCAACGATGGTAGAAGGCATGAAAATGATGACCGGCTGGCACCGGGATGCGTTCAGCGTCTTTCCCGTTGGCAAAGGTTGGGACATCGAAGTCAACGAATTTGATTTCCGTGACAATGGTGGCGTGATCTATGATGAAGACGGGGTCAAAGTCACACACTGGCAAAGAAGCCATGCCAAGGACGGTGCGTCCGGATACCGGATGGACTGGAATGGCATGTGCTTCATCTGGACAGGTGACGGTCGACCCAACATGATCGACATTCCTTTCGCCAAAGGCTGCGATGTCTTCGTAACGGAACAGCAACAGGAAATCATCGAAATCTCATCCGGAGTTCAAGGCGTGCCGCCTTTCCTCGGGCGGTATACCGTCGACACCCATCACACGCCCAGCTATGCGGCCGGCTACATTGCCAATCTGGTGCAACCCAGGCTTCTGATGAACACTCACATGAGCTATGACCCCTATCAGATCGAGGAAACCGTAGCGGAGATCCGAGAGCACTGGAAAGGCCCCTATCACTTTGGAGCGCCTGACGGGATCGTTGTGAACGTCACCAAAGATCAGATATGGGTTCGCGAAGGCATATTGCCCGAGTTTCCAAACTCACGAGCGCCGCAGTTTGACTTTAGCAATGGTCAGTTGATCGTGCCGAAGCCGCCCCACCGGCGCGAAGACATTCAAGAACCCTACGTGCGGGATATGGAGATCGATCCTAAGCTGTACTATCCCGAGGGATATCATCCTGAGCTGCTGACAGAGTGGCCAGTTGATGACGACCTTGTTGTTCCTCTGGAAGCGCTTCCCGAAAATCTGAAAGAGAGTATGGGCGCGGCATGGCGCCATCGTGAAGCCAACCGCAAAGTGTTGGAAGAGCAAGGTGACAACTAAGTCATCATGACAAACAGGGCGATCACTCGTAAGTTTGGGTGGTCGTTCGAACTTTCCGGAAACATCACGAAGGAATGAAGTCTTGTTAATCGTACTTGGCCTCTACTTTGGAATAGTCTGGCTGGTCTTTTCCAAGTTTCACCTTCTCCCCTGGAATGGATTCTGGAAAACTCTGGTTTACTGTGTAGCCGGTGTTATCGCTCTGGTGGTCATCGGTGCGCTGAACCACACAACTCCGACTGGCCCGGTATCCATTCAGGGTGTTTCGACGAATATTGCTCCGAACGTGGCGGGCACGGTTACAGAAGTCGTTGTGGAGCCAAACCAGGAAGTTGCAATTGGCGAGACCCTATTCCGGATAGATAATGAGGTTTTCAAAGCCGAGGTTTCCCGGCTCGAAGCTGTCTTGGAAACTGCAAAGTCATCTGCCGATCAACTGTTATCAGATTTATCAGCTGCCGAGGCCGAGATTGAATCCCTGACTGCTCAGCTGATTTTCGGAATTCAGCGTCGTGATGACATCATCCGTTTGGAAGAACGCGGGGCATCAACCACGTTCCAACTGCAAGAGGCTGTCTCAACCATCGACCAGTTGACCGCGAATATCCGCGCAGCAGAAGCCCGGAAGACAAGCCTTGAGCGGCGTATCGCCGCGAAGATCGACGGGCGTGACGCAGGTGTTGTGGAGGCCGAACAGACACTTGCGCAAGCTCTTTGGGATTTAGAGCAAACAGTTGTAAAAGCGCCGGGAAACGGCGTTGTCACGGCTGTATCACTACGACCAGGTAACCGCGCCACTCCGCTACAAGGGGCAATAACTTTTGTCGAACCCGGAGACTTTGCAGTAATTGCTACTCTGCCCCAATCCAGTCGTGCCAATGTTTCGGTCGGTGACGAAATCCGGCTTGCATTTAGAACGGAACCCGGCGGAGAAATTACCGGCCGTATTTCCGATTTTCCGGTCGGAACTGTCGAAGGTACTGTTGATCTAAGGTCAGGCCTTCCCTCATTGCGCGAACTAACCGGGATATCCAGCTACATCGTATTGGTTGAACTACCTGCAGATGCAGACATAAATTACTTGCAATTTGGAACGTCAGGAACAGCTTTGGTCAAGACAGACGAGGCCGGAGCCATTGGTGTTTTGGCAGAGATCCTTTTCTGGGTCACCAAGAAGCTCAATTATCTTTGAAAAACCAAGCCAAAGCATCTGTGTCATCAATGAAAACTGTAGAGCTCAAATCCTTGGTGTTTCGGTGGCCCGGTCAACCTGACCCGGTTCTCTCAGTCGCTAGCTTCGATCTTGAGGCCGGGGAAAGTGTGTTTATGAAAGGCCCCAGTGGCAGCGGAAAGACCACATTGCTTTCGGCAATTGCTGGCGTGATCGATGTACCGCAAAGCGCGGTTCGCGTTGCAGGCACGGATGTCGGGGCTTTGGCCGGAGGTGATCGTGACCGTTTTCGTGTGGATCATTTGGGGATTGTTTTCCAGGTCTTCAATCTCTTGCCTTGGCTCAGTGCGCTTGAAAACACGTTGCTGCCCTGCCGGTTTTCAGCGCGACGTCGCAATCGGTCGGGGCCAGACCCCAAGGCTACCGCCACACGGTTGCTAAGTGAGCTGGGTCTTGAGGATACTGAGCTCATCAATCGACCTGCCAGCGCACTGAGTGTTGGGCAGCAACAACGCGTTGCGGCGGCGCGTGCTCTGATAGGGGCGCCTGAAGTAGTTTTGGCGGATGAACCCACCTCGGCTTTGGATGAGGAAGCGAAAGACACGTTTGTCCAGTTGTTGTTGAAGGAATGCAAAGCATCAGGGGCAAGTTTGTTATTTGTCAGCCATGATCGCAGCCTGGAAAAACACTTCGATCGGAGCGTTGACTTGCCGATGCTGAACGCGGGCAAAACGTGATGTTCAATCTTTGTTATAAAAGCCTTCTCAATCGCCGCTTTATCGCTGCGTTGACTGTTCTTAGCATTGCCTTGAGCGTGGCTTTGATTGTTGGGGTTGAACGACTGCGAACAGAGGCACGAGCGGGTTTTGCCAATTCTGCATCAGGGATCGACCTGATCATTGCGGCACGCGGAAACGATGTGCAGATCCTGATGGCAACGGTTTTTGGTGTCGGCACAACTGGCGCTGGTATCAGCTGGGACAGCTACGAGATGATCGAAGATCTGCCCCAGATAAGCTGGACAGTGCCAATCATGATGGGTGACAACCACCGAGGATATCCCGTGATAGGAACGTCCGAGCAATATTTTGACCACTTTCGTCATAGTGGCGGCCGGCAACTGATATTTGCTGAAGGTGTTCCGTTTAAATCTCCAGATGGCGCAGTGATTGGAGCAAAAGTTGCTCAGGCTTTCGGGTACACGTCAGGTACTGAAATCGTGAATGCCCATGGCTCAGGGGAAGTCGCCTTTGATGTGCACGACGAAGCGCCATTCACAGTGACCGGCGTGCTGGGGCATACCGGGACGGCCGTCGACAGAATGGTTTTTGTCTCACTCGAGGGTTTTGACGCCTTGCACGAAGAACCTGCATCAGAGGTTGCGGACCCATTCGTTTTGATCGAAGCACCAGAAGTCGCCGGAGAACACGAAGACCATGACCATGTGGAGTTAGACGAGCCTGACGAGCACGAAGAAGGGCATCAGGAACATGACGACCGTCATGCTCACGGAAGCGGCCATGAAGACGAGGGGCAAACTGTCACGACCTCTGACGGGCACGATCACGATGGCCATGATCATGAACCGGGGACCATCAACGCGATTTTTGCCGGGCTGGAGGAAAAAACGGCGGTGCTTTCAGTTCAACGGCAACTGGCAGACCATCGCGACGAGGCACTGACCGCTGTTCTTCCTAATGTTGCGCTGTTGCAGCTTTGGTCGATTACCAGTACGGCCGAGACTGCGCTGCGTCTGATGGCAGGCGCTGTGGCAGTGGCTGGAATGATCGGCATGGTGGTCATGTTGTCTGCTTCACTCGACAACCGGCGGCGTGAATTTGCGATCCTTCGATCCGTGGGCGCAACACCTGCCGGCGTCTTTTCCCTGATCTTGCTTGAAGCCGTTTTATTGTTGTCGGCCGGTATCGTGCTTGGAGTAATCGCGCTCAGCGCTCTCACGCGCGTGATAGATCCGATTCTTGCCGCAAATTTTGGGCTTCGCATCGGTGTTGGCCTGCCGAGTTTTCGCGAGGTTCTTCTCATAGCCATCGTTTTCTGCTCTGGTCTTCTTGCCAGTATTATACCTGCGTTAAGGGTGTACCGTATGACGCTATCAGACGGACTGTTGGTGCGGCTTTGAATAAGAGGATCCGCTGAAATGAAAACCATTGCGCATTTTCTGAATATCTTATTCGCCCTTGCGATTGCGGGGCCTCTTCTAGCAGCGGATCCGCGCAACATAAGTTGGCAGGATCTCCTTCCTGAAGAGCGGCCCTACCACGATCCTTTTGCCACCCTAGAATATTCTCAGGTCAATGCGTTGGCCATGCTTTATCGGATTGAGGTTCTGCATGCGGACACTGCGGATGACGAGAAGCGCGCAGAAGCGTTTCAGATCCGCGAAGGACTCGTATCTCAAGGCCTTGACCCAGATTGGTTGTTTGAACAACGCGAAATTGTGATGAACCAACGGTTGATTGCCGCGCGCGAACCGAACCTTGACCTTTTGGGAGAGAACGTGCGCCTTCCCGGCTATCTCCTTCCCCTGGATATTGTCGACCAGAAGGCGGTCGAATTCCTTCTGGTTCCGACAGTTGGAGCCTGCATTCACACACCAGCACCTCCAGCCAATCAGATGGTTTACGTGCGATACGAACAAGGCTTCGAAATCGATGAGTTATATAAGCCGGTTTGGATAAGCGGGGAAATGCGGGCACTGAGCAGGTCCCAGTCACTCAATTACGTGGACGGCCAGGCAAATATCGAAACCTCATATGCGATGGATGCGCTGTCGGTAGAAATCTATGACTGATCAGTCAGACTAGAGGTCTGTTCTATGGCTTCACCGGGATAAATCTTTGCACCGCACCCCTGTATCAGGATCTTTGGTTCGTGCAGATGTGACGCTGCAAATCTCCTCTGAAGCTCCTTGATGATCAATAGGGCGATTTTTTTTCACGATCCGCCATTTCGTGACCACACCATTCCACGCGTACGGGTTTTACAAGTACACCCGGCAACCCTCGCTGGTTAATCAGCTTATTATAAGTAGCAAGAACTCTTTTTCATTGCTCTTGATCGATCATGTTGTCTCTTTGACCTATTGATCAGTGTTCTTAATCGCATCGCATACCGCGCTTGTAAGCCGCCTTTCGTGCGTGTCGCAGCATCCGTTAGTTTGGGCTCGATACGGTCATTCGCCGTTGTTCGCTCGAACGTCCGCTTCTGCGCCAACGGTCAGCCACTTCATCAATGTCAACAAACGGTCGTCAGCCGGTCGGCCTAACTGCTTAGAGCTCAAAACAGCCAATTATCCAACCTTTGCGTAGCGCACAGAAGCTGACCTCGGAAAAACGGTTAGGCTCACCCAAATAAAAGCCGTCGGCCAAAGCGTGGCCCTGACTGTGTAGAACGTGGGCGGAAACCCGTCCGCCGGGCGATCTCGCGTATCGGCATTTTGTCACGCAATGCCCAGCGTCTGATGACACTCAAAAATCCCATGTCGATCACTCCAAATCCCCCCAACCAAAACCGTCGGGGAAGTGTGTTCACATGGGTCAATTCTCAGTGACAATTTATGGGCATACCGGGTCAGTTCTCAGTGACAATCAACAGTCCATCTCCTTCGGACCTTCTGGTGTGAAATCATCGTGGGCACCGGTGACCGTACGCCAAGGCATAAAGCGGTCTTCTCCCGCACTGAGCGAACCTATTCGCGCCAAAAGCCCATCTCAAGTGATCAGGGCGGCGTTGGTTCGAAATAGAGAAGGGATTTGATGCTTGTAGGTCTGTAGCTGATTGAACGCGTCTTCAATCGTGGCGTTCTCAATAGCGGCATTCTTCAGCTCGATCACCACCAGAGGCAAACCATTCACGAACGCCACCACGTCGGGACGACGGTTGTGTCCCGCTTCTACGACGGTGAATTGGTTCGTGACCATCAGGTCGTTGTTTAATGGATTGGCAAAGTCGATCAACCGAACTTTGTCACCTTTGATTGATCCGTCGGGGCGGCGGTATTCGACGTCGATCCCGTCAACCAACAGCTTGTGAATGCGCCGGTTCTCTTCGATAAGCGAGGGAGTCTCAGAGACCGCCACCTGTCTGACAGCGGCATACAAAGCCTCATCCGGGATGTCCGGATTCAACCGCTTTGCCGCGACTTGCAGCAACTCGTACAAGACCACCTCGCCATAAGATCCTCGCCGTTTTTCAGCCCCATCGGGTGCAATCGCCAACGGGTCTTCGTATCGCCAGCCAAGGTCTTGCAGAATGCCAATAACGGCTTGTTCGACGAGGTCTTCGTTAATGCTCACAACTCATCCCCACTACTCCCAAACCCCGGTTGATAAAGTCGTTTGTAGAGTTTTTCGGCGTAGGCATCCGTCATTCCCGCGATGTAGTCGCAGACCCTGCGCTCTGTTGAGCTATCTGTGCAGCCGTCTTCCCATGAACTCTGAGGTATCAGTCCATTGGGGTTTGATTTTAGAACGTCGAATAGACGCTCAACTATCATCTGCCCCCGCCATTCAAGCTGCTGCAACTTCGCCTTTTTAACAATCAAGTCGTACGCCAAGCCTTTGAGCGCCTTTAAGAGATCGCGATGCTCGACGGGAAGAGATGCATTGAACCTCAAAAGCGGGTGCTGGAACTCACTATGAGTGGATAACCTCACGTTGGTGATGAACAAATTTACAAGGCTCGCAACCATCTGTTTGCGTTCAAAACTTGATCCGAGGAGACCGCAACAGACCATGGCGCTGTTAAACTCCGTTTGCTCATGTGTCAGCGAGCCGTTGACCCGATCAAAAGCTTTTGTGACTTCTTGCCGGACCTCTTGATGAGTGGCCAGACCGCGTGCGACGATGTCTTCAATGTCATGGATGCCATAGGCAATATCGTCTGCCAGTTCCAAGATGCTGCAGTCGAGACTGTGATGCGCACTTTTTCCGTTAGCCGAATTAACAAGTTCGTCGATGTCTTCATTTTGGAAGCCAGACAGAGCCCAATCCACAGCGTCTTTTTCTTCATCGTGATAGGACTTCGGAGGCTTTGGACCAAATTCAGAGAAGTCGAAGTCTTTCATCGGTTTCGGATACTTCAACACGCCCAAGATCAAACGCCGTGTAGGATATATTCCGCGTCCACGTTCCTTGTACTTTTCTAGCTTTGTGAGGATACGTAGTGTCTGGCCGTTTCCCTCGAATCCGCCGCTTTTCAACATCGATTTGTGAAGTGCCTGTTCGCCTTTGTGTCCAAACGGCGGGTGGCCTAAGTCATGCGCAAAGCAGGCGGCCTCAATCAGGTCTCTGTCCGGCAAACAATTCACAACATCGGCAGGAATGTCGTTCCTGGCCTTAAGCGCCTCTAAAATGCCGTAGCCGATCTGGGCGACTTCAATTGAGTGCGTGAGACGAGTTCTGTGGAAGTCGCCCTCACCAGTGCCCATGACCTGAGTTTTACCTTGTAAACGCCGGAAAGCAGCAGAGTGCATTATTCGCGCACGATCGCGCTGAAATTGGCTGCGATTGTCCCCTGGTCTCAAACCCTGATCGCCATGCTGGCGTTGCTCAAAGTGTTCTTTGTTGAATATCACGTAATTTTCCTAATGCTGCTCATCTGGTGTCTCCCGAAATACCGGACGGTCGGGAAATTCGCGTACATCAATTTCAACAAGCCGCCCGATACCGCGCTCGCGATAATCTGACACGCTTCCTCGGCGCTCATATTCCGGCTCGCCAACTTCAACTAAGCCCTTAATTTCACGCTTTGGGGGATCTTGGTCATTCAATTCATCAAGTGTGGGAAAGTTGAGTAGGGACTCGCTATCCCTCGTCTTATTAGGATCCATCGCACGCCGCACGTCCTCAGACATAACCAGAAATTGCAGAATGGAACCTTCAACGTCAAAAACGTTTCTTGCACGGTTCGTCACATAGTCTCGGCGCTCGACCAAATAGTGCCAGGGCACACAGTCTTTTTCGATATCGGTAAGGCAAGTGGGCATCTCTTTCTTCACCGCCTCAGCAGGCGCCAAAAGGCACCCCGCCTCAAACGCCTCAAAGTTGCTGCCTACGTTTTCCTTTTTCCAGTGATCGCGCTGCCGCTCGGCCGAGTAAAAGCAATAGACAGGCTTCAGTTGATTAGCTTGTGCATCCTTGATGAGAAGTTCGATCTGCTCTTCACCAGATGACTTCACCTTGTGCGGGATCTTCAGTTTATCATCTTTTTGCAATCGTTTGGCTTGCACCCGCATCCCGAATTTCCGTCCGCGCCCGATGATATGCCACTCCCAATCCGCCCCGTTCTTGGCCTCCTTCTTCTTGCCAAAGGTCTTCAAGGTAATGATAGAGGGATGGCGGCGGCGAAGCTCCAGCAGATTGGTTTCCGTGATCGTCTCTTCGCCATAGCTGACATTGACATCGTCGCGATGGGCAAACCCGAGGTTCTGCGAGGTAGAATGGGCCAACTCCAACAAACTTTGCAGTAACGATCCTCTCATACCAGCGCCTCAGCGTCTTTAAGGCGGATTTCGCCGGACATGAGTTTGGGCAGGAGGAGGTCGCGCATCTCGGCGAGGGTTTGGTTTTCTTGTCCGTTGGCTTTGATCTTCGCGAACAGCGGACCGGTAGTATCCTCAAAGGCCGTGTGGCAAGCCTCGCTGGCACCGGCGAAGCTCAGGCTGGAGAATGTATTTCGGGTGATCGTTGAGAACACAGACCCATGCGCCATAGCTTGCAGGCGTTCGACGAGTTGCCCTGTCGCGAGGAAGACAAAGCGCTCCCCCACAGGTTTCTTCGGTCTTAAGGCATAACATGACTGGTTAAAGGTCATATCGCCCGGTGCCATCCCAATCTTACCGACGGTGCCGCGAGCTGAGATGATTGTGGTGCCCTCAGCGAGTTCGTCTTCAGCAAGCTGATCGTGCTTGCCTGGAAGGCTTCAGAGATGTATTTCAGGAAGATCAGGCCCAGCGCGACATGTTTGTATTCAGACGGCTCAAGCCCCCCGCGCATCTTGTCAGCGGCTTTGAAAAGGTCGGCGGCAAAGTCGAGGTCAGACTGACGAACCGTGGATGACATATTGGAAATGCTCTTTGGGTAATTTCACGTTTGCCCTATCTTTAGACACGCTTACGCTGAGTGTCCAACAAGTTGGTCAGCCTACACGAAAACCAGCGCGCAAGTTTCAATCCTGGTTCATTTAGAAGATTTGTATAGCAGCCGATAAAGGGTTAGACGGCCAACTAAAACTAACCCGTAAAATAGATAAAATCAGTCGTTCTGATCAAACCTGCGGTCTCCAGAGCCTTGCCGCAACTCACTCCGGTGCATTCCTGTCAAATTTTTTAGAATTGGATCGTTCCTGATTTAATTGGTTCGGTACGCCGCTCAAACGGCTGGATGGTTCTAGGCTTTTCCAATCACTTCAGGGCAGTCAACTTTAGCAAACCTTAACAAACCTTAGCATTTCAGATGTCTTTGAAGACACTGCGGCGTGACCGCAAGACAAATCGTTTTAGTGGGTCATATGCGACGCATACTTGAATAGTGCACCTAGACATCGCGGGCCTGAACGGCCTCATCTGATTGGTCCAATTTGATTGTTAGTGCATCATCGGCCTGTGATCCATCGGGATGATGGTTTCGGGCGCTGGCGGGCGATAGCCCAGAGCACTGTGTGGGCGTTTTGTGTTTTAGTGTCTTCTCCATTGCTCGATCAGAATTTGAGCTTCGCGCAGGTTGTGGAAGATTTCGCCGGTGAGTAGCCCGTTCCTGAACCGGCCATTGAAGCTTTCACCATATCCGTTTTCCCACGGGCTGCCGGGTTCGATGTAAGTCGTCTTGGCGCCAACGGCGGCGATCCAGTCTCAGACAACCTGGGCGACAAATTCCGGCCCATTGTCAGAACATATGAAACTGGGAGCCGCGAAGTATGAACAGGTCTGCCAAGACGTTGATTACATCGGTCGAGTTCAGTTTCCGCCCCCTTCTGATTGCTAGGCATTCCCGACTGTACTCATCAAGGATTTTCTGCGTCCGGAAGGCTTTGCCATCATCGGTTCGGCTATGAAGGAAGTCATACGACCAAACATGGTTGCGATACTCTGGCCGTACCCGGTCAACTCTGACCAGAGCGCCCAGCGAAACGAGTTTGTAGAAGCCGCGGGCAAGTATGAATGCAAGAAAAGCGGAGTTCATTGGCGAGGAAAAGTCTTCAAGAGTGACAGTGCACCCCAGAGCAGAAAGACTGGCAATATGACGAGCCGCAACGCAAAGATGCCAACGATCGTCAGAGAAGACCTTAAGATAGTGTCTGCCTCCGCCTTGAACATGCTTGCAGCATTTATGTATCTCCCACCCTGATCGATAACCTCGGCCACCGCAGAGGTTAACTGGCTGAAATACCCTTCCTCATCATCCGTCGGTGCGGGCTGCAGGCCACCCTCCGGTTCTCTGACGAAAATGAACCAGTCAAAGTAGCCACCCTCTTCTTCCGCCGCAGGTTCAGACTCTTTAACGGCGCTGCGCTCCTGTACCACACCCTGCGTTTCATCTTCCGCGTCTCCGATCAGGATCCTCGCCTGTTGCGAGACCGCGCTCAGATTGGCTTCGGCCTCGCGCATCTGCGCGGCTGTCGCGCGCTCACCGGCCCAAACACCCAAAGTGAAGAAAAGTGGAACCGCAAATCCTACGACCAGGCCAAAGTTAATCCCCTTGCGGCACATTGGCTCCACCGAACGTGCCAGAGTAGCGCTGCGCCGAGCTAAGAACCCAACCAGAAGACTCGATCCCAGAACAATCAGGCCCACCGAGACCACCGGTGCCAGGCCGACCGTGGCAAGCGCCGCTCCGGTCGCGACAATGAACACGGCATCGGCAACCCGTTCGACTGTGTCATCAATTGGCTCCAGAACTTTCAGTGGCTGAACGCTCGCCTGCCCTACAGCCGACGCACCAAGTTCTACCTCCTGCGCCGCCGACAAAGCCGCGTTAATGGCGCGCAGCGAAATATAGACCACGACCGTCGATCCCGTGATCTTCTCCGCTGTCGCCTCGCCCATCGAAACTAGAGGGTTCCACTTGCTATGCCCCAAAAGACCCAAGACACCCACTGTGAAAAAGAATAGGCCCGCAATCAGCCAAGCCAATGGCGAGGTACGCTGTTCGACCCTGGCATCTTTCATTGTTTTCTCACTGCTATTCAAAGGAAATCTCGCTAAGCATAGCACTCATGAGACCACCAAAATAGCTCGTTTCTCTTTCAGATCCTGATGATTGAGGGACCTCGACCCAATCCACTGGATCGGCTAGTCGTCCAGGATCGTACTGAGATAGAACCAGCCCCAACCGATGACCTTCAAATAAGTGAAGTCTGTCTGCCAAAGCTCGTTCGGCCTCACCGTGGCGCTGCTTGGTTCCGGGTTTCTTTCTCACCTCCACTCCTTGGCGGTTACGATGAGCCAGAAACCCTCTCTTATCAAATCGACTTAAACTGTCTCTTTGGCGCAGACCTCAGACAACGTACGGAGCGAGCCCTTAGCAACAGATGCTGCACAAGGTGCGGACGTCCGAATCCGTGGCTTTGGGTCGGAGCCTACCATCGTTAATAGGTACAGAACCTGGGTCAGGTTGCCCGTTTAACTTGGGACATTTTCACAGCCGTAGCTCTAACAAAATCCAACATTTACCATCATCAATCTTATTAAAAGAATGCGTATCATGGGAATCGATGGCAAGAAAATCGGGGCTCATAACTATCAGCGAAATAATAGGGGATAGATCAGGGGATACAAAAGCTCCACTCTAAAAAAATATTATATTACAGCATCTTATTTTTGAATGTGGTGCCCCCACACGGACTCGAACCGCGGACCTACTGATTACAAATCAGTTGCTCTACCAGCTGAGCTATAGGGGCACTTGGTGTCGATTAATGCCTCTTGTTACGGACTTCAAGACAGAATTTTGCCGCCGCTTAACGATTTTCTGTATTCATGGCACTGGGTCTGGCCCAGAGATTTTACTCCGCCTGGTTTGACTGTGCGGAGTACAGCCTGTAACCCAGCAGATAATGTGCACGAACGCGAGGGTAAAAACCGAATATGCAGGTTGCAATCCACGCAGGTGCTGCGTTCACCGATGAAGGTCTCGTATTGCGGTCCCTTCAACGCAACACCGGCGCGTTGCATCAAAATGGTGCATCCGTATTTGGCCCGCGCCGATATCGACAAATTTTCGAACCCGCCTTTGCTGCCATTGAAAACCAGGATGAAATCGGTGCCGCAATGGAAATGCTCCGGGATGGGTTGCGATCAGCTCCGAAGGTCGATCGTTTGATTTACTCATGCGCCAGCTTTGCAGGCGATGTTGGAAATGCACTGGACGACGGGCAGCTATACCCAAATGCGGGACGCCGAATGGAGTTGCTTGAAAAGTCCTTTCCTGACCACGAAATTGAGCTTTGTATGGGTTTTTTAAGCCCTGGCAGATTTATTCCCAAAGCTTTGATGTCGCTACCTGAACAGAGTCGCCTCGACAAAATGCGAAATACCGATATCAGCTGCCTCAGCTGGATCAGCATGGTCGAGGACATCAGGGATCTTGCGCCCAATGTCAAAATCACACTCTGGAGCAACGAGGACGCACCACTGATCTGGGGAGATATAGTCCGTGCAATCGCGGCCCTTCCCTCGGACAACACGCTGGTTGATGAGTTTGATTTACTGCTGTCACTTCTAGACGATTCAGGCAAATCCAAAGGTCTGGCATTGATTGATCAAAGCCTGGAACAGGACGAACATTTGCGTGACGACCTTGCCACGGTTTTGGAGGAACACGCCAAAACCGAGCTCACAACAGAAGAGCTTGATCTGCCAGATTGGAGTATGGAAATCGTCGACGCGTTTGCAGAATTATATGCGCAGGACATGGACCGACTTGAGTCCATGCCCGGAGTGGAGGTTCTAAAACCTTGAGTCTATCGCGGGAAAGCAGCCGTTACATTCCCAACGCTTCTTTGTACATTTCCAACACCGCCTCTTCCTCGGCGATGTCGTCTTTGTCACGTTTGCGCAATGCGATCACTTTCCGCATGACCTTGGTGTCATAGCCCCGCGCTTTTGCCTCGGCCATCACTTCTTTTTGTTGCTCCGCCAAATCTTTCTTTTCCGCATCCAGACGCTCGATCCGTTCGATGAACTGGCGCAACTCACCCGCGGTTACACGGTAATTCGCGGCGGCCTGATCTTCGGTATTCTCTTCCATCTAAGTCTCTCCCGGAGGCTGGTTTGTCATGCTGAAAAGGTGGGCAACAAGCGGGATACATCGGTGCGAGCCAAGCCGCAAGCATGCAAAAAACCAGTCTCGCTTGTGCGGGCCAGCGCGATCAGTTAAGCGCTCAGGTCAGACGTTGAAAGATGGAAAACGATGTTCGAATTCATCACTTGGGGCGGTGCCGCCCTGTCACTTATCGGCCTGGCTGGGCTGGTTTGGTGCATTCTGCATGTCATGAAAGCCCGCAAATCCGGCCTGTCTGACGATGAACTGCGCGCCGTTGTTCAACGGGTGCTGCCCTGGAACATGGGCGCGCTCTTTTTGTCGGTGATAGGTCTTATGCTGGTTATACTTGGAATCTCGTTCGGTTGACTGCGGCCATCAAACCGGCAGATTGTCGAAACGCGCTTCCATAACGTCCTCGCACAGGGCCGCATCCAGGCGACGCAGGCGCGCAGGAACCTCAACACCCTGCAGACGCATCTTCTCGATGACCTTTGTGACACTGGGCTGAAGGGCAAGGCGGGTATCAACACTGGCGCCCTTCAGTTTCTTCTCAAGTTGTTCGGCTTCGGAATACAAATCGATTCTCGGCATATCCATCCTCCCAAATGTCATCAGTTACCTATAGTTTAGTAACGGTTTTAAGACTTACATCACTCGGTTATTCTATCGCGCGAAAATTCGCCCGACCGCCCCCTAACATCGGCGCGCTTTCGCAGGATGCCTGGATTTTAGCCCGACTTTGCCGCTTCTGCCTTGACCGGCATCAAATCACCAAATGTTGATTGCTTCACATTCCGTTATTAATATATGACTAAGACCTAACCGGCGGAGGAAACCATGACGCCCAAAGTGAAAGCATTTTTTGACGCCGAGACATTCACGGTGTCTTATCTGGTTCAGGATCCTGAAGGTGATGCCTGCGCGATCATAGATAGTGTTCTGGATTTCGATCACGCATCCGGCCGGACCAATACGCGATCTGCGGATGAGATCATCGGATATGTCCAATCCAATTCGTTGCGAACCGAATGGATTCTGGAAAGCCATGTCCATGCCGACCACCTTTCAGCAGCCCCCTATTTGCAGCAGAAACTCGGAGGCAAGATTGGCATCGGTGATCAAATCGTCGCCATCCAGGAAACTTTCGGGAAAATTTTCAACGAGGGTACCGAGTTTCAGCGCGATGGTAGCCAGTTCGACGCCTTGTTCCGCGACGGCGACGGATTTCATGTCGGTCAAATGAGAGGGGACGTCTTGCACACCCCCGGGCATACGCCCGCCTGCATGACCTATGTCATCGGCGACGCGGCATTTGTCGGAGACACGCTGTTCATGCCGGATTTTGGCACTGCGCGATGCGACTTTCCCGGCGGATCGTCCGGAGATTTGTACAACTCGATCCAGAGGATCCTTTCACTGCCGGATGCGACACGCATCTTTGTCGGGCATGACTACAAAGCTCCTGGGCGGGACGAGTTTGCGTGGGAAACAACTGTTGAAGAGCAAAAATCCTTGAACGTGCATATCGGGCAAGGTCGACCTATCGAGGAATTCGTTGAAATGCGCGACGCCCGCGATGCCACTTTGGCCATGCCGCGGCTGATCCTGCCCTCTTTACAAGTCAATATGCGGGCGGGTCAGATGCCGCCTGAGGATGAGAATGGCGACGTGTTCCTGAAACTACCAGTGAACAAACTTTAGACGGCTAGAGCCGAACTTCTTGGGGGAACAAATCAGTGTATTCAGAATGGATATGGGGACTGGTAGGCGGCCTGTTGATTGGTCTTGGCGCAGCAGTTTACCTGCTTGGAAACGGTCGTGTAATGGGGGCGAGCGGTATCCTGGGAGGGCTTGTCGATCGCTCTGACCGCTCGGCCGAGCGGCTGTATTTCCTCGCTGGGATGATTGGGACGCCGTTGATGCTAAGCCTGTTTTTGTCGCCGGGGCCGCAGACAAACCTGACCTCGAATTTGACGGTTGTGATCGGGGCTGGGCTGCTTGTCGGTATCGGGACACGAATTGCCAACGGGTGCACCTCTGGACATGGGGTGTGCGGCATTTCCCGGTTTTCGGTGCGCGGGATCGTGGCAACGATCCTTTACATTGCGGCCGGGGCAGTGACGCTGGCCTTGTTTCGCCATGTCTGGGGGTTGATCTGATGCGCAATCTGATATCGCTTCTTTCGGGCTCTTTGTTCGGAGCAGGCCTGTTGATTTCCGGCATGACTGACACAACCAAGGTGCAGGGGTGGCTGGATATTTTCGGCAACTGGGATCCGACACTCGCATTTGTGATGGGGGGAGCCATTGTGCCCATGATGATCGCATGGAGGCTGGTTCCAGATCGCAAACCGCTGTCGGGTGGGAATTTCCCGACAATGGTGCAGCATGAACTGGATCGCCGCCTTATCATCGGATCGGTCATGTTTGGCATGGGATGGGGATTAGCGGGACTGTGTCCCGGTCCAGCCATCGCGTCTCTTACGTATGGCGGAACCGGAGGCGTTGTGTTTATGATTTCCATGCTCGCAGGGATGTATGCCGCTCCTGCCGTAGGTGCAAAACTGGACAGAACCGTAAACGCGACCTAAGCAGTAGCCATGGAGATTCGACCGATAACCCCCCGCTATGCCGTCTCGCCGCAAATTTCGGTCGAGGATGTTCCCACTATTGTCGAGGCAGGCTTTGTCAAAGTGATCTGCAACCGGCCGAACAGCGAAGTTCCCGAGGATCTCCAGTCAGATGCTATCGGACAGGCCGTGCGTGCTGCCGGGTTGGAATACGAAGTGCTAGAGCTGACGCATCAGACCATGACGCCCGAAAACGTCTCCTTGCAACGTGACCTGGCAGAATCCTGTGCCGGTCCGGTTCTCGCATATTGTGCATCGGGCACGCGTTGTTCTGTGATCTGGGCATTGGGGCAGTGCGAAAGCATGAGCACCGAAGACATCCTTCAGGCGACGACCAAGGCAGGCTATGCGTTGGACAACCTGCGTCCAACCTTGGAAGAAATACGCAGATCAGTGACTTGAGCCGTCTGCTAACTGCCTTTCAGCGCGCTTTCATCCCCAGATAAACCAGCCAGTTGAGATATCTCGGCAACCATGTGTTCCGAATTCTCGAGGTTCAATTCTGTCCCCTCTAGGCCCAGCGCGCCGCGGGAAAATGGCATTGTTTCCTGCCCGTGTTCGGTTGGCCCCTCTTCGTGTATACTGGCTGAACTCGCCTCAAGGAACTCATTTGCTTCGGGCTGGGAAAATGTCTGAGTTTGGTAGGTTTCGTTCAGGCGCACCGCACGCAGTCCTCCGCATTGGCCGAGCCGTCCGATCGCGGCCCGGCTGCGGTCGATCGCCACAATCTCGGTACGATCCAGCCGCGCCCCGATCAATGGCAACACATCCCCCACCGCCAGTTCTGTCAGCGTCGCCAGGGACAAGGGCATCCGGCAGGCCACCGTATTCAAATCTGCTCTCAACACGCCCGATGCCTGATCAAGCCTGCCCTCTGGCTCATCATGAATCACCTCCGTCTCGGCCGTTTCAGCCGGTCGGATAGGCAACAGTACTGAAAGCTGACCTTGTCTCAGCCCACCGCCAAGTTCGACTGTCAGTTCAAAAACTCGGTATTCCTCTTCCACCATCGCCAGGGTCAAAGTTCGCAGATCCGCAAGGCGCGAAGCATATTCAAAACCGATCAGGCACATGCGGTCACTCGCCGTTTCGACAAGTGATGCCGCGCGGGACAGCCCCTCTTCGATCCAAGGGGACACCATGGCCGCGTCCGTATCGGTGAACCCCCGCGCAGAAGGCGCTCCCGGCATCACCTCGCCTATTGTCTGAGCCTGCACGACAGCCGACACTAACCCTATATCCATGCAGATCGCAGCCAAGCTGCTGTCAGAGCCTGAAAAGAGCAGCAATATCCATTCCTCATCCAAAGACTGTGTCAGCCCACCTGGTGGCCGACAGGATTGTTTGGCGCCGATTACCGACAACGGCATCTGCAAACGATCTTCTGCCGCGCGAGCAAAAGCCAGACGCAGCGCACGTAGGATCGAGCGAGGCTTGTCACCCTTTTCCTCCTGACTGATCGAAAGCTTGCGCGCCAGAGCCGCGCTGACAGATTGCGTCATGCCTAAAACCGCTGATTGTTCCTGCATTCTCTTTCAGGTCTAACCCGGCGATAGTTACCAACCTGTTTATACAGCCGTCACTGCGCAGCCTGTCGGTAGGCCTGTGGCAGCCTGACCCGGAACGCAGCCCCACCATGGCCGGGCAAGTAGCTGATATCGCCCCCCAGTCTTTGCATAATCTCACGGCAGATCGCTAATCCCAGCCCCGCACCACCTGCCTTGTCGCCTCCGACGCGGGCAAATTTCTCAAAAACCATCTGCCGGGCATCCGGGGGAATGCCGGTGCCGTTATCAGCAAAATCAATGACGACTTGTCCGCCGACATCATGCGCGGAAATGGTCAGAACCGGTTCTTTGGCATCACAATATTTCTGAGCGTTCGAAATCAGGTTGATAAACACCTGCCCCAGACGGTCCAAATCCGTATGCAGGAGAACGCGTTCGGAGGTTTTCGACCGCCGGACGGTTAGTTTCTGGCTGGTTCCAGCCAAGGCACTGGACACAGCACGATCCAAAACCGACCGCAGGGTGTCACCGCTCTTGTTCAAATTGACTCGCCCACTTTCCAGAACGCTCAGGTCCAGCAAGTCATCCAGCAGCCGTGTCAACCGAAGCGCCTCGTCATGGATGATGGCAGCGTAACGCGTTCTTTCTTCGCTGGTCAGACCTTCGGTATCCCGCATGATCTCGGAAAATGCTCGGATCGAGGTCATGGGGGTTCGCAATTCGTGGCTGACTTGGCTGAGGAACCCGTCCTTCTGTTCGGAAATTTGCGTCAGCTTGGTGTTCGCCTCACGCAGTTGGCGCGCCGTACGGCTGAGTTCAGCGGATTTCGCTTCCAGTTGGCTGGAGTATTCCAACATCTGCGCGGATTCGTCGGCCACGGCGAGCAAATCCTCGACCGAAACGGAGGAACCACCAACAATCTGCCCGATCATCGCATGCGCTGTCGCCGCCCCGACCGAGCCGCTGAGTTCACGTTCCAACCGCTCCAAAAACCCAGGCGTAGGTTCGGGCAGGCTGGAACGCCCACCCTGCTGTTCCGCCTGCGCCTGAAAGAACTCTTGCGCCGGACCTGCGCCCAAAATGCGCTGGGTCATGATCATCAGGTCTTCGCTTTGCGCTACCGATCCGGTCCAACCGCGCAGCGCAACCGAATGGTCGAATACGTTGACGAATTGCGCCCCCTGCAAACGTTCGAGCGGGCTTGGAAAACTCAGCAAAGAGGCCGCGCAAAATGCCAGCGTGTTCAGCGACAGCGACCACAACACAGCGTGCACCATCGGGTCCATTCCGTCGATCCCGAACAAGGCCTGCGGGCGCAACCAGCCCCATCCGAACGGTCCGTTCTGCAGGACACTATCCGACATAATCGCGCTGCCCATGCCGGGCAACAACAGCGTGTAGATCCACAACAAGAACCCGACCGTCAGTCCGATCAGAGCCCCTGTTCGCGTCGCCCCGCGCCAGAACAGCCCGCCAACCAGCGAAGGCAAAATCTGGGAAATCCCGGCAAAGGCCACCAGACCAATCGAGGCCAGCGCGGCCCCGCCGCCGGAAATGCGGTAATACGAGAACCCAAGCACCATGATCACGGCGATTGAAATCCGCCGGGACAGCAAAACCACATTGCGGACATCACCGGATACGGCGCCAGCGCCCTCCTGCCGGCTAAACCAGATCGGCATCACGACGTGATTTGACACCATGGTCGATAGGGCCATTGCCGTGACAATCACCATCGATGTGGCGGATGAAAAGCCGCCAATAAAGGACAGCATCGCCAGCCATTCATTGCCCTGCGACAGGGGCACCGTCAGCACGAACAGATCCGGATTCGATCCTTCGGGCAAAAGGTCCAATCCTACGACCGCGATTGGCACGACAAAGAGACTCATCAACAGCAGATACAGGGGGAAGGCCCATGCGGCTGTCCTCAGATGCCCTTCATCGGCGTTCTCCACCACCATCACCTGAAACATCCTCGGCAGACACACAAAGGCCGCAGCCGATAAAAATATAAACGTGGTCCAGCGTCCGGCATTCACATTCCACTGCCCGATCTCAGAGGCATCGATGCGGTCCATCATCGGACCGACTCCTCCGGCTATACCCCAGACAACGAAAATGCCCACGGCCAGCAGCGCAAAAAGTTTAACGACAGATTCCAATGCGATGGCCGTGACAACGCCATGATGGCGTTCGTTGGCATCCAGATTGCGGGTACCGAACAGAATGGCGAACACTGCCAGCCCCGCCGCAACCCAGAACACACTGGACCCTTCGCGGTAAAGACCGCTTGGGTCGGCCTCGGCAAAGATTGAGAATGACAGCGTAATGGATTGAAGTTGCAGCGCAATATAGGGCGTCCCGCCCAACACGGCCAGAATTGTGACGCAAATCGCCAGAGTGTTCGACTTGCCATAGCGAGACGAAATCAGGTCGGCGATTGAGGTCACCCTCTGGCTGCGGCCAACCCGAACCAGCTTGCGCAATCCCCACCACCAACAGATCATGACCAACGTGGGTCCCAGATAGATCGTTACGAACTCCAGCCCCGACCGGGCGGCGTTCCCTACCGCGCCATAAAAGGTCCAGGCGGTACAATAGATCGACAGCGACAGCGTGTAGATCAACGGAGATCGCAGCCACGCCCCCCTGCCCGCCGCGGCCATTCTGTCGGCGGCAAATGCGACGCTGAACAACAGCACCACATAGCCCAAACAAACCAGGATCAGCACGTTCAGCGTTGCCATCAGTCTTGACCTGGCTCGGAATCATCGCCGGTTGATATGCGTCTTGCGGCGAACCCAAAGAGAACGCTGGCAACGATCAAAACCGCCCAGCATGTGAAGATATAGAGAATCGCAGAAGACAGCGGCACTCCGTCCGCTGCATCGCCCCCACGCGGCCACAGCAACGGAATCGCAATCAGCGCGCCCCCCAATATAGGCAATAAACGGGCGGCGTCGGTTAGCCTGCGTCGGCGGTAACTTTGGCGCTCAAGAAACAGCGACGGCCGCGCACCAGATGGTTGGCGGTCGTCCTGCATGCTCATGACCGCGAGGCCTGCGCGTGCAAATCGCGGACGGCGGTCAGAACTTCTGCATTGGAAAACGGCTTTGTCATGAACCGGCTGACCCCTGCATTCTCGGCCATCTCACGATCTTTCGATTGGCCACGAGCCGTTAGCATCAGAACCGGAAGATTTCGCAGTTCTTCGAGTTCGCGCAAGTCGCGCAAAATCTCCATCCCGCTTTTGCCCGGCAGCATCACATCCAGAATCACAAGATCGGGCTTCGCGCCCTGAATCACCAGCAGCGCATCCGTCCCTTCAGCATGCGTTTCAACCTGCCATCCCTCGCGGGTCAGCAAAAACCGAATGGCTTCAGCAATGTTCGGCTCATCCTCGATCAACAGAACCTTTCGGCTCATATATTTCATTCCTCCCCGAGACGGGCTGCACCACTGTCAACCTGTCCGAAACAGCTTATGCGCAGTGTCACGAAACTGTCAAAAACCTTCGCTCAGAATCGAGGGCTCTCGGCGCGATTCACAGTCCTTATTGGGGCAGACCCGGCAACTTGGGCCAACATGGGCAACCGCCTGACTGCCCTGAGGGCTTTCTTCGACGGATCGAACCAGCATGACAGAACGATAAACCGGCGCATCATCATAGCCGGAAATGGATTGCGGCCAGGCATAGGCATAACAATCGAATTCCGCGGCCGTTCGCCCCAACTGAACGATCCGTTTTCGGATCGGAACCAGCGGCCGGTTCAGCGCCTGAAACAGCGGCCACAGAGGACACGCCTCGCCGAACCTGGGCATGGCAAAACCGGGCACCGATTTGCTGAACAAAATGCTGCCTGAGGCATCACATATCACCAGCCCGGTCGGGCGCGACAAATACCCTTTGGGCAAGGCGGCCAGCCGCCTCAGCACGGTGGCGATGTCGACTGAATACTCTGTTGCCAAAAGCAAAGGATCTGTAACTCCCCGATCCAAAGCCCCTTTGAGCGCATCCAGAGGCAAAAGCCGAGCGTCGGATTCGTAGACGTCCAGAATATCCCGCGCCACTTTTCGCGCGGCAGAGGAATCAATCTCATTCAGATTAACATCCGCGCTTCCCCCTCCGGTTTCGATTTCCGGGAAATGGTGATCATGCCTGTCAAAAAATGCTTCGACATCTTCCAGAGGGACGCCGCGACGATCCTCGGCCCCCTCGGAATCATCCAGATAGGCCACCAGCGATTTGGAGCTATCGGCCAGCCGTTCGGCATCCTGGTGCAGGTTCCGGTGGAATCGGTCTTGCCACTCGGGTTCAATCTCTTGCGTTTCAGCAAGAATGGCAGCGGTGGAACGAATCGCGGCGGCTGTCGAAAGGACCTCGTGCATGGATGCTGCCAGATGCGGATCGTGCGTCAAACGATCCGACAGGGTTTCAATCGTTCGCTCTAACGACACCACTCGGCTGTGCATTTGCGCCAAAACGCCCGCCCACCCTGGAAACCTACTTGCGAACTCCTCAAGCCCGTCCACTTCGGCTTTCTGGCCAACAGCATCTGCCGCAGCCTCGCGCAGCGCAGAAATCAGCGTCGCCTCGATCCCCTGGGTTAGCACCGAAGGCTCAACGGTCAGGGCCGCAGCGATATCCACTAGCAGCTTTCCTCCGATCCTGCGGCGGTTATGCTCGATCAGGTTCAGATAGGATGCCGAGATTCCAACCTGCCGTGCAAGCTGGGCCTGACGCAATCCTGCGATCTGCCGCCTTTCGCGAATACGGCTGCCTGTTAACGTGTCCCGCAAAATTTTCCTCTTTTTCCGCTGGCTCCTTTGGTCAACCTCAGAAGCATTTTCAAAACTATTATTTAAATATAAGTCTTTAGCAATTAATTTTCTTGAGCAATTTACTTTCTTCACAAACGCATCCCGCAGTTCCAAACACCCGGACCACGGTGTAACCCATTTGCATATTTCGAAAATCACAGGCCTTCCCCTTCTATTTTCGGAAAAACACCTGCACCATGGACATATGAGCGACCCAGCCTTTGAATATGCGCCGATCGGATTGGTCGAGTTGGAGAACCGCGTGATCCGCCGGTGCAATCTGCAGTTCGCACGCACTTTCGGCGGTGAAGAGGCCGATTACCGCAACATGCCCCTGCTACATCTCTACCCTTCTGTCGCAGATTGGGAACGTATCGGCGCACGGAGCCTGCAAATCATGCGCGACACCGGATATTACACGGATGAGAGGGTCATGCGTCGCCGCGATAGCGACTTATTCTGGTGCCGCGCGCGCGGACGTTCGCTAACGCCTGAAGATCCATTCCGCCATGGCATCTGGAGTTTTTCGGATATTTCCGAGGAACGCCCTTTGGTCGAGCTAACCAGCCGTGAGCGCGAGGTTGCCATTCTGTCCTGCAAGGGCTTGTCGGCCAAGGAAATCGGTGCGGAACTGAACCTGAGCTATCGTACAATCGAAGCCTACCGTGCGCGGCTGCTTGAAAAATTCGGGGCACGTAAACTGCCTGAACTGGTTGCGAAACTCTCCGGAATGCCGCTGTAACGCTGTTTACCACTGGTAATCTTCAGCAAAACCCCCATCTGACAGGCCGAGACTGTGCTTTTCATGGCCGTACGCTTAGCTTATAACGCTGCGTAATCAGACCAAAGCCCGCGCGAAACAGACGGGCCAAAGGGGAACCGTCGAGGACACTCATGACAGATACCAAACACGAAGCGGATGTGGCGTTTATCAAGGCACTGGCCGAACTGCTGCGGGAAAACGACCTGACCGAGTTGCAGGTAAAGCGTGATTATGGCGAAGATGACAGCCTGAACGTACGCGTTAGCCGCATGTCACCCGTCGCCGCTCCGGTCCAGGTTGCGGTCCCGGCGGCCGCGCCAGCCGCAGCCCCGGCAGCCGCACCAGCAGCAGCTGAAGCACCCGCAGCAAGTGACGATCCAGCCAGCCATCCGGGCGCTGTGACTTCGCCCATGGTCGGCACCGTGTACATGCAGCCCGAGCCGGGTGCGCCGTCCTTCATCTCCATCGGTGCCAGTGTTTCCGAAGGCGACACGCTGCTGATCGTCGAAGCGATGAAAACCATGAACCACATCCACGCGCCTAAATCCGGCACTATCAAGCGTATTTTGGTGGGTGATGGCGATGCTGTGGAATTCGGCACTCCTCTGGTCATTGTTGAGTAAGGCGGCCCCATGTTCGACAAGATCCTGATTGCCAACCGAGGCGAGATCGCCCTGCGCGTCATCCGCGCCGCACGCGAGATGGGGATTAAGACAGTCGCCGTCCATTCAACCGCAGACAGTGACGCGATGCATGTACGCATGGCGGACGAATCGGTCTGTATCGGCCCCCCGCCCAGCCCTCAAAGCTATCTGTCGGTGCCTGCGATCATCTCAGCCTGCGAGATCACTGGCGCCCAGGCGATCCACCCGGGCTACGGCTTTTTGTCTGAAAATGCCGAGTTTGTGCAGATCGTCGAAGATCACGACATCACCTTCATTGGCCCCACCGCTGAGCATATCCGCGTGATGGGGGACAAGATCACAGCCAAGGACACGATGAAAGCCTTGGGCGTTCCCTGTGTGCCTGGTTCAGATGGTGGCGTGCCGGATCTGGCCGCAGCCAAGCGGATCGGTGAAGAATTCGGCTATCCTGTCATCATCAAGGCCACCGCCGGTGGCGGCGGACGCGGCATGAAAGTCGCGATGAGTGCGGATGAGATGGAAAGCGCCTTTATGACCGCGCGCGCCGAAGGCAAAGCCGCATTTGGTAATGACGAGGTCTATATTGAGAAATACCTGACCACACCGCGCCACATCGAGATTCAGGTCTTTGGCGATGGCAAGGGCCAAGCGGTTCATCTGGGCGAGCGCGACTGTTCCCTGCAGCGTCGCCACCAAAAGGTATTCGAAGAGGCACCCGGCCCCTGCATCACCCCCGAAGAACGCGCAAGGATCGGTAAGGTCTGTGCCGATGCGGTTGCCAAGATCAACTATATCGGTGCAGGTACGATCGAATTTCTGTACGAAAATGGCGACTTCTATTTCATCGAGATGAACACCCGCCTACAGGTCGAACACCCGGTCACTGAGGGCATCTTTGGCGTAGATCTGGTGCGCGAACAAATCCGCGTTGCCGCTGGTCAGCCAATGTCATTCGGTCAGGATGATCTGAAAATCAATGGTCACGCCATCGAGGTTCGGATCAACGCCGAGAAATTGCCAAACTTCTCGCCCTGCCCCGGAAAAATCTCGGCCTACCATGCGCCGGGCGGTCTGGGTGTGCGGATGGATTCAGCGTTGTATGACGGGTACACGATCCCGCCCTACTACGACTCACTGATCGCCAAACTGATCGTGCAGGGCCGCGACCGACCCGAAGCACTGGCCCGTCTGGAACGCGCATTGGGAGAGTTGATCGTGGACGGAATCGACACGACGGTTCCCTTGTTCCACGCACTTCTGCAAGAAAGTGACGTCCAAAGCGGTGATTATAACATCCACTGGCTGGAGCACTGGCTTGCGGAGAATATGGCCGACTAACTCTGCTGGGTCGGAGGGCTACCGCTTTCCGACCCTGAGGCGCCTGGCATGAGCCTTTCCCCGGAATTACTGCTCCATGGATATTCCATCGGTATCTTCCCGATGGCTGAACATCGCGATGATCCGGACCTGTTCTGGGTTGATCCTAAGTTTCGCGGCATCTTCCCTCTGGACGGTTTCCACATCTCACGCAGCTTGGCCCGCAGGATTCGGAACTGTGGGTACACGGTGTCAATCAACAGGGATTTTGCCGGCGTTGTTGATGGCTGCGCTGATCGCACGGATACCTGGATCAATCAGGAACTTCGCACCCTTTACCATAAGCTGAACCAATCCGGTCACGCCCATTCACTGGAAATCTGGGACGGTCGGAATTTGGTTGGGGGCGTTTATGGCGTTACTCTTGGCGCTGCCTTCTTTGGCGAAAGCATGTTTTCCCGACGCAAGGATGCCTCAAAAATTGCACTGGCATATCTGGTCGACCGATTGCGGTCCTGCGGGTTCAAATTGTTCGATACGCAGTTTTTAACCGCGCATCTCGCCTCGCTCGGCGCGATCGAGGTGCCGCGGGCACAGTATCGGAACGCGCTGGAAGAGGCAGTGACTATTGCAGCAGATTTCTCTGCTGATCTCGATCAATCGCCGGATGGCGTGATACAGCGGATCACCCAGACGTCATAGCGCGAATGATCAAGCGCATTCAGGGCTGGCGAGGTGGCAATCATCCACCCGTCAAACAGTTGATCCGTTCCGCCTTGTTCCCAAATGGTCAGGTAGGCAAACGCGTCCCCTGTTGGGTTATCTGCAGGATAGCGGCAATCACCCAGTGCGACATCCAGCCCAAAGACTGTCTTGGATTGGCCGTTTTGCAGTTCGACATCAACGGTCTGGCCATTGACCTTATCCAGCCCTCTGAGCATTGCACCCGGTCCGGATTGAACCTTTTGCTGTGCCGCTACCCCAGAGGCTGCCAGTATTGCCGCGATCAGAGCATATCGCTTCATTCGCCGCCATCTCCGGCGACGAACTTAACCAAAAGCGAAATCAGGCTGACTGCGCCCTGTGTATCCTCGACCTGATCGCCCGGTTCAAAGTTAAAGGGCGATCCGCCTGGCATGACTTCTACAAAGTTACCACCCAGCAACCCTTCGGATGAGATCACGATAGCACTGTCATCGGGGACCAGAATTCCATCAGAAATCGCAAAAGTCGTGTCCGCCCGGTAGGTTTCCGGGTTCAGGGTCACCCCTGTCACGGTGCCGATTTTGACCCCGGCAAGCCGCACGTCCGTTCCGACGCCGACGCCTTCGAGCGAGCGGAAAGAGGCGTTAAGCTCATAACCAGAACCGCCCTGGGACAGGCCTGTCGACTGGCTCGCATAGACGCCAAACGCTATTGCCCCGGCCAGGACGGCGCCTCCGACCAAAACTTCTGAAACTTTGTAAGATGACATTGCTCGCCTCGTCTTATTCCGGGTTCCAGGCCTCATAATCCGAACGCTCGACCGGATCCGGGCGGCGCAAAGACCCCGCCGGTGCATAAGCAAGCGCGGTTCCTGTCAGGTTTTCCTGGTGCGGTTTTTCCCAGGATTTATGTGCCAGAGGTTTGTCGGTTGGCGGTTCGTCCCAGGTGCGGTGCAACCAACCGTGCCAATCGGGATCAACCCTGCTGGCCTCGGCCTCGCCGTTGAAGATCACCCAACGCCTGCTGTCATCCGCGGTACGATAAAATATATTGCCTTCATTATCTTCACCGACTTTCACGCCTTTGCGCGCGGTGTAAATCTGGGTGTTCAGGGTGGCCCCGTTCCACCAGGTCACGGCGCGCAAAAGACTGTTCAGGATTCCCATCGGCTGCCTCCGGCATTTTTGTCTCTGCAGATATGGACCAAAGGTCCGCCAAGGTCCAGTGCTAGGGTAACGTTGCGCATCAATCCGGCAAAACTGCGGTCACTTCAATCTCGATGCGGTCCTCTGGCGTGATCAGGTTGCATTCGGTCACTGTCGCCGCCGGCGGGTTTTCACCAAATGCCTCAACCAGCAAGGGCCAGCACAGTTCAAATTCTGACATGTCCGGAAGGTAGTAGTTTACCCGAACCACATGCGCCAAATTTGATCCAGCCTCATCCAAGGCCTTTTCAATCGCCTGCAGCGCGGATTTGCACTGTCCGACGATATCTTTGGGAATGATTTCGCCTTGTGCGCAGGTGCCGGCAACAAAGACAAAACCGTTTGCAACCACTGCCCGGCAATAGCCGACTTTGGCCTCATATTGACCGCCCGAGGAAATTCGCCTTATCGTCATCCTGCCCTCCCAAACACAAAATGGCGCGGGATCACCGCGCCATCTGTTGTAATTCAAATTCAGTGATTACCCGGCCGAAGCTGATTCCGCCGCATCCGCATAGATGATCAGCGGCTGCTTGTCCGAGGATACAGCCTCTTCGTTAACGACAACCTCGGTCACGTTCTTCATGCCAGGCAATTCGAACATCGTGTCCAGAAGGATGTCTTCAAGGATCGAGCGCAGCCCGCGTGCACCGGTCTTCCGTTCAATGGCGCGTTTGGCGATAGCCTTGAGCGCATCGTCGGTAAAGCCCAGCTCGGCATCTTCCAGTTCGAACAGACGCTGATATTGTTTGACCAGCGCGTTCTTGGGTTTGGTCAGAATGGTGACCAGCGCATCCTCGTCGAGATCTTCAAGCGTGGCCAGAACTGGCAGACGTCCGACAAATTCCGGGATCAGACCGAATTTCAGCAGGTCTTCAGGCTCCAGCTCTTTGAAAATCTCACCCACGCCGCGGTCATCATTGTCCCGCACATCGGCACCAAAGCCCATGGCCGAGCCTTTGCCGCGCTGTGCGATAATTCTATCCAGACCCGCAAAGGCACCACCGCAGATGAACAGGATATTCGTCGTGTCCACTTGCAGGAATTCCTGCTGCGGATGCTTGCGTCCACCTTGCGGCGGAACACTGGCGACGGTGCCTTCCATCAGCTTCAGCAGCGCCTGCTGCACGCCCTCGCCCGACACGTCGCGCGTGATCGAGGGATTCTCGGATTTGCGCGTGATCTTGTCGACCTCATCGATGTAAACGATGCCGCGCTGCGCGCGTTCGACATTGTATTCGCTGGCCTGCAACAGTTTGAGGATGATATTTTCGACATCCTCGCCCACATAACCGGCTTCGGTCAGCGTGGTCGCATCGGCCATGGTAAAGGGCACATCCAGAATGCGCGCCAGAGTTTGCGCCAACAACGTCTTGCCGCAGCCTGTCGGGCCGATCAACAGGATGTTGGATTTGGCCAGCTCGATATCGCTGCCGGCCTTCTGAGCGTGATTCAATCGTTTATAGTGGTTGTGAACCGCTACTGACAGAACCCGCTTGGCCGTAGCCTGACCGATCACATAATCGTCCAGAACTTCGCAGATGTCTTTCGGCGTCGGCACTCCGTCAGAAGATTTCAGCCCGTTGGCTTTCGTCTCTTCGCGGATGATGTCCATACACAGCTCGACGCATTCATCACAGATGAACACGGTCGGACCTGCAATCAGCTTACGCACCTCATGCTGGCTTTTGCCACAGAAGCTGCAGTAGAGCGTGTTTTTGCCGTCACCGCCTGAATTCGTCGCCATGATCTACCTTTCGGGCTCCATCCTATGCCCCTTGCGGGGCCGCGCTTGCGCCTGTTCGTGCAGCTTAGGCCAGCACTGTGGCGGCTACAATCTCAAAATACCCCCCGTATCGGCGACACGAGGGGTCTGGGCTTAGCCCTCTTCGCCGCTCATCTTGGCGCGGTTTTCAACGATCTCGTCTATGTGACCCCACTCCTTAGCCTCTTCCGGGCTCATGAAGTTGTCACGGTCCAGCGCCTTTTCAACAGCCTTTTTGGTCTGTCCAGTATGGCGTACATAGATATCATACAGGCGATCCTTCAGCTTTTGCGTCTCAGCTGCGTGGATCATGATATCGCTTGCCTGCCCCTGATATCCGCCACTGGGCTGGTGCACCATGATGCGGCTGTTCGGCAGGGAAAAGCGCATGCCCTTCTCACCACCGGCCAGCAGAACCGACCCCATCGAGGCCGCTTGACCGATCACCAATGTGGAACATTTCGGTTTGATATACTGCATTGTGTCGTAAATCGACAAACCGCTGGTGACCACGCCACCCGGCGAGTTGATGTAGATCGAGATTTCCTTGTTCGGGTTCTCCGCCTCAAGGTGCAGCAGCTGAGCAACCACAAGATGGCTCATCCCGTCGTGGATCGGGCCGTTGATAAAGATGATCCGCTCTTTCAGAAGGCGCGAGAAGATATCATATGCGCGCTCACCCCTGCTGGTCTGCTCAACGACCATTGGGACAAGCGTGTTCATGTATGTGTCAACGGGATCGAACATAAGAAACCTGCCTGCTTTGCTATGGATCGGGACACTACCCGAAAATCTGTTACCTGAGTCTTAGTATCGCCACAGTGGGGCTGCAAGGGGTGCAGGAAACTTCATGCCCTGCAAATGCAAATTGATATTCAGCGGTGACTAAAGCGATACGCTCTTCAAAGTCGAAATCTGCGTCGAACTCTCACAAGTTCCCCTTTTCCCCTCACCTCATTTTGGTTCATGCATATGAGAGTAAATGTTCATAACTAGCTGACTTGCGACCTTCTCCAGACAGCAACACAAACAGGCGCCCAAAGTGTGGGCTGGTAAGGAAACAGAGGATGGCCCTTCCACAACTTTCACAGGAAACATCTCCGGAAAATTTCGACAAAATGGTTGAGAACGCAACGCATGCTGCAAATTTTCTCAAGGCCATCAGCCACGAAGGGCGTCTCATGATCCTGTGCCACCTGGTATCGGGAGAAAAGTCAGTAACAGAACTGGAAGAGCTGCTTTCGGCGCGGCAAGCCGCTGTTTCGCAACAACTGTCGCGGTTGCGACTTGAAGGGTTGGTGACGCCTCGCCGCGAAGGCAAGGCGATCTTTTATAGACTGGCCGATGAACGGCCACGCCGGATGTTAGAGGTTGTCTACGAACTCTTTTGCAACGAAGAATAAGAGCAATCCGCTATCCCAGCTACTTACGACTTACTTTTGGAACAGTCTTGATAGCCGGCGGACATGGCCATTAGCAAACTATCATAGTGCGAAATTCCCGTGTCAAAACTAACGCCTACGGGATCCAATTCAAAGATCGTGGCCCCGGTTCCTTCGATCGCTGTCCGCACCAGCCTTGTGTCAAATTGCGGCTCGGAAAAGGCACAAACAATTCCTTCATGCTCAACCTTTTCACGCAAAGCCGCCAATCGCGCCGGCCCGGGAGAGGACGCATCGCCAAGACTGACTGCGCCGGTTGACTCCAGCCCAAATCGCTTTTCGAAATACTGATAGGCATCATGAAACGTTATGAATGACAGCGTCTGCATATCTGTCAGATCTGTCATAATTTTTTCTTTCAGTTCAACCAGTTCCCGATCTGCGGTCGCCGCGTTCTGCTGATAAACATCGGCGTTTTCAGGGTCCGCCTCTGAGAGCGTTGCGGCAATTACCTGAACCCAGATACGTGCATTTTCGGGATCCAGCCAGGCGTGGGGGTCAACCCCTTCGTGATCATGGCCATGGTCGTCTGCATGGCCCGCATGGTCGTCGTGATCGTCATGACCCGCATGATCGTCGTAATCCGCGTGATCGTCGTGGCCATCATGATCCGCATGGTCATCATGGTCATCATGGTCATCATGATCGGTCGCATCCCGGAATTCATAGAGAATTGTTCCATCGGCATCCAACAAAGAGACGTGCAGTGCATCCGGCGACAGCGCACCCAAGGGTTTAGCCAGCCAAGGGGTCAGCTCTTCTCCAGTCCAGAATACGATCTCGGCGGACTGTAAAGACCGCGCCTCAGAAGGCCGCATAGCGTGATCATGAGGTGACGCCCCGGGCGGAATGATCAGACTGGGCTCACCCACGCCATCCATCACACGGGCGACCAGCGAATGAACAGGCGCAATATCGACGGCCACGCTTGGCGCTTCAGCAATAGCTTGGCCTGCAAACGCGATTGAGAACAAATACAGTGTGGGTCGGAACATATTCCCTCCGAAATGATATGTTATTACATTCGTTGTACGCTTGTTAATCCGGACGTTATTACATATCAAGTTGAAAATCATTGGAGTCCCGCCATGAGCACTGTTGGATTCAGACAACACGATCACGCCCACTGCGTTCACACTGCGCTGTCTCAGGCCGAAAACAAGTGCAGAACAAAGCGCCTGCAATTCACCACTGTCCGACGCCGTGTTCTTGAGATCCTGTTGGAAAAGCACCGGGCAATGGGCGCATATGACATTCTGGCTGTGCTAGCTGCAGAAGGGCTCGGGTCGCAACCTCCGGTCGCGTATCGTGCACTGGATTTCCTTGTGCAAAACGGGTTCGTGCATCGTATCGAGCAACTGAATGCCTATACAGCCTGCGCCCACCCGACCCATGACCATGTCCCCGCGTTTCTGATCTGCAGGTCCTGCAAAGCAGTGGCTGAAACGGAAACCGAGCTGACACAGGGTCGATTGGGCGCTGCGGCGAACACCTCGGGGTTTCAAATCGAACGAGTAGTGGTCGAGGCCGAGGGCCTATGTCCCGAATGTGTAGGGTCGGCGGCATGAATACCCCTCTTATTTCATTGAAAAACATGTCCATTCGGATCGACGGCCGCACGATCCTTGAACATGTGAATGCGGCAGTTTCCGAAGCAGAGATCGTGACCATTGTGGGGCCCAACGGATCTGGTAAGTCGACTCTTTTACGGGCGATCATTGGGGCCATTACCCCATCAGAAGGCCAGGTAAGCCGCGCGCCCGGCCTGCGCATCGGTTATGTCCCGCAAAAACTGGCTTTGGACGCCGCTTTACCGATGACCGTGCAACGTTTCCTGGGCTTACCCAAACGGATCTCGGCCCGCAAAGCGCTGGATGCACTAGAACGAGCGGGCGTCCCGGATCTGCGCAACCGGCAAATGACCCAGCTTTCGGGCGGTCAATTTCAACGAGTTCTGCTGGCGCGCGCACTCCTTGATGATCCTCAGGTCTTGCTTTTGGATGAAGCGACGCAAGGCCTAGATCAACCGGGTGCAGCTGCCTTTTATCAACGCATTGAGCAGGTCAGACGCGACCTTGGTTGTGCAATCGTGATGGTCAGTCACGATCTGCACGTTGTCATGGCGGCCTCAGACCGTGTGCTATGTCTGAACGGACATATATGCTGCGAGGGGTCGCCTCATACCGTCGCGGACGCACCCGAATACCGGGCCCTATTTGGCAGCGGAACCAAGGGCATGATGGCCCTTTACCAACATCAACACAGCCATTCGCACGACCATGACCACCACCACGACCAGGAAACAACCAACTGATGTTAGAAGATTTTATGGTTCGTGCGGCGCTGGCGGGTATTGGCGTTGCACTCGCGGCGGCCCCTTTGGGGTGCTTTGTGGTATGGCGCCGGATGGCCTATCTGGGCGAGGCCACAGCGCACGCGGCTGTTCTGGGTGTGGCACTGTCTCTGGCGTTTTCGCTTCCGATGCTGCCGTCGATTGTGGCGTCAGCGCTTGCCATGGGGCTTACCGTCACGCTTTTGCGTGGCAAGGGGTTGGCGATGGACACATTACTAGGCGTAATAGCGCATACAGCCCTGGCCGCAGGACTAGTCACCGTCGCCTTGCTGTCCGACGTCCGGCTGGATTTAAATGCCTTTCTGTTTGGTGATATCCTGGCTGTCACCAAAGGCGATTTGGCAACCATTTGGGGCGGCGGCGCGTTGATCCTGGCAGTCATGATCTGGCGCTGGTCAGCCCTACTTGTCGCCACGCTGAACCCGGACATGGCCTATGCATCCGGCATTGACCCTAAGCGCGAGGAGGTGTGGTTGACGCTGACCATGGCGCTGGCCGTTGCCGTGGCAATCAAAGTGGTAGGGGTTCTGTTGATTGCCGCCCTGCTCGTCATCCCGGCAGCCGGTGCACGATCTTTGGTGAAAACACCTGAAAATATGGCATTCGGGGCCGCAATCATCGGATCAGCTGCCGCCCTTGTCGGGCTGTGCGGTGCGTATCTTGCCGACACTCCGGCCGGGCCCAGCATCGTCTGCGCCGCAGCTGTGATCTTTCTGGTGACAGCAGCCATCGGGCCACTTTTTCGTAAAGAATAGAATGCCGGTTCAAAACTCTGGTTCACCATTAGCAAAACTGCTACGAAAATCGGGACTAATACAAAAGGAGAGACCTATGATCCGAGCCGCACTTATTGGACTGGCCCTTTGCACACTCGCCGCATGTGAAACCGCTAAAGGCGCCGGTAAAGATATTGAAAAAGCAGGTGACGCAATTCAGGGCGCAGCCACCGAGGTTCAGGAAAACATCTGATTCCATTCGGAATGTAGCGATCAAGATCGGGCGACATACAAGATATAGTTGCTCTCTGCACCCGGACCCGCTATCCTTGCGGACACAGGTGCATAGACGCGGCATTGCATTTCTGACACGATCACGGGGTTCTTGCTTAAACGCAAGAACCCCGTTCCCGTTTTAGGGGGAATTAAATCGCTGCCTGTATGAATCCGGGGCCCGGAAAAAGGAAAAGGCGTCAGGTGCGCAGACGCGGTCTTTGCATGTGCCCATAGGGCACCCCTGACGCCTTACCGGTTCGACACGCCCGAGGGACGCCCCGATCCAGTTGCTTTGTCCCCCTAAGGGGCCACAGCCGCTGAACAGAGCCCGAGGGCCCCGCACAGCACGCATTAACCTTCTGAGAGCTTGATCACCTGTTTCAAACTTGACGCCCAAATCAGCGGATCACGCACCGGTAAGTCTTTGCAGTAGAACAAAATCCTAAGATTTCCCTTCACCGCAGCGACCCCCTTGGCCTTTGCGTCCCACCCAGGATCCTAAGAACCTCTGCGGTAACCTGACTGTTACATCGCGGTCATAAACGGGCAAGAAAATAGCACTGCAGCATAAAAAATAGTCGGGGATAAACTGTTGATATCTCGCTGGAGAGTAATGTGGATAACTCTAGATTTTACGTTCCTGCGCAGAGTTGCGATTGGACAAGTGAAATTGCGTGCTTGGCCCGGGATTTTGGACTCTTTCTGCAGGCGCAAACGGGCTGCACGACCCTTCTGGGGGTTTTGGTGAGCGATTGCGCCGATCCGATCCCTGATATTTCGAATCAAACCCGCCGTGAACGGGTCGCTCTTTGGCCACGGCCTCCGAGGACCGAGGCATTTTCTGACCAATCAGGGCCACCTGCCCGCATTTTGCGCTGAAAGCCTGTTCTGAATTTGAGAAGCGCTCCGACCCGGTTGGGTTACCTACTAAGCGCTGCGGCAATTCGCAGCCAGTACCCCCTAAATTCCAACCGGACCAGAGACGCTTCAGTTCACCTGGAGACCAGAGACGAGCCCGGAACTCGTTCGATCGCGCAGGCTACGCAAATTCAAAATTACATACAGCCCAAGGATCTTGCGCCAGCCCACGCAGCCAACCTAAATGAAGGGGCATTTACCGCTTCGATAGTTGAATTTGCTGTCACTGGCTCACCTCCTGCACTGGGCCTTTCGTTGGCCTTTTACACAGATTGGGTGGCTGAGGGCCGGTTGCAACTTACCTGAAGGAAGCTTCATGAAGGCTTTAAAAAAGCCTAACCAGTTTGTCGCGCTTAGGCCCAGGCCAGCGCGGTGCCGATCACGACCAGGGAAATGCCAAACACTTCGCGATGCGAGAAGTTTTCGCCAAACAGAAAGAATGAGGCGATGGCGATCAGAACGACCTCGGCCCCCAGAATGCCAGTATAGATTATGCCCAACCGTTCGTCGCGCAGCGCGGCGAGTTCGAGCGTCGCCCCGGCCAGCAGGGTCGCGACGATCAGCAGGCCAAGCCCCAGGCCGGGGATTTTCCACCAGAACTTCATCGCGACCATGGCAACGGAATAGAGACCCGCTGACCCGAGGGCAATGAAGGGGATCATGGATGTGGACATCTGCGCCTCCTGCTAGGGTTCCGCAAGGTAAACTCTAGCAGGCCAGCCGGGATGCGGCTGTGAGGTTGGTCACAATGGGCCGAACAGGCCTTATCCCGCGATCTTTCGGGTCACCAGATACGAAACCGGAAACGCCGCAATAAAGCCAGCTCCGGCAGCGATCAGGATAGGGTATAGCGTCGTATACCCCATCGACAGAACCGCAATGACAGCGGACCCGGCAAAGGTGGAGCCAAGGAAGATATGTACGATCAACATCAGGGGAAGCATGGGGGCCTCATATCAGGGATTCAACTTTCGCGGATCCTAGGATTGAGCGCGCGCGCGGTCTTTGATCTGGGTCAGAGTGAGCGGTGTCTTGGGACGCAAACGCGCTTCCAACGGTCGATTAGCAGAACGGAGGGCAGCGCCGGCCCGAAGGGGGTAAGGCCCGTCTGGGAAACGATCCAATGGACCGTTTCAGGGTCGAACGGGCGGAACCCCGGGGCGCAAACGGGCCGCCCGTTTTGCCGGAGGCAAACCTTCGGTTTGAAGGGGCGCGTCGGCGCGGCCCCGCCGTGCCGGACAAGTGTGTTTAGTGACCGAATTACATTAACGATACCGACAGCGTCGACCGCTGGATTTCACCCTTGGCGCCTTGCAACTCGACGAGCTTCAGCGAGCTCAACCCTTTTTGGCTCTGTGTAAAGCCTACGCATCAATTCAAAACAGAAGTCATGTAGATCGTCTGCGTCTTCTTTTACTAGTGTTCCGTCGTGCGCCCCATCGTTTCCATCTTGCTGGAGGCACTCTGCAAGGCCCTTCAAATCCAAGGGTAATTTTTGCTCATCGAAAAGCCACTGGATTCTAAGGCCCAAACTTCGCCTCACTTTAGCAGCAGGCTCACCTTCGTTCGGTAGCAATGACTTCGTCGCCATATCAAGCGCTAAGCGATACATCGCAGCTGCGGCATTCCAACATTCGCTAGCCAAACAAGCGTTTGCTTCACGGATTACATTTTCAATCTCTTCCGGAACATGTTCGGGAGGAGCAGCCTGGCTCTTGTCGCGCAGTGTGACATTGCGATGGAACTCGACTAAGTCGTTTAGCGATCCATTGTAACTGCTAAGGGCATTGATAGACCCTACGGCACCAAACCAGTTATTCAACTGCTTACTTGAATTGAGCCGCGATACAATTTTGACACTCATTTGTCCGCAAGTTCGACAGATACCCGGGACCTCAACGAATTGCTTCCAACCGTACTGCATGCCTACTACAACGCTCGAAAACACGTCGTGCGTCGAGCGGATGGCACCACAGCGCGGGCAATCCACAACAAATTCAGCCATTTAGAGTGCCTCAAATATCTTCAAGTTCTGATCATTAGGGAGAGTTCTAATCAGGACTACTGTGGATCGCAATTAGTGGCTGTCAATATAGTCAAGAGTCCATCTTCAACGCTGAAATAAACGCCTCCTGCGGGATATCAACCTTCCCGAACTGGCGCATCTTCTTTTTCCCCGCCTTCTGCTTGTCCAGCAGTTTGCGTTTCCGCGTGGCGTCGCCTCCGTAGCATTTGGCGGTCACGTCCTTGCGCAGGGCCGAGAGGGTCTCGCGCGCGATGACCTTGCCTCCGATGGCGGCCTGGATCGGGATTTTGAACATGTGGCGCGGGATCAGGTCCTTGAGCTTTTCGCACATCGCCCGGCCCCGCATCTCGGCCCGGTCGCGGTGAACCATGGTCGATAGCGCATCGACCGGTTCATCATTCACCAGCACCGACATCTTGACCAGCGCGTCCTCGGTATAGCCGGTCATCTGATAGTCAAACGAGGCATAGCCCTTGGTCACCGATTTCAGGCGGTCGTAGAAGTCAAAGACGACCTCGTTCAGCGGCAGGTCATAGACGACCATGGCGCGCGAGCCCGCATAGGTCAGGTCCATCTGGATGCCACGGCGGTCCTGGCACAGTTTCAGTACGTCGCCCAGGAATTCATCCGGCACAAGGATGGTCGCCTTGATGCGCGGTTCCTCGATATGGTCGACCTTTGAGGGGTCTGGCATGTCTGCGGGGTTGTGCAGTTCGATCATCTCGCCGTCTTTCATGAAGACGTGATAGATCACCGAGGGCGCAGTGGTGATCAGCTCGATATCATATTCGCGCTCAATCCGGTCGCGGATGACCTCAAGGTGCAACAGGCCAAGGAAGCCGCAGCGGAAGCCAAAGCCCAAAGCGGCCGAGGTTTCCATTTCAAAGCTGAAGCTGGCGTCGTTCAGCGCCAGTTTGTCGATCGCGTCGCGCAGGTCTTCGAATTCGGAACTGTCGACGGGGAAGAGGCCACAGAACACCACCGGTTGCGCGGGTTTAAAGCCGTCCAGCGCGATTTCTGCGCCATTGCGGTCATTGGTGATCGTGTCACCGACGCGGGTGTCGCGGACCTGTTTGATCGAGGCGGTCAAAAAACCGATCTCACCGGGGCCAAGGCTGTCGACCATCTCCATCTCAGGCCGGAAAACGCCGACGCGGTCGACATGGTGCAGGGTGTTGTTCGACATGAACTTGACGCGCATGCCCTTTTTCAGGGTGCCGTCCATGATGCGGACCAGAACGATGACGCCGAGATAGGCGTCGTACCAGCTATCGACCAGCATCGCCTTGAGCGGTGCATCCAGATTACCCTTGGGGGCCGGCAGATGGGTGACGATGGCCTCCAACGTCTCATGGATGCCCTGCCCGGTCTTGGCGCTGACCTGAATCGCCTCGGACGCGTCGATGCCGATCACATCCTCGATCTGTTCGGCCACGCGGTCGCAATCGGACGCGGGCAGATCGATCTTGTTGAGCACCGGCACGATGTCATGATCGGCGTCGATGGCTTGATACACGTTGGCCAGCGTCTGCGCCTCGACCCCTTGGGTCGAGTCCACAACCAGCAGAGAGCCTTCGACGGCACGCATCGAGCGGCTGACCTCATAGGCGAAATCCACGTGGCCGGGAGTGTCGATCAGATTCAGCACGTATTTCTCGCCATTGTCGGCGGTATAGTCGATGCGGACCGTGTTGGCCTTGATGGTGATGCCGCGCTCGCGCTCGATATCCATGCTGTCGAGCAGCTGTTCCTTCATGTCACGATCCTTGACTGTCCCGGTCTCTTGGATGAGCCGGTCAGCAAGGGTGGATTTGCCATGGTCGATATGCGCGACGATGGAGAAATTGCGGATGTGAGCGAGGTCTGTCATGGGTTGGGGATATGCGTCGGAAATGGGCTGCGGTCAAGGTAGGACGAGACCCGACGAAACCCTTTAGTTGCTAGGCTTCGATCCGATCAGACCAGCCCATTTCTAACCAGTTCAGCATTCATCCAATGCGTCTCACTTTGCACATGACCTTCACGTACGTACTTCGCGAGATGAGTGGGCATGTTTTCTTCCTCGAATGCTGCTGTTGTGCGAACGACAAACCCCTCTTGTGTGTCTAGATCTAGGGCTGCAATTACATCAGCGACGACCTGAGCTGAGAGCCGTCCCCGATACAGTTCGGAAACAGGGCTGATTCCAAGTTTTGTAAAGCGTGACAGCGTCGCATCCCATGGCTGAACGACGCCAGCTTTGATCCACGCGAATCCCAAAAAATAAGTCGGCAATTCCAAATACGCGATGGAATGACGTGCGAATAGATATTCGCCAACAATGCGCTCATCCTAAGTAAGTTGCGGTGCGATACCAGCTGCGAAAGCCTTCACCCAGTCTCGCGACGGGTGATATCTTGCGTCGATGCTGCGAGGGTGGCAGCCTTGGCTGTGAATTGTCGTATTCTCGCCGTCCATCTTTTCGGTAAAGACGACTTTGTCCGCTGATGCCAACTCATCAACACTCGACATGATCTTGTCATCGCTTGTAGCACCGGGAGATTGCGGCAAGTGGAATGTACGCCCGTATTTCTTTAGCATTTTGGTCTCACGATATAGTTCTAAGCGAAGTCAGGCCAGAAAACGCGACATCAATTATGTGCGCAATCACTTTTTCGCAGCACATGATTGATCCGAAATCCACTTTGATTCATACTCCGCCACAGACCGAGAGGGGCATCAGACCCGTCCGGGCAGGCAAAAACGAGGCAAGAGCATGAAACAGTTCCTCTTAATCGCATTTTGTGCGGCATCGCTGACGGCGATGGCTCCGGCACCGAGCGAGGCTGCGCAGATCAAACGGGCGTGTCTGGCGTCGGACCGGTCGGCGGCAACGCGGGCGCGGTGCAGCTGCATTCAGCGCGTCGCGGATCAGGCGTTGACGCGTGGTGATCAGAAGACCGTCGCCAAGTGGTTCACCGACCCCCATCAGGCGCAGGAGTTGAAGATGTCGCAGACTTCGCGCGATGATGCGCTGTGGGATCGGTATAAGAACTTTGGCCAGATGGCGCAGGCAATCTGCAACTAAGCCGGTCACGCTGCTTGACCTGATGCGCACTGCACCTCAGATATGGCGCAGCGAAAGGTGTATCAGATGGTAATGAAAGGGCTGACCCTGCGGGGCCTTGAGGTGTTCGAGGCTTTGGCGCGGACAGGATCGGTGGCACTGGCCGCCGAGATCACGGGGCTCAGCCAGCCTTCGGTTTCTCAGCAGTTGCGCAATCTGGAAAAGGCATTGGGCACTGATCTGGTCGATCACGGGCGACGACCAATGCGTTTAACGCAAGCCGGCCGCAGCTTTCTGGCGCGGGCCGAGGTCGTGCTGGCCGAACTGCAAATGGCCCAAAGCGAACTGACCGTGATGGATCTGGGGCATCTGACCACCCTCTCCATCGGTTTGATTGACGATTTCGACAACGATCTGACCCCGCGGCTGGCGACTTTGCTCGCCGACAGCCTAACCCGGTCGAAATTCAAACTGATCACGTTGCCCAGCCTAAACCTGTTCGCCGAGCTGGAGGCGCAGAGGCTGCATATGGCTGTATCCGCGCATTCCGGAGAGGTCCTGAAGGGTGTGATTGAATACCCTCTGGTTCAGGACCCTTTCATTCTGGTGACCCCAAAGGGTAAGGGGAATTCAATACAGGACCTGCCCTTTCTGCGATACGCCCGAGATCAGCTGATCAGTCGCCAGATCGAGGCGCATCTGGCGCGCCAGCAAATGGAGTTCGAGGAACGGTTTGAAATCGGCTCGCACCTGGCGCTGATGGCAATGGTCGCACAGGGGCTTGGCTGGGCGATCACAACACCACTGGGATATATGCGTGCGACGCGGTTTCATGACGGGATGGAGGCGCATCCGGTCCCGTTCGGTGACTTCGCCCGCACAATTTCGCTGTTCACCCGCTCTGACTGGTCGGACCAAGTACCCAAAGAGGTTGCAGACATGATCCGACGGCTGATGCGGAGCCAGATTGTTGATCCGGCAGTCGCGCAGGTGCCGTGGCTGGGCGGGCAGTTGAAGGTGATGAGTTAGTGTAGGGTACCGCAGATATTGGAAGCATATTTACCAACGCGCCGTGTGTTTCTGCCACCATCTTCATACAGAACTGAACTAGGGTTAGCTTTGCGAACCGAAGCAACCGCTCGACGAATCTCTGCTACAGCAGTCGCAAACCTGTGATAGCAAATTGGAATGGCAACGATATCAACACAGACCAGACCAACTATTCCCTATCCGATTGCGGTTGCCGGCGTTCTTTTCGCCTCAATTTGTTTCGGGCTGGTTCCTTATTTTAGCCGAGGGCTGACCGAGCAAGGCGTCGCGCCTTATGCCGTCGCGTTCTATCGCTACATCGTTACGGCAATTCTGCTGCTGCCTGTTCTTATAATACACCGAAACGCTTGGCGCGAGATTGCTTGGGGGCTTTCGGCAGGCGCGGTAATGGGCCTTGGATGGATTGGATATGTGACGGCGCTGGAGACATTACCCGCATCGACTGTGGGCGTTCTCTATATGACCTATCCGGTTTTCACGCTGATCATTGCCTGGACTTTGTTCGCCGATACACCCACAAGGCGCGCATTGTTCGCCTCGGGCCTCATTACGTTGGCGGCACTCATTGCAGGATCGCCCGCATCCGTTCCTATTCAGCACATACCAACGCTTCTGATGTCGCTAGCAGCCCCAATCGGGTTCGGCTTCGGAATATGTGTTTTGGTTCACAGGTTGTCCCGCATCGCACCGCTTGCGCGCATTGCTTCGGTTTCCTTGGGATCGGTTCTCGGGCTGTTGCCGCTGATGTTGAACGCCGATGTTGCCAAGTTGCTCCCGCAGGGGCAATCCGACTGGATTTTGATCGTCGGAATTGGCCTGGTCACAGCGCTTGTGCCACAGCTCATTTATACGATCTGCTCGCCGTTGATCGGCGCTTCTCAAACTGCGGTCGTCGGCAGCATTGAATTGCCGACGATGTTTGCTGTGGGCTTTCTTGCCTTTGGCGAAGCAATCACAACACCACAGGCCGTAGCCTGCGCTTTGGTTTTGGGTGCGATTGCAATCACCAGAAGCCGGACGACACGCACCTTATCCACTGTGATTGCGAAAGAACCAAACAGGTGAGCTTAGCCCCGATGCAGGCGTCGATTGATTTTACACCTGAATGTCGAAGACATCAAAGCATCTACAACTAAGCCCTCAGATGTGCGTCAAGACCTGCGACGGCCTTTTCGATCAAATCCAGCGTGCCCTCGAAATCACGGGTATAATACGGATCGGGCACATGATCCGCGCCTGTCTCAGTAGCGAAATCAGTCAGCAAGCGAACCGGAGTTTTGTTGCCACGGGGACGCAAGTTTTCGATATTGGTAAGGTTCTCTGCATCCATTCCGATGATCAGGTCAAAGCGGTCAAAATCTTCGGCCACGAATTTGCGCGCGCGCAGATCGCTGATGTCGATACTACGGGCATGAGCAGCCTGCTGCATTGGGCCATAAGGCGGGTCTCCGATGTGCCAGCCAGAGGTTCCGGCGCTGTCGGTGGCATGATGCGGCGCACGGGCGCGAAAGGCACCTTCGGCGGCCGGAGACCGGCAGATATTGCCCAAACAGACGAAAAGGATACGGTGTGTCATACAACCGGGTGTAACGCGTGAGGCGGAAATGGAAAAGATCGTCATTCTGACCGGTGCCGGGATTTCCGCCGAAAGCGGGCTGGGCACATTCCGCGACGAAGGAGGTCTGTGGGCGCAGCACAGGATCGAGGATGTCGCCACGCCCGAAGGCTTTGCCCGCAATCCGGCGGTGGTGCACAAGTTCTACAACGCGCGCCGTGTGCAGGCTGCACAGGCGCAACCCAATCCGGCCCATACCGCGCTGACCCATCTGCAACGCAACTGGCCCGGCGAGGTTATCATCGTGACACAGAATGTCGACGGCCTCCACGAAGCTGCAGGATCCGAGAATGTGATCCATATGCACGGCACCCTCGCTGGGGCCTTATGCACCGCCTGCGATCACCGCTGGGTCGCCCCGCCCGAGATGTCGGTGGGTGAACCCTGCCCCGCCTGCGGTGGCCCAACCGCCCGACCCGATGTTGTATGGTTCGGTGAGATGCCCTATTTTATGGACCTGATCTACGATCACCTGGCCAATGCTGCAATCTTCGCTTCAATCGGCACCTCGGGTCAGGTCTACCCCGCCGCAGCATTTGTGCACGAGGCGACAATGTCAGGCGCACGAACCGTCGAGTTGAACCTAGATCCGTCATCCGGCGCCTCGAGTTTCGATCAGGTGATACTTGGCCCTGCATCCGAAACCGTGCCACGCTGGGTTCAAAAGCTGCTGCGCGAATCTTAGCCCGCCAGACCGGCACCAAAATTATTGATACGACAATCGAAATAAGAGGCTCCCATGACCGACCCCCACCACACGCGCGAAGAAATCATGGACGATTCCAGTATGGAGGGCCGCGATACATTTGGCGACCAACTGGCAAATCTGTGGTGGACCTTCCTGTTGCGCGGATGTCTGGCCGGAGCATTGGGGATCGCCGCGCTGTTTTGGCCAACGGGCAGTATCTCTTTGCTGTTGCGACTGGTCGGCCTGCTTTTGGTTCTAGATGGCGGCCTGACCCTACTGGGCTTTGGACGGCGCGGATTGATCGGCGGCGTCGGCATCGGGGCACTGTTGATCGGTCTTGTCCTGCTGATCTGGCCCGAGGGTGTTGCGCGGCTGACATTTTTCCTGCTGGGTGCTTGGGCGCTGATCGTCGGCATCGGTTCGTTGCTGGCATGGCGGCAGATACCCAGCAACAACCCGGATGCCGTGATGGTGCGAAACTCGGGGATCATTGCGCTGATCATTGGGTTGGTGCTGTTGTTCTGGCCCGGCAGTGGCATGGTCGCACTGGGGTGGGCCATTGCCTTTTCCGCTCTGGCTTTCGCCGCCGTGATGTTCTTTCTGGCAATGCGCTTCAAACGGGCGCATGACCGCGTTTCGATGCGGGTTGTTAACCGTTGAAGCGATAGGCAAACAGGCCGGGCAAAGCCCGGCCTGACGCTTGGATGACGGCCGCATAGCGGCTTGAAGGTTGACGTGACCTTAGTTCGAGTGGGCGCCCATGTCTTTTCGTTCCAGATCAACCGGCACGTCGATCTCAACTTCACCGGCCTTTTCAAAAACCAGCGTCACAGGCACAGTTGCACCATGTTCAAACGGGGCAACCAATCCCATGAACATCACGTGATCGCCCCCGCGCTTGAGCGCATGCGCACCACCGGCAGGGATGACGAACCCCTCTTCGACATGGGTCATCTGCGCCACGCCATTGGCATCGATCAGATGCGTGTGCAGCTCAATCCGTGCAGCCGCCTCCGATTCCGCACGAACAAGACGGTCATCCGCCTCGCCCGTGTTCTGAATCACCATAAAGGCCGCGCCCGCTTTCGCCGTTTTGCCGGCGGAGCGCGCATAGGCATCTTCTAGTGTGATGGTTTCCTGCGCCATTGCAGTGGTGGCAAATGCGGCCGCAGCCAGGGTTGCCAAAAGTTTGGAAGTGAGGGACATTGCGCCTCTCCTATGTCAAGTGCCTGAAAAAGTTAAATTTAATCAGGCTCTTGCAGGTGGCGCGCGGGCGGGCTGAAACGGAACGGGCGCTGCTATTAGGCTCCTGTCGCCGCGCTCTAAAAATGGCCCGGCATAACTTGGTGCATCGGGCAGCACATGTGAAACGACAGCGATAGCACCCAGCAACGTCAGCGCATAGTCGGGGCAGAAATGCGGGGGCTTCGCCGGTTGCCCCTCCGCATCCATATAGATCACAACAGGACCAACACCAGTACACAGCACCATCTGCCCGACTGCAGTATCAACGCCACGCGACGCAGCCACCCCCTGACCAGTCAGAATGACCAGCAGCGACAGGGCAAATGATAGAAATCTGTTCCGAAAGTGTTTCATCCTGCCTTCGGTATACGCCCGAGACAAAAAGGGCTTCAAGCACAATCGAATGCGCCAGAAGCCCTCGGGTCATTTTTGGTCAGTACGAGGTCAGTTGTCCATTCCGGGACGTTTGACAGACCCTTTTGTCAGGCTGGTATGCAACCTGTTCACCTGACGCTGCATCCGCACACATGTCCCAAACGTCTTGCCAAAAAAGGCCGCCAACAGGGAGAGGGAATCAAAGGATTTGAAAGACATGAGATCGAACTCCGCCAATAGAATATGAACAAACATATTCAAACATCAGAACACTGTATGTGAACAAGATCACGCTCTGACGGCGAAATCGTCTAAACTCAATCAGGCAAAAGAAAAGACCCTGCACCGTTCGGGTACAGGGTCGAAATCTTTGGTGAAAAAGAACGCTTAGACCGCAGCTTGAGCCTTGGCGATTTCTTTTTTCACTTTCAGTGCGTTGGTGGACAGCTCGTCATCCTTGGCTTTGGCCAGGAACGCATCCAGACCACCACGGTGGTCAACTGAACGCAGGGCAGCGGCTGAGATACGCAGCTTGACGCCACGACCCAGGGTTTCCGACTGCAGGGTTACGTCGTTCAGGTTGGGCAGAAAACGACGACGAGTTCTGTTTTTGGCGTGGCTGACATTGTTGCCAGTCATCGGGCCTTTTCCGGTCAGTTCGCAACGGCGCGACATGGTTTCTTCCTTTGTATCTGCGGGCTGGGTACAGGACCCGTGGCCAAATCACAAGGGGCGCAACCCGAAGTCGCGCCCGAAAACTGGTTGGATGCGTTTAGTGGGAATCACAGGAAGGGTCAAGACGGGCCGTGCGAAATCTTTGCACCCATCTTAAACTCTATAAGACCTAGGCGCCATTGCGTTGAAGCAAGGGTTTGTTGTTCTTCAAATGCCGCTGGATCAGGTGGGACTGTTGGCGTCCACATGGTATGAACCGGGCCGGGTTTTCACCATGATTTTCGATCAGTTCCGGAAAGATTTCGAAAATTTCTTGCCGCGCCTCCGATCCGAGGGATTTCAGGGCCTCGACTCCGGTGAACAGGCTTTCGGTTGGGGCATCTTCGGCAAAGATGACATGATGGCGATCAAATAGCAGGTGAAAATACTCAACCGATTGCACGGCCTCATCGATATAGATTCCCGGCAGTGCGGTCAGTTTGATCGCCGGAATCAGAACTTCGGTGGTGCCGAACATGCGTTCCGCGATTCTGGACTGCACCAGCATCCTGTGCTGGCGTGAGACCAGAAGATCGCGATGCGGCAAACCCTCGCCCAGCGCACCTGCAAGGATTCGTACCGGCAAGAGCCTGGGATTTACCAGCAAGGCGGCGCGGTCAAACTGTCGACGACCGATCCAGCGTATAGGCTGAGGGTCGCACCCCATGGTCGGGACCATGTCCCCGATCCGCAGCGCTTGGATTGCTTTCATGCCGTCCTGCGTCAGGATGTGCGTGTCACGGGTAAAACAAGGAACGCCACTTCCGTTCTCAAAGGCAGAATATGTGACCGTGATACCGGATGGTAGAGTGAATGTCCCGCTGGACAGGGTATAGCCTACGCCATCTACGACGTTAATGACGCCAAAATTGGTATCGGTGATGACGGTACCCACAGGCAAGTTCAACGTGTCGGTCCCGCCACCACCCCGCAAATCGCCACTAACGCTGGTGCTGGTGAAATTCAGGGTATCGTTGCCGCTCCCCAGCCGGATGTTTCCAACACTCGAGCCACTGATATCGACAGTGTCGTCATCCGACCCGCTGGCAATCCTGCCACCAATGGTGCTGCTGGTGACGGTGATCGTGTCGGAGCCGGCATTGCCGATGACATTCCCGGTAATCGTGCTGTTATTGATGTCGACGTCATCGTCGCCACCCCGGCCGCGGATATTATCAATCGGAGTTCCAGCCGGTGAACCGTTTAGGGTCCCCGTGTCATTGTTAACGTCGATATCGTCGTTGCCGTTGGTCCCAGTAATATCGGGCATAGCTGACGGTTCCCGCATATCCGGCCTGGCGACAGATGCGCGGCCTTAACCTGAGTTTGCATCAAGTTTGGGTCAACTTGCAACCTATGGGCGATAACCCACCGATCCGAAATCAGAAAGAGAATGAGATCAAAGGCTTGAATAAGGACTTAGCCAGCGACTAAAGCAGACAACATATGTTCCGCCGCAACCGACGGACTGAGCTGACCAGTGCTGACCTGCGAGCCCAGACGCTCCATTTCCGAGCGCGCTTGTGGAGTCGCCAGACGCGCCAGAAGGGCAGACCGAACCTCTTGTTCGAACCAATATTGTGCTTGCGTGGCGCGGTTGACCTCCCAGTGGCCATTTTCACGGCGCCATTTGCTGAGGGACTGCATCTCCTCCCAGGCTTGAGCCAGCCCATGTTCCTCGACCGCTGAGACAGTCATCGCCTTGGGAAACCCTTCCGGGTCCTGGGGTCGTTTACGCAACAGACGCAGCGCCCCGGAATAGTCGGCGCAGGTGCGAGTGGCGGCAGATTTCAGGTCACCATCCGCCTTGTTGACCAAGATCATGTCGGCCATTTCCATGATACCGCGCTTGACGCCTTGCAGTTCGTCACCGCCCGCCGGGGCAAGCAACAGCATAAACAGATCCGACAACTCGGAGACAACCGTCTCCGATTGCCCGACACCAACCGTTTCGATCAAAACAACATCGAACCCAGCGGCCTCACATAAAGCGATGGCCTCACGTGTGCGGCGGGCAACGCCGCCCAGATGCGACTGGCTGGGTGATGGACGGATAAAGGCGTTTTTCTCGCGGCTCAGGCGTTCCATCCGGGTCTTGTCCCCCAGAATGGACCCGCCCGACCGAGTCGAACTGGGATCAACTGCAAGAACCGCAACGCGCAGCCCCTGCCCTGTCAGCATCATGCCAAAGCTTTCGATGAACGTGGACTTGCCGACGCCGGGCGTCCCTGACAATCCGATCCGCAGGGCCTGGCGGCCTTCTTTGGTCAATCTGGTCAGCAGTTCCGTCGCCTGCGCACGATGATCGGCGCGACCGCTTTCCACCAGCGTGATACCACGGGCCAGCGCGCGCCGGTCTCCGTTCAAAATCCTGTCACTCAGGCTGTCCAGTTCCATTTCGCCCCCAATCAGTTGCGGCAGTTCTAGTTGCCGTCCCAATGAGGGGTTTGTCCAGACCAGAGGGTACAAGAATTTACCTCTGGGATATGCGCTCTCCGGGTATAAGAGACGGAACTGGACCTTGTCGTACCGTTGGCGGATAAAGCCCGCATGATACGCCTGCCCATCGACGACGCCATTCCTGACCTTCTTGCCGCCCTAAAGGCTTCGGGCCGCGCAGTGCTGCAGGCGCCTCCGGGCGCGGGGAAAACAACACGAGTGCCGCTGGCGATACTCGAGGCGGGGCTATGCGATGGCAAGATCGTGATGCTGGAACCCCGCCGCTTGGCGGCCCGGGCTGCTGCTGAGCGCATGGCCGATACGCTGGGACAGCGCGTGGGCGACACAGTTGGTTATCGCGTGCGAGGCGAGGCGAAGGTATCGAAATCGACCCGGATCGAGGTCGTCACCGAAGGTATCCTGACCCGGATGCTGCAAGTCAAACCCGATCTGCCCGGCATTAGTGCGGTGATTTTCGATGAATTCCATGAACGTTCCCTGAACGCGGATCTCGGCCTGGCCTTGTGCCTTGAGGTCGCCGGGGCATTGCGGGACGATCTGATCCTGCTGGCAATGTCGGCAACGCTAGACGCTGAGCCTGTGGGACGGTTGATGGAGGCCCCCGTTGTTACGTCCCAAGGGCGCAGCTACCCGGTCGAAACACGTTGGCTGGACCGACCGCTAGGACATCAGGCGCGAAAGCTGGACGCATTGGTCGATCTTGTGGTTCAGGCCGAGCGCGAAACAGAAGGTGGGATGTTGGTGTTCCTGCCCGGAGAAGGCGAAATCCGCCGGGCAGAGGCCGCCTTGGCTGGCCGGTTATCCAGCAAAGCTACGGTGCGACCACTATTCGGCGCGATGCCTTTTGCTGCCCAGCGCCAAGCGATTGCACCGGTCGAAACCGGTCGCAAAGTGGTTTTGGCTACGTCCATTGCCGAAACCTCGTTGACCATTCCAGACATTCGCGTGGTCTTGGACATGGGACAGGCTCGGCGGGCGCGTTTCGATCCGGGTTCGGGTATGTCCAGACTAGTGACCGAGCGGGTGACGCGCGCCGAGGCAACGCAGCGCGCTGGCCGCGCTGGTCGTGTCGCCGAAGGCAAGTGCTATCGCTTATGGTCGAAGGGCGAAGAAGGCGCGCTGGCCGCCTATCCCCCGGCCGAGATCGAGGCAACCGACCTGACCGGCCTGGCGCTGGAACTGGCACTTTGGGGGGCGGACCCCGAAGAACTGTCTTTCCTGACCCCTCCACCCGAGGGCACGATGGCAGAGGCCCGCACGTTGCTGACAATGCTGGGCGCGCTGGATGGAAAGGGGCGGATCACCGACCACGGGCGGTCACTGGCTGCGTTACCTCTGCACCCGCGACTGGGGCATATGCTGGAACAGGCAGGCCCCGGCGCTGCGCCCTTGGCCGCCCTGATGGCCGAACGCGACCCTCTGCGCGGTGCGCCGGTGGATATGCTGCTCCGGCTCGAAGCCATACGGGATGTGCGCGCCTTTCAGTGTAACCGTGTCTGGCAGGTCAACATTGGTGCGTTGGAACGGATAAAGACCGAGGCCAAGCGACTGCGATCCAAAGGCACCCCATCCGACTTCAGCCCAGCGGCAACAGCCGCACTCGCCTATCCCGATCGCATTGGACAACGGCGCAAAGGGGATGAGCCGCGTTATGTGTTGTCAGGAGGGAAGGGTGTTGTGCTGGATGGCAGCGATACGCTGGCTGCCGCGCCTTACCTGGTTGTGACCGATACCGATGGCAACCCCCGCGAAGCAAAGGTGCGCATGGCCGCACAGATCTCGGAAAAGGAAATTCGTGACTTGTTCGAGGATCAGATCACCTGGATCGAGGTCTGCGACTGGTCAAAACGTGACCGCCGTGTCGTTGCGCGCAAACAAGAACGGCTCGGCGCAATCACGTTGAGTGATCGTGTTTGGAAAGAGGTTCCGGACGAAGCAGTTGCATTGGCGATGCTGGATGGCGTCCGTGATCTTGGCCTGCGATTGAACGGGGCCGCTGCGCGATTGGCGGCACGGGTGGAACTGGTCCGGACCGAAGGCGCAGAGCTGCCTGATTTCTCGATCGAGGGGTTGACCGACACGCTGCAAGACTGGCTGTTGCCGATGCTTTCCGGCGTCCGCAATGCTGAAGACTGGAAACGGTTCGACCTGTTGCCAGCGTTGCGCGCCCGACTGGACTGGGCCCAGACGCAGGAACTGGACCGGCGCGCTCCAGGGTCGTTTGAAACTCCTCTGGGGCGAAAGGTGCCGATAGATTATGGCGGTGCAGTACCGGAAATCTCGGTGCGGCTGCAGGAACTGTTTGGCGTCACGCGCCATCCGGTCATTGGCGGTGAGGCCCTCAAGATCACGCTTCTTTCACCGGCCCAACGACCCATCCAGATCACGCGCGACTTGCCCGGTTTCTGGGCTGGGTCATACGCGGATGTGCGCAAAGACATGCGCGCGCAATATCCCAGACACCCTTGGCCCGAAGATCCGACCAAGGCCGACCCCACCTTGCGCGCAAAACGTCGAAATTAGGCAGCCGTCGGGAATTTTCGTCGAAAATTCTTGGCATGAAGATGCGGAAAGCACGGAGATTCCGGGCGTTCATTGAAGATTATCTGTTTCATTGCTATGTGGGCTGCTCAGGTAAAACCCGGGTTCGCGAACGACAAACATGACAAAATGGCTGCGAAATATTTGGGAAGAGGTCGCCCGGCCTCTGTTCCTGCGCCCCCATCGGGTGCAGTTTGGCGCCTTGTGCACCCGCGAAACACAGGACGGGTTGCAGGTTCTTTTGATCACCAGCCGGGACACCGGACGCTGGATCATCCCCAAAGGTTGGCCGATTGATGGCCTGGATGGCGCCGAGGCTGCCCGGCAAGAGGCCTGGGAAGAAGCCGGCGTGCGCGCCCAATCCCTATCCAAAGACCCTGTTGGGCAATATACTTATGACAAGATCCTGAAAGACGGGGCCAGCCAGACTGTGGTGACCAATGTCTATCGGATCGAAGTGCAGGAACTGGCCGATATCTACCCCGAGGCCGAGGAAAGGACCCGCGAGTGGGTTTCGCCCGTGATAGCGGCCAAACGTGTTCAGGAACCCGAACTGCGCGCTTTGCTGCTGCAGCTGTGACACCTCCACAAAAAGTGATGACGCCACGGTTGCCCGTCTGAGCGAAACCGTATAGCCGCGGGTGTTCTTTTGGAAGCCGCCCGCAATAGCCTGATGTCGAACCCAAGCTCCAAACCCCGTTGGCAATCGCTGGACAGCGATCTGGCGCGCATCTCGCGCGTTGAGTATGCCAATGCCCATGTGGCACGCCCCATGCTGGCGCCGGGTATCGCCTTCGCCTTTATTGCGCTGGCCGGGCTGACGGCCGCAGTGGTTTTTGGGCGGGCTGATGGCGGGTTGATCGTTGTCGCGGCAGCGGGTTTTGGGGCCTATATGGCCATCAATATCGGCGCAAATGACGTTGCCAATAACATGGGCCCCGCTGTCGGGGCCAACGCGCTGACCATGACCGGCGCAATCGTCATCGCCGCCATCGCAGAAAGCGCGGGGGCCTTGCTGGCAGGTGGGGATGTCGTGTCGACGATTTCGAAAGGGATTATAGACCCGGCATCGGTTCACGATAGCACCGTCTTTATCTGGGCGATGATGGCGGCCCTGATTTCTTCGGCCATGTGGGTCAACTTGGCCACCTGGGTCGGCGCGCCGGTGTCGACCACACACTCTGTCGTGGGGGGCGTCATGGGTGCGGGCGTCGCAGCAGCTGGCCTAAGCGCGGTCAGTTGGACCACGATGAGCGCCATTGCCGCCAGTTGGATCATCTCTCCTGTGTTAGGTGGAACTATTGCCGCTGGCTTTCTGGCTTTGATCAATGCCAAAATTCAGTATCAGGAAGACAAGATCGCCGCTGCCCGCCGTTGGGTGCCGATACTCGTTGCTGTCATGGCTGGTGCCTTTACCACCTATTTGGCCGTCAAAGGCCTGAACAAGCTGGTCAAAGTTGAGCTTGAAGTCGCTTTGCTGTTCGGTCTGGCCACCGGATTTCTGACATGGCTGGTGACAGTCCCTTGGGTGCATCGCAGATCAGAACGACTAGAAAACAGAACGAAGTCTCTGAAAACGCTGTTTGGGCTACCACTTATTATTTCAGCAACATTTCTTAGCTTTGCCCACGGCGCCAATGACGTGGCAAATGCGGTTGGTCCGTTGGCGGCAATCGTGCATACGGCGCAGTTCGGGGATTTCGCTGCACAAGTCGCAATTCCAACCTGGGTGATGGTGATCGGAGCGCTGGGAATTTCCTTTGGGCTGTTCCTGTTTGGCCCAAAATTGATCAGGATGGTCGGCAGTCAGATCACCAAGCTCAACCCAATGCGCGCATTCTGTGTCGCCCTTTCTGCGGCGATCACTGTGATCCTGGCCAGTTGGCTGGGCCTGCCCGTCAGTTCCACCCATATCGCAGTGGGAGCGGTCTTCGGAGTGGGCTTCTATCGCGAATGGCATGCCGAGCGGCGCAGAAAGAACGCGAACCACCAACGCCTGCCCGAACGGCGCCAGGCACAGGAAGAGAAAAAACGCCGGAAACTCGTCCGTCGCTCGCATTTCATGACGATCGTGGCTGCCTGGATCATAACGGTCCCCGCTACCGCAGTGTTATCAGCCGCTATCTTCTGGACACTGACGGCTTTTCTCTAGCCCATCAGATTCGGATTTGCTCGGGAGTAAGCGGGGATTTTGGGTTCTGTGCAATCTTTTCGCGAACCTGCGCGCAGATTGGGGTCGCAATGCCGTGCCGCTCGCCCAAACGGATGATCTCGCCTTGCAGACTGTCGATTTCCGTTGGGCGCCCTGCCATCAAGTCATAGGCCATAGAGGTGCGCGCCGAGGAGTCAATGGTCAGCATCCGGGAGGCAACCCGCGAAAACAAGGGCGTCGGCAGGCGCAGGATATACGGTGTCATCCATGCGGGCAGCGGCGTCATTGACACAATCGGTTGGCCGGCGGAGTGCAGCACGGTCAGAGCCTCGGACATCTGATCTGCCATCAGTTGGCGCCAGTTGCGGTCCAGCAACTGCTGTTTCAACGTCAACCCGGACAGCGCATTCAGCGCGTTATTGAGATTGATCACCAGCTTGCCCCATTGGACGGCTTCGATCTGGTCACTCTCTGACACCGGTAGGTCGGGGCCAGTCAGCTTTGCGCCCAAATCGCCGAGGCCGGATTGGATAACGATTTCACCAGAAGTCGCGCGATGAAATCCGCCAGTATCTGTTGGTACGACGTTGAACGGCACCATACCGGCGCGGACATCGTGGTGCGGAAGCATCGTATGTAAGGTGCCTGCATTTTCCAACCCGTTCTGCCAGGAAAGGATCACAGCCTTTGGTGCATATTTTCCGATTTGCTTCGCCATCTCTTCCGTCGCGCCGGTCTTTACCGTGACAATGACTATTTCAGCATCACTCAGTTCCGCCGGATCTTCGGTCAGGGACAGGTTGGTCACATGACACCGCAGGCCTGAAAAATCTGTGACCATCAGCCCCTTATCCCGGATCGGGTCGAGAATTCGTGCCCGCCCCAACAGGGTGACATCGTGACCGGATCGGGCCAGCAAAGCCCCGCAGTAACATCCAATGCTGCCCGCCCCCGCGATTGCGATCCTCATGACGCCCCTCCCCTTCGGTCAAAGATTGCCGCGATCCGCCTGTCAGACAAGGCCAACTGACGCGAGGTCAGCGCGCGCGCCTCGGACGGGTGCGTTCAAGGTCTTCTGAAATCGGGATGAAGTCTTGATCGTCCCCCGGAGGCAGTTGAAAAGCCCCTTTGGCCCAGTCCGCCGTTTTCCATTCGCGGGTGGCTGCTTCTATCTTTTCCTTTGAGGACGACACGAAGTTCCACCAGATATAACGATCCTCATTCAACGTCGCACCTCCAAGCAACATTAGCCGCGCACCCTGCGGCCCTGCCTGAACGGAAAGGCGATCCCTTGGCCGAAACACCATCATACGACCTTGGGTGAACTGATCGCCGGCGATCTCAACCGTTCCTTCCGTCACATAAACACCGCGGTCTTCTTGATCATCAGGCAAAGGAAAAGAGGCCCCGGGGGCAAGCTGCACGTCCAGATAGAAGGTTTCAGACAGTGTCGTGACCGGGCTGCTTTCACCATAAGCCGAGCCAAGGATGAGACGAGCGCTGACCCCAGCATCCTGAATATGGGGCAGCGCAGATTGTTTATGATGTTCGAAATCCGGTGCAATATCTTCCTGTTCCTCTGGCAGCGCGATCCAGGTCTGAATGCCAAAAAGACTGTGTCTTTTGCTGCGCGTTTCCTTGCTGGTGCGTTCAGAATGGGTTACGCCACGTCCTGCAATCATCCAGTTGACCTCACCGGGATAGATCATCTGATGGGTGCCCAAGCTATCACGATGCTCAAATTCCCCTTTATACAGGTAGGTGACCGTGCCCAACCCGATATGAGGGTGTGGCCGAACGTCTATACCGCCTTCTGTGATGAATTCTGCAGGGCCGACCTGGTCAAAGAAAATGAACGGGCCAACGAGCTGTCGTTTGACCGAGGGTAGCGCGCGGCGCACCTCGAACCCACCCAGATCACGTGCACGAGGAATGATCAGTGCCTCTAAAGACGGGTTCTCAGTCAAACGATCGGGGTTGTGAGACGGGTTCCAGCTCATTCCAGTTTCTCCCTTTTTCGGCAGGCAACGGTTCGCCCCTGCAAGATGCAGGCCGCTGCACCTGAAAGAAACCTCAATAATTGCACAACTCCGGTGGATTTTTGTCCGTTATGACATATTATTAATGTTATTACATAACAATTCTAACAGAAATTCCACCTGAGAAAAGAACCATCCAGACAGCTCGCTATCCGATCACCTGTTTGACGGGGAATGCAGGGCATTTTTGCTGCCCTGCAAAGGAATGTTGCTTGCGGCCAAAGAAGGTGTCAGTCGCCGTGCTTCAGATAGACAAATTGCCAAACACAATCACGCCAGGCGTTTGGCATAAGACGCACGGTTCAGTTCGACCTCTTGCACCGTGATGCTGCCAACCTCGGGCATGGCAACAGTCAGAACATCCAAAACGGTAGCGTTCAGTTCAGCTCGCGTGGCCTCATCCCGGCCCTGCATCAATAAAAGCGTCGCATGGACAAAGGTCTGCGGTTCGGTCCCGATCCGAAAATAGGTGACCGGATTGGCACGGATCTTAAGGGCCGGTGCATCAAACTCAGCATGTTCAGAAAGCACCGCAAACAACTTCTCGCAGACCGCATGGAAATCATGTTTCTCTTCAAGGCCCTGAGAGAATTCGAGGACTATATGGGGCATTGTGCACTCCGGAAATCATGAGAGAGCACGCGGCTCTCTCTTGCCATTTTCATGTGTTCAGACACCCAGACACCAACGCATAACGGCCTTCTGGGCGTGCAGTCGGTTTTCGGCCTCGTCAAAAATGACCGAGTTCGGACCATCCATGACATCGGATGTCGCTTCTTCTTCGCGGTGCGCAGGAAGGCAATGCATGAACAGCGCATCGGGTTTGGCATGGGCCATCAATTCAGCGTTTACCTGATAAGGACGCAGCAGGTTGTGGCGCCGTTCTTTCGCGGATTGAGAGTCGTGCATCGAAACCCAGGTATCGGCGACAACAAGATCGGCCCCATCTACAGCCTTGTAGGGGTCCCGTTCCACAACAATCTTGGACCCTTTTTGACGGGCAAAACCCATGAAATCCTCTTCGGGGTCGAATTGCGCCGGGCCCGTAAAAGTCAGATCAAACCCGAACTGGCCCGCCGCGTGAAGGAACGAGGCACACACATTGTTACCATCGCCAGTCCAAACGACTTTCTTCCCAGCGATCGGGCCACGGTGCTCTTCGAACGTCAGAACATCGGCCATGATTTGGCAAGGATGGGTGCGATCGGTCAGGCCGTTGATCACCGGCACGTCCGAGTATTCCGCCATTTCGGTTAGGATGGTTTCGTCAAATGTCCGGATCATGATCATATCGACATAGCGCGACAGCACGCGGGCGGTGTCAGCGATGGTTTCGCCGTGGCCCAACTGCATGTCCTTGCCCGAAAGGACCATCGTCTGACCTCCCATCTGGCGCACGCCCACATCAAAGGACACGCGCGTCCGGGTTGACGGTTTTTCAAAGATCAGGGCGACCATGCGGTCTTTGAGTGCCAATTCGTCATCCGGTGCCGCCTTTGGCTGCCCCAGACGCGCCTGCTTCATGGCAGCAGCCTGGTCGATCATGCCCCGCAAAGCGGCGGCATTGGTTTTGTGAATGTCGAGGAAGTGCTTCATGTCGTTTCGCTTTTCTAATCGGGTGGGCTCAGGCAGACGCCAGATTGCTTTCAACCTGCGCGGCCGTTTTCTCCAGACGAATAACCGCCTGTGCAATGTCGTCCTCTGTGAGGGTCAAAGGCGGCAATAGGCGGATCACATTGTCAGCGGCGGGAACGGTGATGAGGCCGTTATCATATCCCGCATTCACCACGTCCAGGTTGGTCGCCTTGCATTTCAGACCCAGCATGAGCCCTGCGCCGCGCACCTCTTCGAACACGTCCGGATGATTTGCAATCAATCCTTCGAGCTTCTGGCGCAACATGCCCGCCTTGCGATTGACCCCGTCCAGAAAGGCGGGGGTTGCAACCTGGTCGATCACCGCGCAGCCCACCGCGCAACCGAGAGGGTTTCCGCCATAGGTCGACCCGTGCGTACCTGCCGTCATGCCGCTGGCCGCGTCTTCGGTGGCCAGCACCGCACCCAGAGGGAACCCTCCACCGATGCCCTTGGCGACCATCATGATGTCAGGCGTGATGCCCGCCCATTCATGGGCAAAAAGTTTACCGGTACGCCCAACGCCGCATTGGACCTCGTCGAGGATCAGCAACAGGCCATTGTCGTTGCAGATCTGACGCAGCGCTTTGAGCTCGGCATCAGGGACGGGGCGAATACCGCCCTCGCCCTGAATGGGTTCGATCAAGATCGCCGCGGTCTTGTCCGAGATCGCATTGGTGACACCGTCAAGATCACCAAATGTCAGGTGTACAAAGCCGGGCAGCAGCGGGCCAAAGCCTTTGGTCATCTTCTCTGACCCCGCAGCGGCGATACCTGCCGAAGACCGACCGTGAAACGAACCGTCAAAGGTGATGATGTCGACCCGTTCGGGCTGATCTTTATCGTAGAAATATTTGCGTGCCATTTTCACAGCCAGCTCGCAGGCTTCCGTGCCTGAATTGGTAAAGAACACCGTGTCGGCAAAGGTATGTTCAACCAGCTTATCAGCCAGCGCCTGCTGCTGAGGGATGTTATAAAGGTTCGACACATGCCACAGCGCGTGGGCCTGTTCCGTCAGCGCGTTCACCAGCGCCGGATGCGCATGGCCCAGTGCATTCACAGCAATCCCCGCGCCCATATCCAGAAAACGTCGGCCATCCGCCTCGGTCAGCCAAGCGCCTTCGCCCTTCACAAAGGTCAGGGGCGCACGATTATAGGTCGGCAGAACGGACGGGATCATCGGATCATCCTTTTCGATATGTTGAGCCCCGTGAGTGATACACGAGGGCCATGTTCGTCAACTGATTTGGTGGGAGATGCGCCGATTTGGGCAGCGCAAAAGGATCAAACGGGCCGGTTACGCGGCAAAGCGTCGGCGTCGAAGTCGCAGGATATCAGCGTGTTTGATCATGGATGCCGTATAGCGCCGAAGATTTGCGATGAAAAGGGCTTTGTTGCTGCAACGCTGCAACCCCCGTATCAGCCTTCGCTCCAGCGGTTTAATCGACCCATACCGCGCGTAAAAGCCCAGGCCAGAATGCGGGGCATGCCCTTGTTCACCAGCGCATCCAGACAATGGGACTGAAATATCCTCGAACGAGGCATCGGGATGTCGAAACGCACCGTCAGCGTAACAGAGTGAACAATACCGTGTGCTGCGGGTTCCGTCCGCTTCGCTGCCTCCCCCTTCGGTATCCTTGCTAAGAGGCATGCCGCAGCTTTGACATTTGGATCCCATCATCTTTCCCCTTGCAGGCTTTGACCACGGGCCATAAGATCAAAACCATAGAGTATAGTCAATGGTTTTACAGATGCGTATCGGAGAACTGTCCCGCCGAAGCGGGCTGCCCCGCGACACATTGCGGTTTTACGAACGGCACGGATTGATTGCCTCGCGCCCCGGGCCAGAAGCGACAAACAGCTATCGCGACTACCCGGATGACACGCTGATCACGCTGGAACAGATCGGCGATGCACAGGCGGCGGGGATCAGTATCGCCCAACTTGCAACTCTGCTGGGGCAACTTGGTGCGGCTGATCCCGAAACCTTTGACGGCGTAGCATTTCTTCAGGAACGGATCGAAGAGGTTGAGGCGCGGATCGGGCGCGCAAATCGTTTTCTGGACAGCTTGCGACAGGCCAAACAGGCTCTTGCAACACCGTCGGGACAGCCCTGACCGTTTTACCCCTTGCCTTTCGTCCACCCGTACATCACCGCTTACGCATGTTCGTTCCCAAAGCGCATAACCCGCCCCTTGCGGCACTGTTGATTTTTGTCGCCAGTGCATTCCTTGCGGCAACCACCCTGCTGGCCAAAGCTTTGGGGACAGATACGCTAGGTGCTCCTTTGCACCCAATGCAGATCAGCCACGGGCGGTTTCTATTCGCCTTCCTGGTCATCGTTTCGGCAGTGGGCATCATGCGCCCTACCCTGCGGCGGCCCCATTGGGGGCTGCATATCGGTAGGACAAGCTTTGGCTGGCTGGGAATCACGCTGATGTTTGCATCGGTCGCGTTCATACCGATGGCGGATGCGACGGCGATTTCGTTCTTGAACCCGGTCTTTGCGATGGTTCTGGCCATTCCCTTGCTGAAAGAAGGCGTCGGCCCCTGGCGCTGGCTGGCGGCGGCGGTGGCCCTGATCGGGGCTATGGTTCTGCTGCGCCCGACACCTGCGACCTTCCAACCTGCGGCGTTACTGGCGCTGGCGGCGGCGGTCGTCATCGGGATGGAGCTGATCTTTATCAAAAAGCTGTCAGGGCGAGAGAGCCCGATCCAAATTCTATTGGTGAACAACGCTATGGGCCTGACTATCGCGTCGGTCGCGGTGAGTTTCGTGTTTCAGATGCCCAGCCCGGCGCAATGGGCGGCCCTTGCGGGGATCGGCGCATTGATGGCTTGCGCACAGGCCTGTTTCGTTAACGGCATGGCGCGGGCAGATGCGTCTTTCGTAGCGCCGATAAGCTATGCGACACTGCTGTTCGCTGCGCTATATGATTTTGCGATATTCGATGTGGTCCCCGACGCGGTCAGCCTGATTGGATCTGCCATCATCTTGGCCGGAGGGCTGATTCTTGTGTGGCGCGAGGCGCGGCACCGTCAGGCCTTGAGCCGATAGCCCGTTCGCAGCATCTGCCAGGTCAGTGCACCGACCACCAGTGTTGCAGCCGTGCAGATCAACATCCCAAGGTAGGGCGAGCTGTCCGAAACCCCAATCATACCGTAGCGCAGCCCGTCGATCAGATAGAAAACCGGGTTGGCGTGGCTTAGCCGGTACAAAACCGGCGGCAATGCCTCGACCGAGTAAAAGGTGCCAGAAAGAAACGCCAAAGGCGTGACGATGAAGTTGGTAATCGCAGCCATCTGGTCGAACTTATTGGCGAATATCCCGGCAAAAAGGCCCAGCGCGCCCATAAAGGCCCCTCCCAGCACTACAAAGATCATGGCGATCAGTGGGTTCTGCGGGACAATACCCAGCACCAGCGCCAGCGCGGTTGCAACGACAACAGCGATCAGAAAGCCACGGGCAATGCCGCCCGCAAGGTATCCCAGCAGAATCTCTAACGGCGAAAGCGGCGGCATAAGGGTATCGACGATGTTGCCCTGTACTTTCGAGATCACCATCGAGGACGAAGTATTGGCAAACGCATTCTGGATCACCGTCATCATCATGATGCCCGGCGCCAGAAAGGTCAAAAATGGCACGCCCATCACATCAGACCGGCTGGGCCCGATAGCGATGTTGAAGATCAGCAGAAACAGCCCCGCAGTCACCAGCGGTGCCAAAAGTGTCTGCGTCCACACCGCCATAAACCGCAAAGTTTCCCGCCGGGCCAGCGTATAGAGACCCATCCAGTTCACCGCACCAAAGCGGCGTGCCTCCTGATCCATGAGATTCTGCATGATCTGCCCTCTACCTGATTCGAAGACCGCTTGTAACTCGGACCGCAGTGTTTAAAATAGGGGGCTGAGACGAATTCCCAAGGCGGCCCGAATCCGGGGCCGCTTTCCGCTTTTGAAAGGCAAATGATGTCCTGGACTGACGAGCGTGTAGAGCTGCTTAAAAAGATGTGGGGCGAGGGCCAGTCGGCCAGCCAGATCGCCAAGGAACTGGGCGGTGTGACCCGCAATGCGGTTATCGGCAAAGTCCACCGGCTGGGCCTGTCGAATCGCGCAACCGGCGCGACCCCCGCCAAGGCTGAGCCAAAGGAAAAACCAGCACCCGCGCCCAAGGCCGAGGCCAAGCCCAAACCCACGCCCAAGACGGAACCGGCACGTCCAGCCGCAGCGCCGGCAGCCGAGGCCAAGCCCGCTGTTCCGGCCCGCCGTCAGATCATCCCGGCCGGTCAACCGCTGCCGCCGCAACCTTCAGCGAACGAGATCAGCCCCGAGGCGCTGGCCAAGGTCAACGAGGTTGAGAAGAAAGCCAAAAAGCTGACGCTGATGGAACTGACCGAGAAGACCTGCAAATGGCCCGTCGGCGACCCCGCGACCGAGGATTTCTGGTTTTGCGGTCTGCCCGTTGAGGCAGGCAAACCTTATTGCGAAGCGCATGTGGGTGTGGCGTTCCAGCCTATGAGCTCACGTCGCGACCGGCGGCGGTAAGGCTTTGACGACGGCAGGCACCTAGCAACAGAACGCGGTGCCCGCAGCAGGCCGGAATGTAGGCAATACACCTGTTTTGGCTCTGCGTCATCTAAGAGCGATCACACTGGAATCGAAGAAGAGTCGTAATCTGCCAAAAGCGGCCGCCGGTTCCGTGCATGCCGAGCGATCAATCGCTTTTGCCGCCCCCCCTCTGGGATTTTGTAGTTGGTCTTTTGCATCGGGGTTTCGACAAGATCGGGGAACAGCGTTACAAGCTCTTCCATGGCTGCTGCCGGTAGAGATTTCAGTGCTTCATCGCCAAGCAAAAGGCTCTCGGTCGGGGCGCCATCTGCATAAATTACCTCATGTTCAGAAAACACCAGGTGGAAATAAGTAACTTCTGTAATTCTGTCGTCGACGTATATCCCCGGAAGCTGGACCAACTTTATAGCTGAGACCAGAACCTCGGGGCACTCAAACATGCGCTTAACGATCGCCGAGGATATCAGCATCCGGTGCTGACGGGACACGAGCAGGTCGCGTCTGGGCAGGCCCTGCCCTAGCGCGCCAGCGCAAATGCGTACTGGGTAAAGCTTGGGATTGCGGCGCAAATCCCGCACACTGACATGTCGCCGAATGATTTGTGACAAAGGCTGCGTGCAACCATGATCCGTCAAGACACGATCACCTTGCTTCAAACTCTCGATCAGGACAGGGCCCTGATCGGTCGCAATCAACGTTCCTGCCGTAAGGCACGGTATGGTGCCCGGTGTCGGAGTGGTGTTCACCGTATAGGTTCCACCATCGTCGGTGGAAATAAGTGAATCTCCCGCCCCGGCCTCGCCGATAACCGTCGAGCTCATCCCATTGGCAGGGCCTGTTGTCGCCGTTACAGGACCGGGGCTGGGGGGATCGCTGAAAGAGCTGAACTGATAAACCGTTGCCCCGTCGGATAAAGAGATACCATTGGTTTTACCGAGCCCGGTAAAGGTGGCGGAACTGGCTGAATCAATTACATAGACGTCCCGGCCTGCGACGGTCGTCGGGGTGATCCCATCAAGCGTGTTAGTGCTGCGGATAGATCCGTCAGAGTTGTAGATCGTAACAACAAGCCCAGAAACATCCGCACCCGCGTCAACAGCGACCTCGATAAAGTCCTGTGGTGGGCCTCCTAGGTACTTGAGTTCGGAAAAATATGGGTCTGCCATATGTCAATTCGCCTTTGTGTTCGGCGTGAGTATGATGATCCGATACTTGTTTCAATATATGAGTATTAGGGTCTCACTAACCAGTAAATGTTCCCAGTGATTTTTGTTCGCAGCTGGAACCGAATTACTGCGCTGGATGCGATGGCAAATCCAGCATCGGCACCCAACCGGGCAGTTCGTTTGGCGAAACCGAGACATGCAGCCGCTCGGATCGGTCGCGGCCTACTTTGCGGTGCTTGCGCAGTAGGAAAATCTTACCCCAACCGCGCCATGTGCCGACCGAACGCGCATGAGGGTCGATCACAAAGCGGTCTCTCCATCCCTCCGGCAATGGCAGGCCGTGCAGCTCTGCCTTGTCCAGCATCCAAACCAGCGAGATGTTGCTAAGGGGGCGGGCTTCTTCAAACCCGTTCAACTGGCCACCCACATCGCCATGGGTGCCTCGGAACCAGACTTGCTCGATATGGCCTTTAAAATCGGGGGTACATTTCCACAGGACCGGCTCGAATACCTCGCGCGTTTCATCCAGCGCCATCGCGTGGTAGCCGTGGCGCGTAGCGGGACCAAGCTGATGGTTGTGGAAGGCGTGGCGATCCTCGGCCCACCGCCAAAGCAGCGGTAGACGCAAGCCCAGCGCTTTTACTGTATCCCACACGCCGATCATTTCGATTGCAACATCTTCATGGCAGAACTGCCGGCGAAACGCAGCGGCGGCGCTACCATTGGCATTGCATTCATAGTGGCGGTAGGCCTGTTTGATATTCCTTACGGTCGCATGCTCGGCCTTGAGCAGGCCAATCATATCGATCACACCCGCAAGGCTGCGCACACCGTAGGCCCCACGTGAGTAGCCGATGAAATAGATACGGTCGCCGGGCTTATACCGCGAGGCCAGATAGCCATAGGCCCGGCGTATCTGGCGATTGATCCCCCGCCCCATCATCACATCCAACGAGGACTTCCAGCTTTCCCATTGCACGCCGGCCTCATAGAAGACGGATACCTTGCTTCCCATCTCGCAGCACAGCCGCAGCGCCTGCCCCGCATGAGTTTCATATCCGGGCTCAAGCGTCGACATGGTGCCGTCTAGAATGATGACATGGCTGACAGGTTCACGATGGCGCGTTTCGGCCGAATGCTCGGATCGCAGCGGCCGTCCAAGCCACCCCAGTACCTTTCTACTCAGCCGCGACAGTTGCATCGTTCAGCAGTTCCCATACTTTGTGCGGCGTAAAAGGCATATCGGCCTGCCGCACCCCGTGATCCCAGAGCGCATCTTGAACCGCATTTGCCACTGCAGCCAGCGCGCCCACGGTGCCGGCCTCTCCGCATCCTTTCATTCCCAACGGGTTAGAGGTTGACGGTACCGGCGCCGAGGTAAACTTAATCATGGGTATCTCGGCTGCGCGGGGCAAGGCGTAATCCATCAACGATGCCGTGAGCAGTTGCCCCTGCGCATCATGGACAACATGTTCGGACAGCGCCTGACCGATGCCTTGTGCGACACCACCATGAACTTGCCCCTCGGCCAGCATCGGATTGATAAGATTACCGAAATCATCGACCACAGTATAGCGGTCTACCCATGTTTCGCCGGTACAAGGGTCAATCACGATTTCGACAACATGTGCCCCGTTGGGATAGCTACGGTCGTCCAGCGAGATGCTTGCCTGATGCTGCAACAAATCAACGCGCCCGTCGGCACGGGCCATATCCGCGGCCTCGGTCAAAGTGGGTGTCAGGTTTGATCCCGGCGCGCGGAAGGTTTCAAAATCAAAGCGCACGTCGCTTTCTTCCACCCCCATCTTATCTGCGAGATAGGGCGTGAATGCGGCAACCATGACGTCGATCGTGGCAAGCGTCGCTGTACTTTGCACCGTAACTGATCGCGATCCCCCGGTTCCCCCACCATTCGGAAGCTGGTCACTGTCACCTTGAACTACGATGATACAATCCAGGGGAACCCCGGTTTGGTCAGAGAGGAACTGAGCATAGACCGTTTCGTGCCCCTGCCCGTTGGATTGGGTTCCGACAAATAGTTTCACGCTGCCATCCTCATCGAACTCGATCTTTGCGTTCTCGGAAGGGTCGCCCAAAATACTTTCGATATAGTAACAAATCCCCTGCCCCCTGAACAAACCGCGTTCGGCATCGGCGATCTTGCGGGCAGCAAAGCCGCCGGATTGCCTTTGGCCTTGGGACAGAACCATGTCGAAATCACCGACATCATATGTTTCGCCGGTCGCGGTCTTGTAAGGAAAGGCCTCGGGCCGGATGAAGTTCTTGCGCCTCAGATCCCAGGGATCGACGCCCAGCTCTCGGGCCGCGCGGTCGATGGCGCGTTCCAGGACATATATCGCCTCGGGCCGTCCTGCCCCGCGATAGGCGTCAACCTGCGTGGTATTGGTAAAGAACCCTTCGACCCGCAGATAGGTGGTTTGCACATCATAGGCGCCCATCAGCACTTTGCTGAAAAGGTTGGTCTGTATCGCCTGCCCGAAATGGCTGTTATAGGCGCCGAGATTCACCTTGCTGTGCACCCGATAGGCGATGATCCGGTGATCGCTGTCAAAGGCCAGCTCGGCCAGCGACGACAGATCGCGGCCATGGTGATCGGACAACATCGCCTCGGACCGGTCAGACATCCAGTGAACAGGCTGGCCCAACTTCATCGCAGCAACGGCCACGCAGAAATATTCGGGATAGGGCATGACCTTCATGCCAAACCCGCCGCCGACATCCGGGGTCGTGACGCGGATATCCTCGGGGTTGAGCTTTAGCTTTTGCGCCAGCTGACCACGCATGGCCCAAACCCCCTGCCCGCCATAGGAAAAGTGCAACCGCCCATCAACCCAATGCGCCTGACAGCCCCGCGGTTCAATCGACGTGATGATCACTCGATTGTCGTCCACATTCAGTGCAACGGTATGGGCCGCCTGCTGAAACGCAGCAATAGTTGCCGCCTCATCGCCCAGCGCCCAATCAAATGCCCGATTATCCGGAGTTTCCGCGTGCAGCGTTTCTCCGCCCGCACACACGTCCAGTTTTACGGGCAAGTCAGAGGTTTCGACCCAGATCAGCTCGGCCGCATCGCGGGCCTGTAAGGCGGTGTCGGCAATGACTACAGCGACGGGTTCTCCGACAAACCGTATGCGATCCGCGGCCAGCATATGCCGGTCCGGCGCAGCTGCTTTCGAACCGTCTCGGTTATTCAGGATGGCCGCATTCATACACGTGTCGATCCCGGCGGCCTTCAGGTCGTCCAGCGTCATGATCAGCCGCACCCCTTCGGCCGCGCGCGCGTCATCCAGATCCAGCGCCCCAATCACCCCATGCGCCACCTGGGATCGCACGAATACCGCATGCAAAGCCCCGTGCGGCAGGACATCATCCATATATCGCCCCTGCCCGGTCAGAAACCGCTGGTCCTCGGTCCGTTTGACGGGCTGGCTTTTGCCAAACTTTTCCACCGCGCGCTCCTGTCTCTGCCTCTAGGCGACATTAGGCTGCGATGCATCATTGTCCATAGCCCCGGCGCTTGGCCCTTTCCCTTTTGCTATCCTTTCGATATTGCAAGCGCTAACCCGAATTTGTTGACGCAGGACGCATCCAATGGCGATGGAAAAGACATTCAACGCGGCCGAGGCCGAGGCCCGCATTTACGAGGCCTGGGAACAGGCCGGAGCCTTCAAGGCAGGCGCGAACAGATCGCGCGATGAAAGCTTTACCATCATGATCCCGCCGCCCAACGTGACGGGGGCGCTGCATGTGGGACACGCGTTCAATAACACGCTGCAGGATATCCTGACCCGCTGGCACCGGATGCGCGGCTTCGACACGCTTTGGCAACCCGGTCAGGACCACGCGGGCATCGCCACGCAGATGCAGGTTGAAAAGATGCTGGCGGCGCAGGGCAACGAAGGGCGGCGTGAACTCGGGCGCGAGAAGTTCCTTGAGAAAGTCTGGGAATGGAAGGGTGAATACGGCGGCACGATCATTGAACAGCTCAAGCGTCTTGGCGCCAGCTGCGATTGGTCGCGCAACGCGTTTACCATGGCAGGTGCACCGGGTGACCCGCGCACAGGGCATGAGAATTCTGCAAATTTCCACGATGCCGTCATCAAGGTCTTCGTAGAAATGTACGAAAAGGGCCTGATCTATCGCGGCAAGCGTCTGGTCAACTGGGACCCGCATTTTGAGACCGCAATCTCGGATCTTGAGGTCGAGAATATCGAGGTCGCGGGCCATATGTGGCACTTCAAGTACCCGCTGGCGGGTGGTGAGACCTATACGTATGTCGAAAAGGATGAGGACGGGAATATCGTGCTTGAGGAACAGCGCGACTATATCTCAATCGCCACGACACGGCCCGAAACAATGCTGGGCGACGGCGCGGTTGCGGTTCATCCGTCAGATGAGCGCTACGCGCCAATCATAGGAAAACTATGTGAAATTCCTGTTGGACCGAAAGAGCATCGTCGGCAGATTCCGATCATTACTGATGACTATCCCGATCCCGATTTCGGCTCGGGCGCGGTGAAGATCACCGGCGCGCATGATTTCAACGACAACATGGTCGCCAAGCGTGGCGGTATTCCGATGTACCGTCTGATGGACACGCGTGGCGCATTGCGAGCCGATGGCGCGCCCTATGCCGAAGAGGCCGGCAAGGCGCAGGAATACGCGCGCGGCAAGGAGTTCACCGAGAATGAGATCGACGCAATCAACCTGATCCCCGATCACCTGCGCGGGCTTGACCGGTTCGAGGCGCGCGCCAAGGTGGTCGAAGAGATCACCAACGACGGTCTGGCCGTCATGACCCGTGCCGACAACCCGGTTCTGGGCACAAAGCTGGGTGAGGACGACGACCCGGCTGCACTCGTCCCGCTGGTCGAGAGCAAACCGATCATGCAACCCTTTGGCGACCGCTCGAAGGTCGTGATCGAACCGATGTTCACCGACCAGTGGTTCGTGGATGCCGAAAAAGTCGTCGGCCCCGCGCTGGACGCGGTCAAGGACGGCACGGTCAAGATCATCCCCGAGTCGGGCGAGAAGACCTATTACCACTGGCTGGAAAACATCGAGCCCTGGTGTATCTCGCGCCAGTTGTGGTGGGGGCATCAGATTCCGGTTTGGTATGGCCTCGACCTGTCGGCCGAAAACTTCAAAGATGACGAGAACGACGGCAACCTTGATCTGGTCGAATTGGGTCGTTTGCTGAACGAAGGCGGTATGTTGCACCGTGGCAATGTCATGGAATGCGCGTCGAGTCTGGAGGCAGTGACTGAAAAATTCCTGGACGATAATGCAAACATTCCCAGCCCGCTAAGCCACGCAACTGTAATCGAAGTTGCCGATAAGCAAGAAGCGATCCATCAATTCGCCGAAAGTCTTGCTCAGTATGCAGTTGAACAAGACCCGACGAAGCTGGTTTATCCGGTTTGGCGTGACCCCGACGTTCTCGACACCTGGTTCTCCTCCGGCCTCTGGCCCATCGGCACGCTGGGCTGGCCCGAGCAGACCGAGGAGCTGGAACGCTACTTCCCCACGGACGTTCTGATCACCGGCTTTGACATCCTGTTCTTCTGGGTCGCCCGGATGATGATGATGCAACTGGCGGTGGTCGATCAGATCCCGTTCCACACCGTCTACCTGCACCAGCTCGTCCGCGACGAGAAGGGCAAGAAGATGTCCAAGACCACCGGCAATGTCATCGACCCGCTGGAGATCGTGGACGAATTCGGCGCCGACGCGCTGCGCTTTACCAATGCCTCGATGGCGGCGATTGGCGGCGTGTTGAAACTGTCTCGCGAACGCATCACCGGCTATCGCAACTTTGGTACAAAACTTTGGAACGCTGTTCGCTTTGCCGAGATGAACGAGGTCTTCACCGACGCCGTACCGCAACTAGACGTCGCCGATCTGAAACCCAAGGCCGCCGTAAACCGTTGGATCATAGGCGAAACTGCCCGCGTACGGGCCGAGGTCGACGCCGCACTGGAAAGCTATCGTTTCAACGATGCGGCCAACGGGCTTTACGCCTTTGTCTGGGGTAAGGTCTGCGACTGGTACGTTGAACTCTCCAAACCGCTGCTGCAGGGTGACGATGCCGAAGCACAGGCCGAGACCCGCGCTACCATGCGCTGGGTTCTGGACCAGTCCATGGTCTTGCTGCACCCAATCATGCCCTTCGTTACCGAGGAACTGTGGGGCCTGACAGGCACGCGCGCCAAGATGGTCGTACACGCCGACTGGCCGACTTACGGCACCGAACTGGTCGACCCAGAGGCTGATCGCGAAATGAACTGGGTGATTTCGGTGATCGAGAACACGCGCTCAGCTCGTGCGCAGATGCGGGTTCCGGCGGGCCTTTATGTACCGATGCTGGTGACAGAGATTGACGCGCATGGCCAAGCTGCATGGGACCGTAACGAGGCGCTGATCAAGCGGCTCGCGCGGATCGACAGCCTGACCAAAGTGGATGCATTTCCCAAGGGAACGATCTCGATTGCCGCGCCGGGTGCGACGTTCGGTTTGCCGCTGGCAGATATCATCGATATCGGCGCCGAAAAGGAACGACTGGAAAAGGCCAAGGGCAAACTTGCCAAGGAATTGGGTGGTTTGCGCGGTCGTCTGAACAATCCGAAATTTGTGGCCTCGGCCCCGGAAGAGGTTGTCGCCGAAGCCAAAGCCAACCTCGCCGCCCGTGAAGAGGAAGAGGTGAAACTGAACGAGGCGCTGGCACGTCTGGCCGAAATCGCCTGATCTTCGTCTGCTCCAAACCGTTCAAGATACCAGACCCCGCCACGCCCGCGTTGGCGGGGTTTTCGTTCCCCGGTCCGGATTTCGCCCTGTTCACCTCCGCTTACGATTGCTAGCAAGTGCAGGTTGATAACGCTGAGGGCAGGATGACACGCGCATTTCCACCAATGCAGACCATCTCAACCGGATTGGTTGTGGCCATCGTCGGCTTTTTCAGCTCATTCCCCATTGTATTGCAGGGGCTGGATGCGATGGGTGCGTCACCGGAGGAGGCCGCATCGGGCCTGATGACCGCCGCCATCGCCATGGGGCTGGCCGCCATCGCGCTGAGCTTGCGCTACAAGTTGCCGATCAGTGTCGCCTGGTCCACGCCGGGTGTCGCGCTGTTGGCTGTATCCGCCACACCTGTCGAGGGATTCTCAGGAGCTATCGGTGCGTTCCTGTTCGCTGGCGCTTTGACGGTTGTGGCTGGGTTGTGGAAGCCGCTGGGAAGGTTGGCAGCTGCAATCCCGACCACGTTAGCGCAGGCAATGCTTGCCGGGGTTCTGATGCCGCTATGTATCCTCCCGTTCAAAGCGGCCGTCGAGATTCCGTGGCAGGCGCTACCCGTAATCCTGACATGGTTCATCGCGGGGCGGTTCAACCGGCTGTTTGCTGTTCCCGCGGCAGTGATCGCAGCAGCCATTATAGTCATCCTGAACGCCGGGAATACAACGATCATGCCCGAGCGTCTGATTGCAGCACCGATCTGGGCCATACCTACATTCTCGCTGGCCTCGGCCATAGGGATCGGAGTGCCGCTGTTCATCGTCACCATGGCGACACAGAACATCCCCGGCATCGCGGTGATGCGCAGCTTTGGCTTTTCGCCCGTGCCGGGCAAATTGTTCTCGGCCGTCGGAGGGGCCAGCCTGCTGTCCGCCCCGTTCGGAGCCCCCGCCACCTGCCTTGCCGCCATCACCGCCGCGATGTGCTCAAATCAGGACAGTCATCCCGATCCTGCGCTGCGCTATTGGTCGGCCATCATGGGTGGCGTATTCTATTGCCTGTTTGGTGTTTTTGCCGTGGCCATCACCGGATTTGCCACCCATGCCGATCCGTTGCTGATGGGGACGCTGGCCGGGGTCGCACTGATCGGTGTGCTGGCAAATGCGATCCACGCTGCGCTGGAGGTTGTGGCCGAGCGTGAGGCGGCGATCCTGACTTTTGCTATCACTGCGTCCGGTATCACAGTCTTCGGGCTGGGGGCCGCGGTCTGGGGTTTGCTGGCTGGTGGCATTGCCTATCTGGTGACTAACTGGCTGCGATAGCCGCTTTGCCTTGAGGCCACAGCCAAAGTAAAACCGGCCAAAATTTGGATCATTGGGAACTCTGGTGGTACGCCGGATCAAGAAAGCACAGACCTAGGTCCAACCCAGAGAATTCATTTCAAGTAACGCTGGATCAGATGCGCAAAGCCTACACCCCACTGCCTGACGTGCAGGTCCGCGATGCGCATCGGGATTCATGTGGTGACTACTTGAACTTGGGCTTACGGCCCTGCATCTGCGCCATGACAACCTCCATCTGATCGGGTTTGCCGATCAGCTCCACCTGTTCGGCAGATTCGGCCAGCAGAACGTCGGCTCGCGAACGGGTTTCGGCCACGTCGATCAGGCGCTTGGCGGCACGGATGGCTGAAGGGCTTTGGCCTGCGATGTCTTCAGCCAGAGCCAGCGCCTCGGTCAGAGGATCGTCCGAGAGTTTCGTGACCAGCCCCCAATCAGCCGCCTGCGGCGCGCCTATTGGACGTGCAGTATACGTCAGCAAGCGCAGCACGTCCGAGCGCACAAGCTCGGGCAGCAGAACCATGCCGCCCATGTCGGGAATGATACCCCATTTCATCTCCATCACCGCCAATTTCGCCTCGGGCTGGGCAATGCGGATATCCGCGCCCAGTGCGATTTGCAGTCCGCCACCATAGGCCACACCCTGAATGGCACAGATGACTGGAACGGGGACACGGCGCCAGATCAAGGCAAGCTCCTGCATTTCGTTGGCGTCGTCATGGCTGCGCTTCATCAGCCATTCGGTTGGGTCCTTGTGGGCCATGCTGGCGAAGCTGGCCATGTCGAGACCGGCGCAGAAGCTTTTACCCTCACCCGACAGCACCACGGCGCGGGCGTCGGAGACCGCCACCTCTTGCCCGGCGGACAGGATCGCCTTGATCATGGCTTCGTCCAGCGCGTTCATCTTGTCGCCACGGGTTAGCGTGACATGGGCGATATGGTCTTTGTATTCGATGGAAACGCGAGACATTGGTCCCTCCGGAAATCAGTGTTGCGTCAACCATGCCAGCAAGACGAGGACAGTGCCACCACGACGTCAGGGCAAATCAGCGACGGGCATCCGGCCATACCACGGCGAATCCAGCGTCATGACATAGAACAGGTCACCAACGACCTGACCCGCCGTGGTGATGCCCAGCCGCCCGCCGGGGTCCTGCAAGGTTTGCAGGATTGTGCCATCCCCGTCGAATTGGACGATCATGCCGCGATGAATCGGCGCCGGTCGCACCAAAGGACCCAGCCGCCAGATCACCTTGCGCAAAAAGGGATAGGGCATCAAAGCTTCACTCGGCACCCGCGGGCTGGCGAAGGCCATCCAATAAGTGCCGTCGCCCTGCGCCGTGAGGTTATCGGGGTATCCCGGCAGGTTTTCCATCAACACCTCGCGCCGCCCAGCACTCGGCCCAGTTAGCCAGAGCTTGTGCACCCGCGCACGGCCAGTTTCGGCGATCAGCAGAAAATCCGTCTGCGGGGAAAGCGCTACACCATTGGTATAGACAAAGCCCTCGGCCACCTTTTTTGTTGTGCCATCAGGGGAATAGCGGGCCACGTATCCCGTATCCGACTGCTCCCAGATGGTCAGGACCGAGGTGGCTTTGGTGCCGCCCATGGTTTCGGGATCAAACCGATCAGACGAGTTCGAGAAATAGACCGTACCGTCCGGAGCCACGTCCAACTGATTGGCATAGACCACCGGAGACCCGCCAATCTCGGACACAAGGGATACCAGCGTGCCAGGCCCGGTCCAGCGCATCAGCCCCCGGAAGCTATCTGCGATATATAGCGCGCCGTCCGGCCCAGCTTGCAGACCCAAAGGGCGCCCACCCAGGTCGTCGATCTTGACCGGGCTGTCGCCGTCGATCCGATAAAGCGCGCCGGACATGGATGTCGTGTAGATCGTGCCATCCGGCATGATCGCGATGTCTTCCGGGCCTTCCTCGCCATCCGGCAAAGAGACTAGTTCGAGGCTGTCCAAAGCGTTGTTCTCGGCAAACACGCCGGTAAAGCCCGGAGCTTCGGGCGGCTCCCAGGCCACTGGGTCCACGTCAACAGGCCAAAATATCAAATAGGCAAGCCCCACTAAAGCCAAACCAATCGCGATGCGCATGGACACTCCTTTGTTTTTGTTGGTGCCAGACTGTGGGCACTGTGCAGGCAAAGCAAGGTTGCCTGTCGGATGACCTTGCGTTTATCTGGTTGCATGACCAATCCACGCTATACCCCGCTTGCCCAATCTCTTCCTGCTTCTGTGCCTTTTGTCGGCCCTGAAACACAGGAACGACAGCGCGGTGCACCATTTGTGGCCCGGCTGGGTGCGAATGAGAATGTCTTTGGCCCTTCGCCACGCGCTATCGAGGCCATGCGGGGGGCAACTGGCGATATCTGGATGTATGGCGATCCGGAAAACCACAACCTGCGCCACGCCCTGGCTGAGTACCACTCCGTCTCACCCGAAAATATCGTGGTTGGCGAAGGCATTGATGGGTTGCTGGGCTATCTGGTGCGCTTGCTGGTTGGGCAAGGAGATACGGTTGTGACCTCGGACGGGGCCTACCCGACCTTCAACTATCACGTCGCCGGGTTTGGCGGGGTGATACACACGGTTCCCTATCGCGACGATCACGAAGACCCTCAAGCACTCTTTACCAAGGCCGCTGAGGTCGAGGCTAAGCTGGTCTATCTGGCCAATCCTGACAACCCTATGGGCAGCTGGCATTCGGGCACTGATATCGTGGCTGTATTGGATGCGCTGCCCGATGGCTGTCTGCTGGTTCTGGACGAGGCATATGTGGAATGCGCCCCCGACGGGACTGCAGCGCCAGTTGCCGCAGATGACCCGCGTGTGATCCGGATGCGCACGTTTTCCAAAGTATACGGAATGGCCGGCGCGCGTGTCGGCTATGCCATTGGGGCGTCAGACCTGATCTCGGCGTTCAACAAGGTGCGCAACCATTTCGGTATGAACAAGGCTGCACAAGCAGGCGCGTTGGCTGCGCTGCAGGATGAGGTTTGGCTGTTACAAATCCGTGCCCGCATCTCAGATGCGCGCGAGAGGATCAACGCGATAGCGTTGGAGAACGGGCTGCACCCTTTACCCTCAGCCACCAATTTCGTGGCCATTGATTGCGGTCAGGATGGGGTGTTTGCCAAGGCTGTTCTGGAGTCGCTAGTGGCGCAGGGGGTTTTCGTTCGGATGCCCTTTGCCGCGCCTCAGAACAGGTGCATTCGAGTGAGCTGCGGCGATGCCTCCAATCTAGGGGCTTTTGCCGCCTCTTTGCCAAAAGCGCTTGCTGACGCCCGGGCGCTGAACGTCTGAAGCTTTCGCTTATGGCCACCGGGACGGGGGGGCTGTCTGCCCCCATCGCGCCGTTTGCGCGATTCCCCCCGAAAGTATTTTGAGTCAGATGAAGATACAGATTAGCACTGAGATCGGGGGCTGGTCTCAGGTCACAAGCGCGGTGGCGGCGGCTTCTAACGCACCCGTGCCGCGCGGAATATCAAGGGCGGCCATGGCAGTTTCCACGCCGCCAAGCATCGCCATGACCATCTGTGCATTGATGTGACCCATATGGCCCAGGCGAAAACAGCCGTCCCAATCTTCCATCCCGAGGCCTATTCCCAAAGTCAGGCCCAGCGATTGTTCGGTATAGGACCGCAATGGGGTTCCGAGCCCTCCACTCAGGCGCAGCGCGGTGACCGCATGACTTCGGTCGGCGCGGTCGGCTACATTCAACGACAGCGCACCGCCCTGTGCCCAGATTTCGCAGGCGGTCCAGATTGCCTGAGCGAGGCGTTGATGGCGCGCCCAGACATTTTCGATCCCTTCCGCGTGGATCAGGTCGAGCGCGGCCCGCAGCCCATAGAGATGATGAGTCGGTGCGGTACCATCGAAGTATTGGTAGAATAGCTCGGGATTGGCTCGTGGCTGCCAGTCCCAATACCGGGAAACACGCGGCATTGCTGCCCGTTTTGCCTGCGCCTTGTCGTTGAAGAATACAAACCCCACGCCCGGTGGGGTCATCAGCCCTTTTTGACAGGCGGTAACAGTCACGTCGACACCCCAGGCATCCATCTCGAATTGCTCACATCCCAGCGAGGCGATGCAGTCCGCCATCACCAGCGCCGGGTGACCCAAATCATCCAACAACGCGCGCAGCGCCGGGAGGTTGTTGCGAATTGAGCTCGAGGTATCCACGTGAACTGCAAGTATAGCCTTGATATCATGCGATGAATCAGCACGTAGCACCTCGGCAATGCGATCGAAATCCCAGACCGTGCTGGTTCCGAAATCAATCACATCCACCTTGGCGCCGATCCCTTCGGCCATTTCGGCCCATCCATGGGTAAACCGTCCCGATGCGGGTGCAAGCACTGTCTCACCTGGCGCGATGGTGTTCGACAGTGCCGCCTCCCACGTGCCATGGCCGTTGGCAATGTAGATGGCCACGTTATGGGCCGTGCGGGCAACGCGACGCAGATCGCGGATCAGATCGGGCATCATCTCGATCAATTCGCCGTCGTAGATATTAGGTGACGGTCGGTGCATCGCCTGCAGCACTGCGTCAGGCATGACCGAGGGGCCTGGAATAGCCAGATACTCGCGCCCATGCGCGAGGGAGATTGGATGTGTCATGGGATCAACCTGTTTGAATTGGCCCTACCCTAACGTGGCCAATTTCGGCGTCAATCCATCAGCTTGGCGGCATCCCGGGCAAGCGTTTCGATCCCGGACCAGTTGCCTTCTGCGACCATCTGTTTGGGTGCTACCCAGCTGCCGCCCGCACAGATCACGTTGGACAGAGACAGGTAATCTCGGGCATTTGAAGGCGATACACCGCCCGTTGGGCAGAAGGTGATTTGCGGCAATGGCCCGCCGATAGCCTTGAGCGCAGGCGCCCCGCCCGAGGCCTCAGCCGGGAAGAATTTCAGCATGTCATAGCCTTTTTCCAGCAGGGCCATCGCCTCGGTGGCGGTTGCGGCGCCGGGCAGCAGGGGCAGGTCTTGGGCTTCGCATGCGGCAATCAAGGCGTCAGTGGCACCGGGCGAGACGCCAAACTGCGCGCCAGCCTCTTTCGCGGCGCGCACGTCATCAGGCGTGATCAATGTACCCGCCCCGACGACGCCACCGGGAACCTGCGCTATCGCCCGGATCGCATCGAGCGCTGCCGGTGTGCGCAAGGTGACTTCGAGCGCAGGAAGACCGCCCGCGACCAGAGCTTCGGCCAAAGGTCGTGCGCTGGCGGCGTCGTCAATTACAAGAACCGGGACAATCGGGGCAAGGGCACAGATTTCACGGGTGCGTTGTGTTTTGGACATAGGTCTTACACTCCGAAGATGCTGGCGCCGGTATCCGCGGTGCCGACAGCGTTGCGAAACGCGCCGAACAGATCGCGCCCGACACCATGTTGGTTGGCAGAAAGGTCAGCCGTGGCCGGAGTGCGATCTAGCACACCTGGGGTGAGGATTTCGAGCGCGCCGTTTATGGCATCCACGCGCAGAATGTCGCCATCCTGCAAATAGGCGATCGCACCGCCATCCAGAGCCTCGGGGCAAATATGAATGGCAGCGGGAACCTTGCCGGAGGCGCCGGACATACGGCCATCGGTCACCAGCGCCACCTTTTGCCCCCGGCCCTGAAGGATCGACAGCATCGGCGTCAATGAATGCAATTCGGGCATGCCATTCGCTTTGGGTCCCTGAAAGCGCACAACGACGATGACGTCATCCGTGAACTCTCCGGCTTTGAACGCCGCCTTGACCGCATCCTGAGTTTGGAACACCCGCACCGGGGCCTCGACCACTTGATGCTCGGGGGCAACCGCCGAAACCTTCATCACTCCGGTACCCAGATTGCCGCTGAGCCGCGAGAGACCTCCTGTAGGTTGGAACGGGTCTTTGGCGGGGCGCAATATCTTGTCATTCAGGCTTTGGCCTGCGCCGTCCTCCCAGGTCAGGTCGCCGTCTTTCAGCTTGGGTTCTTTGGTATAATTGTGCAGCCCCTGCCCCGCGACGGTCAGCGTGTCGGGGTGCAGCAACCCGTCTTCGAGCAGCGTGCCAATGCAATAGCCCAGCCCGCCCGCGGCGTGGAAATGGTTCACATCGGCCAGTCCGTTGGGATAGACTCGCGCGACCAGAGGCACCACGGCGGAGATTTCGGAAAAATCCTGCCAATCCAGCACGATACCGCCCGCGCGCGCCATCGCGATCAGGTGGATCAGCAGGTTTGTCGACCCGCCAGTGGCCATCAGACCAACGATGCCGTTCACAAAGGCACGTTCGTCAAGTATCTGGCAGACCGGCGCATAGTTGTTGCCCAGCGCACTGAGCGACAGAGCACGGCGCGCACCTTCTTCTGTCAGCGCATCGCGCAGCGGTGTGTTTGGATTGACAAAGCTGGATCCCGGAAGGTGCAGGCCCATGAACTCCATCAGCATCTGGTTGGTATTGGCGGTGCCATAAAAGGTGCAGGTGCCGGGGCCATGATAGGCGGCCATCTCGGCGGCCATGAGCTCGGCGCGGTTGATCTCTCCGGTGGCGAATTTCTGGCGGATCTTGGCCTTTTCGTCATTTGGCAAACCGCTGGTCATCGGGCCTGCGGGCAGAAATACAGCTGGCAGATGGCCGAACGCCTGCGCGCCGATCACAAGGCCGGGCACGATCTTGTCGCAGACCCCCAGAAACACGGCAGCGTCATAAGTGTTGTGGCTCAGCGCCACCCCTGTGGCCAGCGCGATCACGTCACGTGAGAACAGCGACAGTTCCATCCCCGCCTCGCCCTGCGTGACGCCGTCACACATTGCCGGTACGCCACCTGCCACCTGTGCGGTTCCACCTGCGGCGCGGATCGCATCGCGGATCAGGCCGGGATAGCGCTCGAACGGCTGATGGGCCGACAGCATGTCGTTATAGGCAGTAACAATGCCCAAATTGCCCGCCGTGCCAGTGGCCATCGATTGTTGGTCATCGCCTGCGCCGGCATAGGCGTGGGCCTGACCGCTGCAGGACAGATGCGCCCGCGCCGGGCCTTTGGACCGGGCCTGTTCCATCCGCTCAAGATGCGGACCACGCAAATCGGCGCTGCGCGCTATAATCCGTTGCGTGACGTCGGTGATAACTGCATTAACCATGTCTAACCTCCGATCTGACGCCAGCGGCGCCCGTCGCGATGCATCAGCATCAGAGCTTCTTCAGGCCCGGAACTGCCTTGATCATATTTCGATGGCCGGTCACCCCGGTTTTCCCAACCCTGAATAATAGGGTCAACCCAAGCCCAGGCGGCTTCGGCCTCGTCGCCACGCATGAACAGGGTCTGGTCACCGCGGATCACATCCATCACCAGCCGTTCATAAGCGTCCTGAGCCCGCGCATCTGCGCCCAACGCCTCGGCAAAGCTCATATCCAGCGACACATCCGACAGGCGGAACCCGCCCGGACCGGGATCTTTGATGGTGGTGCGCAGGGTGATCCCTTCGTCCGGTTGCAGACGGATCACCAGCACATTTCCATGCAATGGCCCTACATTGGGGAAGATAGTGTGTGGAGGATCCTTGAAGTAGACGGCGATTTCCGACTCGCGCGCACGCAAACGTTTTCCGGTGCGCAGATAAAAAGGCACCCCAGCCCAACGCCAGTTACCCAAATGAACCTTTAGCGCAATATAGCTTTCTGTCCGGCTTGCAGGGTTGCCGACATGGTCCAGATACCCGTCACCGCCCTCGCCCGTGCGGTATTGACCGCGGGCGATATCCGCAGGCATCACCGGCTCAAGCGCCTCGATCACTTTGACCTTTTCATCGCGAACCGCGTTGGGAGAGAACTTGGACGGCGGCTCCATCGCTGTCAGGCACAGCAGCTGTACCAAGTGGTTCTGGATCATATCCCGCATTGCACCCGACTGATCGTAATAGGCCCCGCGCCCCTCGACGCCGACGGTTTCAGCCACGGTGATCTGGACGTGGTCGACATGTGTTGCGTTCCACAACGGCTCGAACAGGGAATTGGCAAAGCGCAGGGCCATCAGGTTCTGCACGGTCTCTTTGCCCAAATAGTGGTCGATCCTATAGATCTGATGTTCTTCGAAACAGGCGCGCAGCCCTTCGTTCAGCGCCTTGGACGAGGCCAGATCATGACCAAACGGCTTTTCCACAACGATACGACTGTCAGGCGTTGCAAGATCGTGATCGTTCAGCCGTTTCGCAATGCCCGAGAACAAGCTTGGGCCGACAGAAAGGTAAAACGCTCGCACAACGTCTGGGCGCAATGACTTGGCCAGATTGTCCCAGCCCGCATCACCCAAGGCATCAACCTGTACATATTCCACGCGTGACAGAAAGCGGTCCAGAACGTCTTTTTTGAATTCCGGCGCGAACTCTTTCATCGAGGCGCGTATCTGATCCCGAAACGCGTCGCTATCAATGGCGGATCGGGCAGACCCGATAATCCGGGCTTCGTCTGGCATCTGGCCGACTTCGAAACGATGACACAAACCCGGCAGGATTTTTCGCTGCGCCAGATCACCGGTCGCGCCAAACAGCACCAGATCGAACGGGTTAACGGGAATTACGCGTGAAACCATCGTCGGGCTCCTTCAATCCTCTGCTGAACCACAATAGCACTTAAAGCTAACAGCGCCGGTGAATAGAAAATGTTATCGCTAACATTCACCATTTCCTTAGGCAAAGCGAGAAAAGAAAGCAAGGGTGGATTTGACGCACTACCCCTGGCTGCGTAACCATTCCATCACAGCCGGCCGCACGGATTGCTCTCCGCGATGACGAGCGTCCGATATGATCTTGCGCACTGCTTGCAGATCTGCCCGCAACAATACGCTTTTGACCGGCCCAATCGACGCCGGGCGCATCGACAACGTCCGGATTCCCATCGCGGCCAGACAGAGTGCCTCGACCGGTCGTCCTGCGTCTTCACCGCAGAAGCTGAGCGGCGTATCCGAGATGTTGCAGCGTTCTACGATCCGTTCGATAAAAGTCAGGAAACTGACATTCAGCGAGTCATAGCGGCGGCGGACCAACTCGTTTTCACGGTCGGCAGCAAAGAAGAACTGTTTCAGATCATTGCCACCAATCGAAATGAAATCGACTTCGTCAAAAAACTTCTGCGGTGCAAAAGCGAGTGAGGGTGTTTCCAACATCGCTCCGACTTCAATACTTTCAGGCAGGGCATGGCCCAGACGTTTCTCGCGGTCGATGGTCTTATTCACTTCCCATCGCGCTTCATAATACTCTTCCGCTTGTGCCACGAATGGGAACATGACCGTCAACGGACGACCATTGGCGGCCCGGAGCAGAGCCTGCAGCTGCATCCTCATCACGCCGCGTTTATCCAGGCCAACCCGAATTGCGCGCCAGCCTAAGGCCGGGTTCGGCTCCTCGATGTGTTTCATGTAGGGCAGAACTTTGTCGGACCCGATATCCAGCGTGCGAAATACCACACGCTTTTTATCGGCCGCATCCAGAACCCGCTGATATTGCGTCACAAGCTCCGAACGCTTGGGCATCTTATTGCGGATCAGGAACTGCAGCTCAGTACGAAACAGGCCCACGCCTTCGGCACCGGAATTGTTCAGCGAAGGCAGGTCCGCCATCAGACCCGCGTTCATCACCAGATTGATCCGCTCTCCATCCCGAGTCACCGTTGGCGTTTCGCGGATTGAGGCATAGCGTTCCTGCGCCTTGGCCTGCATCGCGACCTTATCACGGAACGCGCTGACCACGGTATCTTCTGGTCTCAGCTGCACAGTGCCCTGATCGCCATCAACCAGGATATGGTCTCCGTTCAGGGCCTCGGTCGTAATGCGCCCGACATGGACCACCAGTGGTATGGCCAAAGCACGGGCAACAATGGTGGCATGGCTTCCGACCGAGCCCTCTTCGAGCACGATGCCTTTCAAGGACCGGCCATATTCCAGCAGGTCACCTGGACCGATATTCCGGGCAACCAGGATTGGGTCCGGTGGCAGGTCGGCACTGTTTGTCTGCCCTTGCCCGGTCAAAATGCGCAGCAGACGGTTGCTGAGATCGTCCAGATCCGCCAATCGCTCGCGCAGATAGGGGTCGGAGACTTGGCTCATGCGCGCGCGCGCCTGGGATTGTTCCTTTTCCACCGCAGCTTCGGCGCTAAGCCCAAGTGCAATGTCCTCCTCCATCCGGCGCATCCAGCCTTTGGAGTTGGCGAACATGCGATAGGCTTCCAGAACCTGCAGCTGTTCCTTGTCGCCGTTCTTGGATATCTCGAGCATCTTGTCGACACCGACGCGCAATTCTTCGACCGCCTCGGTCAGACGTTCTTGTTCGCGGTGCGGGTCATCGGCAATCGGGTTGGTAACAACAACGCGCGGCTCATGCAGCCAGACATGGCCTTCGGCCGAGCCCTCTTGTGCAGGACCGCCGGTAAACTGAACTGGTTGCTGGTGGCGTGGCGACAGGGCCGCGCCCTCGCCCACGAAGGCACCGAGTTCAGCCATTTCTGCCAGAACCATTGCAACCACTTCCAGCGCGTAAACTTCATCCGCCGAAAACTCGCGCGCATTGCGGGACTGAACGACCAGAACGCCCAGCTTTTCACCCAGCCGCTGAATGGGCACGCCCAGAAAAGACGAGAAACGCTCTTCGCCCGTTTCAGGCATATAGCGAAAGCCCTTGGCGGACGGTGCATCAGGGGTATTCACGATTTTGCCGGATTTCGCGACGCGCCCCACCAGTCCTTCGCCCATGCGCATACGGGTCTTATGGACGGCCTCGGGCGACAGGCCTTCGGTCGCACAAAGTTCCAGGGTTTCTTCGTCGCGGAACAGATAGATCGAGCAGACCTCGGCCCGGATACTGTCTGCGATCAGGTGAGTGATCCGGTCAAGACGTTCCTGACCGGCAGCTTCGCTCGCCATCTCTTCACGCAGCCGCCCCAGCAGCTTACGGGATTCTGTTTCAGTGCCGTCTGCCATAGCCCAACCAGTCTAAGGTTTCAGGCGTGACCCTTGGCTGAATTGCTCAGGCCGCCTTGTCCAATTCAAAGGCATCATGCAGTGCCTGAACCGCAAGTTCCATGTATTTCCTGTCTACCAAGACGGAAATTTTTATCTCAGAGGTTGTAATGACCTTGATGTTGATACCCTCATCCGAGAGTATCTTGAACATTTTGGCCGCAACACCCGATTGCGAACGCATTCCAATCCCGACCACAGAAACCTTGCAGACATCATTATCTGCGACCAGGTCGGCATAGTTCAGCTCTCCTCGGTCTTTCACAGCCAACAGCGCCTTTTCGGCGCGCGTCACCTGATCCGTGGGGCAGGAAAAGGTCATATCCGTGCGCCCTTCGTCCGAGATGTTCTGAACGATCATATCCACATTCACGCCCGCGTCGCTAAGCGCCGTGAAGATGATCGAGGCGATACCGGGGCGGTCCGCCACGGAAACGACGGTCATCTTGGCCTCGTCACGAGAATAGGCCACACCGGCCACAACATTGGATTCCATGATATCCTCCTCGTCGCAGACCAGCGTACCAGCCTCGTCGGATTGTTCTTCAAAACTTGAGAGAACGCGCAATTTCACTTTATATCGCATCGCCAGCTCAACCGAGCGGGTTTGCAGCACCTTAGCCCCAAGCGAGGCTAGTTCCAGCATTTCTTCGAATGAGATCCGATCCAGCTTACGCGCTTTTTGGCAGATGCGCGGGTCGGTCGTGTAAACGCCATCTACATCGGTATAGATGTCGCAGCGCTCGGCCCCGAATGCGGCAGCAAAGGCCACCGCAGTGGTATCCGACCCGCCACGGCCAAGTGTCGTGATACGGCCTTCAGGGCTGAGACCCTGGAAACCCGCGACAACGGCCACTTTCATGCCCTCGCCGAATTTCTGGTTCAGGTTGTCGGTCGGAATATCCTCGATCCGGGCCTGGCTGTGGGCGCTGGTGGTCAGCAACGGCACCTGCCAGCCCTGCCAACTGCGGGCTGGTACGTCCATCTCTTGCAATGTCAGCGCCATAAGGCCGGCGGTGACGTTTTCCCCCGAAGACACCACGGCGTCATATTCGCGCGCATCAAACAGTGGCGAGGTTTCGTTGACCCAGCCCACCAGCTCGTTGGTCTTGCCCGACATGGCCGAGACGATGACGATCACGTCATAACCCTTGGCCACCTCAACGCCAATGCGCTTTGCAGCACGGCGGATACGGTCCAGATTTGCGACGGATGTGCCGCCGAATTTCATCACGAGTACGGGCATGGGGGCTGATGTCTCCGCGCCTTGGAATTCAGATCCCGTGCGTCTTATGCGAGGGGGGCCGCAAGAGCAAGAGTGCAATACCGCATCAGTCGGGGCCTAGCATCGCTTTACAACCGCGTATGACGGTGTAAGCCTGACGCATCAAATTCACTACGAGGTATTCAATGCACCGTCTTGCCCTTGTCCTTGCCCTATTTTCCACACCTGCGGCGGCGCAAGTCGCCTCGCTGACCGGCACCGACGGTCAAAACGCCTTGGGGAAAGTGCCCTGTGCGACCAGCCCAGGCGAGGCGATGCGCACTTGCAACGCCGAAATGCGGCGCCGTGACGACGGCAGCTCTACGCTTGCGGTTGCGATAGGAAATGGCGAAGTCCGCAACATCTATTTCACCGATGGCATCCCGGATTCGACAAATTCGGCAGCTAAGATCACCTATGAAAACCGAGGCGATGTTATGGTGATTTTCGTTGATCCCGGTGAGGTATATGAGATCCCTAAAGTCGCTCTTGCCCGTCAGTAAGGGTGCGACTGGCCTTCATAGGTTTCAAAGCACCCAGTACTTTCAAGTGACAGAGTATCGAAACGGTTGATCAGGCCCTGAACAGCCTTATCAACCGTGATATCAGCCCCGGTCCCACCCATATCCGTCTGAACCCAGCCGGGATGGTAAATGCCTACTGAAATGCCGTCGCCGCGCAGGTCCACAGCAAGATTGCGCCCCAGGTTCAGAACCGCCGCCTTGGACGAGCGGTAGATATAGCTGCCACCAGGCGCCCGCGTGTGCGAGGCCATCTGCGAGGATAAAATCGCAATCTTTCCCTGTGCCGCGCGCAGATTGGGCAACAAGGCCTGAACTGTCAGAAAGACCCCCGTCACATTGGCAGCGAAACTCTGCGCCCACATTTCGGCGGGGTAGCCATCGATGGTTTGGGATTTATCCAGATATACACCGGCATTGCAGACCAGCAGATCAACAGGGCGCATTGCCAGTTTTTCCGCCATCGCTTTATGTTGTTTTGGGTCTGTTACATCCAGCGCCACCTCCGCGCTGCCATCCCGAGCCGTGCCCGTTACGTCGCATTCTTGCGCCCGATACCTGTCCGCCAGAACCTTTCCGATCCCCCGCCCAGCACCGGTGATAACAACATGCATGGGCTAGTTCGTCTTGCGCGAAGGTACGAAAGGCAGCGGCGCAACAGGAACGCCGTCATCGATCAATGCCCTGGCTTCTTCTGGCTTGGCCTCGCCATAGATCGCACGTTCCGGCGCGTCGCCCAAATGTATCTTACGGGCCTCTTTGGCAAAATCCTTGCCAACATAATCCGAGTTGTCCTCGACTTTGCGCCGCAGCTCAGAAAGGGCTTTCTCGACATCAACGCTTGGCGTTGCCATGTTGACGACCTCATCCCGAGATGCCGGAACCGTGGTACGAGATTCGACCGTACGTCCGGGGCGGACACGCGGGGTCATGATTGCTTTTTCAACTTGCGGATCACCGCACACAGCGCATGTCACCATGCCCGCGGCGGCAAGTTTGTCGTAAGCGGCGGCTGATTGAAACCAACTGTCAAAGCTGTGACCGCTATTACATTTCAACGCATATTGAATCATGTTCTGTCCAGATGTCGGATGCCAAATAGATACCAACCACTATTGCAATGGCAAGCCCCTGAGGGGGACATCAGTGATACAAATGCTCTACATTGCGTAACAATGATGCAAGATCGGGCGAATTAACCCGAGAGGCGGCATGTCCCAGCGAAAACCACCTGCGCTTGCGCTCTTGCCATTCAGGGTATCGCGCGGCCAGGGATTTGACCACCAGCGGATAGACATCGACCAGATAAACCGCTGATCCTTTCTTGTACCTCCGCTTGTAATGCAGGAACTGCCCAAAGGCATTTGGAGTGCAAGTACCGGTCACACCCGCCTCTTCCCAGGCTTCTTGACTGGCTGTACCGGAGGGTGAGAGGCCTTCGATCAAATTCCCCTTGGGTATTATCCAACGACCGGAACCACGCGTTGTAATGAGCAACACCTGAGGCGTGCCGCGTTGGACACGATAGCACAGAGCTGCCGATTGCCGTACGACTCGTACAGTGCCCGCTTGATGCAGGTTGAGTTGCCCTTGCTCGATCACGTCCTGCTGCCTCTCCAGGGAACGTTTTATCCGCCTGCCCGGTGCGCTTTTGCGCTTATTTATCGGACCTGCGCCTGAAGAATGCCATATGAAGCGTTATTTTTCAATCCCTTGCATCCGCGCCTCAAGTTTGCGGATCAGAACCTCATGCGGAATATCGGCATCTACTGACAGCCGCCTCAGGCCAAAATGGACGCGGGCGATCTGTTGGTAATAGCGGGTATAGACGTAATTCGTCCCGCCACCGGCAATGGCGCCCAACACAGGCACGGATTGCGCAGCCAGCTTTTGTCCCAGAACAACGGCCAGTTTCGGGGCAACGGCAGATATCAGCTTTTGCAAAGCTGGGCCTGTCAGGGTCAGGCGCGCCGAAAAGAAACCCAGATCCGCGCCGTCATCGAAAGACATCGGACCAGCGGCTGACAATACCCGGACACAGTCGAATTTGACACCATCCTCAGAAGGGTCAAACCCTTCGCGCGCCGCAGCGCCCTGAATTGAACGCAGCAGCATGGTCGTGGTTGCCGGTAACTCCATCAATGCGGTCGGAACGCCACCGATACCGCCTGCAGCTCCCATGGCTGTCGTCAGGGCCGTATTGACCCATGGCAACTGATCGGGCACCGCCCTACGCGACCCTTCAGCCGCGTTCATCGCAATCCAAAGCGCCTTTTCTGTCGCCCCAGTTAGGGCTTCGCGCACAGATGGCGGCAGCTGTTCAAGCAACGACTCTGCCGAGCCACCGACACTGTTCAACAGCTTAACGCCCGGCCCTCCGGCGGATTGGTAAAATCCGGCCAAACGGTCCAGTTCCGCTTCGGCATTGAGTTTTCCGACAAGAACCATGTCCTGCATAAGTACCCTCCTGCCCCTAGAACATCGGCACTTACCGCAACGGTTTCAATAGCTCAGCGGCTCCAGCGGGTTACCGGACCAGTTATTCCGTCCCATCCGCCGGGTATCAGGTCCACGCCCAGAACCCGATCCGGGTTGGTTGGCGGGGGCATCTCGACCCCGGTCAGACGGGTGAATCCAAACCGAGCATAATAGGGTGCATCCCCGACCAACATGACCCTGTCCCAACCCTTGGTTCGCCCGGCCCGCAATCCTTCATGGATCAAAAATCCACCCAGTCCTTCACCTTGATGGGTCGGGTGGACGGCCACAGGGCCCAAAAGCAGCGCGTCCTGATCGCCAACATGCACGGGCCAGAATCTTATTGCACCTGCCAGGATATCCTGCCCGTCCCGCACCACTTGTGACAAGCCTGACATTGGCGGAACATCATCGCGCAGGCGGTACGAAGACAGCGCCTCGCGCCCGGGCGCAAAGCACAGATCGTACAAAGCCTCGACCTCCCACCAATCGTCCGGCTCCTCCGGCCTGATCACGAATTGCTGCACTCTGCCCTCTTTTCCTAGCTGGAATTCGCCCTAGCACTTCGTTACGCCTTGGGCAAACGCTTGGAGACCTTATGTTCTATCGCCCAGAAGACGGCCACGGCCTGCCACACAATCCGTTCAACGCCATTATCACCCCGCGCCCGATCGGCTGGATATCAACCCGTGGCGCGGATGGGACCAACAACCTCGCGCCCTATTCGTTCTTTAATGGTGTGGCCTACACACCCCCGCAGGTCATGTTTGCCTCGACCGGAACCAAGGCCGATCAGGACGGTGGAAAAGACAGCATCGCCAATATCGAGGCAACAGGCGTATTCTGCGTGAACGTTGTCGCCCACGCCCACCGCGACGCAATGAACGCCAGTTCAGCCGCGCTGCCCAAACATGTCGACGAGTTCAAACACGCCGGCCTTACCGCAATCGAATGCGAGACCATCCCCTGCGCCCGTGTCGAAGGTGCCCCAGCCGCATTGGAATGCAAGCTCACGCAGATCGTGACCCTGCCCGGACAGGCGAACCGGGTTGTGTTTGGCGAAGTGACAGGAGTGCATCTGAACGACGACCATATGCGGGATGGCAAATTCGATGTGACGTCTTTCAAACCACTGGCACGGCTTGGCTACCGGGATTATTCGGTTGCGTCCGAGCTGTTCAGTCTTTCAAGACCGGATGACTAATGCCTTTACCTGACGCATCGCGCCGATACCCAATCACATTGCCTGACGGCTCGGACCACCCGGGTACGGTCTTCCTGTCTCAGGCTATCGACCACCCCAGAATAGAAGCCGGTGAATACAGCTATGCGTCGGATTTCGACGCACCAGAGGATTGGGCGCAACGCCTTGCCCCTTATTTGTTCCCGTTTTCCCGCGAAAAACTTGGCTTGGGTAGATTCTGTCAAATCGCCCACGGCGTCCGGTTCATCACTTCATCGGCCAATCACGCCATGAGCGGGGCGACATGCTATCCTTTTCCCGTTTTCGATCCCGAAAAGCTGTTGGAATATCAACCTGACAGGCGCGATACCGTGATCGGAAATGACGTTTGGATCGCATACGGTGCCTTGATCATGCCTGGCGCTAAAATCGGAGATGGCGCCATTATCGGTGCAGGATCCGTCGTGCGCGGAACAGTACCGCCTTATGCAATCGTGACAGGCAATCCTGCAGAAGTACGACGGTATCGGTTTGAGGCCGGTACAATCGGCCGGCTGCTTGCTTTGAAGTGGTGGGATTGGCCAACTGATCTGATTACCGAAGCCGAAAGTGCTCTGCTGTCCGGAAACGTCGATATGCTGGAGCGTTTAGCCCCCTAAAAAGGCGGCCCATTTGGCCGCCTTTCACAATCAGTGCCCACCCAGAATGCCGGTGCGAACAGAATAATCGACCGCCAGCGCGTAATCGGGGTCATCGTCGCTGTCGACCATCAAATGGCCTGCCTTGTTCAGCAGTTTGTGACAGTCACGGCTGAGGTGGCGGAGCATGACGCGCTTTCCTGCGGCTTCATATTTCGAAGCGATGTTCTCGATGGCCTGCAATGCCGACTGATCCACCACACGGCTTTCGGCAAAATCGACAATCACGGTTTCCGGGTCGTTTGAAACGTCGAATATCTCAACAAATCCCTCGGACGAACCAAAGAACAGCGGCCCTTGAATCTCGTAGACCTTTGCGCCTTTTTCCGTCAGTGAATCGCGGGTGATTGCATGGATACGCTTGGCGTTATTCCAAGCATAAGCCAGGGCCGAGACGATCACACCAACAACAACCGCTACCGCCAGGTCCTCCATCACAGTCACGACTGTCACCAGCACGATGACAAACGCGTCCATCAAAGGCACTTTGCGCATGATCTTGAACGAATTCCAGGCGAAGGTCCCGATCACCACCATGAACATGACCCCGACCAAAGCGGCCAATGGAATCTGCTCAATCAGAGGGGAGGCGAACAGGATGAATACCAACAGGAACAGCGCCGCTGCGATACCGGCAATGCGCGTACGCCCACCTGATTTCACGTTGATCATGGACTGACCTATCATGGCACAGCCGCCCATGCCTCCGAAAAAGCCAGTGGCCACATTGGCAAACCCTTGGGCGATACATTCTTGCGAGGCACCGCCACGTTTGCCGGTGATTTCGCCAACAAGGTTCAGGGTCAGAAGCGACTCGATCAGGCCAATCGCTGCCAATATTACGGCGTATGGCAGGATGATCTCAAACGTCTCCCAGTTCAGCGGCACCATCGGGATGTGGAACGGCGGCAAGCCACCTTCGATCGAGGCAAGATCGCCCACCCGTGGGACGTCCAGTCCAAAACCAATCACCAATGCTGCGACGACCATGATCCCTGCCAAAGGCGCCGGGACAATGCGTGTAATGCGCGGCACGATAAGGATCACCGCCATAGTCAGGCCGACCAGACCCAACATGGTAAAAAGCTGAATACCGGAAAGCCATTCGCCACCGCTCATGCCATGGCCCGTGTTTTCCATGCTGCCGGGAACTTTGAACTGGCCCATCTGGGCCAGAAAAATCACGATGGCCAATCCGTTCACAAACCCCAGCATCACTGGATGTGGTACCAGCCTGATAAAACGCCCCCAGTGCATCGCCCCTGCGATCAGCTGCAGTATTCCCATCAAAACAACTGTAGCGAAGAGGTATTCGACCCCATGTTCTGCCACCAAGGCAACCATCACCACGGCCAGGGCCCCGGTTGCGCCCGAAATCATACCCGGACGCCCACCGATCAGTGCAGTAATCAGCCCCACCATGAACGCAGCATACAAACCAACCAGAGGATGCACGCCCGCGACAAACGCAAAGGCCACCGCCTCAGGGACCAAAGCAAGTGCAACCGTCAGGCCGGACAGCAGCTCGATCCGAAGGCGCGAGACGGTCAGGCCCTCATCCGGAACCCAACGAAGATCAGGTTTGGCGATACGATTGGCAAAGCTTGCCAGCATAGCTCGGGGCATAGGGCGTCCTGTTGGTTTATGGGTTCGCGCGAAAAAGGGACTTCTATCTGTGAACCGGTTTTTGAGCCACCGCATCAGGCGGGAGGCTGATATGCGCAGCACGCATAGCACATATCTCGCGAATAGGTGAATTGATGTCGGTTCGTTGCCGTCACACCTTGGCTTGATGCTCTGCCTGGCTCGGATAGCAACGACCCGAACCCCTGCGAAAAAGTGATAGAACCACTGGGCGTTCACCCTTGTCAAACCAGGCAGCCCAGCGCACAAATCATTGAACAAGCACCGTAATCGGAGAAAACCAGTGACCCAGACCAAGATTGCCGTCATCGGCGGATCAGGCATTTACGACATCGACGGATTGGAGAATGCGCAATGGGTCTCGGTTGAAACGCCTTGGGGTAAACCTTCGGACCAAATACTGACCGGCGCGCTGAACGGGATCGAGATGGCGTTCCTGCCTCGCCACGGGCGTGGCCACATTCATTCGCCGACGGACGTGCCCTATCGCGCCAATATTGACGCGCTGAAACGTCTGGGGATCACGGATGTGATCTCGATCTCGGCCTGCGGATCATTCCGCGAGCATATGGCGCCCGGAGATTTTGTTGTCGTCGACCAGTTCATCGATCGCACCTTTGCGCGGGACAAAAGCTTTTTTGGCTCTGGCTGCGTGGCCCATGTCAGCGTTGCACACCCAACCTGCCCGCGCTTGTCAGATGCTTGTGAGACTGCTGGCAAGGCCGCCGGCATCACCGTTCATCGCGACGGCACCTATCTGGCGATGGAGGGGCCGCAGTTCTCGACACTGGCAGAATCCAAAATGTACCGCGAGCATTGGGGCTGCGATGTGATCGGAATGACCAACATGCCCGAGGCTAAACTCGCCCGAGAGGCCGAGCTTTGTTATGCTTCGATCGCGATGGTCACCGACTATGACAGTTGGCACCCGGACCATGGCGAGGTCGACGTGACCGCCATTATCGCCACCCTGACCGGGAACGCCGAAAAAGGCCGGGCGCTGGTCAAGGGCTTGCCAGAGTTGCTGGGGGCAGAGCGCCTGCCCTGCCCGCACGGGTGTGACCGGGCGCTGGAATACGCGATCCTGACCGCGCCAGAAAAACGTGATCCGGCGCTGCTGGCGAAACTGGACGCAGTCGCGGGGCGGGTGCTCTAGCGATTGGTATCAGTGCCTATACCGGTCGGCCGCATCAGTACTTAACCGAAAGGCAGCCTTTTAAGTTCGGTACGGGCGGCAGGGAACGAAGAGGATAGGAATGAAACGGCTCGAGGCCCTGGACGCCGCACGCTTTCTGGCATTTTGCGGCATGGTGCTGGTGAACTTTCGCATCGCGGCGCAGGTCAAACCGGCAGATGACTGGGCATCGGCGCTTGTCGATGCACTGGAAGGTCGTGCTGCTGCATTGTTTGTCATTCTGGCCGGGATCGGTATTGGCCTGTCCAGCCTTTCTGCTGGAATTCTGTTACGACGGGCTGCATTTCTGTTCGTACTTGGCCTGATCAACATGACCATGTTTGAGGCCGATATCCTGCATTTCTATGCATTGTATTTTGTTGTCGGCGCGGCGTTTCTGTCCTCGTCGATCATTGGGTTGTGGCTTGGCGCAGGTGGTGTTGTCGTTCTGGCCGTGCTCGCCAATCTTGTCTTTGACTACAATCAGGGATGGGACTGGGTTTCCCTGACCCATACCGACCTGTGGACGATACCGGGCTTTGTACGAAACTTGCTGTTCAATGGTTGGCACCCCGTTCTACCTTGGGCAGCGTTCTTGCTGATCGGTATGGCGATTGGGCGATCGCAACTACAGACGGTCTGTGTTCAGCACCGGTTGATCATGTGGGGATTTGGCGCAGCCGTTCTGGCCCTGTTTCCGCAAAAGCTGACAACCGATCCTGGCCTGGCCGCCTATCTGGGCACTCAATCCATCCCTCCGGGGCCGTTTTACATTTTGGCCGGGGCTGGAACCGCCTGTGTGGTGATAGGCCTGTTGCTAAAGCTCTGGCTGCGGATTCAGGGGCTGGGCGCCGCGATGGCGCTGACTGCGCCCGGACGGCAAAGCCTGACGCTTTATATTGCGCATATCGTAATCGGGATGGGCATTCTGGAAGAGGCCGGCCTGCTGGACGGATCGCTCAGCGCGCCACAGATCGTTGGCTACGCCTTGGGTTTCTGCGTGCTGTCCTCAGGATTTGCGCTGCTATGGTTCCTGCGCTTCAGACGCGGACCACTTGAGGCGTTGATGCACCGCGTGACCCGGCCCTCAGGGGCTTGACCTTTGCCCATCACCAAAGCTTGATACTGGCGTATCTTAATCGGAGATCACATGCCCTTTGACATCTGGCTGGCCTTTGTGGCCGCATCCACCGCTTTGCTGCTGATCCCCGGCCCCACTGTTCTGCTGGTGCTCAGCTATGCGCTGTCCAAAGGCCGCAGCGTTGCCGTAGCCTCGGCCACCGGGGTGGCGGTTGGCGATTTGGTGGCCATGACAGCCTCATTGCTGGGATTGGGGGCGTTGGTGCTGGCCTCAGCTACGTTGTTTTCTGTCCTAAAGTGGGTCGGCGCAGCCTATCTGGTCTGGCTGGGCATCAAGTTACTGCGCAGCGCCCCATCGGCGGGGCTGCAAGCGGTTGAACCTGACGCAGATATCACTGCGCGAGGCGTCTTTGGTCACGCGGCCGCTGTAACCGCCCTGAACCCCAAATCGATTGCGTTCTTTATCGCCTTCGTGCCGCAATTCCTGCGCCCTGCCGAACCTTTGGGCCCTCAATTCGCGATCCTGATAGGCACTTTCGTCGGGCTGGCCTGGTTGAACGCATTGGCCTATGCCCTTTTGGCAGATCGGCTGCGCCATATGATCGGCCGCGCAAGCACCATTCGCGCATTGACGCGTTTCGGGGGGCTGACCCTGATCGGTATGGGGATCGCCACGTCAATCCTGCGTCGCCCGGCCTGAGGGCCTAATCTACAGCGTGATCCTTCATAAATCCGCGAATAAACCGCCTGATTTCCCGCGCCGCCGACGTGTCGAGTTCCCTGCACAGCTCTACAAAAGCATCGCGCTCGCCACGATCCAACCGCAGAACCAGCTGGCTGTCCTTTTTGACTGAAATCTTACAATCTGTCCCTGACATGCACTTTGTCTCCAAAAGACTTCAGAAGAAATAAAACGTATATACTTAGTATATATAAAACATATGATGGGCAGCTAACAACCTTGCGGAATCTTTGCAAGTAGCCTGTGTTCAATTCAGGTAATTCTTTTTCGGAACCAGCGCATTGGCTAAAAAAGACGACGTCTTGGAAAACCTATCTGGTTTTTTCGGAGAGATAGGCAATCGCACGTTCTAGGAAGATTGCAAGCCAGCACATTCATTCTGTTCTTGCATGACCGTCCCCGATGGGCCAAACAACCCAGCGTGTTTTGACGCCAGAAGGGGTTGGTCATGTCAAGAAACAAGTCAGTCAAGGATTACATCCGAACCATCGTCGATTTTCCGCACGAAGGGATCATGTTTCGGGATGTCACCACCTTGTTTGCGGACCCGCGCGGGTTTCGCATGGCGATTGACCAGATGTTGCACCCCTATGCTGGCGAACAGATCGACAAGGTCGTGGGGCTTGAGGCGCGCGGTTTCATTTTGGGCGGCGCCATCGCTCATCAGCTGAGCGTCGGTTTCGTCCCCATCCGCAAAAAGGGCAAGCTGCCCGGCACAACAATCAGCCAGGATTACACGCTGGAATATGGCGAGGCCATTGTCGAGATTCACGATGACGCCATCCAACCGGGTGAGAAAATTCTGGTCGTGGATGACCTGCTGGCCACCGGAGGCACCGCCGCCGCCGGGATCAAACTGATCGAACGGCTGGGCGGCGAGATCGTGTCATGTTCCTTCATCATCGACCTGCCAGAACTGGGCGGGCGCAAGGTTCTGGAAGAGATGGGCATGGATGTTCATGTCCTGTGCGAATTCGAAGGGCTCTGATCGATCCCGCAGTTACAGCCGCAGGACCGCGCCGGGGTTCATGATCCCTTTGGGGTCCAACGCTGATTTGATCGCCCGCATCGCGCTCAATTTGACCGGATCGCCATATCGCTCCAGATCTTCGGTCTTCAATCGCCCGATACCGTGCTCTGCGCTGACAGAGCCCTGGAACTCATGCACAAGGTCATGAACGGCTCTTTTTACCTTCGCACTTTCGGCGTCATACTCTGACCGGGAATGCCCGTTTGGCGGAAACACATTGTAATGTAGGTTGCCGTCGCCCAGATGCCCGAAACAGTTCACCCGATACGGACCAAGCGCGGCCACAACATCTGCACCACGCCGGATAAATTCTGGGATGGCCGAGATCGGCACCGAGATATCGTGGCTTGAGACCGACCCGATCAGCCGGTTTGCATCCGGAATACGCTCGCGCACGGCCCACATGTCCTGCCGCTGCGCCTCGCTTTGTGCAATCACCGCATCGGTGACCAGCCCACGTGCCTCAGCGGCCTCGTACAGCACCTCAAACGCGGTTTCAGGTGATTGGCCCATCGACAAGCCAATCTCGATCAGTACAGACCATTCGGGCGGCTCGGCAAAGGCCTGCCGCGTGTCTGGCAGAACCTCACTCAGGAACAAAAGACCCTGTTGGTGAAGCAATTCAAATGCACTGACGCTGTCCCCCATGAGGTCCCGCGCCAGCGCCAGAAAATCAACCGCCGCTTCGGCAGAGGTGACCTGAACCATGGCCGTTCCAACCGCCTCAGGGCGGGGAAACAGCTTGAGTGCCGCCGCAGTGATGATCCCTAGCGTCCCTTCGGCTCCGATCAAAAGATTGCGCAGATCATACCCGGTATTGTCCTTTCGCAACCGGCTGAGCCCATGCCAAATTTCGCCGCTTGGTAGAACCGCCTCAAGGCCCAGACACAGGTCACGGGCGTTTCCATAGCGCAACACGTTAACTCCCCCTGCATTTGTCGACAGGTTCCCTCCGATCCTACATGACCCCTGTGAGGCAAGGGAAAGTGGAAATAACCGGTTCGCGCCTTCGGCAGCCGCCTGCACATCTGCAAGGATCACACCACCTTCTGCAATCATCACATTCTCTGTCGGATAGACAGCCCGGATCGCTGTCATCCGCTCTAGCGAGATCAGCAAAGGCGCAGGCCCGTCCGACGTCACCTGACCGCCAACCACACCGGTGCCGCCCCCATATGGCACCACCGGGACCGATGCCTCGGCAGCCAATCGGATCAGAACCGCCACCTCCTCGGCCGTTCTGGGCACCGCAAGCACCCCCGCCTGCCCGGAAATCCGACGGCGCGGCTCCTCGAGATATCGCGCGGTGACCGGTCGCAGCACTTCATCCGGCAAGGCGGCGCGAATTGATTGGGCGAATTGATCGTCTGCGGGATTCAGGGTCATGCCCATTCCTTGCCCAAGGCAACAGGTCCCGACAAGCCCTATTCCAACTCGATCAGGTATTGCGGCTCTAACACAACCACCGTTGGCCGGTCCGGAAGTGAGCGCAGGGATACGGTGATTTCCGACACGCCATCGCGCTCAACCGGGAAATCGCCCCTGACATCCGCCAGAAACCGATCCAGCGAATAGTCTGAAAACCAATGCATCGGAATGATGACCGAACTCTTCAACCGTTTCAGAACTGTAATCATTTCGGGCAGCGGCATGGTCGTCCCACCATCCACCGCTGCCATGACAACATCCAACCGTCCAAGGGCCGCAAATTGCGCGTCCGACGGAATGTGGTGCAGATGACCCAGATGCCCAATGCACAACCCGGCAACCTCAAACACAAAGATCGAATTGCCACGTTCTTCGACCCCGCCATAGACGGACCGGATATCGGTCGAGACATTGCGCACCAACATCTCTTCCAGATCCAGATGATGTTCGATCCCCTCCCCGAACACGCCCCACCCTTCCAGCACATGCGGAATGGCAGGATCGGGATGCGCGGTCCAATGCGTGCCATGGGCGTGGTTCATCGTCACCACATCGGGAATCAAACTGGCCCCGCCGATGAAGCCGGTGAAATCTGTCACGGCGTTCAACCCGCCCGGTGTCTGGATCAGAAAAGACGCATGCGCGACATAGCTGATCCGGACGGAATACTCCGGCACCGGATCTTGCCACCCCGCTTTATGCAGGTATTCGATCCCTGGTGCCGCATCCGCAATGGCGATGCAATGGCTTGGCCGCCGCTCCTGTGCCACAGCCCCGCCCGAGATCACCATCAATGCAAAAACCACCCAGCGCATGACGTGATTGTAGCGCAAGAGCCCGCCAAGTCATGCCCCTAGTTCATCTGGCCAAAAATACCTCGGGGTTTGGGGCAGAGCCCCAATGGCCTCACCGAGGCCACCTACCCGGCTTCGGTCTTCCCGCGCCGGTCTGACCGCAGGCAGGCATATAACACATGCGTTCGCCAGCGCCCGTCAATCTGCAGATAGGACTGCGCCACGCCTTCGTATTTAAAGCCCGAGCTTTCCAGCAATCCGCGCGAGGGTTTGTTTTCGGGCAGGCAGGCCGCCTCGATCCGGCTCAGGTCTAAACGCGTGAAGGCATGATGGACCACCGCGCCAATAGCCTCGCGCATATACCCGTTGCGAGCAAAGGCTTGGCCCGTCCAATAGCCCAGGGTCCCCGCCTGTGCTGGGCCACGGCGCACATTGTCCAGCGTGATCGCACCGACCAGCAGGTCATCAGATCGCCGGAACAGAAATAACGGAATCGCCGTCCCACTCGCAACCGAGCGCTGCGCCCAGTAGACACGGTTAGTAAAGGATTTCCGGCTCAAGTGGTCCGAGGCCCAGATCGGCTCCCACTGGGTCAGAAAGTCTCTGGACGAGCGTCGCAGCGCCGCCCAGTCGTTAAAATCGGAGTGCACGGGCGGGCGCAAGCTGAGCCGCTCGGTTTCAAGTTTCAGCTTGCGTCTGCCCAGAAGCATCACGCCGCGCGCCTCTCCTGCAAGTCCGCGAGTGTGGGTGCACCTGATACCGGACCATACAGCGCCAGCGCCGCTGGCGCTTGTGCTGCTATCTGTTCAGAAAAGCTGCGGACATCTTCGGTGCTGACCGCGTCAATCTTGGCGACTGTATCCTCAAGCGACGGCACCCGTCCCCAGATCTGCACCAGACGCGCCAGACGCTCGGCCCGGTTCGAGGGGCTTTCCAGCCCCATCAGCATTCCGGCCTTCATTTGCGCACGAGCACGGGCGACCTCTTCGGGGCTCATATCCTCGGCGGCACGTTTCATTTCGTCAATGGTGATCGTCGCCAACTCACCGATCTGATCCGCAGATGTGCCCGCGTAGATCGTGGTTGTCCCGGTGTCGGCATAGGCGCCGGCCTGGGCAAAGATCGTATAGCAAAGCCCGCGTGTTTCCCGCACTTCCTGAAACAAGCGCGAAGACATACCCCCGCCCAGCGCGGTCGAATAAATCTGCGCGGTATAGATCGCGTCGTCGCGATAGCCGGGGCTTTCCAGCGCCAAAGCGAAATGAGCTTGCTCCAGTTCTTTCTCCTGCCGCGCCTCACCACCGGTAAATCGGGCCACTTCAGGGATCAAACCCTTTCGTGGTTGCAGGTGACCAAACATCTCTTCGGCCGTTTTCATCAGTGCATCGTGATCCACCGCACCAGCAGCGGATAGGATCATCTGTTCAGGGCCATAATGCTCGGCCACGAAACCCGACAGATCCTCGCGCGAGAATGCGCTGACGCGTTCAGTGGGGCCAAGTATGGTCCGGCCCAAGGGCTGATCGTGATAGCTTTGCTCTTGCAGCCAGTCAAAGATTACATCGTCGGGCGTGTCATAGGCCTGACCGATTTCCTGTAGGATCACACCGCGTTCGACCTCAATCTCGCGCGGATCGAAGATCGGGTTCAGGACGATGTCACCGATGACATCCATCGCCAGCGCCACATCGTCTTTTAGAACGCGCGCGTAATAGGCCGTCACCTCGCGCGAAGTATAGGCGTTGATATACCCGCCCACATCCTCGATCGCTTCGGCAATTTGCAGCGCGGATCGCCGTTTGGTTCCCTTGAACGCCATATGCTCAAGGAAATGGGCTATGCCATTCTGTTCGATCCGCTCATTGCGCGCACCGGCGGTTACCCAGATGCCTATGGCCGCAGATTGCAGCCCCGGCATATGTTCACTGACGATACGGAAGCCGTTCTTCAGTTGGTCTTGTCTGACAGTCACTCGGCGATATGCCCTTTGATATGATCCTCAAGGGCGCCCAGATCATTGGCGATGCGGGTCACCCGTTCCGGACGTTCATACAGATCAGACATGCGAGAGGGAAGAGGCGGATGTACGCCACTCGCCTTCTCGACCGCAGCCGGGAACTTGGCCGGGTGTGCGGTCGCCAAAGTGATCATCGGGACGTTCGCGTCGCGGTGCTCCTCGGCAACTTTGATACCCACGGCAGTATGGGGGCAGACCAGTTCGGTGCTGTGGGCCAGCGTGGCTGTGATCGTCGCCAGTGTTTCCTCTTCGGACACGCGGCCCGAGTCGAAGCTTTCGCGCAACGCTTCCATCGCGCCTTGGCCGACATTGAAGCCGCCCGTCTTCAGCTCGTCCATCAGCTGAGCCACAGAATTGCCATCCTCGTCATAGGCATAATACAGCGCCCGTTCAAAGTTCGAGCTGACCTGAATATCCATCGAAGGGCTGATCGAAGGGATCGTGTCTCCCTTGAAATACCCTTCACCTGCCAGACACCGATGCAGAATGTCATTCTGGTTGGTCGCCACTACCAACCGGTCAATCGGCAAGCCCATGCGTTTGGCCAGGTAGCCCGCAAAGATGTCCCCGAAATTACCCGTAGGCACGGTAAAGCTGACCTTGCGATGTGGCGCGCCAAGGCTGACCGCAGCTGAGAAGTAATAGACGATCTGTGCCAGCACGCGGGCAAAGTTGATCGAGTTCACCCCCGCCAGTTTCACACCGTCACGGAAGTCGAAATCGTTGAACATATCCTTCAACGCGGCCTGACAGTCGTCAAAGTCCCCGTCGACGGCCAGAGCATGCACATTGCTGTCCGCAGGTGTGGTCATCTGACGACGCTGCACCTCGGAAACGCGGCCATGCGGATACAGGATAAACACGTCTACCGCATCCAGCCCCCGGAACGCCTCAATCGCGGCCGAACCGGTATCACCGCTGGTCGCGCCCACGATAGTCACCCGATCCCCGCGACGCTTCAGCGCCACCTGGAACAACTGACCGATTAGCTGCATGGCGAAGTCTTTGAAGGCCAGTGTCGGGCCGTGAAACAACTCCAGCAGGAAGTGGTTCTCGTTCAACTGCTTCAACGGTGCGCGGGCGTCATGGCCGAACCCTTTATAGGCGCGGGCAATGATCTGTTTGAACTCATTTTCCCCAAATGATCCGCTGACATAGGGCCACATCACGCGAAAGGCGATGTCCTCATAAGACAGTCCTGCCAACGCGGCGATTTCATCGTGGCTCAAGACCGGGATTTCAGCGGGCAGATACAGGCCTCCGTCGCGGGCCAGCCCGGTCAGCATCGCCTCTTCAAAACTCAGTTCGGGCGCCTGCCCGCGGGTTGAGACATATTTCATTGCGCTTCACTTTCTGATGGGGCGCGACCGCGCCACAGGAAATAACCAGTCATCGCAGCCCAGACCAAAGCCAGGCCAAACCATGTGATTGCGTATCCCAGGTGATCATTCGGGATGCCTGCTGTATTCACCGGCAAAGGTGTCAAATTCGGATCGGTCCGGGATCGTGCGATTACCAGAACCGGGTCGGTTCCCAGAGCTGCAGCAAGATTGGGAACATCGCGGGCAAACCAGATATTGGCATCCACATCTGGCTCGGGTGTATAGCCGTCGATCTCATCCGGCCAGTGCAGATTGCCCGTCAGTTCGATCTGCCCGGTTTGTCTTTCAACCTGTTTGGCAGTGGCTGGGATAAAACCGCGATCGACCAGAATAGTCCGGTCGCCAGTATCGAAAGCTTGGATAACCCGATAGCCAGCGCCTACTTGTTTCACCGAAACCAGAACATGGATTTCACCCGGCTGCATCTCACCCTGGACGAAAACCGGTAGGTACTTGTCCCGTGTCTCGGAAGGCTGCTGCGGCAGGGAAACAGGCTCGGCAGAGATCCGGTCGTTAATCTCGGCCAACACGTCTTGTTTCCACCCAAGCCGCTGTACCTGCCAGACGCCCAGCGATACAAGTACGCCCAGACCGGCGAGCCCGAAGATCAGCAGGAAAGTTATGCGGCGCATGGCGGGGTCAAACCTTGTTGCAGAAACCGGCGTCTTGTTAAGGGCGGTGTGAACTGAATTGCAACCACCCATTTGTATCGGGTGCAATCTTGCACCCTGATAGAGAAAAAGCCGCCCTTGGGGGCGGCTTTTGCAATTTTGTTACCGGTCCGACGTCAGATCAAAGGGGCTTGTCCCCAGATATAGACTGCGAAGAACAGGAACAGCCAGACAACGTCAACAAAGTGCCAGTACCAGGCCGCGGCCTCGAAACCGACGTGCTTTTCCGGCGTGAAATCACCCTTCAGTGCCCGGATTAAACAGACCGACAAGAAGATGGTGCCGATAATCACGTGGAAGCCGTGAAAGCCGGTTGCCATGAAGAAGTTCGAATAGAACTGATCACCACCGAATTTCCAGCCCTCATGGGCCAGCAATTCGTAGTACTCAAAGCCCTGCAAAGCGGTAAATGCGATGCCCAAAACGATACCAATAGCGAGGCCGTTGATCAGCGCCTTCCGGTCATTGTCATGCACCAGCGCGTGGTGTGCCCAGGTGATGGCACAGCCCGAAAGCAGCAAGACCAGCGTGTTGATCAGCGGCAAGTGGAACGGGTCAACCGCGTGGATATCCGGCTGGATGTACTCGGTGCCCGCATAGTCGTACATCGGGTACATACGGTGTTTGAAGAACGACCAGAACCAGGCGAAGAAGAACATCACCTCGGACATCACGAACAGGATGAACCCATAGCGCAGGCCAATGCGCACGACCGGCGTGTGATCGCCTACACGGCTTTCGGCCACCACTTCGGACCACCAGGCGAACATGGTGTAAAGAACCGCAACAAGACCGGCCCAGAACATGTAGGAGGTGACGCCGTGCATCCAGAGGACGGCCCCGAACAACATTACAAAGCCGCCCGCGGCGCCGATCAGTGGCCAGATCGAAGGGGTCAGAATGTGGTAATCATGATTTTTTGCGTGTGCCATCAGCGTCCCTCACCTACAGGCGTTAGTTCTTGTTTGTATCAGCCTGAACATCAAGGGCGGCATAGCCCTCGGGCAGGTCAATTTCGTAGAATGTATACGACAGAGTGATCGTATGCACATATTTGGCTTCCAGATCCTCGACCATTTCGGGATCGACGAAAAAGCTCACCGGCATCTGAACCCGTTCTCCGGGTTGCAACACCTGTTCTTCAAAACAGAAACAGGCGATCTTCTGGAAATACCCACCGGCCGAATAAGGCGCAACGTTGTAAGACGCCTGACCGGCAATCGGGCGGTCCGTGGGGTTATATGCCTCATAGAAGGCCAGGCCCGTTTCACCGATGCGGATTTCCATCTGGCGCTCGACCGGCTTAAATTCCCAGGCCATGTCTTTCGCCTTTGAGGCGTCAAAGCGAACGGTAACAGTGCGCTCAAGGATGTCCTCTGGCGCGGCTTCAGCCACTCCGGTTGTGCCGCCATACCCGGTGACCCGGCAAAACCAGTCGTAAAACGGTACCGAAGCCCAGGCGAGGCTGCCCATCAGAACAACAACGCCGACGGTTTGCACGACGGTTTTTTGCGGCCCCGTGAGCGCCATCAGTTCTGCACCTCTTGCATGGCCCTGTTAAAATCGGTCCCTGAGACTTTGACGATCGTCAGCCCAAAGATCAGCACGATGAATGCAGCAAGCGTCAGGCCAACGCCCAGATTTCGGCTGAACCGACGTTGATGCAACTCATGGCTTTTGCGCAGGCTCATGCCCAGCCTCCCAGCCCGTAAGGCTTCAGCAGTGCTTCGGCAAGGATCGCGCCGAAATGCAGGAAAAGATACAGCAGCGAGAGCTTGAAAAAGCCACGCTCAACTTTGAAGTTATCAGCCTCGGAGTCATCCTCGGTCCGACGCGATATTGCCCATGCTCCGCGCAGGAACAACGCGTTCAGTACAATAGCGACAGTCAGATAGATCGGACCGCCGATTGCCGAAAAGCCGGTTCCAATCGCAAGCACTGCCAGCAGAACGGTGTAGACCAGAATATGCCAGCGCGTCGCCCGCCGACCATGGGTTACCGTCAACATCGGCACACCCGCATCGTCGTAATCCGACCGCATAAACAGGGCCAGCGCCCAGAAATGCGGCGGCGTCCACATGAAGGTGAGGGCAAACATCAGCCAAGGTTCAACGGACATGGATCCGGTTGCAGCGACCCAGCCGATGACCGGCGGGAAAGCCCCAGCTGCGCCGCCAATCACGATGTTCTGTGGCGTCGAGCGCTTGAGCCACATCGTGTAGACAACGACATAGAAGAAGATGGTGAAGCCCAGAAAGGCTCCGGCGAACCAGTTGGTTGCAAGACCCAACATGATCACCGACAGGCCGGACAGTGCCAGGCCCAAGGCCATCGCTTCGCCCTCTTGTACCTTGCCCGACGGTATTGGGCGACCTTTGGTGCGATTCATAACGCGGTCGATATCTGCATCCCACCACATGTTCAGCGCGCCGGATGCGCCACCTCCGATGGCAATGAACAATATCGCGCAGAACCCAACGAACGGATGTACCGGTACCGGCGCTGCCAGCAGACCAACAAGCGCCGTGAATACAACCAGCGACATCACGCGCGGCTTCAGCAGGGCGAAGTAATCGCCAAAGCTGGCCTCATTCGCATACGCTTGGGCGGTCGTTTGGCTTGCATTGATGCTTGCGTCGCTCATCTCGGGTCCTTTTGGGGCGAAGGCTGTGCGATCTCTCGCACAGCCTGCATCTTGTAGCAGGCGGGACGCATCCCGCCCTTATTGAAATCAGTTCGAAGCGACCTGATAATTCTGCGGCAGGCCCGCATACTCGTCGATCGCACCTTTCAGCCAAGCGTCATACGCCTCTTGGCTGACAACTTTGACAGTGATCGGCATATAGGCATGGTCCTTGCCGCACAGTTCCGAACACTGGCCGAAATAGATGCCTTCCTTTTCGGCCTCAAACCACAGCTCAGCCAGGCGTCCGGGTACACCGTCCTGCTTCACACCGAAGGACGGAATGGTCCAGGAATGGATCACGTCGGACGCAGTAACTTGCATCACGATGACCTTGCCAACCGGGACAACAACCGCTGTGTCGGTGGCCAGCAGCCACTCATCGTCGCTATACCCTGCGTCTGCCAGCTTGGCCCGCATCGCGTCATCCAGGACAAATGCCGTCACGTCCGCATCGGCGGGGCGAGTACCTTCGTCCAACGTGGCTGGGTGGCCGAGCAGATAGCTGTCGAATGCAAAATCGTGATCGACATACTCATATGTCCAATACCACTGGTTGCCGACAACCTTGATAACGACATCACCTTCGGGAATTTCCTGCTGCTTGAACAGAACCGGCAGAGAGAAAGCACCGATGAATACTAGAATCAGAATCGGACCCAACGTCCAGACGATCTCGACCGGAGTATAGTGCGAGAATCGCGCCGGGGTCGGGTTGACGCGTTGGTTATAACGCATGATGCAGTAAACCAGCAGGCCCGCAACGAATATGCAGATCGCGGTAATAATCACCAGAATCATATTATCCAGGCGATGAATCCCCTCGGCAAGGCTTGTGGCTGCAGGCTGGAATCCTATGCCGCCGTCAACCGGCTGACCGATAATCTCAAGCTCCTGAGCCATGGCGGGAAGGCTGGAGAGGGCTGTCATAAGCCCCGAAAGCTTCAAAGCGTTCTTCATTTTCTGTCCTGATCGTTTGATCTTTGCGTCCCTGGCGAAAAGGTGTGAATCGGCCACACCTCACCCGTTGTCTTTGGCCGCGTTAAAAACCATATTCCTGCGGGTAGATAAAGCAAAATGCTTGCGTCAAACAGACGCTATTTTTGATCTGGATCAAACTCGAAAGGTCCCAAGAGATGCCCAACGACCCGTTTCGCCCGTTTGAAAGCGCTCTTCCACATGACGAAGCGCTTGCAGTACTGCAATCCGCCACCGCCGGGGCCGAGGACGGAGAACTGTACGTTGAACGCCGGAAATCCGAGTCTCTGGTCTTTGATGACGGGCGCTTGCGGACCGCTTCTTATGACGCGTCCGAAGGTTTCGGCCTGCGCGCCGTGCAGGGCGAAGTGGCAGGCTATGCGCATTCAACGGACGTCTCGATTCCTGCCCTGAAACGGGCCGCCGAGACCGCGCGGCTTGCGGTCGGTGATGGTGGCGGAACGCTAGCTGATGCCCCCCGGGCCACCAACAAGCGCCTCTATACAGACGAAGACCCGATCGAATCTGCCAGTTTTCCCGTCAAGATCGAAACATTGCGCGAGATTGACGCCTTTGCCCGTGATCTTGATCCGCGTGTAGTACAGGTCAGCGCCACTATTGCTGCTGCGGTGCAGGAGGTTGAGATTCTACGCCCTGACGGCATTCTGGTCCGCGATGTCCGCCCCATGACCCGGTTGAATATCTCAGTCATCGTGGAACAGAACGGCCGTCGTGAGAGCGGCTCGACCGGTGGAGGTGGCCGGATCGGCCTGGACGGGCTGATCGACCCAACCGACTGGCAGGATAAAGCCCGCGAGGCCCTTCGCATCGCCATGGTCAACCTCGAGGCTGTTCCCGCCCCTGCGGGCGTGATGGAGGTCGCACTGGGCCCTGGCTGGCCCGGCATCTTGCTGCACGAAGCAATCGGCCACGGCCTTGAAGGGGATTTCAACCGCAAGGGCAGTTCCGCCTTTGCCGGGCTGATGGGTCAACAGATCGCGTCCAAAGGTGTTACGGTCGTTGATGACGGCACAATCGCAGACCGGCGCGGGTCAATCAGCGTCGATGATGAGGGCACACCCAGTTCGCGCACTGTGCTGATCGAAGACGGCATCCTGACCGGATATATGCAGGATCGCCAAAACGCCCGTCTGATGGGTGTTGCGCCAACCGGGAATGGGCGGCGTCAAAGCTATGCCCATAAACCAATGCCACGGATGACAAATACAATCATGCTGGGTGGCGATGCCGATCCCGCCGCTTTGGTAGCCGATATAAAGGATGGCATCTGGGCGGTTGGCTTTGGCGGCGGCCAGGTGGATATCACCAATGGCAAGTTCGTGTTTTCCTGCACCGAGGCATACCGGGTTGAAAACGGCAAAATCGGCGCGCCGGTCAAAGGGGCAACATTGATTGGCGATGGCCCCTCTGCCCTCAAACGCGTTCGCGGGTTGGGCAACGACATGGCCTTGGATCCGGGAATGGGCACTTGCGGCAAGGATGGTCAATGGGTGCCTGTGGGCGTTGGCCAACCTACGGTCCTGATGGATGGGCTGACGATTGGCGGATCGGCGGCCTAATTAGAATCGGTCACTGCTTCCAAAGCGCAGGGTTAACGCCCGCTTTGGATATGCATTGATACTTTGCGGAGAGGTGTTTTCCGACTTCCGACTCGGCTGTATTTTTTGCCGTTGTTTTTCAACAACCTACGCAACTGAGACACCCGAGCCTCGAAATATATCCGGAAAATTTGACGGGATTCACACGCTGTTAACCCTGGCAGCCGTAAACCAGTTCTGCAATCAGACGGAGCAACGGATGACCGAAGAGCAGCTTTCTTCCAATCACCCCACACTCCCACCCACCACGGAAGAGGATCGGTTTTCCTGGCTTCGTCTGTTGCGTTCTCGCAAAGTGGGCCCGGCGACGTTTCGGCGGCTGCTTCGCGAACATGGCTCGGCGCAGAATGCGCTGGCCGCGCTGCCGGAAATGGCACGCGCTGCCGGAATAGAAGGGTATGAAATCTGCCCGCCCGGCGTGATTGAGGCGGAACTCAAGGCCGCAAAAGCTGCCAATGCGCGGCTTTTTTGCCTAGGGTCCGCCGATTTCCCATCCGCTTTACATGATCTGAATGATGCTCCGCCAATGTTGTGGGCAATCGGGGACACCTCTCTTTTACAGCGCCCCTCGGTCGCTATGGTCGGTGCCCGCAACTGCTCATCTCTGGGCGCGCGAATGGCGCGCGGATTGGCGACCGATCTGGGAAAACAGGGTTATGTGATCGTTTCTGGCCTGGCCCGCGGGATTGATACCGCGGCGCACCTAGCCACGGTTGAAACAGGCACCATCGCCGTTATGGCGGGGGGGGTCGACGTGGTTTACCCTGCTGAAAATACCGATCTTGCCGCTGAAATCGCAGGTTCCGGGCTGCGCGTCTCGGAGCAACCCATGGGCGTCACGCCACAGGCGCGCCATTTCCCGCGTCGCAACCGGATCATCTCGGGCCTGGCAAAGGCCGTTATTGTGGTCGAAGCCGCCGCCAAATCCGGCAGCCTGATTACAGCGCGCGACGCCTTGGACCAGGGGCGCGATGTTCTGGCTGTGCCCGGACACCCGTTTGACGCACGCGCGGCTGGCTGCAACCTGCTGATCCGCGACGGTGCTACTTTGATAAGGTCTGCAGAAGATGTGATCGAAGCGCTACCGCAGCAAGCGAACCTATTCGAACCCCAGCAAATGCTCCAAAAGAATTTACCCCGCACACCATGCTCAACCAATGACCTGGAACGCCTAATTCTGACCCGGCTCGGCCCCTCTCCTATCGCCGAAGACCAGTTGATCCGCGATGTTGAGGCGACGGCGGGTGAAATTGCCCCGGTTTTGGTCGATCTGGAACTGGCCGGACGTATTCAACGCCAACCCGGGGGTCTACTGTCATTGACCGCCTGAGTGTTGGATACCCAATCTTACACAGGTATCCCATTGAAATCGCGTATAAATCCTTGCTTTCGAAGGAACGCATTGACAATTCGCTCTTGCCCTACACATCTTGCACACTCATAGAAGGCGCCAATTCCGTCGAGCGAGGTTTCCCCTTAAATGCCTGTAGTTGTTGTAGAATCCCCTGCCAAGGCCAAAACAATCAATAAATATCTTGGCCCGGACTACACGGTTCTGGCGTCTTACGGCCATGTTCGAGATCTGCCGCCCAAAGATGGCTCGGTCGATACCGAGGATGAGTTTGCGATGAAATGGGAGGTCGGGAACGACAGCCGCAAACATGTCAAAGCCATCGCCGACGCGCTGAAAGAAGACAACGCCCTGATCCTCGCCACCGACCCCGATCGTGAGGGTGAAGCGATCAGTTGGCATTTGCAGGAAGCACTGACCAAACGCCGGTCGATCAAAAAGGATACGCCTGTCAGCCGGGTGACCTTCAACGCCATCACCAAGGACGCAGTGACCGAGGCAATGCGAAACCCCCGTCAGGTGGACATGCCACTTGTCGAGGCCTATCTGGCCCGCCGTGCGCTGGATTATCTTGTGGGGTTCAACCTGTCGCCCGTCTTGTGGCGCAAACTGCCTGGTGCAAAATCCGCAGGCCGCGTGCAGTCTGTCTGCCTGCGCCTGATCGTCGAGAGAGAGATGGAAATCGAGGCGTTCAAACCGGTGGAATACTGGTCGGTGCGCGCCCTGTTCGAAACACCCCGTGGTCAGACCTATGAAGCACGCCTGGTCACACTGGCCGGTAAAAAGCTGGACAAGCACGATCTGTCCAACTCAACCCAGGCCGAACTGGCGGTGCAGGCGATCACCAGCCGCGCGCTCAGTGTCACTTCGGTCGAGGCGAAACCCGCCGCTCGAAATCCCAGCGCACCCTTCATGACCTCGACCCTGCAGCAAGAGGCCAGCCGCAAGTTCGGCATGGGTGCGCGTCACGCGATGCAAGTGGCACAGCGCTTGTATGAGGCCGGCTACATTACCTATATGCGAACCGATGGCATCGACATGGCCCCCGAGGCCGTGGCGGCTACGCGCGAGACCATCGCCGACCGCTATGGCGCGGAATATGTGCCGGACAGCCCTCGCATCTATAAGAACAAGGCAAAGAACGCGCAGGAAGCCCACGAATGCATCCGGCCTACGGATATGACCCGCGATGCCAAAGCACTGAAGGTAACGGACGACGATCAGCGCAAGCTCTATGACCTGATCTGGAAACGCACCATTGCCTGCCAGATGGCTGCTGCCCGGCTGGAACGCACAACTGTCGAAATCGGCAGCGAAGATGGGCAGGTTGGCCTGCGCGCGACCGGTCAGGTGGTGATGTTTGACGGGTTCATGCGTGTCTATGAAGAAGGCCGCGATGATGTCGCCGATGAGGATGACAAACGCCTGCCCCAGATCATGCAGGGCGACCCTGCACGGTTCTCTAAAACCACGTTGCGGGATCAGTTCACCAAAGCGACAAGCGATGGCACGGACCGGGCCGCGAAAAAGGCTATTCTGTCAGACAATGAATCAGTTCTGGCGCTGCAACATCACACTCAACCGCCGCCGCGCTATACCGAGGCGACGCTGGTCAAGCGGATGGAAGAGTTGGGGATCGGGCGACCGTCGACCTATGCCTCGATTGTCACAACGATTCAGGACCGGGAATATGTACGCAAGGACAAGAACCGGCTGATCCCCGAAGAAAAGGGGCGGATCGTCACGATTTTTCTGCTGAACTTCTTCCGTCAGTATGTCGGTTATGAATTCACCGCCAATCTGGAAGAACAGCTGGACGATGTGAGTGCAGGTGATCGGGACTATAAGGATCTGCTGAGCAAATTCTGGCGCGACTTCTCGGCCGCGATTGGCGAGACATCGGAACTGCGCATTTCCGAAGTGCTGGACAAACTGGACGAAGCACTGGCACCGCAGCTCTATCCGCCACGCGAGGATGGATCTGACCCGCGTGTCTGTCCGAAATGCGGCGCGGGCCAGTTGCACCTGAAAACTTCACGCACTGGCGGGTTCGTCGGCTGTGGCAACTATCCCGAATGCACCTATACCCGTCCTATCGCCGGTGAAGGTGCAGAGGGTGAAGAGCGCCTGCTGGGTGAAGATTCAGGTGATGATATCTGGCTGAAGACCGGTCGGTTCGGGCCTTATGTTCAACGTGGAGAGCCAACGCCTGAGAACAAGAAACCTCCGCGCGCCTCGCTGCCACGTGGCTGGAGCAAGGATGATATGGATCTGGACAAGGCGCTGACATTGCTATCCCTGCCCCGCCAGATTGGTGAGCACCCCGAGGGCGGTATGATCAGCTCGAATTTCGGGCGGTTCGGACCATATCTGATGCACCAGCTGGCGGATGAGGCCAAACCGGTTTATGCAAACCTCAAAGACCCCAATGACGTGTTCGAGATCGGCATGAACCGCGCGGTCGAATTGCTTGCTGAAAAGCGCTCCAATCCGGGACGCGGACGCCGGGCTGCGGCCAAAGCGCTGAAAGAACTGGGGGAACATCCCGATGGTGGCGCAATGCAGGTTCTGGATGGGCGCTATGGTCCATATGTGAAGTGGGAAAAGGTCAACGCGACCATTCCCAAGGACATCAAACCCGAGGACGTAACGCAGGAAATGGCCATCGAACTGGTCAATGAGCGCGCGGCCCTGAAAGGGACCAAGAAAAAGGCGGGGCCCAAGAAAAAAGCCGCCAAGAAGACAACCAAGAAGGCCGGTTAGGTAGAAATACCACCCTTCGCCCGGTTTCATTGACTTCCCCGTGACGTGACGGCACAACCTGCCCAACACCATCTCATTGGGGGAGTTTTCCATGAAGAAAATCTATGCCAATGCCAACGAAGCGCTCGATGGCGTACTTTCGGATGGCATGTTGATCGCCGCTGGCGGGTTTGGCCTGTGCGGGATTCCCGAGCTGCTGCTTGAGGCAATCAAGACCTCGGGTGCCAAAGACCTGACCTTTGCCTCGAACAATGCGGGCGTGGACGATTTCGGTATCGGTATCCTGCTGCAAACGAAGCAGGTCAAAAAGATGATCAGTTCATATGTGGGCGAAAACGCCGAATTCATGCGTCAGTACCTCAGCGGTGAGCTTGAACTGGAATTCAACCCTCAAGGCACCCTGGCCGAACGGATGCGCGCAGGTGGTGCCGGGATCCCGGGTTTCTACACAAAAACGGGCGTAGGCACCGTTATCGCCGATGGCAAAGAACACAAGGACTTCAACGGCGAGACCTATATTCTCGAAGAAGGTATTTTTGCAGATCTGGCGATTATCAAGGCGTGGAAAGCCGACGACACCGGCAATCTGGTGTTCCGCAAAACCGCCCGAAACTTCAACGTGCCCGCCGCCACTTGCGGTAAGATCTGTGTGGTCGAAGTTGAAGAGATCGTGCCCCGTGGCTCTCTGGACCCTGACATGATCCACCTACCTGGAATTTACGTGCATCGTATCATTCAGGGCAATCACGAAAAGCGCATCGAACAGCGCACCACCCGCAAGAAGGAGGACGCATAATGCCCTGGGACCGGAATCAGATGGCCGCCCGCGCGGCGCAAGAGCTGGAAGACGGCATGTATGTAAACCTCGGCATCGGTATCCCGACGCTGGTGGCAAATTATGTTGGCGACAAGGATATCACCCTGCAATCCGAAAACGGAATGCTTGGTATGGGTCCCTTTCCTTTCGAGGGCGACGAAGACCCGGACCTGATCAACGCAGGCAAGCAGACGATCACCGAACTGTCTCGGACTGCTTATTTCGACAGCGCTACGTCTTTCGCCATGATCCGGGGCGGCAAAATCGCCGCGGCAATCCTGGGTGCCATGGAAGTGGATGAAAAAGGCGATCTGGCCAACTGGATGATTCCCGGCAAGCTGGTCAAAGGCATGGGCGGCGCGATGGATTTGGTTGCAGGTGTCGGACGTGTGATCGTGGTTATGGATCACACCAACAAACACGGTGAATCGAAAGTGCTGAAAGAGTGCACCCTGCCGCTGACCGGCAAGGGTGTTGTGGATCGCATCATCACCAATTTTGGAGTTCTGGATGTGGTCGATGGCGGCCTGAAGATCGTAGAGCTCGCAGATGGTGTCAGCGAAGATGAGATGCGCGCCGCGACACAGGCGACGATTGTCGACTGATCAATTCACCTAATGGCAAGGCCCACTTCAGTGTGGGCCTTGGTCAATTAAGAGCCTGAAACACGCACCCGTCAGAAATCAACTCGGGCGGTGTCGAACACAGCGCTCGCGCCACCTGAAAAGCCGCGAGAACCTTGGGCACATAGTCCCGTGTTTCCGCATAAGGCGGTACACCACCATGTTTGCGAACCGCGCCCTCGCCCGCATTATATCCGGCCAGGACCAGGATCGGGTCGTTTCCAAACTCTTCCATCAGCCAGTTCAGGTATTTCACTCCGCCCGAGATGTTCTGCCCCGGGTGAAGGCTGTCCTCGACCCCAAATCGTTTCGCGGTCGCGGGCATAAGCTGCATCAGCCCCTGCGCCCCGGCCGAACTTTCCGCCTTCTCCCGGCCTGCCGATTCAACCGAGATGACGGCCAGCACCAACGCAGGCGACACATTTGTCCCTACGGTCGAGCGTAAAATGTCGATCCCCTGCCGCTGAGCAATATTCTGAAGCGTCTGCAATCGGGGCGAGGCTACGTTTATGGCGGCTAGCGCATTTATCGAATCCTGCAAACGACCCGAACTGGCTTCATCTATCCCGGGTGAGATCCTGTCCCAGAACGCTTTATAAGACCCGACGGGTTTGTTTTGCGGTGAAATTCCCGGAAGCCCCGGAGGCGTAACACGTGTCCTCGCGATAATCTCAGGAACTACGATCTCAGCCCCTGTGCTGGGCGCCGAAGGTGCTGAGGCATGTTCTGTAGGCGATATCTGAACGGTAATGCGCGGGCGCTGACCGGGCTTGGCTGCTTTGATCCGTTTATATACGCCACGCGGTTCGACTTCGTTGGCGGGGACAGACACAGGTGCGGACACCACTGCCAGCGCCAAGCCGGCGCAAGTTATTGCGTTCCGGAGATTCATTTGCCTGCCTCATGTTCTCTTTTGCGTCGATTTGAACCCCGAATCTGTCTGTAAGGCCAGAAAAACAATGTGAATTGGGGCAATTTCGCCTCATTTGGCGCCATTTTGCATCGGGTTTTATCGGTACTCGTACGAAGGGATTATTTTTATTTCTTTAATTTCAATTAGTTAATCGGAAAGCTACCAAAAAGTTAAGCTGAGGCACAAAAATTTGGGGTTTGGCCCAATTCCTGCCACGCCCAACAGGCAAACATAATGCCATACCGAGACGATCGGGAGCGGACTGAGAGACGAAGCTCTGGAAGACGCCGAGGTTCATTAGACTTATTAGATCCTTTAGGAGGGACGTAACATGATCAAGTTCATCAAGAACTTCACCACTGACGAAGACGGCGCCGTAACAGTAGACTGGGTCGTTCTGACCGCAGCTGTTGTTGGCCTGGCCGCTGTTGCTTGGACACAGGTTAGCGACGGTGTCGACGATCTGGCTGGCGACATTGACACCGCCCTGACGGGTGTTGTTGTTACTGCACCTAACGCGGGCCCAACAACCCCGTAATTATTTAGATAGAATTTTGAAGGGGGCTGCGCTCGTCAGATCGCGGCCCCCTTTTTTATAGAAAAAAGACGAGGTCCTGCGATGAAGGGTATTTCAAAATTCTTATCCGGGGAACATGGCGCAATCACCGTTGATTGGGTGGTGCTTACTGCTGCGCTGGTCGGCCTTGGACTTGTCACCGTATTCAACTTGACGGGCGGGGTACAACACGTCGATACCGAGACGGGTAACGCACTTCGCGGTATCGAGGTCTATTCTGCGAATCAGGAACAGGCATCGGAATCAGATTGATCATTCTGGCACTAAGGACACGGGCGTCAAAAAAATACTTCATTGTCCCCCTTTTCGACACAATTCTCCTGTAACCAATAGTCAGTTGAAGTCGTATTCCCTATGACGACTGACATCGCATACAAATAAACGAGGGAACGCGCATGCGTGCAGTATTTGGACTTGTCCTGATTGTTGGGGTGGCTCTGGCAGGAGGAGCCGTTTATATGGCGCGGGACTATATTTCTCAGTATCAGGCGGAATTGGCCAGAGAACGTTTGGCGGCTCAGGAAGCATTGGCAAATGTTAAGTCCGTCCCGACGGTGGACGTTCTGGTTTCGAACCGTGCTCTTAAATATGGTGAGCGTCTGGTCGCCGAAGATGTGCGGATCGTGAAATGGCCTGAGGATGCAATTCCCGAAGGAAGCTTCCTCGAAATGGCCGTCCTTTTTCCAGAGGACGCCAGTGGCGACCGCTTCGTTCTGAGGACCATGGAAAAAGACGAAGCCCTGATGGAGGTCAAAGTAACCAAACCAGGCGAGGCAGCGGGTCTGACATCACGAATCGCGAAAGGTAAGCGCGCATTTGCAATCAGCGTGGACGTTGCTTCGGGCGTATCCGGCTTCCTTCGCCCTGGTGACAGTATCGATGTTTATTGGACCGGTTCGTATGGTGGCGGAATCGATGGGTCGCGCGGCGAAATCACCCGCCTGATTCAAACCAGCATTGAGTTGATCGCTGTTGACCAGAGCGCCGGGTCCGATCTGACCGGAGCCACGATCGCGCGCACCGTTACGGTCGCTGCTACTCCGGAACAAATCGCGGCACTGGCTCAGGCTCAGAACACCGGCCGCCTGTCTTTGGCGCTGGTTGGCGTGCAAGACGACACAATCGCAAGCGCGGTCGAGGTTGACCAAAGAAAACTTCTGGGCATTAAAGATGTCGTCCCCGTGGCACCCAAAATCGCGGAAGAGGTCTGTACGGTCAAGACGCGCCGCGGTGCCGAGATCGTCGATACGGGAATAGTAACACCCTGCACAAACTAACAGAAAATCAGTGCGTTACATGACCGGGGCCGCGCGAATTGCGCGGCCCTAATTTGTTCGCATGTTGCGCATTGTCCACATAAGGAAAATTCCAGAAACCATTGATTATTGCAATAAATTCTCAATTCGCGCAGTGTTATCAGACATAAGGCAGTAGCCGCATAAAACGAGGCGTGATCGGAGAGGCAGGTCACATGAAAAGAAGTTCCTGGATAAGCGCAGCCCTATTGGGCTTGGCGCTCGTAGTTGGCCCAGTCGGCAATGCTGCCTGGGCTGAAACACTTCGCGTGGTAAAGAAGGGTACAGCGGAAACGCTTGATGTGCCAATGAACCGCGCAATAGTTGTGGAAAGTGAGCAACCGTTTGCCGAACTCAGCATCGCCAATGCAGGCATCGCTGATATTTCGTCGCTTTCGGATCGTACTATCTATGTTTTGGGTAAGGCTCCTGGCCTGACGACCCTGACATTGTTCGACGGCGCAGGTAATCTACTTGCTAATGTTCGGGTCCGTGTGGCACCGGATGTTACCGAGTTTAAAGAACGTCTGCGCCAGATTTTGCCAACCGAGCCTATCGAAGTTCGCACCGCCAATGACGGTATCGTTCTTTCTGGCACAATTTCTAGCGCTGCCAAGTTGGCGCGGGCATTGGAGCTGGCAGAGCGCTATGCACCGGAGCGCGTATCGAACCTGATGTCGGTTGGCGGCGTTCAGCAGGTCATGCTGAAAGTGCGCTTTGCCGAGATGAATCGGTCGGTGGCTAAAAGCCTGACTGCATCGCTTGGTTTCGGCGGCAGTGATGTGACTGGCGGTATCAACACGCTGAACAATGCTGGTGCTTTGGCAAATGCCCTGAACAACAACATTCCGGCGGTACAGACGAATACCGGCGCAATTCTGTTCGGCTTTGGCGCAGGCTCCACACAGGTTCGTCTGCTGCTGGAGGCGCTCGAGTCCAAAGGACTGGCGCGCAGCCTTGCAGAGCCTAACCTATCCGCACTTTCGGGTCAGGAAGCGACGTTCCTTGCAGGTGGTGAAGTTCCTATTCCGGTACCGCAGGACGACGGCGTAATTGCGATTGAATACAAAGCCTTCGGTGTTGAAATCGACTTTATCCCCCGCGTTGTGGATGGTGATCTGATCAACCTTGAAATGGCTGCTGCTGTGTCAGCTATCGATGGTTCGTCGAACTTCACCATTCAAGGTGATAATGTTCCATCTTTCATCACACGCCAGACCAGCACAACGGTTGAGCTGCGCGATGGTGAAAGCTTTGCGATCGCTGGCTTGATCCAGGATGATTTCACCGACCTGAACAGCCAGATTCCTTGGTTGGGTGACGTCCCGGTTCTTGGCGCCCTCTTCCGCAGCGCGGAATATCAGCGTCAGCAAAGTGAACTGGTGATCATCATCACAGCCCACCTTGTGTCGCCGACTCGTGGCGAGGCACTGGCTCTGCCTACGGATCGGGTCAAACCGCCCAGCGAATTTGATCTGTTCGTCAATGGCAAAGTCGGTCGGACTGAACGTCTGGGTGCCGGTGCAGCTTCGGAAGTCGCGAATCAGGACTTCGGTAGCTCGTACGGCTACGTCCTGGATTGATTAGGAGGATAGGACCAATGCAGAAGTGGATCATCACACTGGGTCTTTCGGTCGCTGTCGCCGCATGTACGCGTGAGGCCGGATACGAAGCCGATCAGGGCGCGTTCGGGAATGCGACACTGAACAACATTCAAGTAATGAATGGCGAACTGACATATGCCCAGATCCTGGGCCAACGGTTCGCAGCCGAAGTGCCGACCCAGATCAACTTTGATTTCAACAGCGCTCAACTGGACGAAACAGCTCAGCGAGTACTCTTGCGTCAGGCGAACTGGATCAAACAGTTCCCCGAGGCACGGTTCCGGGTCTATGGCCATACGGATGCTGTTGGATCAACGGCATATAACCAAAGCCTGGGCCAGCGGCGCGCGAATGCGGCTGTTGCGTTCCTTACGCGGCAGGGTATCTCTCGCTCGCGGTTGGAGGCGGTTGTTTCATTCGGTAAGTCTCGACCTCTCGTGGCTACGCCGGATCGAGACCGTCGCAACAGGCGCACCGTGACCGAAGTATCAGGCTTCGTTGATCGTGCGCCCCAGCTACTCGATGGCAAATACGCCGCTATCGTCAATCGTGAGTACGTGGAAAGCGCGGTTTATGAATCACAGCTGCGCCGCGAAACCGCTATTGGCGATACAAGCGAACAATAAACTGTGATTGGGCGACATCGTCGCCCAATTCCCTACAATTGGTTCTTTTGCGCCTAATTCTTGCCTAAGTTCCAAGCCACATTTTCAACAATTGGGTGACCTGCGTCCGAAAATGGCCGCAATAGGGTGACAGCAAGCCAATCCTGTCCTCTGGGCCAGGATGGTTCGCCTACCCTTCGACGAGGATTGTGTTAATGACAAGCGCCACGCCGCAAAACGAAGAGACCGCAATTCTGGCCTGCACGATTAGTCGTGATGTCCAGAATTTCGATCTGCTTATAGAAGATATGGAAGGCGCTTTGGGTGAGCGTTGGGGCGATCTCGGCTTTGCCGAAGCCCTGACATTTTTCAACCAACCCGAGGCGAATTCACTGCAATTTGTCGCGTTGGCCATTGATGGCGAGGATGAAGACAACCTGTCACTGATGGGTGAAATCATCACACAGGCAAAAGACAAAAATATCAAAATAGTTCTGATCGCCGAGGACGTGACCCCGGCTTCGCTGCATCAGTTGTTGCGCAAGGGCGCGGACGAATTCGTCCCCTACCCTCTTCCAGAAGGTGAATTGCAAGAAGCAATCGACCGGATGAACAAACCCGAACCCGTCGCTGTTGCTCCCGGATCAGATGCCGCACGTGCAGCTGGCGACTCTAAAGAGGGTGCTTTGTTTGTGATTCAGGGACTTGCCGGTGGGGTCGGGTCGACGACTATGGCCGTCAACCTAGCTTGGGAACTGGCAACGGTCTCTGACAAAGAGGCCCCTTCGGTTTGTTTGATTGACTTGGACCTGCAATACGGAACGGTTTCGACCTATCTGGATCTTCCCCGTCGAGAAACTGTATTCGAGATGCTGTCTGATACGGCGGCAATGGATGATGACGTCTTCAACCAGGCGCTTCAGTCCTATGAGGACAAGCTGCAGGTGCTAACTGCGCCTTCGGATATGGTGCCTTTGGATCTGATTACGCAAGAAGATATCGAACGGGTGATCGAAAAGGCACGAAAGCACTTCGATTATGTGATCGTCGACATGCCAACGACATTGGTTCACTGGTCGGAAACTGTACTGCAGGCCGCCCATGTTTACTTTGCCCTGATAGAACTGGACATGCGATCGGCTCAGAACGCATTGCGCCTCAAGCGCGCTTTACAGGCCGAGGAACTACCCTTCAATAAGTTGCGTTTCGCTCTCAATCGCGCCCCGAAATTTACCGATCTGAATGGTAAGGGCCGGGTCAAGCGCATGGGTGAAAGCCTGGGTATCTCTATTGATCTTCAACTGCCGGATGGCGGCAAACCCGTGATGCAAAGCGGTGATCACGGTCTGCCATTGGCCAACGCTGCGGCCAAGAACCCACTGCGCAAGGAAATCGCAAAGCTTGCGAAGTCGCTGCACAGCCTGGGCAGCAGTAGCGCCGAAGCCGCATAACACAATCCCACAGGGAGAGCCGCCGTGTTTTCAAGATATAAAAAACCCGAAGCACAACCGGTCCAGGCACCGGCTAAATCGCCCGAGGCCACACCTGCACCTGCAGCGGAGCAAGCATCAACCGCTACTGCTGTTGCCCGGCGACCCACCCCCAAAAAGGCGGTCGAGGTTGTAGGGGCGGACAAGGAACGCAAGCGCAAAGAGCGTCTGGGCGAAATCAAGATCGAACTCCACCGCGAGCTTCTTGAAAACCTGAACCTTGCGGCCCTTGAGAAAGCTGGAGAATCCGAGCTGCGCTCGGAAATCAGTGCGATTGCCAGTGAGGTCCTGGAATCCCGCAACATCGTTCTGAACCGCGACGACCGGCAGCAGCTGAACAAGGAACTGTATGACGAAGTAACCGGTCTTGGCCCTCTCGAGACCTTGCTTCAGGACGACTCTGTCAGCGATATTCTGGTCAACGGCCCGCAGCAAATTTTCGTTGAACGGTTCGGTAAGCTAGAAATCAGCGACGTTACATTTAAAGACGAAAAGCACCTGATGCGGATCATCGACAAGATCGTATCCGCCGTGGGCCGCCGTGTTGACGAATCCAACCCCTATGTGGACGCCCGTCTGGCGGATGGCTCGCGTTTCAACGCCATGGTGCCACCGATTGCCGTTGACGGCTCGCTGGTATCCATTCGTAAGTTCAAAAAAGATAAGCTGGCCATTGATGATCTGGTGAATTTTGGTGCCTTCACCGAAGAAATGGCCGCCTATCTGCAGGCTGCTGTATCTACACGCCTGAATGTGATCGTTTCGGGCGGTACCGGTTCCGGTAAAACAACCACGCTAAACGCATTGTCCAGCTTTATCGACGACGCCGAGCGTATTCTGACCATCGAGGATACAGCGGAACTCCAGCTGCAACAGTCTCATGTTGGCCGGATGGAAAGCCGCCCGCCTAACGTCGAAGGCAAGGGTGAAGTCAGCCCCCGCGACTGTCTGAAAAACGCCCTTCGTATGCGTCCCGACCGTATCATCGTGGGTGAGACACGGGGCTCGGAAGTTATCGACATGCTACAGGCCATGAACACTGGCCATGATGGCTCGATGACAACGATCCACGCGAACTCGGCCCGAGACGGGATTTCGCGCCTTGAAAACATGATCGCGATGGCCGGGATCGAAATGCCGATCAAGGCCGTCCGTAGCCAGATCTCCAGTGCTGTGAACCTGATCGTTCAGGCAAGCCGCCTGCAGGACGGCTCGCGGCGTATGACTTCGATCACCGAAATCACTGGTATGGAAGGCGATGTGATTTCCATGCAGGAAATCTTTCGTTTTCAACGCGTTGGATTAACGCCCGACAACAAGATCATTGGCCATTTTACCGCGACAGGCGTTCGCAGCCACTACTCCGAACGCTTCCGTCTGTGGGGCTATGATCTGCCCCCTTCGATTTACGAACCAACGACTATGTAGGAGATCTTGAAATGCAACTGCCTATGGAGGCACTGATCTACGTCGCGATCTTCGTAGGCGTACTTGCGTTGGTGGAAGGAATCTATCTGGTTGCCTTCGGAAAATCCATCAGTCTGAACAGCCGCGTGAACCGCCGTCTGGACATGCTGGATAAAGGCGTCGGGCGCGAACAAGTTCTGGAACAGCTGCGCAAGGAAATGCAGCAGCATATGAAGTCCCAGAGTATTCCGCTCTATTCCCTATTGGCGGACAAGGCTCAGAAGGCCGCCATCGCCTTCACACCCCGTCAGTTGATCCTGATTATGGTGTTGGTGACAGGCTTTGCCTTCATGGGGCTCAGCATTGCAACGGGAACGGAAACCATAATGCGGGCCGCAATTTCGGTCGCAATCGGTGTTGGTGGTGTCTATGCGTGGGTAAACAACAAGGCCAAAAAGCGTATGGCAATGCTGGAAGAACAGTTGCCAGATGCTGTGGAATTGATGGTTCGGTCGCTTCGCGTCGGGAACCCTTTTGTGTCCACCATTCAAATCGTCGCAAATGAAGTCCAGGATCCACTCGCCACTGAATTCGGAGTTATCGCTGATGAATGTGCCTATGGCCGTGACGTCGGTGAATCTCTCAAAGATCTGGCACAACGACTGGATATGCAGGATCTACGGTTTTTGGCAGTGGCCGTCGGCATCCAACAGCAATCCGGTGGTAACCTGGCCGAAATTCTGGCCGGTCTGGCCAAGGTGATCCGGGCCCGTTTTCGACTTTTCCGGCGCGTCAACGCTATCACAGCCGAGGCAAAATGGTCAGGAAAATTCCTATCTGGATTTCCACTGTTCTGCCTGGGATTCATTTTGGTGAACGACCCCGGGTACTATGACGAAGTTATGGATCACCCATGGTTCATTCCTGCCTGTTTCTTTGTCGGCATCATGCTGACACTGAACCTGATCGTCATGCGCATTCTAACCGACATCAAGGTCTGAGGACACCACCATGGAAATCCTGACCCAAATAAATGACTTTCTAACCGAGCTCCTTGGCCCCTTCGGTCCACTGATCGTGGTTGGTGTACTTGGACTGTTCATGATCTTGATCACAGTCCCCTTGATCCTGAGCCAGCCAGAAGATCCCCTTAAGAAACTGCAGCGTTCTAATGCAGCCCCTCGACAGGATAAGAAGGTCAAAAAGGACAAGCTCAGAACCAGCGGGCGAAACGAGCAGCTTGAGAAGTTTGCCAACTTCCTTGAGCCACAGAATAAGGAAGAACTGTCTGCCATGCAGCTGAAACTGCGGCAGGCGGGGTATCAATCAAAGGACGCAGTTCGGTTCTTCCACTTCGCTCAATTTTCCTTGGGCATCATCGGAATTGTGATTGGTGTTTTGCTGGTCACTGTCCTTTCCGACGGTCAGGAATTTACCGCGCAGCAGATGATAATACGAGTTCTTGTCCCGTCGGCCGCCGGGTATTTTCTGCCACGCTATTGGATCACCCGAAGGGTCGCAGAACGGCAAGAAGCGATCACCGCAGGCTTTCCCGATACTCTTGACCTGATGCTGGTCTGTGTCGAGGCTGGCCAGTCGCTGGACCAGGCCATTGTTCGCGTCGCACGTGAAATGAAAGCTTCCTACCCTGAGATTTCGCTTGAATTTGAAGTCGTCGCCCACGAATTGAAGGCCGGTAAGGACAAGGATACGGTTCTTCGCGATTTTGGTACGCGCTGTGGCGTTCAGGATGTTAACTCATTTGTGACGGTGATGATCCAATCGGCAACATTCGGTACATCCATCGCCGAAGCTTTGCGGGTTTACGCTGGCGAGATGCGAGATAAGCGCGTGATGCGCGCCGAAGAGGCCGCTAACAAGTTGCCAACCAAAATGACACTCGCCACTATGATGCTGACGGTGCCACCGTTGCTGGTCATTCTGGTTGGACCCTCGGCCAAAGGCATCGCTGAATTCGGCGGAGGCTAATAGCCTATGAAATTGAAACCCAGGTGCATCCAAACGGGGATACGCCGCGTGTTACAGGCCACCGTGGTTCTTGCCACGGTGGCTTCTTGCACGGAAACGGGGTCCTCTGGGGATCTGGATGCACCTGGCATTGATCGTAAAGCCCCGGCCGAAGATCAGATTGCAGTAGGCAACCGGCTGATGGCTTCGGGTGAATACGAGCTTGCGTTGGATGCCTTTATCCGCGCAGCGCTCAATCAGGGAATGACAACGCAGATCCTGACCTCGATGGGGACGGCAAATCTGGGCCTTCGGAGGCTTGGACAGGCGGAAACGCTGCTGCGCCGAGCGGTTGAAGATGACCCCGAATGGTCTGTCGCCTGGAACAACCTGGGTGTGTTGCTGATGGAAATCGGTGAATACCCCGAGGCCGCTCAGGTCTTTCGCCGGGCCTATGCTCTCGATAATGGCGAAAGTGACGCAATTCGGGACAATCTGCGGTTAGCTCTCGCAAAAATGGAAAATACTGATAATAATACCCCTCAAGAACAAGAATACACACTGGAGCAGCAAGGCGACGGGCAATTCATGCTGCGCAAGCTCCCGTAACATAGGCAAGAGCAGTAAGGGACGCAAAAATGCGCCAACAATTCTTGATTCCGTCTATCGCAATCTGCGGGCTGATCCTCTCAGCCTGTGAAAAAGAGTCCGAGGAAGAAAAGGTCGAGCGTACATTTCAGGAGGTGAACGTCATTGACGAAACCAACCTGAACGACGTTCTTCTGTCGGCCGCCGATCCGAACGAAGCCGTTACCTATTTCCAGGGAGCCGCCGCCAAGAACCCGGGTCGTATAGACCTGCAACGTGGGCTGGCGATTTCACTGGCGCGCGCTAAACGGACGACCGAGGCAACCGCCGCCTGGAAAAAAGTCACCACGATGAGCGGTGCGACCAATGTAGACAAGGTCGAATACGCAGATTCTCTGGTACGTTCCGGGAACTGGTCACAGGCCAAATCGACATTGGATTCGATCCCGCCGACTTTTGAATCTTTCAAACGCTACCGCCTGGAAGCCGTCGTCGCGGATTCACAAAAAAACTGGAAACGCGCGGATCATTTCTATGAAACCGCCGTGGGTCTGACGACCCGCCCCGGTGGTGTGATGAACAACTGGGGATATTCCAAGCTGACGCGCGGCCAGTACGACGAAGCCGAACGGTTATTCACCGAGGCCATTCGACAGGATAACTCTCTATTCACGGCAAAGAACAATCTGGTCCTCGCCCGGGCTGCACAGGGCAATTACAGCATGCCTGTCGTTCCCATGTCTCAGGTCGAACGCGCGATGTTGTTGAACACAATGGCCATCTCGGCGGTGAAACGCGGTGATGTAGCGACGGCCAAGAACCTGTTCCGCGAAGCGATCGCCACCCATCCGCAACATTACGACGAAGCCGTTCGATCCCTGCGCGCGCTTGAGGAAGCCTGATACATGCATATTCCAGCGGGTGCTGCGGCCTGGTTTTTGCCGTTCGTACTGCCGATCTGCTATTACGTGGCCTTCACCGACCTGCGTGACATGCTCATCAAGAATCACGCCGTAGTTGCACTGGCCTTGGTATTTGCGGTCATCGGTTTGTTTGTCCTGCCGCCCTGGTCGGATGGTTGGATTTCTGGCCCGTTTTCTGTGTCCCTCCCACCCTATTTGTGGCAGCTGTTACATATAGTTGTAATGCTGGTCATCGGCATTCTGCTCAACGCAGCCGGCATTATGGGAGCCGGAGACGCAAAATTCATAGCCGCGGCCTCAGCCTTTGTTTGGATGGGCGATTTCACATTGGTAGTGTTGATCCTGATGTCGACCACCTTGGCGGCCTTTGTCACGCATCGGTTGGCCAAACATACCGCCCTCAGAGCTATTGCCCCAGATTGGGAAAGCTGGCGTCGGGACAAACAGTTTCCCATGGGTTTCGCGCTTGGTGCAACCCTGGCCATCTACCTGATACTTGGAACTGTTTACGGCTCGTAAACTATCATCAGTCCGCCTTGTCCCCGCCTTGGAACTGACACAAAGCCCGGCCAAATTTTCGTCAAAGGGCCCTTTTCAGGGCTATTGGCGTGAATACTGAATTAGACGGGCAACGCTCATGAATATGCAGACAACCTCGGTAATGGCCCCCCCTACCCCAAAGGGGTTGGGCGATATGCAGCTTCCTATTGTTATGATGCGGGATATCCTGCTGAAAACTATCTTTCGTAAAACCGTAGATACGGTTTCCGAAGTTGCCCAAGCGATCTGCTTGCCGGGATCTGTCACACAGGAATTGATCGACCTTGCCCGCGAACAAAAGCTGCTGGAAGCAACCGGTACTTTGAACGCCAACAGCGGCAATGAGATGGGGTATCAACTGACCGATGCGGGCAAAGCGCGTGCATTGGATGCGCTGAGCCAGTCCGAATATTTCGGCGCCATGCCCGTCCCGTTGGATGTGTACCGCGAGCAGGTAAAACGCCAGTCGATCCGGAATATCCAGGTTTCCCGCGACCAGTTGACCGGGGCAATGGGACATCTGGTTCTGCCTGACAGCCTGCTGGACCACCTTGGACCCGCGGTCAGTGCAGGCCGATCAATCCTGATGTATGGACCTCCGGGTAATGGTAAATCCTCTATCTCGAACGGTATTCGGGATGCGTTGGGCGATAATGTCTATGTCCCATATGCCATCGAATACGCTGGTCAGGTGATCACGGTGTATGACCCGATTGTACACACAGCCATCGAACAAGAAGCAGATGACCCCAATAGCTTGCGCCGCCGCAAGCGGTTTGATTCGCGCTATGTCCAATGTGAAAGACCAACTGTTGTGACTGGCGGTGAACTGTCACTCAGCATGCTCGATCTGGTTTATAACCCTACGGCGCGGACCTATCAGGCCCCGCTGCAGCTGAAATCGACAGGCGGCATCTTTATCGTTGACGACCTTGGCCGTCAGCAGGAACCACCTCAGGCCCTGATCAACCGCTGGATTGTTCCACTGGAAGAGAACAAGGATATCCTTGGCCTGCAATCGGGTGAAAAATTCGAAGTGCCCTTTGACACGCTGGTCATCTTTTCGACCAACTTTCACCCCAACGAGATCTTTGACCAAGCCGCTTTGCGCCGGATCTTCTTCAAGATCAAGATTGACGGTCCGAACCAAGAGAACTTCCTGAAAATCTTCGCCATGGTGGCCCGCAAACGCGGGATGCCTCTGGACGAGGCCGCATTGGTCCATCTGCTAAAGGTCAAATACCCGACCATCGACAACATCTATGCGAACTATCAGCCGATATTCCTGATTGATCAGATGATCTCGATCTGCGAATTCGAGGGCATCCCCTATCAGATGAGCCCCGATCTAATTGAACGCGCTTGGGCCAACATGTTCGTCAAAGATGAGAAAATCGTCAAATAACCTAATGCCATTTCGCTGACGGGCCGGGTAATCTGCCTTTATGACGCAGATTCCCGCCCGGATTACTGACTGGTTTGAAGACAAAGGTTGGTCCATCCACCCGCATCAGCAGGACATGTACGACCGGGCCCTTGAACCGGCGACGTTGCTGATAGCCCCCACCGGCGGGGGCAAGACAATGGCCGGATTTCTACCCACGCTGGCCGATCTGGCAGAGCGGGACCATGATGGCCTGCATACAATCTACGTCTCCCCTCTCAAGGCGCTGGCGGCAGATATCCGGCGAAACCTGCGTGGCCCAGCCGAGGAAATGGGCCTGGCCGTCCGGATTGAGGACCGCACCGGAGATACCTCAGCCACACAGAAAAAGCGTCAGCGGGTTGACCCACCGCAGATCCTTTTGACCACACCTGAAAGCCTGGCCCTGCTGACCTCTTACGAAGACGCCGGGCGGATGTTTCAGGGCGTGCAACGAGTGGTTGTCGATGAAATCCACGCCCTAGCTGAAAGCAAGCGTGGCGACCAGCTGATGCTGGCGCTGGCCCGTCTGCAGGGGCTCTGCCCGGACCTGCGCAGGGTGGGCCTGTCTGCCACGGTCGAAGACCCCGATGCGATTGCCCGTTTTCTGGCACGTCACCCTGATCCCTGCCGGATCGTTGAGGCCGATCCTGGGCCTGACCCCGATATCCAAATGTTGGAAACGCCGGAAATGCCTCCGTGGTCGGGCGGTGGCGCGGCCTATTCCATCCCTGCCGTTCTGGACCAGATCCGGAAGCATAAGACGACGCTTATCTTTCACAACACCCGCGCACAGGCCGAGATTTTCTTTCACAACCTCTGGCTTGCCAACGAAGACGGGCTGCCGATTGGCATTCATCACGGCAGTCTGGACAGGCAGCAACGCGAACGTGTCGAGGCCGCAATGGTTCGCGGTGAGCTGCGCGCGATCGTCTGCACAGGCAGTCTGGATCTTGGTATTGATTGGGGCGATGTCGACCTGGTCATTCAGATCGGGGCGCCCAAAAACGTCAAAAGGCTGGTTCAGCGCATCGGGCGCGCAAATCACAGATACAACGCCCCCTCCAAAGCATTGTTAGTGCCCGCAAACCGCTTCGAAGTTGTGGAATGCATAGCGGCACTTGAGGCTGTAAAAGCTCATGATCTGGACGGTGATCCCCGCGGCGCAGGTCCACGCGATGTGTTGTGTCAACATATCCTGATTGCCGCAGCATCCGGGCCATTCTTGGCCGATGACCTGTTCCGGCAAATGACCGCAGCGGGGCCCTATGCCGGGTTGACCCGAGCAGAGTTCGACGCCTGTTTGGACTTTTGTGCAACCGGGGGCTATGCCCTGCGCGCCTATGATCGGTGGCAAAGGCTTCAGCTACGGCCAGATGGGCAATGGCAGCTGCGTGACCCCCGTGCTGCGCAGCGTATCCGCATGAACCTTGGCACGATTCAGGACACCGATACGTTGAAAGTCCGCCTGAAACGCAATCGAAGGGGCAAACCTCTGGGAGAGGTCGAAGAAGCCTTTGCTGCCTCGCTGACCCACGGAGATACCTTTCTGATCGGCGGCCAGATCGTGCGCTATGAGGGATTGCGCGAGATGACGGTCGAAGTCAGCCGCCGAGCGGATAAGAAGCCCAAGATCGCAACGTTTTCAGGCACCAAATTTGCGACCTCGACGCAGCTGAGCAACCGTATCCTGCGGCTGTTTGCACAGCCCGATTGGCCCCAGTTACCCGCGCATACCGCGGATTGGCTGGCGTTGCAGCGCGATATCTCGCGCCTACCTCAACGTGAAAGGTTACTGATCGAAAGTTTCCCCAACGATGGGCGCGAAAACCTGTGTGTCTATGGTTTTGCAGGTCGCAACGCCCAGCAGACGCTGGGGCTGTTGCTGACCAAACGGATGGAAGAAACGGACCTTGCACCGCTGGGCTTTGTTGCCACCGACTATGCAACCCTGATCTGGGGGTTGGACGCGGTGATAGACCCGCGTCCGCTATTTCAGCCCGACGCGCTGCGCAACGGCTTGGAAACCTGGCTGGCGGGCAATGCCGTGATGAAGCGCACCTTTCGTGCCTCGGCCACGATTGCAGGGCTGATCGAACGGAACATGGCCGGTCAGCGCAAAAGTGGTCGGCAGGCCACGTTTTCCTCAGATATCCTCTACGATACTTTGCTGAAATACGATCCCGATCACCTGTTAATGCAAATCACCCGAGAAGAGGCCATGCGCGGTCTCGTCGATTTCGGGCGGATCGAGGCACTGATCGAGCGGATCGGGGGACGTATAGATCTGATGCGATTGGATCGGGTTTCACCTCTGGCTGCACCACTGTTTCTTGAGGTTGGCAAGGTACCCGTCAAAGGTGCTGCTGAAGAACGCTTGCTGGCGGAAGAAAGCGCGCGCCTATTGCAAGAGGCTGGGCTGAAATCCTGCTAAAACCTCTTGCACGCGATAGCGGAACGTCGCAAAGAACGTAACATGAACGAAGTTTCGATCTGTTTAGCCGGGCAAAATCTGCTCGCGCTTGGGTCTGGTGCCCTTTGGTGGCCCGACAAAAGCGTGCTTTGCGTGTCCGATCTGCATCTGGGTAAATCCGAGCGTTTGGCGCGCCGGGGCGGCACGACATTACCCCCCTATGACAGCCAGGACACCCTGGCCCGATTGGCCGCAGATATCGAGCACACGCAGCCTGACATCGTTATTTGCCTTGGGGATAGTTTTGATGATCTTGATGCCCTAAACGCCTTGAGTGTGCCCGACAGGCTGCAGATTACGGCGATGCAGGCCGGTCGCCGCTGGGTCTGGATCGAAGGAAACCATGACCCCGGCCCGGTAGATCTGGGCGGAAGCCATTTGGCCGAATATGCGGTTGACCCTCTGGTCTTTCGTCATATTGCGCAACCCAAGGGCAAGGCTGAGGTTTCGGGACATTACCACCCCAAGGCGCGCGTGCGGGTTCGCGGTCGTTCCATCACCCGCCCCGCCTTCCTGATGGATCAGGCGCGTCTGATCCTGCCTGCCTATGGGACTTATACTGGTGGGCTCTTTAGCTCGGATCACGTTCTGGACGCCTTGATGAGCGATCAGGCAATGGCGATCCTGACAGGGAAAATCCCGCAAATGATCCCAATGCCCAGATAGGGCGGCTCAGATCAGACCATCTTCCTCTAGGAACGGACGGTATTTCCTGCTGACCGGAACAAGCTCTTCGTTCTTCAGGCGCAACATGATCTTGCCACCCTTACGTTCGACCCCAGCAATGGCGTCATCGACAACCCAATGCGATCTGTGCGTGCAATGGCCCGGTATAGGTTCCATTTCCTCTATGGCGTCGGTAAAACGCGACCGGATCGTAAACGTGCCCTCAGAAGTCACCACATCCACATAGTGGTCTTGGACCGTCAAGCGATAGACCCGGCCCTGAAAGGATCCCGGCAACCGCTTGTACATGCGCGGCAGCGGAATTTCAGCATATTCGGATTGAGGTTTCGATGCCTCACGCCGCACCAGGATCAAGCCCACCGACAGCAAGGCGCCATAAGATGTTACGGATAACATATCCGGGCACGGCAGTCCGTTGGCCGAAAACAGCAACCAGACCATCAACCAAAGGCTTGGAACGAAAAGGACGAAAACCAAAGATATCAGCACAAGGTCGCGCCCAGAAAACTCGGTCTCAGCGAACAACCTACGCAACAATCTTCTTGCGACGCAGGTCACTCCTAGCGCCAGCGCCATCACCCCGATCCAGAAGGCCAAGCGCCAAGGAAAGGTTACTTCGATGGCCTGAAATGGTTGGAATACGAAGGACAATAGCAGAAGGAAAACCAGCCCGGCAATCAACCGGTACCCTACTATTTCGGCGAAAACTGGGCGCAGTTTCGTGAACATAAACACTCGACAACAACTCTCCGGGTCCAGCCAATACTACCGGGGACTTGCCATATTACAACGTAACCGGCTGGAATAGAAAGTTTATCACCAATACAGGCACATTCAATGCCCGTAATCTCACACTTAGTTTACATATTAACAAATTTTAGGCCGGGGAGTTCCCCGGCCCTGAAAATCTACATGCACGACTGTCCGCTATGGGTCACACAGTCAGGCCTTCTGGTTCGGGGAGTTTGTTTGCGCGGCATGCGGCGGTCAGGGTGTTGGCCAGCAGGCATGCGATTGT
>NZ_JBXWOK010000011.1:0-120611 GCF_059610845.1 Ruegeria sp. CDSC021
GAGATCAGACATGTTCACCGCTCGTTTTTGAACCGTGAATCACGCCGCAAAACGGAAATCAATGGGTCCTGACCCTAAGCCGACATTAGCGCCCCCCTCCGACTGGGCAATGTGCTCAGAAAAAGCACGCGCCCAACAAAGGCGATCCGACCAATCCTTGAAGCCACGGCATTGATCCCCATCTTAACCCGCGACCGTGCGCCCTCTGGTACTTTCTGCACAAGCAGCGTAAAAAGGGTGCTGCGCGAAATATTTGGAGCCTCGCATCGATGAAAGAGCATCGTGGCCGTCTGACCAAGGACGGTATCCGTATCTATGAACAGGGTGACTTTGCCGGCATGCAGGCGGCAGGGGCTTTGGCTGCGCGGATATTGGATGATATTGCCGATCATGTGTTCGTCGGCCAGACCACTGGCGCGATTGACGGGCTCATAACGCAGATGGTCGAGGATGCAGGCGCAACTTCGGCCACGATTGGATATAAGGGCTATCAGCATGCCAGCTGTATCAGCGTCAATCATGTGGTCTGCCACGGCATTCCCGGCGACAAAAAGCTGAAGGATGGCGATATCCTGAATATCGACGTGACCGTTATTGTCGACGGCTGGTTCGGGGATACCTCGCGCATGTATGTAGCGGGAAAGCTGCCGCGCAAAGCCGAACGGTTGATCCAGATCACTCATGATGCCCTGTTCAAGGGCATCGAGATGGTCAAACCCGGCAACACGTTCGGCGATATCGGCCACGCGATTCAATCATTTGTCGAGGCACACCGGATGAGCGTAGTCCGCGATTTTTGCGGCCACGGGCTGGGCCGGGTCTTCCATGCACCGCCAAACGTTCTGCACTATGGCCGTCCGGGCACTGGTGCGGTTCTGGAAGAGGGCATGTTCTTTACCATCGAACCGATGGTCAATCTGGGCCGCCCCGAGACCAAGACGCTGGCCGATGACTGGACCGCCGTGACGCGCGACAAATCACTGTCGGCACAGTTTGAACACTCGGTCGGTGTAACGGCAGATGGGGTCGAGATCTTTACCCTGTCGCCAGGCGGTAAGTACCACCCGACTTATTCTTCCTGATCCGCGGCCTGTTCCCATAGCAGCTTTAGCAGCAAGGTTTCCGGCCCCCATGGCGTGACCGCATCATGGATGAAAACCGGCGCGCGCAGAGGTGTGCGCTGGGGATCGGTTGCGGTGTCAGCCTCTTGCGGAAGTGACCAATTCGACGGGGTCAGTGCACGGTCCATGCCCCGCAGGGTAACATGACAGGGTCAAATCCCCAAAAGCGCCGGGACCTGCGTCATGTCAGAGAAGACTTCGCCCCCCGCAGCGGCCAGTTTTTCACCGCCACCATGCGGCGCATAGGCCAAACAGCGCATATGTGCCCTGCTTGCTGCGGTCAGGCCGCTGAGGCTGTCCTCGATCACCACGGGGTTTACGGCGTTGAAACGCTCAGCCGCTGTCAGAAACAATGTCGGGTCCGGCTTGGCCGTTCCCAGGACATGGGCCGAAAAGGCGACATCGCGAAACCGATCCCATAACCCGTTCTGACCCAAAGTGATCTGCATCTTGTCCGGGCTGCCGTTCGAGGCGACACAGAAAGGCAACCCGTTTGCTTCGAGAACCGCCAACAGGTCCGCCACGCCGGGCATCAGCTGAACGCCAAGGCGGAGCCGGTCATAGGTTTCCGCATAGACCTCATCAACCCAGCCTGTGGGCAGCTCCGCGCCCAGCGCCCTTGCCTTGTCCCGCACCCCGGTCATGGTGCCCCCAACGAACAGCTTCATACTGTCTTCGATTGTCAGGTTCAGGCCATAACGGGCAAGATTGTCGACCAGTACCTGATTGGACAGCGGCTCACTGTCGACCAGGACTCCGTCGCAATCGAAGATCACCAGATCATGCATCCGGATCGCCATTCCACATCAGGGTGATATGCGTATCGCCATATTTGCGGCTGTTTTGCAGGACGAATCCTTCGGGCGGCTGCATGGGCGCGTTTTCCTCCCAGACCACAAGGGCGCCTTGTGCGAACCAGTCCTCTGACAGGGCAGCAATCGCCTTTTGCCCAAGGGATTTACCATAGGGCGGGTCCAGAAAGATCAGGTCATAAGGCGCTGCAGGATTGGCCCCCAACCGCGTGGCGTCGCGACGGATCAGCTCGGTACAGTCAGAACTACGGGTCAGGTCGATATTCTTGCGGATCAGGCCCTGTGACACGCGGCCATCATCGACAAAGCTCACATGTGCCGCACCGCGCGACAAGGCCTCAAGCCCCAGCGCACCGGTGCCTGCGAACAGGTCCAACACGCGCAGTCCGTCAAAATCAATCTGATGGGCCAGTACGTTGAACAGGCTTTCGCGCACCCGGTCTGTGGTCGGGCGCAGATGCGCGCCGGCGTCCCCCTTGCCGACCGAGGCCAAAGCTCGGCCTCGGAAGGCTCCGGCGATGATCCTCACGCTCTGAGCAGCGGTTTCAGGTCCGCATCCGGGTCGGCCACAATAGCAGGATCAGCTGTTTTTCCGCTTTCAATCAGACGCTTACCAACCATATAGGCACGCGGATCGTTCATCGCGTCGACCGCGATCAGCTGATCGCCCTTATAGTACCAGAAGGACACGGTCTGCCCGTCACCATTGCGGGTCACCACCCGGTCATACCCGGTGTTCAGGCCCGCGATCTGCAGTTTGACGTCATACTGATCCGACCAGAACCACGGGGTCGCAGTATAATCCTTTGCCGCGCCCAACATGTTCTGGGCAACAATCTCGGCCTGATCAATCGCGTTTGGCACGCTTTCCAGACGGATACGCCCGCCAGCATGCGGGAATGAGGCGCAATCGCCCGCCGCCCAGATCGACGGATCAGAGGTGCGCCCATGCGCATCGGTCTTGATGCCATTGTCCAGCTCAAGCCCGGCCATCTCGGCCAGTTGGGTTGCAGGAGCGATGCCAACGCCGACAACAACGAAATCGACCGCCAGTTCTGTTCCATCGGTCAGCACCGCGCCAGTGACCTTGCCGTTTTCACCCAGCAAACGGTCCAACCCGACGCCTTCGCGGATATCGGCGCCATATTCGGAATGCAGCGTTCTGAAATAGTCACTGGTTTCAGGGGCGGCGACCCGTTGCAGAATGCGGTCGGCCATTTCAACCAGGGTCACCTTGACCCCGCGCTTGGCGCAAACGGCTGCGGCCTCAAGCCCGATGTATCCCCCACCCACGATCAAAGCGCGCGCACCTTCAGAGACGAAGGGTTCCATTTCGTCCACATGGGCCAGATCGCGCACCACATGCACGCCGTCCAGATCGCCGCCAATAGCAGCGGGAAGGCGGCGCGGGTCTGATCCGGTGGTCAGGGCCAGCTCATCATAGGCAACAACCTGATCACCCAGCGTTACTGTCTTGGCCTGCGGGTCGATGTCGGTCACGCGCTGACCAAGGCGCAGGGTGATATTGTTATCGGTATAGAAGTTTTCGGGGCGCAGGAACAGGCGCTCTAGCCCCATCTCACCCAGAAGATAGGCCTTGGACAAAGGTGGTCTCTGATAGGGCAAATGCGGCTCCACGCCGATCAGAGTAATCTCGCCGTCGAACCCATCTTTGCGCAGCCGGGCGACAAGCGAAGCACCTGCCTGGCCGGCGCCAATCACGACAATATGGCTCATATTCCCCTCACCCTGTCGAATTCCCGTGGTCACTTTTGTTAGCTCACCTATATTGCGGCTAGGCCCGACTCTGCAAATCCAAATGACAGGAGCGAAAAAATGATTTCAACAGGTGACACTCTGCCCGACGCCACATTGACCCAAATGGGGGCAAATGGCCCTGAAGAGGTCCGCGTTTCGGACAAGACCAAAGGGCGCAAGGTTGTCATTTTCGCCGTGCCCGGCGCCTATACCGGCACGTGCACAACGGCGCATGTTCCAAGCTTTATGCGTACCAAAGACCAGTTCGATGCAAAAGGCGTGGAAGAAATCATCTGCATCTCGGTCAACGACCCCTTTGTCATGAGCGCCTGGGGCGAGTCCACCGGCGCAACTGCGACTGGCCTAACCATGTTGGCCGATGCGGCGTCTGAATTCACCAAAGCCATCGGGATGGATTTCGACGCCCCGCCCGTTGGTCTGATCGGCAGGTCCAAGCGCTATGCGATGCTGGTCGAAGACGGCAAAGTGGTCGCCATGAACCTGGAGGAAAATCCCGGCGTCTGCGAGATTTCCGCAGGTGAAGGGCTGTTAGAGGTTATCTGACCTGATCTGGCCCCAGTGCTGCTGGGGCCATTTTCGCAATTTAACTTGCGGCACTCTCATGATGGGCGAATACTTGGTACATATTCATCAGGGAGTTTGTTTATGAACCTAAAGACATTTACCTTTCTTTTAGGTCTGACCGGCGCACTTGGCGCTTGTGGACCGGCCCCTACCCCGCAGCAACAGGCCGCACGACAGCATGAGATCGCCTGCCTGAGCGGCACAGTGGGTGGTGCCTTGCTGGGCGGTGTCATCGGCAATCAGTTTGGCGGCGGTTCCGGGAAAACCATTCTGACGGCAGCGGGTGCTGCGGTCGGCGGCGTTGAAGGTCAGAGGTTCGCATGTTGAGAGGGATGAAGATGAAAACCGCAATCGTCCTGTCGATGTTGTCCCTGGCGGGTGCCGCTACGGCCGAAACCGTGGCAGAGCTGCATGAGAATGAGCTTAAGGCCATCGATACCAATAATGACGGCTTCCTGTCGAAAGATGAGTTCGACGCCTTTTCCGACTATGCGTTCCAGACGATGGATGAGGACAAGAACGGCACATTGGGCCTGGATGAAGCCAAGCCGTTTCTGGATATAAAGCAATTCCAAAAGGTTGACCGGGACCGGGATAGTAATATTTCAAGAACGGAATACGATCAGCATATGACCGAAGATTTTATTTCTGCTGATCAGAACAGCAACGGTCAACTGGACTAGGCTCTGCGGCCTTGGGCCAGACAGGAGTATGCAATGACCAAATGGAGCGCTCTTTTTGCGTTGGGGTTGCTTGCGGCATGTGATGTGCCGCAGGCCCCTATTGTGACCGGCCCTGATGGCCAACCGAGGATAGAGATCAGTACCAATGGCCTGACCTGCTATGACCGGCGCTGTCTCGACATCAACCCCGCAGCACGGTCCGTGCGCATGATCGGCAACAGAACTACCCGGATACCTGCCGAAATCGACGTTAGTGACAACCTGGTCACCCCAGCCGAGTTCAGGCGGCTGGGTCAGGTTGCCAGCCTTGCCGGTGGTGTCGGATCACGCGGTGACAGCGGCTAGACCAGGCTGTCCATCTTGCGGGCCAGTTTGGCGTCCAGCGCCGAAAGCCCGCCGACATCATGGGTGGACAGCGTCACCTCGACCGTGCGGTAGACATTGAACCATTCGGGATGATGGTTCCATTTCTCGGCAAACATGGACACTTGGGTCATCCAGCCAAAGGCGTGGACGAAATCTTCGAAGGTAAAGGTCTTGGTGATCGCATCCCGGTCCTTGACCATGGTCCAGCCGCTTTTGAACAGCGGGTCCAGCAAGGGGCCACGGGTCTCGGTCGACAGAAGTTCAGTCATTGGTGTTCCTCCGGGTTCGACTTTCTGAACGGGCCATAATCAGTCAGAATCTCGATTTCTTCTCCCACTGCTTGGGCCTCGGCGTCCAGATATTTTTTGATCGCATCGGCAAAGCTGGGGTCATTGACCCAGTGCAGGCTGTGCGTGCGCGTGGGAAGATAGCCGCGCGCCAGCTTGTGTTCGCCCTGCGCCCCTGCCTCGACCCGGGCCAGGCCTTGCGCAATGGCAAAGTCGATTGCCCTATAATAGCACAGTTCGAAATGCAGGCAGGCATGATGTTCGACGCAGCCCCAGTAACGGCCATAAAGCGTCTCGCGCCCGATAAAGTTCAGCGCCCCCGCAATCGGATACCCGCCGCGCTCGGCCAGAACCAATGCCATGTCATCCGCCATGGTTTCCTGAGCGATATCAAAGAATTGCCGCGTCAGATAGGGCACGCCCCATTTCCGAGCGCCGGTATCCTGATAGAACTCCCAGAACGCGTCCCAATGTTCAGGGCGCAGGTCATCACCCGTCAACGCGCGGATTTCGCCGCCAAAGGCGCAGGCCTGCGCGCGTTCCTTGCGAATGTTCTTGCGTTTGCGCGAGGATAAAGCGGCCAGAAATCCATCGAAATCCGCATACCCGTCGTTCAGCCAGTGAAATTGCTGGGAATGGCGCAGCATCAGGCCCATCTGCGCGCCAGCCAGCGCCTCATCTTCGGTGCAAAAGGTCGCGTGGACAGAGGAAACCTGATTGTCCGCCGCCAGCTGCACCGCCCCCTGCACCAAGGCGGACATGCCCACCGCCTGATATCCCGGCCGCAGCAGAAAGCGACGCCCGGTGGCCGGGGTGAACGGTACGGCAATCTGCAGTTTGGGATAATACCGCCCGCCGGCGTTTTCATAGGCATGCGCCCAGTTGTGGTCGAAGATATATTCGCCCTGACTATGCGATTTGGCGTACATCGGGGCGGCCCCGATCAACATTCCATCCAGATAAACCGTCAGGTATTGCGGCTGCCAGCCGGTACCCGGCCCGACCGACCCGCTCTCCTCCAAAGCCAAAAGAAAGCGATGAGTGGTAAAGGGATCAAGCGGACGGCCCCAATCCGCAGTCTCGGGGCAGGCACAGCTGTCCCACTCTGCCGCAGTAATCTGCGAGAGCGATCCAAGTACCCGAACCTCGATTTGTGCCTGATCCATGTGCCCTCTGCGTTTGATCTTTATCTGTGACGGAAGGGGCGCGGTTCAAGCCGGATGCGCAGCTATGTACCCTTCGAAAGTCACATTATCGGCAATCTTGCGAGCCTCGGCCTCTTGCGCGGCCGAGCGAACGGTCCAGCACAGGACCGGAACACCCTGCGCCTTCAGCTCGGCAACCCTTGGGCGGGACAAGTCTTCGACTTCGTGGCTGATGAAACTGGCCCCGACCCTTACGAAATCCGGGATGTCCCGCAGGTAATCGCACACCGCCGCAGGCAAAAGTTCGACTTTGGGCTGATACGAACAGGTCGTGATCCCCCTGGGCAAATGCGGCGCCAACCGCGCCAGTTCAGCCACCGAATTGGGGTTGAACGACATCAGCGCCACCGGACCTTCATAACCCTCAAGGGCTCGTACAGTATCGCGCTCGAGCGGGCCCACATTCGGGCCCATCACACCGTCCTGATCCTTAAGCTCGATCAGCAGGGGCACCTTGCCCGCCACGATTTCCAGCACATCATCCAGTGTCGGAATACCGTCATCAGCGTGCAACAGCTGTGTCTCGGACGCTACCTGCGCCGAAATCTGCCGAACTGGCCCCGGTCGCCCGGTCAGTCGCCCCAGGTCATAGTCGTGAAAGACCAAAGCCCGGTTGTCGGCGCTCAACTGCAGATCAATCTCAATCCCGTAACCGGCCTTAACAGCGGCACGAACCGCCGCCCGGCTGTTTTCCGGGCGGTTGTCCAATTTGTCGTGCAGGGCCCGATGCGTGATCGGGGCCTGTAGGAACGTAGCGGGCAGTACCGGGGTCATGCGATCTCGAAGATGCCTTCGATCTCAACCGCGACGCCCAACGGCAACGACGCTGCACTCACGGCCGAGCGCGAATGGCGACCAGCCTCGCCCAGCGCCTCGACCAGAAAGTCCGACGCACCATTGATCACCTGCGGCTGGTCGGTGAAATCGGCGGTTGAATTCACAAACCCTGTCAGTTTGATCACACGCACCAGCTTTTCTATATCGCCACCGCAAGCAGCCTTGACCTGCGCCAGAAGATTGATCGCGCAGACCTTGGCAGCCGCAGCACCCGCTGCAACATCCATGTTATCACCCAGCTTGCCGGTGATCAGTTCCGCATCCTTGGAAATCTGTCCTGAAACGTAGACGATATTGCCGACCCGCACGAAAGGCACATAGTTGGCGGCGGGCGCCGGCCCGTCCGGCAGACTGATTCCCAGGCTTTCCAGTTTTGCTGCGATACTCATCGGTTGATCCTCACCTGATATAGACTCGGCCGGACGCTATCCGGGATCGTTCGGCTGGAAAAGTGTGAAACCAGTAAAACTGCGGTCAGTGGCGTATTAAGCATAACTTCTCTTATCCCGAGGTGTTGAACTTGTGTCACTTTACCTGATGCAGTCGGCCGGGTTAAACGCGAACTGTTTCAAAATGGGCCCAAAACCTTTATGTGACGACAGATTGAGCCGCAAAATGGCCGCAGGCATTATTGATTGAGCGTCCAGCCCCACTCACAAAACGGCTGGCGCGTTTGGAGTTGAAATACCGTGTTGAGCAAGATCAGATTCAAGCCCCTGATTGTCGTGACCCTGATGACCGTTCTTGGCGCTTGTGCGTCCCAACCCGCCGATCAGGCCGCGCGCGGCGATACTTTCGATCCCTACGAGAATACAAACCGCGGCATTCACAAGTTCAATCTGGGCGTCGACCGGTTCCTGTTCCGTCCGGCCTCGAAGGGCTATGTGAAGATCGTGCCCGATCCGATGGTGACCAGTTTCAACCATTTTGCCGAAAACCTGACTATGCCGGGTCAGGCTCTGGATTATCTGCTGCAGGGCAATCTGAAGCAGTCGGGCAATGCCCTACTGCGGTTCCTCATCAATACGACCGTTGGTGGCGCGGGTCTGTCTGACCCGGCCAGCGAATTGAACCTGCCGCCCGTGGATACCGATTTCGGTGAAACCCTGCACGTCTGGGGTTTTGGCGAAGGCGCCTATGTGGAATTGCCCTTCTATGGCCCCTCAACATCCAGGGATGCGGTCGGCGTCGTCGTCAACCTGTTTTCGAACCCGATCAACTTCACACCAGTGCGCCCGGTTGAGAATATCGGCGTCTACGCCGAAATCGTAAGGCGGATGGGCGACCGTGGACGGTTCTCGGACACAGTCGATTCCATCCTCTATGAAAGTGCTGACAGCTATAAGCAGGCACAAACAATTTACCTGCAAAATCGACGTTTCGAACTGGCACGCGATGATGAGGACGCCTATCTGGGATTGTATGACGATCCCTATGCAGATATCGGGACCGACCCTGTCAGAGACCCCTACCTTGACCCCTACGAGGATCCATATGCCGAGTAATTATTTGAAGAGAAGAGAGTTTATTGCATCTGGCATCGCCGGCCTGGCGCTAGCCACCCTCCCTTTGCCAAGCTTTGCACAGACAGAGGCCAGTGCAAAAGCGTTGGTCGTTAGCGTTGTGGATGACATCAACCGCGTCATCAGTTCGGGAAAATCCGAAAAGAGCATGATCCGCGATTTTGAAAAGATCTTCGTGCAATATGCCGACGTTCCGATCATGGCCCGCTATGTGCTGGGGGCCGATGGCCGCTCGGCCAGTGCGTCACAGATAAAGCAGTTCACCGACGCGTTTCAGGGCTATATCTCGAACAAATACGGACGTCGCTTTCGCGAGTTCATTGGCGGCGAGGTGACCGTTCGAAATGCGCGCAAGATCAAAGCCGGATACGAGGTGCGTACCTCGGTCAAGCTGCAGGGCTCCTCGCCCTTTGAGGTGACCTTCCTGGTGTCCGACAAATCCGGCCGCGACAAATTCTTCAACATGTTTATCGAAGGCGTGAACATGCTGCTGACCGAACGTACCGAGATTGGCGCCATGCTGGACGCGCGCGGCGGTGATCTGAACCGTCTGATCAAGGATATGAAGCGAACCGGGTGAATTCACAGCGATTTGCTGCAGTCAAAACTTTCAAATCCGATCGTAGTTTCGACCAGTTCGGCCTCATAGTGTGCGATCATTGGCATTGCAATGGGTTCGATCTGGTCATTCCAGACCGCCTCACCATAGAAGCTGTCCTTTATCCTGTCGCGTTCTTCCAACGAAGAAAACGCGCGCATCCAATGCACTTTGTCAGGATTTTCCAGGTCTCTGAGCGGCCCAAACACAAGCATTCCTGCATCCCGCAACGCAGCGCGATTGTGTTTCTCAAAGAATTCTATGAACGCTTCTCGGCGGCCCGGTTTTAGTGTGTAATGTCGAATTTCCAGTATCATCATATACCCCGGGCAATCTCGTTGGCCTGACATGGCGTCAGTACTTGGCGAAATTGCCCGAGTTTAGCAAGAACAAGTCCTGCGCAGTGCGCTAGTTCAACCGCTCGCCGGTTTCCTTGGCAAAATAGGACACTTTGCTCATGTCAAAGGCCAGGTTCAGCTCTTGTCCGGCCTGGGCGCTGGTTTCCGCGTGCAGGCGCGCAGTGACCTGTTTGCCGCCCAGTTCGGACACTACATAGGTGTCAGCTCCGGCAGGTTCGACCATGTCGACCATGCAGACCGCCTCCTGCACACCGTCGCCTGCGCGGAATCCGGCCTCGGCGATATCCTCGGGGCGCAGGCCCAGAATCACGTCCTGCGGCAGCGACAGATCACGGGCATCCTTGAGAACCAGCGTTTCACCGGATGACCGCTCAATGGCGATTTCGGTGCCCGTGCCGTTCTTGGTGGCCTTTGCAGGGATCAGGTTCATCGCAGGCGAGCCCATGAAATCGGCGACGAACAGGTTGGCGGGGTTGTTATAGATCTCGGCCGGGCTGCCGATCTGTTGCACGATCCCGCCTTTCAGAACCACAATCTTGGTGGCCAGCGTCATCGCCTCGATCTGGTCGTGGGTGACATAAACGATCGAGGCATCCAGCGTCTGGTGCAGCTTCTTGATTTCGGTCCGCATCTCGACCCGCAGCTTGGCGTCCAGGTTTGACAGCGGTTCGTCAAACAGGAACAGCTTGGGGTCGCGCACCAGAGCCCGGCCCATCGCCACACGCTGCCGCTGACCACCCGACAGTTGGCTGGGGCGGCGATTCAGCAACGGCTCGATCTGCAGCAGCGAGGCGACCTCTTTCAGCTTGGCGTCCTGTGTGGCCTGATCGACGCCGCGCACCTTCATGCCAAAGGTGATGTTCTTGGCCACCGACATGGTCGGGTACAGGGCATAGGACTGGAACACCATCGCGATGTCGCGGTCTTTGGGGCTGACATGGGTCATGTCCTTGCCTCCGATCGACAGCGTCCCGCCTGAGATCGGCTCAAGCCCGGCGATGCAGTTCAGCAAGGTGGATTTACCACAGCCCGATGGGCCGACCAGCACCAGAAAGTCGCCCGGTTCGATCGAGATGTTGATATCCTTCAGGATCTCGGTTGCGCCGTAGTTCTTGTACAGCTTGTTGATATCAAGGATGGGAGCCATCATTCTATCCCTTCACAGAGCCAGCGGTCAGGCCGCGGATGAAATACTTACCGGCAACGACATAGACGAGCAGCGTCGGCAGACCCGCGATGATCGCGGCGGCCATGTCGACATTGTATTCTTTGACACCGGTGGTGGAGTTTACGATGTTGTTAAGCGCCACAGTCACAGGCTGTGTGCCCGCCTGGCTGAACGACACGCCGAACAAGAAATCATTCCAGATCTGCGTGAATTGCCAGATCACGGTTACCACGATGATCGGCAGTGACAGTGGCAGGAAGATCGACCAGAAAATCCGCAGGAACCCGGCCCCATCGACGCGAGCGGCCTTGGTCAGCTCGGCCGGGATAGAGACATAATAGTTGCGGAAAAACAGCGTGGTGAAGCCAAGACCATAGATTACGTGGACAAAAATCAGCCCCGGAATGGTTCCGGCAATACCCATCATGCCCAGAAGGCGCGCCATCGGCAGCAGGACGACCTGAAACGGAATGAAGCAACCAAACAGCATCAGCGAGAAGATGATGTTAGCCCCTTTGAACCGCCACTGCGCGACAACGTAACCATTCAGAGCACCCAGCAGGGTCGAGATGGCCACCGCAGGCACCGCAATCAGGACCGAGTTCCAGAAGTAAGGCCGCAGACCTTCGCATTGGATACCCGTGCAGGCGCCCGACCAAGCGGTTTTCCAGGCCTCGAAACTCACCTCACGCGGTAACGATATCAGACTACCGGTACGGATTTCCTCAAGACTTTTGAGCGATGTCGTCAACATCACAAATAATGGCATCAGGTAATACAGCGCGAACAGGCACAGCACCACGTAAAGCAGCCAGCGCAGGACGATTTTGCTCATGTTACTTTGACTGCGGGTTTGGGTGTGGGGCATCGACAGATCAGTCATTTTTAGCCCTCAATTCTGAGTAGAGATAAGGAACCACGATGGCAAAGACGACCAGCATCATGATCATTGCAGAAGACGCCGCCTGACCGATATCGCCGCGCGAAAAGGCCATCGCATACATGTAAGTGGCGGGCAGATCGGTGGCATAACCCGGGCCGCCGCCAGTCAGGGCGATGACAAGGTCAAAGCTTTTGATTGCCAGATGCGCCAACACGATGAAAGCGGACAGGAAAATCGGGGCCATCGACGGGATGATGATCGCGGTATAGATACGCCATGTTGGAATACCATCGACCTGTGCGGCCTTGATGATCTCGCCATCGACCGAGCGCAGACCGGCCAGAAACAGCGCCATCACAAAGCCCGAGCTCTGCCAGAGTGCAGCGATCACAATAGTGTAGATCGCGTAATCGGGGTTCACCAGCCAATCGAATTCGAAGTTGGGAAAGCCCCAACCCTGCACCATGGACTCAATCCCCAGACCGGGGTTCAGGATCCACTTCCACGCCGTGCCCGTGACGATCATCGACAGCGCCATGGGGTAGAGATAGATTGTTCGGATCGCTCCTTCGACGCGGATTTTCTGATCCAGCAGGATGGCCAGCAGCAGGCCCAGCAGCATCGCGATCACGATGAACAGAGTACCAAAGATATACAGGTTGCCAATCGCCGTATCCCAGCGAGGAGAGTCGAACAGGCGCTCATACTGGATGAAGCCATGGATCTCGTATTTCGGCAGCAGTTTTGAGCGTGTAAGCGACACCCATGCGGTCCATCCGATAAATCCGTAGACAAAGATCAATACGGCGATGAACGACGGTGCCAGCACCACCTTGGGCAGGTGGTTTTCCAGCCATTCGGACATGTTTTCCTCCGGGGAAAGATGCTCTGCCCCACACCTTGGGGGCAGAGCGTATTGGATCAGTAGCTGTTGGCCACCGCGTCCGCCAGTTGCTGAACCGCGTCAGCCGAGGACATATCCGAGTTGAAATGCGCGGTCACAACATCTGTGATCGCACCAGCCTGCGACCCGCGCAGCGCCATGCCATGGGCATAAGACGGCAGCAGTGAACCACCTGCCGAGGTCGAGCCCATGTCTTCGGCCGAGATTTGCGCGCAGATGTCAAAGGCATCCAGCGACACATCGGTCCGGGCCGGGATCGAACCTTTGTTCAGGTTGAACACTTCCTGAAAGTTCGGTGCAACAATCAGCTTGGCCAGCAATTCCTGACCGGCGCGATTGTCGTCGCCCTCAACCTCGAACATGGCAAAACTGTCGACGTTATACAGATATCCATCGCCGGGGGTCGAGGCGCAGAGGAAATCCTCACCAGGCTTCTTGCCCGCTGCCAGGAATTCGCCCTTGGCCCAGTCACCCATGATCTGAAAGGCCGCTTCGCCGTTCATCACCATCGCGGTGGCAAGGTTCCAGTCGCGACCCGAGAAATTCTCGTCCACATAACCACGCAGGGTGCGCATTTGGTCAAAGACCTGGATCATTGTGTCCGAGGTCAACGCCTCGGGGTCCAGATCGATCAGGGCTTTCTGATAGAATTCCGGTCCGCCAAGACCCAGCGCGACGGCTTCGAAAACCGTAGCGTCCTGCCAGGCCTGACCGCCATGCGCCAGCGGGATCACACCGGCGGCCTGCAGTTTTTCGGCTGCGGCGTTGAACTCGTCCCATGTGGTGGGCATCTCAATTCCGTTTGCGGCCAGCACATCGGCATTGGCCCAAATCCAGTCAATGCGGTGAACGTTCACCGGTGCCGCGCACCAGGTGCCCTCGCACATCATGTGACCGGCGATCGACGCGGGCAGAACCTCGGCCCAGCCCTCGGCGGCGGCCACGTTCGAGATATCGGCCAGTACGCCCTCTTCATACCATTCCTGAATCGCCGGGCCTTTCAGCTGAACCGCTGTCGGCGCGTTGCCTGCCAGAACCCGCGCCCGCAGCGCTGTCATGGCCGCATCACCGCCGCCGCCTGCGACAGGCATATCGGTCCATGTGCCCCCGTTCGAGGCAAACTCTTCCTGAAGCACGGCCACCGATTTGGCCTCGCCACCGGATGTCCACCAATGCAAGACCTCCGCCTGTGGTTCGGCCACCACAGATGATCCGGCTGCGACGGCCAATGCGGACACAGTCGCAAAAGAAAATCGTTTCATGTTTTCTCCTCCCTGAGAATTCGGTGCCAGTCAAAATGGCAATGCCGCAATACTGTGTCCCTATCTGAGTCTGACAACGCTAAATCCGGGCCAATACCCGGGAATGGCGCAAATTTTCACCGCTTTTGTTACAGCGTGTTACGTTAGCATTGAATCTGTTTCCGTTCGTTACAATGGACGAAGTTTGGGGCCAGAGAACAGGAGGACGAACACTGTGAGCATTCCGCGGCTGTTGGTGGTGGATGACGACCCTGAAATGCGGTCGATGATGACCCAGTTCCTGCAACAGAATGGCTTCATTGCGCTGCCCGCCAGTTCCGAAAGCGAAATCCGCGCCCATCTCAAGTCGGGTCGGATCGACCTGATTCTGTTGGATGTGATGCTGGGGGATGAAAACGGCGTTGATATCTGTGCCCGCCTGCGGGCCGAACAGGACGTGCCGATCATTCTGGTCTCGGCCTTGTCCGCCGATCATCAACGCATGGCCGGGTATGAGGTGGGCGCCGACGATTACATCGCCAAGCCTTTTAATCCGCAACTGATGCTGGCTCGCGTACGCGCCGTCATGCAACGGGCGCGTCGTACACCTTCGCTTGCCTATCGCCGCCGCACCCGCTCCTTTAGGTTTGACGGCTGGCTCTATGACGGCAAACGGGACGAAGTGCATTCGCCCGACGGATATCTGGTATCCCTGTCGCAGCGAGAAACAGCAATGCTCAAGGTTTTTCTGGCCAACCCGCATATTCCCCTGACCCGGGATGAAATCGCCGCGGCCCTGGATGTAACAGGCGCTAATGACAAGAGCGAAGGCCAGGGACGCGCCATCGACATGCTGGTCGGGCGGCTGCGATCCAAGATCGAAGCCAACCCCAAAGACCCGCAAATGCTGAAGACCGAACGCGGTGTGGGCTATATCTTTGCCGCAGAGGTGTCTGTGGACGAAACCGCATGACCGTCCGCGCCACGCGCCTGCGCAGCCTGGGCTGGATCTGGACCTGCGCCGCTTTTACCTCGGGGTTGCTGGCCGCAGGCCTTTGGTTCGCCTCGGCCCGGGCATGGCAGGAATTCCAGACCCGTGCATATGTTGCCGGGTTCACTATTTACGAGGATTTGCGCATCGGTAAATCCCCACCGCCAGGCATCTCCATCGTACCATTGCCGCCCAAAGCAGCCAGCCTGGCGGATGCCGGGCAGTTTGAGCAACTTCCCGGGTTTTCGGATCGCAGCTTTGTCACCAACCTGTCGATCCTGACTGACAGCTCAGCACCCGTTTCAGGCCGAGAGCTGACGCTGGCTGTGATGTCAGACCGGCTGGTTTACCCGGTGTCCGACATCCTCTCCGGCATCGACCAGACCGGCCCTGAGAAAATGGGCAACCTGACCCGGCTTTTGGCGACCTATTGCAGCGAACCGATACTGATCGCCCGCTATGGGCGCGACGCATGGCAACAGGTGGACGGGACAGATATCTGGGGATGCCGTGCAGCCCCAACCGACCTGCGTCTGCCTACGATTCTGGTCGCTATTGTCGCGCTGGCGGTGATCCTGACCTCGGTGGGCAATGTATCAGACAGTTTCACCCGCTTTTCTACTGCCTTGCGCGACCGCAAAAGGCGGGGTGGGCCGAACAGTTATGAGGCCGATGGCCCGGCCGAACTGCGCGACATCGTCTCTGCCGTGAACGAGCATCTGGACGCAGAGCGCATGCAACTGGAAAAGCGCGCCACTGTTTTATCGGGTGTCAGCCACGATCTGGGCACCCCGGCCACCCGCGTCCGGCTGCGTGCCGCATTGATCCCAGATGCCGAGCTGCGCGAAAAACTTGAGGCCGATGTCGATCAGATGACCGGCATGATCGAAAGCGTTCTGACCTACACACGGTCCGAGCTGAGCATCGAAGAACCGCGGCAGATTTCACTGACGTCGCTGGTCGAGGCTCTGGTCGCGGACTATCAGGATATGGGACTGCCGGTGACCCTGAAAAAGCTGGCCCCAGTGGCGGTACAGGGCGGCACGTCCGTTTTCATGTCGCGCCGAGGGCATGGATCCCTGCCCGAGACCCGGCGGATACTGGTCGTTGGCAGGCCAATTTCGCTAAAGCGCGCCCTGACCAACCTGATCGACAATGCGCTGAAATATGGGCGCCATGCCGAGGTTCAGCTGGAAACCGATGCCAAAATAGCAACCATCACCGTCGAGGACAAAGGGGCCGATCTGTCCGTCTCGGATATCGAAGCCCTGATGGCCCCGTTCCGGCGCGGGTCAAACTCCGGGTCTTCGGATGGGTTTGGTCTGGGACTGACAATCGCGGCGACAATCGCGGAACAGCATGGCGGCACCCTCAGCTTCGAAGCCGGAGAGCAAGGCCTGCGCGCACGTCTGCAGATCACCAGGCAGTGACGATTCATGTCATATAGCTACGCACCAGCGCGCTTGCGATCAGCGACCAGCCGTCGGCGATGACAAAGAAGGCTAGTTTGAACGGCAGCGACACTGTTGCAGGCGGAACCATCATCATCCCCATCGACATCAGCACAGCGGCCACCACAAGATCAATGATCAGAAACGGCAGGAAGATCAGAAACCCGATCTGAAAGGCCCGCGCTATCTCAGAGAGCATGAAAGACGGCATCAAGATCGACAAGGGTGCCTCGGCCGACAAGGACACAGTATCACCCCCAGGGCGTAGGGCCGCAATGGCATGGAAGGTATCGGGATCAACTCGCCCTGCCATAAAGGCACGAAACGGCTGCAACGCGCGCTCCAACGCTGGTTCGACCTCCATCGCTTCTTCGACCATGGGGCGAATGCCTGTGGCCCAGGATTCGGAAAAGACCGGCTCCATGATGAAATAGGTCAGAAACAGTGCGAGGCTGACGATCAGCATGTTGGGGGGGGATTGCTGCAATCCGATCCCTTGCCGCAAGATGGCCAGAACGGTGATCAGGAACGGGAAACAGGTAATCATGATCGCCAGCCCAGGCGCAAGGCTGAGCACGGTAATCAGCAAAATCAACTGAATGGTGCGCGCGGAAATCGACCCGCCTTCGCCCAGTGACAGCGACACCTCTTGCGCGGCGGCCAGAGACGGCGTCAGCGTCAGCAGCACCGCCACCCAATACAGGAAACGCATTACCCGATCCCGTTCTGCAGATCCGCGATTTCGGTTAGGCGCACGGCCAGTTGCCCGGCTTGATCACCCTCCATCTCTTCCAGCAGACCGCGCGCCACCAGTTGATCGCCAACATATAGGTCCACAGGATCTTCGATCCGTTTGTCCAGGATGAGAACAGCGTTTTCCCCCATATTCAGCAGATCCCGGATGAGCGGGCGCGCCCGACCGACTGACACGGTTACCTCGATCGGAATGGAATCAAACGGGCTGGCTTTTTCGGGTTTGGGGGATTGCGGGTCACTCATTGTTCAATGCCTCTTTTGCCTCATACACGTAAGCGTCAAATGCTGAACGGATTGTCTCTAGCAAGGCGCTGCTATCCACCTCTCGCTGCGAAGTACCAACCTGCAGACGCGCCTGACCGGCCCCAAGAGACGGGTCCTCGACAACGCGGGTCGGGGTGGCCAATTCGGGGGGCAACAGCCCTTCGACAACACTCACGAACCCCGAAGGCACAAAGATTTGCATCGGTTGGCCAATCTGTTCACCGGCCATTTCTGTAAGCTGTTCGACCAGCCGCGTGGCCTGCCCCCGATCCAGGGTGTTCGGCAACACCAGATTGACGAGGCTCTGGAACATGGGCTCTAACGACATTGTCATCCGGCTCGTCGCCTCATGATAAGTAAAGGACATATCCTCGAGCGCGCGGGCAAGGTTGTCTGATACCTTTCCACGACCCTGTTCCTGGGCCTGAAGGGCATCGTCCCATCCGGCGCTATAGCCGTGTTCGAAGGCACCAAGCCGCTGTTCTTCCAGCGCCTCTTCGTCCAATAAATGAACTTTGCCGCCGCCTGCCTGTACAGTGAAATCCTCAAGAAGATGAGCTATCGACATCACGCACGCTCCTCACTTTCTTCAAGCCAGCTGCGCAGGATTTCCACGGTCTCCTCCTGCTTGTCGCCGATCATGGCCCGCAGCCGATCAACCGGATCAGCGCCCGGATTTGCCGCCAGCGCGGGTACATCCCCCGGGGTATGTCCCGGAATAGCGGCGAATTGCCCGCCCTCTTCGGTCGCGATCTCACCGGTCAGAACCGCCTCGGGCTCTGGCGGTGTTCCCGCCGGCAAAAGGGCGGGGGCAAGGGCCGGTTTCATCAGGATCGGGCGGATCACGAACAATCCCAGAACCAGCATCACGATCGCCAGAACGGCCATTTGGACCAGTGACATCGCGTCAAAATGAACCTGCTGCCAGATCGAGGACGAAACCACAGTTCCGCCAGGCTCTACTGCGGGCAGATCCAGCGATTTCAGTGTGATGACGTCGCCACGTTCGGCATCGAACCCAACGGCCGAGGCCACAAGCTCAGCCAGCGCATCAAGCTCTGTCTGAGGCAACGGCACAAAGCTTTCAGCACCAGAGGCATCCACAGAACGCGTTCCATTCACCAGAACCGCAACGGTCAGGCGCTTGATCGCACCGGGTGCGGTGTGAACCTCTAACTCAGTCTCGGATACCTCATAGTTGACCCGTTCCCGTGTCTGTGTGGCATTCGAATTGGATGCATCCCCGCCCGCGCCGTCGCCATCGGGCAGGTTCGACGCAACCGTGACATCGGACGATTGGTTCCGGGCGCTGTCAGACCGTTCCTCGACATCGGTGCTGATGGCCACGCGCCCCTTAGGATCAAAGCGCCTTTCACGGATGGATTCGGTTTTAGTGACCGTATCAACACTGACCTCAACGACTGCATTTCCGGCCCCCACTCGGGCCTCAATCAGACGCAGGACCCGTTCGCGCAGCTGGCGCGACTTGTCATCCGCAGAATCTGCTGCCACCGCAGTCTCTTTTGCGCCAATGACCGCACCATTGGAATCAATCACCGCCACATTCTCGGGTGCGAGGCCGCTGACGGCAGAAGAGACCAGAAAACGGATCGCCTTGGCCTGATCCGAAGTGATATCCGCACCCGAGGACACCAGATAGACCGAAGCCGTCGGCGCGACGCTGCGCTGAAACGGGTTCGTTGACCCGTTGGCAATATGCACGCGCGCCTGACTTATGTGAGGGCTGCCGACAATCGTGCGCGCGAGCTCACCCTCTTTCGCACGCCAATAGGCCGCATCGAACATTTGCGAGGTGGTGCCAAAGCCGCTGAGTGAATCCAAAAGCTCATACCCGCGGTTTCCGTTCGCAGGCAGGCCTTCGCTGGCCAGAGTCATGCGCAATTCGTCCCGCTGCGAGCCGGGCACGTAAATCGAACCGCCTCGAATCTCATACTGTACGCCGCGCTGATCCAGTGATCGAACGATATCCCCCGCCGCGCCGCTTTCCAGCCCGGCATAGAGTAGGGTCATCGACGGCGCCGTCGCCAACCGCGACATCGCAAGGACCCCCAAAAACACCAGCACGACTGCACCGGCGACAATGATTTGCTTTCGCCTGTCCAAACTTGCCCAGACAGTTCCGATCTGCTGCACGCTCACCTCCGACTCGCCGACATTCTGCCCGGCGCATCCCCTGTTTGGACGATTGCCCTTAACAATCGGTTAGTCCCTGCCGGGTTATGACATCCCCAGACTGAATGAATGAGGACGTCATGACTGACGCGACTGCAGAACAGGCAGAAGCCCCGGAAAAATTGGGGAAAAAAGGAATGATCATCGGGGTGATTCTGGCCGTTGCCGGGGCTGCGGGCGGGTATTTCCTGACCACTTCGGGACTGCTGCCATTTGGCGGCCAACCAGCCGCGGAAGACGCCAAGGAAAAAGACAAAGGGGCCGAGGTTAAGGCCCTGCCCGAGGTTGGTTTTATCGACCTGCCGGCGGTGATCGTCACGGTCAATGCCGGCGATTCGCGGCATCTGAAGTTCCACGCCCAGCTTGAGGTGAACAGCGGCTACGTCTCGGATGTCGAGAAGATGAAGCCTCGAATCATGGATGTGCTGAACGGGTACCTGCGGGCGGTCGAAGTGTCGGATCTGGAGGATTCGCTCGCACTGATGCGCATCCGCGGCCATCTTTTGCGTCGCATTGAAATCGTCGTCGGCGAAGGGCGCGTGCGCGATGTCCTCGTGATGGAATTCGTATTGAATTAGGAGGCCGAGATGGAGCTGATTGCAGATATTTTGCTGGTCGCAGGTGCGCTGGGCGCGGGTCTTTACTGTTTTGTGCTGTCCCGTCGGTTAAAGCGGTTCACTAATCTGGAACAGGGGGTCGGTGGCGCGGTTGCTGTCCTGTCATCCCAGGCGGATGAGCTGAAGAAGTCGCTTGATTCGGCGCGGACGGCCTCGGACCAATCGGGCCTTGTGCTTGAAGCTCTGACCCAAAGGGCGGAATCGGTTGCTCAGCGGCTCGAACTGATGATGGCTTCGATGCATGATGTCATTCCGGCCGAAGAACCCGCCAATGACATCAAGGTTGAAGATCCCAAGCCGCAAGAACCCAAGGCCGCGGAACCAACGACGGATCCTGTGCCTGAAGAGGTTCCAATCGAGGCGGTGGAAAAGCCAGAGGATCCTGCTGCGCCCAAATTTGAGGACACTCAGGAAAAGCGCCCGGGCGGGCTGATGTTTTTCCGCCACGACCGCAATAGCGGAGAGGCCGCGACATGAGCGGACACGTTGTAGAGAAACGACCAAGAAGCGGTGTCCTGACAGTTATTTCACTGTTGATGCTTGGGTCAGCCGCGATTCGGCTGGGGTTTGAGGCTGCACCAGCCCTGGCAAAAGGGGCCGAGCAGGCAGAAGCAATTCCGAAAGAGACCCAAGCAGAGCTGCCCGGAGCCCGGATATTGCTGACCGAATTGCTGCGGCGCGAAGAGGCGTTGAAAAAGCGCGAAGCCACCGCCATTGATCGGGAAAAGGCGCTGGCCATTGCCGATCAGGCCATCGAGGCCCGCCTGGCCGCCCTGCAGCAGGCAGAAGAGGCGCTGCGTGAGACGCTGGCCATTGCAGAAAAAGCGGCTGAGACAGACCTGACGCGCCTGACGGATGTCTATCAGAACATGAAGCCGAAAGACGCGGCCGCCCTGTTTGAAACGATGGACCCGACCTTTGCCGCCGGATTCCTGTCACGGATGCCGCCCGATGCCGCAGCCGGTGTTTTGGCAGGCCTGAACCCCGAGGCTGCCTATACAATCAGCGTGATTATGGCCGGGCGAAACGCTTCGGCTCCGCAGGAGTAGCCCCCATGATTTTCAACCCTGCATCGGAATTCACCGGAGACCTCTTATGATCGGAATTGTCGGAATTGTCATTATTTTCGTCATGGTGTTCGGCGGCTATTTGGCGGCTGGTGGGAAAATGACCATCATCATGAAATCCCTGCCGTTCGAGATGATGATGATCGGTGGCGCCGCGGTCGGCGCATTTATGATCAGCAATGACCTGAGCGCCGTGAAGCACACGATCAGGGATATGGCAAAAGTATTCAAAGGGCCGAAGTGGAAGCCCAATGACTACCGTGATCTACTGTGCCTGTTGTTTTCGCTGATCCGGATCGCCAAGGCCAACCCGGTCGAGGTTGAACAGCATATCGAAGACCCCGAAAACTCGCCTCTGTTTTCGACTTATCCGAAAATTCAGGCCGACAAAGAAGCCGTCGACTTGATCTGCGACACGATGCGGGCTGCCTCTTTGAATTATGACGATCCCCACCAGGTCGAAGAGGTGCTGGAAAAGCGGATGGAGGCGAAATTTCACCACGCGATGCACTCTAGCCACGCGCTACAGACTGTTGCTGACGGCCTGCCCGCACTTGGAATTGTTGCGGCAGTTCTGGGCGTTATCAAAACGATGGGATCGATTGATCAACCCCCAGAAGTGTTGGGAAAGCTGATCGGTGGCGCTTTGGTCGGGACGTTCCTGGGGGTCTTTCTGGCTTATGGGCTGGTCGGCCCATTTGCAGGAAAACTCAAATCCGTGGTGGAAGAAGACAATCATTTCTATCAGTTGATCAAAGAGGTTCTGGTTGCCAACCTGCACAACCACAACCCTGCCATGTGCATTGAGGTCGGGCGGCAGAACACTCCCACCCATAACAGGCCGGGTTTCTCAGAACTTGAAGAGGCCTTGAAAGAGCTCAAGCAGGCAGCGGCATGATCCGATACGCCCTGATGGTTTCAGCGGCGCTTACGGCCGCTGGACAGGCTGGCGCGCGCGACATTTCTGTGCGATCGGGCGAGCATGACGGATATACGCGTCTTGTTGTGCAGGTGCCCCCGGGTACGGAATGGGGTCTGAAGCAAACGAAGAATGGCGCAAGACTCAACGTGGCGCTTCCTGATGCCGAATTTCAAACCGGAGCGGTATTTCAGCGGCTGTCGCAGAACCGTCTGTCTGCGATCTCACAGACCAGCCCGGGTGATGCGTTAGAGATGGAATTCGGCTGCGACTGCTTTGCCACCGCATTTCTGCATCAAAACACGATGATCGTTGTGGATATTGCGCCGGGGGCAGCCCTTCCACCGATCAGCAGCGACATTCCACCCCCAACGCTGCCCAAAGCCGCTGTGGTAAACGCCCCGCTGCCCGGGCCACAGGCGCTTGATCCTCTGGTATTGCCGCTTTTGAATCTCAATGCGCAGGTATTTGAGGACCAGCTATCGACGCGATTGTTGCAGGGCGCTGACCGAGATCTGGTTGATCTTGAACTATCTCAGATTGGGCCCAGGAACTCGAATGGCAATCAATCGCTCGACATGCCACCGCGTATGGACCTGAACATCGCAGTTACGTCGGTACTGGACGATCTGGATGGCTTGCTGGGACCATCCATTCCACAACTGGAAAAGAAACCAGCCTGCATTTCCAGCGCCGAGCTAGGTTTTGACAGCTGGTCCGATGAGCGCCTGTTCCCCGAACAGGTGGCAGAGCTGCGCACTGGCCTTTTTCAGGAGTTTGATCGCCTTGACAAAGTACGAGCCATGAAGCTTGCCAAGCTCTATGCGTATTTCGGCTTCGGTGCCGAGGCGGTTCGCAGCCTTGGCTGGATGGGTGAAGAGACGCCGGAAACGAACCGGATTTCTGCGATTGCCGCTGTTCTGGACGACCGGCCACTGAAAGGGTCAAATCCATTCCGCGACCTACAGCGTTGCGAAAGTGACGCCGCAATCTGGGCCGCTCTGACCGAGGGTAAGCTCGCCGAAGATGCCCAGATAAGGGTTATGGAACATTCCTTTGCGCGACTACCGGATCATCTGCGCCGGCAAGTCGGACCTATGCTGTCCGACATTTTCGTTGCAGCCCAAAAACTTGAAGCCGCGCGGCGCGTCTTGCGGGCTGTTGATCGCATCGAAACCAAACCCAGCCCCGGCGCAACACAGGCCAAGGCCAGTGTTGCAAAGGCTGAAGGTAATCAGGAAAAATCCGAAACCTTGCTGAGTGACGTAGTGAGCAGCTCGGAAGCGGGGCTCGAAGCGCCTCTGGCGCTGGCGCGGTTGATTGAACAGCGGTGGGCGGAACGCGGGTCAGCCTCCGCCCGGGAGCTCGAACTTGCCGCATCTTATACGGTCGAATTGCGCCGATCTGAGATCGGGCCACTTATGCAACGGACATATGCGCTGGCACTGAGTTTGGGCCAAGAGTTCGACCAGTCTTTTGATCTGTTAGAAGATATTCCGAATTCAGCTGAAACGCTGGACCGGGCCGTTCAAATACTGACTGCGCGCGCCGACGACGATACCTTTTTGCGGCGCATCATCAACCTGCCCGAACCGATGGCACAATCGCTGACAACCGAAACCGCAATCTCCATTGCCGAAAGGTCGGCATCGCTGGGGTTTGCCCGTCCAACGCTCTTTTGGTCCAACCGACCTCAGGACACTATCAGGCGAAAGGACCGAGCCCTTTTGCGCGCGCAGGCCGCATTGTTGTCCGGCCAGCCACACAAAGCCTTGCTGGAGTTAGGGGATGACCCCTCGGACAAGGCCATGTCACTGCGGGCGCAGGCCAATCTGGATATAGGTGAGTTTGAAAATGCAGGGCGGGTACTGTTGCAGTTTGACAGGGTGAACGAAGCAGAAAGATTGTTCTGGCTTTCTGATATGGAAGACGTCCCGCAGCCTGAGGCCGACCAAAAATTTGGACAGGTCAGGCGGGCGACTCTGGCATTGGCAGAACCTGTAACCAGGATTGAAGAACGACCATTGGCGGATGCAACTGCCCTGCTTGAAAACAGCGCCAACGCCCGGGAGAATATCGCTCAGCTTCTCGCACTTATGAGGGCAGACTGAAACGTCTGGGCAAAACTCAGGGTGGCCACCCAGTCAGGGCTGATCTCCTGACGAACCGCGGCATCCAATGCCCTGTTCCCGAGGGAAAACCTCATGAACAGAGCCTGAATTGGTGGGTTTAGTCAGTAAGGCGCCTCGACGTCATTCATCGAGACATAAACCGTTTTCATCTCGCTGAAATGATTGATTGCCAATTTCGAGTTTTCCCGCCCGACCCCAGACATTTTTGACCCGCCAAACGGGGCTTCAACCGGTGCGAGGTTGTAAGTGTTGATATAGCAGGTGCCCGCCTCGAACGCGGCCGCGATACGATGGGCTCGGGTCAGATCTTTGGTGAACACACCGGCTGCCAGACCGAATTCGGTGTTATTGGCGCGGGCCATCACCTCTTCCTCGGTTTCGAAATCCAACACTGACATAACCGGGCCGAAGATTTCCTCGCGCGCGATGGCCATGTCATCGGTCACATCGGCAAAGACGGCGGGCTGAATGTAGAACCCGTCGCCTTCGATACGCGCACCGCCATAGACCAAACGCGCACCTTCTGCCTTGCCTTTTTCAACATAACCCAGAGCGATATTCATCTGGTTTTCGCTAACCATCGGACCGAAATTAACCTCTTCATCCATCGGGTCGCCGATTTTCACATTCGCCAGACGCTGGGACAGGCGATCGAGGAAGGCTTCTTTGATGCCTTTGTGTACAAAAACGCGGGTGCCGTTGGAACAGACCTGACCCGAGGAGTAGAAATTCCCCAAAATGGCGCCAGACACGGCGTTTTCGATATCCGCATCGTCGAACACGATCATGGGGGACTTGCCGCCTAGTTCCATCGTGACATGCTTCATGCCATCGGCTGCTGCGGCATAAACCTTGCGCCCTGTCGGTACCGATCCGGTCAGCGAGACCTTGGCAACACGGGGGTCCGTCACAAGTGATGCGCCCACATCGCCATAACCCTGAATTACGTTATAGACACCCTTTGGTGCCCCGGCCTCGACCAGGATTTCGGCCACTTGCAGAGCAGACAAGGGCGTGGTCTCGGAAGGCTTGAATACCATCGTGTTGCCGCAGGCCAAAGCAGGCGCGCCTTTCCAGCAGGCAATCTGGGTTGGATAGTTCCACGCGCCGATTCCGACGCAAACCCCAAGCGCCTCACGGATCGTATATACGAAATCCCCACCACCCAGCGGGATATGCTCGCCGGTCAGCGAGGCCGCCAGACCTCCGAAATATTCCAACGCATCGGCTCCGCTGGTAGCGTCGGCAACCAACGTTTCCTGCAGCGGTTTTCCAGTATCGTGGGTTTCGATGATCGACAGATCACGATTGCGTTCGCGCATGATGTCCGCGGCGCGGCGCAGAACACGGCCCCTTTCGGTCCCAGACATCGCGGCCCAGTCTGCCTGTGCCGATTTTGCACTGTTTAGAGCCTGATCTATGATCTGCGGAGTAGCAGAATGCAGCCGTGCGATCACTTCCCCTGTTGCAGGGTAGATCACGTCTATGGGTGCTCCGGTCGTGTCGTCGACATATTCACCGTTGATGAAATGGCTCGCCTTGGGCTGAAATCTCATTGTGGGGATTCCCTGATCAGAAGCTGTTTCCTCCGCGTTTATATTTTATTGACTCAGCAGTCAATAAAACTGATCCAGAGCGATTTCCTGCCAATTCCAACAGGCCGCGGCTTGAAATTTTCGGTAAATGTTCTATTTATGTTCTACATAGTCAGAGGATCAACCGATGGCCCATTCATTGCGAAACACCGCCCCGCACGGCCCGACAAACGACTATCACCTGCTGCCCGCCACCGATCGGCAGATACGCTATGCCCGCGCCATCGCGGAGCAAACTGCACTTGAGATTCCGGTCGAGGCGCAGCGCGACCGTCAGTCCATGTCTGCCTGGATTTCCAAACACAAACCTGATGATCCCTCGCCATTTGCAAATTACCCGACCGGCAAGCAGGTTGCCTTTGCCGAACGTATCTCGCGCAGCAAACGCCGACCAATCCCGTCGGAGTGTTTTCGCGACAAACAGATGATGTCACGTTGGATAGATCAAAACAAATAGACGAAATCAGAGCCTAATCCGGACTATGATTGCGGGCATACAACGCCACCGCCGCCGCGACGAACAGGCCCAGTAGGATATAGCCGGTCACCGCCTCGGCCACGGCCAGGGCGCGGCACAGCCCGGTTGGGGACATATCGCCGTACCCAACGGTGGTGAATGTAACATAAGAAAAATACAGGATATCAGCGGGCCCTTGCGCCCCGATGACGCAATTATCCTGGTACCCGAATGCGCCATAGGCAGCGGCGAACAGGAACGGAACGACCTGAATAAAGGACACACCCATCAAAAACAGAATGCGGCGCGGTGATTTCACCTGAGTCATATAGAACCAGGATTGAGACACCATCCACACAACCAGCCCCACAGAGGCGATCGTACCGATCGTGTCACCTGCGGTGCCCTCGCTCAGACGGGACAGACCGAACCATGCGAGGAAACTGGCAACCACCATTGCGGCTGCCGCCAGCAGCGTTGATTTCCATTCTTCCAAAGTCGTGGGTTTTCGGGACATGGAACCTCCAACGCGCTGAAATCTCCGGGATTATCCGGTGGACTGTCCTGCGTGGCAACCAGATTTCAGCAAATCAGTCTGCGCCCAGATGCTCCTGTCCCCGTTGACGTGCCAGCAGGATCTGTTTTTGACGTTCCCGGAACCGGGTTTTGTCGACCTCAGAGGTTTCCTCTATGCATTGATGGCAGGACACGCCGTGTTCGTATTCGGCACGTTTCACATCCTCGGGAAGGATCGGGCGACGGCAGCCATGGCACAGGTTGTGCGGCCCTTCGACCAGCCCATGCCCAACAGATACGCGGTTGTCGAACACAAAGCATTCGCCCTGCCAGGTGCTGTTCTCGACGGGCATTTCCTCGAGGTATCGCAAGATGCCACCTTTCAGGTGATAGACATCCTCGACCCCCTGACCCAACAGGTAATTGGTGGATTTCTCACACCGGATGCCACCCGTGCAAAACATCGCCACACGCTTATTGTGGAACCGGTCCTTGTTTTCTTCCCACCAGGTAGGGAATTCACGAAAACTGCTTGTTTCAGGGTCTAACGCACCCTCAAACGTACCGATTGCCACCTCGTAATCATTTCGGGTGTCGATCACCACCACATCATCCGAGCGGATCAGATCATTCCAGTCTTCGGGCTCGACATAATTGCCGACACGGGCGCGCGGATCGATATCCGGTTGGCCCATGGTCACGATCTCTTTTTTCAGGCGTACCTTGATCTTGCCAAATGGCGGTTGGTCAGACGTGGCCTCTTTCCACTCCAGATCAGCACAGCCGGGCAGCGCACGGATATGGGCCAAAACCGCGTCAATGCCAGCGCGGGGTCCGGCAATAGTGCCATTGATCCCTTCCTGTGCCAGCAAGAGCGTCCCTTTGACCGATTGCGCGCGGCACAGCTCAAGCAAGGGCTCACGAAGGGCTTCGTGGTTGGCGAACCGGGTGAAATGATAGAGAGCAGCGATCGTATACATGCGCGCGGTCTAAACCCGCGCGGACAGAGTCGCAAGAGACCGGATTGACGCCCCTTGTCGCGCCCACTACCGATAACGCAACCGAAGGAGGTCCCCATGACCCATGCCCTTATTGTGATCGATATTCAGAACGATTTCTGTCCCGGCGGTGCGTTGGCGGTTCCCGGCGGAGATGAGATCGTGGCTCCGATCAACGCGATGATGCCAGATTTTGACGCGGTGATCCTGACTCAAGACTGGCACCCTGCGGGGCATTCGTCCTTTGCCAGCAGCCATGCGGGCAAAAACCCCTATGACATGACCGAGATGCCTTATGGGCCTCAGGTTTTGTGGCCAGATCACTGCGTGCAGGGAACAAATGGGGCAGCATTTCATGCGAACCTGCGTACGGATGGCGATCTGATCCTGCGCAAAGGGTTCCGCAGCAACATCGATAGCTATTCGGCGTTCTTTGAGAACGACCAGACCACGCCCACCGGGTTGGAAGGGTATCTGCGCACCCGTGAAATCGAGAGACTGACACTCGTCGGACTGGCCACGGATTTCTGCGTCTACTACTCTGCGGTTGACGCAGCGCGGCTGGGTTTCGACGTGTCAGTTCAGATGAGAGCCTGCCGGGCAATTAATCTGGATGGGTCATTGGCCTCGGCAGAGACCGCGATGAAAGATGCTGGCGTTCGGCTGATTTAAGGGGTTGCCCCCGCAGCCGCCAGATACTTGAGCAGTGCAAAGATAATCACCGCCAACCCCAAAGCAAACCCAACCCGGCCTGGTACAGTTCGGCGCTTTGGTCCGACCGATTCCGCCTGCTGTGGCCTGGGTTTCCACATCGGAACCTCTTTGGGCAACCCGGCGCGCGGCTTGGCGGCTTTTACATCGTTCATGAACTTCAGGAAATCAAACTCGCCGCAATATTCGCCTTTGACTCCCGTCGTCCGGATATTGTGAAACAAGGTTCGCAGAATGCGATCCCTGTCCGCCGTATCCTGTGGACGGTAATATCCATGGGTAATCTCGCTGCGCGTCGAATCCAGACCAAAACCGGCATCATGAAAAATTTTGCGTATTTTGGGTGACGCTGCCCGCAATGCATCGGCTGTTTTCACATTCCGAAACAGCGCACGCACCTTGCGTCCGTTTTGCGCCCCTGACGGGGTCGTCTCCGGATCGTTTTCCCCCGAAGCGATCGTTACAATATCAAAGTCGTACTCGAGAACCATTCACTAACTAAACCTCGACTATCCATCCCCCTCTTTCCACTAACCGGTGAAAAGACCCCACAATATGCTCGCATTGTGACTTGACCTTGTCATTGTCATCAATTTAGCGACTCTTGCCATTCCACGCACCTATTGATCTAACAACGGAAATCGCAGGAGTTCCCAATGGTCGATATTGCGACGCGAGTATACAATCACAAATGGAAGATTGACCCGATTGTCCGGTCTTTAATCGACACAGACTTCTACAAACTGCTGATGTGCCAGTCAGTGTTTCGAAATAAGCCCCAAACGGATGTGGTGTTTTCACTAATTAACCGGTCGAATCACATTCCATTGGCTGAATTGATTGATGAGGGGGAGCTGCGCGAACAGCTGGACCACATTCGGTCACTAAGCCTGAGCCGGGGGGAAAGCACTTGGCTGCGCGGCAATACCTTTTATGGCAAACGTCAGATGTTCCGTTCGGATTTCATGGGGTGGTTCGAGAACCTGCGACTGCCGCCCTATCACCTTGAACGCAAAGGTGATCAGTACGAATTGACCTTTGAAGGCAAATGGCACGAGGTCATGCTGTGGGAAATTCCCGCATTGGCAGTCCTGATGGAGCTGCGATCCCGCTCGGTGCTGAATGCGATGCGGCGGTTCGAGCTACAAATTCTCTATGCTCGTGCGATGACCCGTGTATGGGAGAAAATAGAACATCTACGAGGGATTCAGGGGCTGGGCATCGCCGATTTCGGTACCAGACGGCGGCATTCCTTTCTATGGCAGGACTGGTGCGTCCAAGCCATGATCGAAGGTCTGGGCCCTGCATTTACCGGCACCTCGAACTGCCTGATCGCCATGCGGCGCGAGGTCGAGGCCATCGGCACCAATGCCCACGAGTTGCCCATGGTTTACTCTGCGCTGGCTGATACTGATGAGAAACTGGCGCAGGCACCCTATGACGTGCTTAGCGATTGGCACGAGGAACATGACGGCAACCTACGGATCATCCTGCCTGACACCTATGGCACCAAGGGTTTTCTGGACGACGCGCCAGATTGGTTGGCGGGATGGACTGGCATCAGAATCGACAGCGGTGATCCGGCAACCGGTGCAGAAACTGCGATCAAATGGTGGCAATCGCGCGGTGAGGATCCCAAACAGAAACGCGTGATCTTTTCTGACGGTCTGGATGTCGGCAAAATCCGCGAACTGCAAAGTCAGTTTGCAGGCCGCACCAAAGTATCCTTCGGCTGGGGCACGCTGCTGACCAATGATTTCAGAGGGCTGGTTCCCGATGACGCGCTGGCACCCTTCTCGTTGGTCTGCAAGGCGGTTTCGGCCAATGGTCGCCCGACGGTCAAACTGTCGGACAACCCGGAAAAAGCGATGGGTCCGGCAGATCAGATCGAGCGCTACAAACGTGTCTTCGGCGTCGGCGTGCAACAGCCAATCGAGGTCATCGTTTAGGCCCTAACCATGAAACGCAGCTACCGTTTTCACCTGTGAGAACCCGTACAGCGCTTCGAACCCTTTTTCGCGACCATGGCCGGATTTCCCGACACCGCCAAAGGGCAGCTCCACACCGCCGCCAGCGCCGTAATTGTTGATAAACACCTGCCCCGACCGCAACTTCTTTGCCAGCCGCATCTGCCGCGCACCATCGCGTGTCCAAATGCTGGCAACCAGCCCGTAATCGGTGGAGTTGGCGATCTGCAGGGCCTCTTCCTCGGTCTCAAAGGGGATCAGCACTTGGACTGGGCCGAAAATCTCATCCTGTGCCAAAACATGATCAGCGGGTACGTCGGCAAACAGGGTCGGTTGCACATAGGCGCCAGTCTCGGGTGCGTGGCCAACAATCGGCCCCTGGCCCACGATATTCAGATCTGCGCCTTTGTCGATAAATCCGGTCACGATGTCCTTCTGACGTGCTGAAATCAGGGGCCCCAGGCGCAAATCTTCGGACGCGGGCCCAACGGTCAACTCGGAATAGGCCGAGGCCATGCGCGATTTGACCTGCTCATACACTCCGCGTTGCACCAGAACGCGGGAGGAGGCCGAACAGGTCTGCCCTGCGTTCTGAACGCCCGCATTCACCAGAAATGGCAGGGCCGCATCCAGATCTGCATCGTCGAACACCAGCTGCGGGGATTTCCCGCCCAGCTCCAGCGTCACTGGCACCACGTTATGCCCAGCGGCCTGTTGCACCAACGCGCCGGTGGCAACGGAGCCGGTGAAGGACACATGCTGAATCCCCGGATGCGCCGACAGCGCCGCCCCGGCCTCGGCCCCCAGCCCCGGAACCACGTTCAAAGCGCCCGCCGGCAACCCGGCCTGCTGCGCCAGATGGGCAAAGGCAAGCGCGGTCAAACAGGCCTCTTCCGCTGGCTTCAGCACACAGGCATTGCCCATCGCCAAAGCCGCCCCGACAGAGCGGCCGATGATCTGCATAGGATAATTCCACGGCACAATGTGGCCCGTCACACCATGCGGTTCACGCAGGGTATAGACGGTATAGCCATCCAGATAAGGGATTGTCTCGCCCATCACCTTATCCGCCGCGCCTCCGTAAAACTCACAATACCGCGCCAGTGCCACCGCATCGGCGCGCGCCTGTGTCAGGGGTTTGCCGACATCCATCGCCTCCAACGCGGCCAGATCATCGACACGCTCCAGCACCATCTGACCCAACCGGGTCAGAATGCGCCCGCGCTCTAACGCGGATTTGCGGCCCCAGTCCCCATCCAACGCTTTTTGGGCCGCGGCCACGGCTGCGTCGATGTCACCGGCATCTCCGCGCGCGATCCGGCAAAGTTCAGATCCGTCCGAGGGGTTGATCAGCGGCAGATCGGCCTGCGAGGCAGGGCGCTGCCATGCACCGCCAATCAGGCACAAGCTGGGATCGAACCACAGGGGATTGGTCATGTCAGGCTCCATTTCGTCTCTAACATTGAAGTTTACGCCACATCCTGACCGATATCCGGCAGGATAGGTGCAGCGGCAATCAGGGTTTGGGTATAAACGTGCTGCGGGTTGGAAAAGACCTGTTCGGTCTCACCCTGTTCGACAATCTGCCCCGCCTGCATCACCAAAACCCGGTCGGTAATGGTGCGCACGACGCTTAGATCGTGGCTGATGAACAGATAAGTCAGGTCATAGGCGGTGCAGAGCTCGGCCAGCAGATCAAGGATCTGCGCTCGGACAGAAACATCAAGGGCCGAGACCGCCTCATCAAACAAGATCAGTTCGGGCCGGATGATCAGGGCACGGGCGATGGCGATACGCTGCCTCTGCCCGCCCGAGAATTCGTGAATGTACCGACCCGCGTCATCGGGGCTGAGACCTACGGCTGTCAGAATCTCGGCGATCCGATCCTGCCGCTCGGACCCGGTTGGGGGATATTCGAGCAGGTGAAACGGCTCGGTGATCAGGCGCGTGACCCGGTGTCGGGGGTTGAAGCTGCCATAGGGGTCCTGGAACACAACCTGCATCTTACGCCGGACGGCCAGATTGGGTTTGTGCCCGGTGAATACTGGCTGCCCGTCCAGCAGAATCTGGCCGCTCTGCACCTCTTCCAGCCCCAGGATAGCCCGTGTTAGGGTCGATTTTCCGCACCCGGACTCTCCGACCAGGCCTAAGCGCTCGCCTTTGTTCAGTGTAAAGCTGACCCCAGCCACAGCCCTGTGGTGTCGCGGCGCATCAAACAAGCCCTTTCGGGGCAAACGGTAATCCCGGACCACCTGTGCAACCTCAAGCAAAGGCTGTGTCGGTTTGGGTTCCGGCAGGTTGACCTGATGGCCCGAAGCCCGGAACAGCATGCGTGTATAAGGGTGCTGCATGTTCCGCAGCAAGGGTTCGGTGGCGCCGGCCTCGACGACTTCGCCATAGCGCATGACGATGATCCGGTCGGCCATATCGGCCACAACCGCCAGATCATGGGTGATCATTAGCAATCCCATGTCGTATTCGCGCACCAACCCCGTGAGCAGGTCTAGAATCTGCGCCTGCGTAGTGACGTCCAGCGCCGTCGTAGGTTCGTCCGCGATCAGCAACCTTGGGCGCAACGCGATGGCCATGGCGATCACCACGCGCTGACGCTGACCACCGGACAGCTCATGCGGATACCTGTACAGAGGGAACCTTTCGGGCGGAAGGCCGACGCGCGTCAGCACTTCTTCGGCACGGGACCGGGCCTGTGCAGTAGGCATGGCTTTGTGGATCAGGATTGTCTCCATCACCTGATCCCCGATGGTTTTGACCGGGTTGAGCGCGGTCATGGGTTCCTGAAACACCATCCCTACCGAGGCGCCACGCAGGGCGCACATCTCATCCTCGGAACAGTTCAGCAGGTCCAGCCCGTCCAACCGGATCGCGCCCGCGGCATCCGCACCGTTTGGCAGCAGTTGCATCACCGCCAACGCCGTCATGGACTTGCCCGAACCGCTTTCTCCGGTGACGGCGACGATCTCACCCGACGCAACAGACAGGCTGACCTGTTTGAGGATGTCCATGCCATGAATCGACAGGTTGAGATTTTCGATTTCCAGCAAGCTCATGCGCGCGCCACCCGTATTCGGGGGTCCAGCCAATCCCGCAAACCGTCGCCCAGCAGGTTCAGCCCCAAAACAGTGACAATGATTGCAAGCCCCGGAATCAGAGCCAAATGCGGGGCAAAACTGACCATCGTCTGCGCATCTGCCAACATCCGGCCCCAACTGGGCGTAGGCGGTTGCGCACCCAACCCGACATAGGACAGGCCTGCCTCGGCAAGAATGCCAAGGCTGAACTGGATGGTGCCCTGTACGATCAGCAAGTTCGCCACATTCGGCAGGATATGTTCCGCCGATATCCGCGCCGCACCCTTGCCCGAGACCCGGGCGGCCAGGATGAACTCTCGCTCCCACAGCGACAGCGCAGCGCCACGGGTGATACGGGCAAAGACCGGAATGTTGAAGATACCGATGGCAATGATGGCGTTGACCGCCCCGGCACCGAAAACGGCGGTGATCAGGATGGCGATGACCAACGACGGGAAAGCAAAAACCAGATCGTTGCCGCGCATGATCACCTCATCCAGCCACGCGCCTTTGCGCGCCGCTGCCGCCAGACCAAGTGGCACGCCCAATGTCATGCCGATCCCCACCGCCACCAAGGCCACAGCGATTGAAGTGCGCGCACCCACCATGATCATTGAGAACATGTCCCGCCCAAAATGATCGGTGCCAAACCAGTGCTGCGCATTGGGTGGTTGCAGCTTGGCGGGAATATTCAGCGCGGCGTGCGCGTAGGGCGTCCAGACAAAGGAAAGTGCAGCCGCCAAGACCACCAGCGAGGAGAGTACTGCACCAAGGATGAGGTTGCGGCTCATGTCCTGCTCCTCAGACGGGGGTCAACGGCGGCATAGGCGAGATCAACCAGAAAATTTACCGTGATCACTGCAAAAACCAGTAGCATGACCACGGATTCCACCACGATCAGATCGCGGGCCGAGATCGCTTGAAACACCAGCCGCCCGAGGCCGGGCAGGTAAAACACTTGTTCGATAATGATGGACCCGGCCAGAAGAAAGGAAAACTGCAGCCCGATGATGGTCAACACCGGGATCAGCGCATTGCGCACCCCGTGACGCCACAGCGCCTGTCGGCGGGACAGGCCCTTGGCCCGTGCGGTGCGCATGAAATCCTCACCCAGAATATCCAGCAGGGCCGACCGCATGACCCTTGCAAGAATCGCCGCCTGTGGCAGAGCCAGCGCTATGGCTGGCAGGGTCAGCGAGTGTAGACCGGTCCAAAACCCATCGTCCCAGCCTGCGAACCCTCCAGCGTTGAACCAGCGCAGATTGATGGCAAAGACCAGCACCAGCATCATGGCAAACCAGAAATTTGGCACGGCGATGCCGAGCTGTGTGGCCCCCATGACCGCCACATCGCCGGGCCGCCCCCGGCGCGCAGCAGCGTAAATCCCTGCGGGAAAGGCGATCAGGGTTGAAAGGGTCAGTGCATAAAGCGCCAGCGGCAGCGACACCCAAAGTCGGTCCGCAATCATCTGCGACACCGGCGTGCGATAGGTGTATGAAGTGCCGAAATCCCCGACCAGCATTCCGCTGACCCAGTTGAAATAGCGCTGCGGTTTGGACACATCCAACCCCAGCTCGGCCCGCAGCGCGGCCAGCGTGTCCGCCTGCGCGTTGACGCCAAGCATGAAGGATGCCGGATCGCCCGGCGCGACCTCGATCACTGCAAAAATGACCACCGAGGCGATAGCCAGGCTGATCACCAGCGAAATCAGACGTTTGAGGGCATAGCGTAGCATTACAAACAGGTTACGGGTGCGAGCGGCGCCTACGCAACAGCTACTTGTAGGACTGCTGCTCTTGCCGGACCAAATCAGTCGCGCAGGTCGAAAGCTTCGCCGCGGGTGCGCTGTCCACCAGCGTTTCCAGATTTGTCTCGGTCCGGGCCAGTGCCGCCCGACGAAGGACCATCAGGCGCGCGCGAGGACTGTCCAGAAACTGCTCCTGCGGGATGAGCGTTTCCAGCGGGCTGTCGATGCGGATGACCTCGAAATAGCCGCCAAACAGGGCAAGGAAGGCAAAGGCGCAGTTTGGTGCCTCGGCCCCGCATTGGTCAGAACAGAGCTGCGCGATGGGGCGGGTCGACTGGGATGTCATCAACCAGTTTTCCACCGCCGGGCGCCAGCTATTGTCCACAGACAGATCGCCATATCCCAGCCCCAGGGCCAGCAACCCCGCCATGCCCAGCGCCTGATCGGAATTCATGTCAACTGGATCAGGCTGAATGTGGCGCAGCGCTGCCAGACCGTCGCCGCGCGGCTCGGGATCGACCGTCAGATAACTCAGATAAGGTTTGAGGTCCTGCATCAGCTGCCCATCCGCCAACAGATCGCCGCGCATTTCTGGATCGCCATAGAGCGCCACAATTCGCGTCGGGTAGTCCGTAGCTTGATGTTCTCCCAACGCATTGAGCTGTGCAATCAGCTTCGGGTCTGGTGTGGGGCGTTTGGCATCCAACAGCGCTTGGGCAAGCTCATTTCCACCTTTCGCCTCGACCAACAGCCAGGATCGGCCAAAGGCCGTCAGGTCTTTTTGACGAAACAGCTTGCGCGAACCCTTTCGGCCCAGCGATTGGCGGAACGGAGATGGTCCAAGATCGGCGGTTTCAATTCGCCCCAACAGCAGACGAGCCTGCGCGTTGCCATCAGCCGCCAGATCCGCCAGCAGTGGCAGAGCGCGTTCATCATCGCCCTCCAGCCACAGTGTCACCGCCTGTTCAAGCGGCGTATCCCCTTTGGCGACCGGCGCAATCACGGCTAAAACCGCAATCATCAACGCAACGAGGGTTGATCTTCTCATGCGCCGGTCTCCTCTCTGGAACTGGTCTTATTCCGCCCAACTGATGGCGGTCAGGTCGATGGCCGCTGTGGGTGCGTTTTCCCAAAGTCCCTGAACGCCAGCCTTGGCAACGCCAAGCTTGGCCAGCTGGAACAGATACCCGTTGACGTAATCATTTGCGATCAGACGCTGCGCTTCGCCCAACAGGCGGGTACGCTCATCAGGGTCGGTGGTGGCGTTCAACGTCTCCATCAGCGTCTGAAAGTCGATGCTGTCATACTGGAAATAATAGTCGGGCCGCGCATAGATGCCGATATCCATCGGCTCGGTATGGCTGACGATAGTCAGACCAAAATCCTTGCCCTTGAACACCGATTCCAGCCACTGCGCCCATTCGACATTGATGATTTCAGCCTCAATCCCGACCTCGGCCAGTTGTGCGGCGATGATCTCGCCTCCGCGGCGAGCGTAAGAAGGCGGCGGCAGGTGCAGAGTGGTCTTGAACCCTTCGGCATAGCCCGCATCGGCCAGCAACTGCGCGGCCTTCTTGGGGTCATACGCCGAATTGCCGGTCAGATCGACATAGGCGGGGTTGTGCGGGGCAAAATGCGTTCCGATGGGCGTGCCATAGCCGAACATCGCGCCGTCAATAATTGCCTGACGGTCGATGGCATGGGCCAGCGCCTGCCGCACCCGGATGTCGTCAAAGGGCGGCTGCTTGTTGTTGGTGGACAGAATCGTCTCACCCTCGGTCGAGCCGACAAGCACCTGAAAGCGCGGATCAGCCTCGAACTGCGGCATGTTCTCAGGCGCCGGGAAAATGTCGAACACATCAACATCCTCGGCCATCATGGCGGCAAAGGCGGCGGTCGGGTCCGAGATGAACTTGAATGTAGCAGACTCTAACGCGGGCTGATCACCCCAATAGTCGGGGTTTCGCGTCAGCGTGATGCTGTCCCCCTGCACCCAGTCCCCAAAGGCAAACGCGCCGGTGCCGACCGGGTTGGTCTTGATCGTCTCTATGCTTTCGGGGGCGACAATCACCGCATCCCCCCAGGCCATATTGAACAGGAAATTCCCGTTTGGTCCTGACAGGGTGACCCTGACGGTCAGCGGATCCACGACCTCTACGCTTTCGATCCCGGCAAACAGGGCTTTTTGTGCATTGGCGCTGTCTTCAGCGCGGGCCCGGTCAAGGCTGAATTTGACGTCCTCGGCATCCATGGTGGTGCCATCGTGGAAGGTCACACCATCGCGTAGCTTAAAGGTATAGACGGTGCCGTCGTCTGATATCTCCCAGCTTTCCGCCAGCCCGGGCACGACCGATCCGTCGCCCATGAACCGGGTCAGACCTTCGAAGATATTGGTATAGACAACCGAATCGATGGCCTGTGCCGCAGCGCTGGTCGGGTCCAGATGCGGCGGCTCAAGCTGCATTGCGATGGTGATGTCGGATTTGGCCAGGGCTTGGGTGGCTATCAAACTGGCTCCAATCGCCAGCGCCGATGCAAAAGACCGAAACATCTGCTTTGTCATATCGTTGTCTCCCCACTGAAACTGTGTGGTCCTGCATGTCGCGGACCGGTCTGCGGACCAATGTCCCTTTAAACCTTAGGTCAATCAAGGAAATGTTCGCGCAACCGGGCTATCTTTGGCCCGGTCCAATCTGCTATGCCGCACCGCAACATGAACCGCGAGGAGCGAGCATGAGCGCCACCGCCCGCAAAAGAGCCCCGAATGCCGTGGATATTCGCTCCCGAAAAGGTGGCGAGCCACTGGTCAGTCTGACCGCATATACAACTCCGATGGCCCGACTGATGGATGATCATTGCGACTTTGTTCTGGTCGGTGACAGTGTCGGCATGGTGCTACACGGGTTGGAATCCACCCTTGGCGTGACGATGGAGATGATGATCCTGCATGGTCAGGCTGTTGCTCGCGGGCTGGACAAGGCGATGATGGTCATCGACATGCCCTTTGCCAGTTACGAGGAAAGCCCCTCACAGGCGTTCCGCAATGCCGCCCGCCTGATGGCGGAAACCGGTGCCGGTGCGATCAAGCTAGAGGGCGGGGTCGAAATGGCCGAAACCATCCGCTTTCTGGTCAAGCGCGGCATCCCGGTGATGGCGCATATCGGCCTGACCCCGCAGTCGATCAACACGCTGGGCGGCTACAAGGTGCAGGGCCGTGATGATCAGGCACAGACGGTACTGGCCGATGCCCATGCCGTGGCTGATGCAGGCGCCTTTTCCCTTGTGTTAGAGAAGGTCCCGCAGAGTCTAGCCAACCAAATCACTGCCGAGGTCGCCATCCCTACTATCGGCATTGGCGCGTCCGCCGGATGTGACGGGCAAATACTGGTGGTGGACGACATGGTCGGCTTTTTCACCGCTTTCAAACCGAAATTCGTCAAACGATATGCCGAGCTGGGGCCACTGGCCGAGGCCGCCATCGCCGAGTACGCCGCCGAAGTGCGCGCACGCGCTTTCCCCGCCGATGAACATGTCTTTGCCAATCAGGCTCCGTCACAGGGCGCAGTTAAATGACCGCTCCGATCCTGCGTCGCCTCTCCGATCTGCGCGCCTTGACCGCCAACTGGCGCAAGAATGGTGAGGCAATCGGCGTCGTCCCAACTATGGGCGCGTTGCATCCGGGGCATCTGTCTCTGGTTGAGGCGGCCAAAAATGGCACCGACCGAGTTATCGTGACGATTTTCGTGAACCCAACGCAGTTTAACAACCCCGAGGATCTGGCCAATTATCCGCGCACCGAAATCGAAGATGCTCAGAAACTGGCCCCCTATGGCGTTGATGCAATTTATGTGCCGGACCCGGACGAGATCTACCCGCAAGGCTTTGCCACCACCGTATCTGTAACTGGCCTGACCAGTGTGATGGAGGGCGAATTCCGCCCCGGCCATTTCGATGGCGTCGCCACTGTGGTCGCCAAACTGTTCCTGCAAACCCAGGCAGACAGAGCCTATTTTGGGGAAAAAGACTATCAACAGCTGCTGGTCGTGCGCCGCATGGCGCGCGATCTGGATATCCCGATCGAAGTGATCGGCTGCCCCACGGTGCGTGAACCCTCGGGTCTGGCCATGTCCTCGCGCAATCAGCGCCTCTCGCCCGAGGGGGTGGAGATTGCAGCGCACAAACACCGCATCATGCTGGATCTGGCCAACGCGCTAAAGAACGGCGCCCCGTTCGACACACTGGCAGCACAGGCCAGTACCGATCTTTTGGCCGCAGGTTTTACACAAGTGGAATATATCCAACTGCGCTGTGCGGAATCTCTGAACCCGCTGACACATGCGGACCGACCCGCCCGCCTGTTTGCCGCGGCCTGGGCGGATGGAGTGCGTCTGATCGACAATATTCCCGTCTGAACACTCTGGTACGCAACCGACTGTTTGCGCTAAAGTCTCGCAAAACCAAATGCGAAGGGGGGCGCAGGCGTGACCTATATTCTTGCCATTGATCAGGGCACCACATCATCACGGGCCATTCTGTTCGACGCGGACATGCAACGGGCAGGCACCGCGCAGCATGAATTCACGCAGCATTTCCCACAAGAAGGCTGGGTTGAACACGATCCCGAGGAAATCTGGGACAGCGTCCTACGTGTCTGCCGCGAGGTGATGCAGAGCGTTGGCGCAACCCCCGATCAGATTGCCGGTATCGGCATCACCAACCAGCGTGAAACAACCGTGGTCTGGGATAAACAGACCGGCGAGCCTATCCACAACGCAATCGTCTGGCAGGATCGACGCACCGCCGATATCTGCGCCCGCTACAAGCAGGCCGGTTGCGAGGATGACGTGACCCAGCAGACCGGGCTGTTGCTGGACCCGTATTTTTCGGGCACCAAAGTCAAATGGCTACTGGATAATGTCCCCGGCGCCCGCGACCGCGCCGAGGCAGGCGATCTACTGTTCGGCACCATCGACAGTTTCCTGATCTGGCGCCTGACCGAAGGCTGCAACCACGTGACAGACGCCACCAACGCTGCCCGCACACTGCTGTTCGACATCCACAAAGGCTGTTGGAGCACCGAGATCTGCGATCTGTTGGATGTGCCCATGTCCATGCTGCCCGAGGTACAGGATTGCGCCTCGGATTTCGGAGAAACGACTCTGATTGGGGGAAAAATCCCGATTCTGGGTGTTGCGGGCGATCAGCAGGCCGCGACTATCGGGCAGGCCTGTTTTCAGCCCGGCATGATGAAATCGACCTATGGGACAGGCTGTTTTGCGCTGTTGAATACCGGGCCACAGCCGGTCGCCTCGAAGAACCGCCTACTGACGACGATCGCCTATCAGTTGGACGGACAAAGAACCTATGCACTTGAGGGTTCGATTTTTGTCGCAGGGGCTGCGGTGCAATGGCTGCGCGATGCGCTGCAGATCATCGAAACTGCCCCGGAAAGTGGCGAGCTGGCGCAGCAGGCCGACCCGAACCAGCACGTTGTGCTGGTGCCTGCGTTCACCGGGTTGGGCGCACCCTATTGGAAACCCGATTGTCGGGGCGCGGTCTTTGGCCTGACCCGCAATTCCGGGCGGGCAGAATTTGCCAAGGCAACACTGGAAAGCATCGCCTATCAGACCCGAGACCTGTGGCATGCCATGCAGGGCGATTGGGGCGCAGATACCGATGTCATCTTACGCGTCGACGGCGGTGCCAGCGCATCTGATTGGGCGATGCAAGGGCTGTCGGATTACCTCGGCGCCGAGGTCGACCGACCCGTGATGCAGGAAACTACCGCACTGGGCGCGGCCTGGCTGGCCGGTATGCGCGCGGGCATCTACCCTGATCAACAGGAATTCGCGGAAACCTGGGCGCTGGATCGCCGGTTCGAACCCAAACTATCCGCAGAGGAACGCGACGCCGCCTATGACCGCTGGCAACGCGCTGTTCAGGCGGCCATGGCGTTCTGATCGGTGCCGCATTTGGGCTCTGCTTTGTTCAAGGTTGGGTTTCTTGGGGCCACCTGTGCGAACGGTGAATTTCTACGGCAAGTCAGTGCTGCGAGTTAGGCTGATGGTCAATGTCGGTAGAGCGGACTTTCCGGACTTGTGCAGCTGCGGCTTTCGCTCACGCAGAAAGCATTTGCGTCCGCAGCGATTGCTGTTTGTCGGCGCAACGAATTTCCCGTTTTCAGACATTCGGACAGGCACAAACCTGTGAAATCCAAGCAGCGCAGGAAGCCAACATGGTCTCTCTGTTTGAAATGGGGTCGAAAGAACAAAGAATGTTCATGGACTTCGCACGGCGCTTCGGCGCGGCCTTGAGGAACGAACAGCTACATTGAAGGGCGATCGATGGACAGCGAACCTTCCATCGATCATCGACCTTTAACCCCGGCTGAGGATTTCTTCCCCCAACACCGCCATTATCTTCTGCCCGTCCTCGCTGGTCCAATTGACCGCGAGATCGGCGAGAAGTGCACTCGTCGTGGTCAATTCGACTCCGCCGCGCTCCATCTTCCGAAATGCCATCTCATCTGTCAGCGATGTGGGCGAGCCAGAGGCATCCACGACAGCCGTCACCTCAAAACCCTCGGCAGCAGCATCAATGGCGGGAGGTGCAAGGCACACATCGGTGGTGATCCCCGCCATGATGAAATGCTTGCGGCCAGTACCACGCACTGCATCTGCGAACGCACTGTCATCCCAGGCATTCACCACGCCGGGGCGTTTCACCCGGGCCGCATAAGCATCAGGTGCAAGCTCTTCCAGCGCAGGCATCAGCGGCCCTTGCATGTGTTCTTCCATGCTGGATGTCATCACAAGAGGCATTCCAAGATCAATAGCAACCCTTGCAAGCGCACGTGTGTGTGCTTCGATCAGATCCCGATCAACAGATTTGGCCCAATTCATTGTACCGATTTGATGGTCAATCAGCACCATGGCGGCATTTTGGGGGCTCGGTTTCTTAGCGGTCATCACTTTTTCCTTTCAGTTTCAGTTTGATAGCGTGAGAGGTGGTAAGTCGAAAATCAGCAGTTCCAGATCTGGCTGTGTCACAAGCGACAGCGTCTGTGTGTTCACAATCCCGACCCCGTCACCCTTGGTTAGGCGTTTTCCGGCAATTTCGCCGGAGCCGTTGATGACAAAGGCGTAGATGCTGCGGCCTTGATCTGCGGGTTGAAATGAGAGCGTCTGAGAGGTCGTGAACAGCCCGTAATTCATGCGAACATCTTGCTGTGCAACCAAAGACTCCTTGTCCCCCGTCGGCGACAGGACAAGTTGGAAGGCATCGGTGTAATCCCCCGGATCAAGTTGCTTGCGCGCATAGTCGGGGTTCAGACCAAGCGAGTGGGGCTCAAACCAGATCTGCAACGCGCGCATTGGGTCGCTTGAAGAAGCATTGACCTCATTGTGGACGATGCCTGTCCCTGCAGTGATCACTTGGATGCCTTTTGAAGACATCCGGCCATTGTGGCTCGGAACATTTGGATCAATGTGTTCCACGGAGCCGTCGACCAGAAACGTCACCACTTCAACATCTTTGTGCGGGTGAAGGCCAAACCCCTGAGCACCAGGTGCAAGCGTGCCGTCGTCGATCGTGATCAATGGGCCAAACCTTTGCCGGTCGGTTTGCAGATGCGGCTTGAAAGACAGCTGGGCAGTCATGAATCCAAAGTCTTTGTGCTCGCGACTATCGGCTGGATGGAATATCAAATCTTGTCTCACGATACGGCTCCTGTACATCCTTGTTGCGAAGAATCTAGCTAGGCCGTTAGTTCTGGAAAATAGCTCTTTATTAAACTATCGTTCGAATTTATGAACGATAGGCATTTCTCCTGCACCAAGGCCTTTGTCGCCACGCTCCGAGCCGGATCAATGAGCGCTGCTGCAGCTGATCTGAAAACAACAAAGTCGGCTATCAGCCAGAAGATTGCCGTGCTCGAAGCCGATCTTGGACTCACTCTGCTGGATCGATCTGGCCGATCGGTCATGGCAACGTCTTCGGGCAAGCGGGTTTTCAACATTTGCGTCGCATCGGTTGACGCCGCAGCGCAGGCCGAAGCTGAGCTTGGCCTTAAGAGAGGCGACAGGGTTGAAGGGCGCGTTTCGCTCTCGGGACCGAACAGTCTCCTGGAGACAATTTTCCTGCCCATGATTGAGGGGCTGCAGCGCGAATATCCGGAAATTGAGTTGGAGTTACACGCAGACGATGCCAGATCGGATTTTTCAACCGACGATATAGACCTTTCATTTCGGACGGGCGAACGAGATAGAGGACGAGACGTGGCTGTGTCTCTCCCGGTTGCGCCGCGAGCGCCATTCGCAAGCCCGAAATTTCTACATCGTTTCGACGCCTTGAGAACACCATCAGACTTGCCAGGCCTGCCGGTCATCTTGCGTACTCAGGAAGCGCCAATTTGGTCGTTTCGAAACTCAGACGGAGTGCAACAAGACATTTGTCCAGAGCCCGCCATCCGAGTCAATACAATGGAATTGGCCCGTGCGGCGGCAATGTTCGGGACCGGAATCGCGATGTTACCTGAGCAACTGGCAAAGTCAGACGTCTCAGCCGGAACACTTTTTCGTTTGCTGCCGGATTGGTCGCTGAAACCGGTCAAGGTCACATTGCTTTGTCGTGCGCAGCGGCTTTCAATGCCCGCTGTCGCTGCTGTCCGCAAGCACATCATCGAGCAGTGCCGATCTCAATCAGGTTCGTAGTGCACGGAATGGTCCGCTTTTGTAGCGCTCAGCGGCGCTAGCAATGATGCGGTCGCGGCGGTTTCCGCGCTGCGAGCGCACGCAGCGAGAAATAGACATGTCGGCTGTGGGCTCAGACCGGTCATCCGACATTTTCAGTAGGACATTGAGCCGGTTCTGAGGGCTTCAAGGTCTGCTATGCGGACAAACCGCCATTTACAAAAATCAGAAAGTGTCGGCCATTTACTCAAAGTAATGACCCGTTTGGGTCGCCAAAAATGTAGTTTCACAAAGGCGAGCTTGCGGCTGTGTCCAACGAAAGCTCGCCCTGCATTTGAATAGTGGAAGTTCAGTTTTCTACTGAGACATGCCACCTTCCTTGGAAGTTTGTTCTTCTACGTGGCTCTGATTTGCTACCGGTCGTCCTCGCGGCGGGAAGTCTTGGAAGGTCGCCAAGTGCGATTGCACAATGCGTGCGGCGGGCCCGAACGCCCACATTTTTTCTCCCATCCAACGGACATACATGCCACTTTCATCAGCTGCTTTCTCATACGGGTCTCTGCGCAAGTTATAGAGCAACGGAGCTACCAACTCTTCTTTTGGGCCAGACCATCCATGGTTTTGAACTACGAAATGAGCTTTCCAATCATTATAGCGCACAGCTTGAAGGTCCGTTCCCTGGTAGTAGAGCAGTTCCCGACGGCTGCTCTCTTCCGCTTCTCCGCTCAGATAAGGAAGTTGATTGTAGCCATCGACATGGACTTTGAAGCCTTCATAACCTTCTAACAGTTTCTCTTTGAGGTCCGCCGGACCACCCGCAGCAGCAACAAATGTTGGCATCCAGTCCAAGCCGCTGAAAATACCGTTCAACACCTGCCCTTCGGGGATCTTGCCGGGCCACCTGATGACCGCCGGGACGCGGAAACCGCCCTCCCAAGTCGTTCCTTTCTCGCCATGAAAGGGTGTCGTGCCTCCATCCGGCCACGTCAGCGTCTCCGGACCATTGTCCGCGGTGAACATGACGATAGTATTGTCGGACACTCCAAGGTCGACCAGATGAGCTAAGACTTTCCCGACGTTGTCATCCAGTTCTTTCATAATGACATCTTGCAGACCGCGACCGTCACCAAGCATCGCCTCATACTTGGGACTAAGATGTGTCCAGACATGAGCCCGTGCCGGAGCCATCCACACGAAGAATGGAGTATCTGCTTCTACCGCGCGAGAAATGAAGTCTTTGGTGTGATTTGTTACCTCATCGTCCAAGGTCGCTTGCCGTCCTGGTGGGGCGGGCCCATCATCGACAATGCGTTGTTTTCCAACTTTACCAAAACGAGGGTCGATCGTTTCGTCGTCTTCTTCGGTAGCGTACGAATGGATGATGTTACGTGGACCGAACTGCGCCACGAATTCCGGGTCATCGGGCCAGTCTGGGTCACTTGTGTATTCCATTGCGTTCAAGTGATACAACCAACCCCAATATTCGTCGAAGCCCTTGGTGGTAGGCAAAAACTCATTCAGGTCTCCAAGATGATTTTTGCCAAACTGACCCGTGGTATAGCCCAATTTCTTCAAAAACATTGGCAGCGTGGGATCATCGGGGTGCAACCCAACTGGATCGCCCGGGAGACCAACAGTGTGCATACCTGTTCGAATAGGCATTTGTCCTGTCATGAATGCCGACCGACCCGCCGTACAACTGGGTTCAGCATAGTAATCCGTCAGGCGTACACCTTCGGAAGCAAGCTGGTCGAGATTTGGGGTCTCGATACTTTTGATACCCCCATGGTAAACGCCGAGGCTTGCCCATCCTACGTCGTCAGCCATAATCACGAGTATGTTTGGGCGCTCACTTTCGTCACTCCAAACGCTAGACCCTACGATACACAGCCCAAGTGTCATTGCCGCTAATGTTTTCATTTGTCCCTCCGCCTTTTTACTTTCCGCAGCCTATCCACAGCGCGACTAGGTGACCACACTACATTTCAATAATCTATACTTCTGAATAAGATACTATCCTTTATACCGTTGGAGGGGGGTGCCATACTGGGTTAGTAGGCGACGCTCCAACAACATCGAAACCATGGGAACGGTATCATGACAGAACGCTCGTTATTGATCCTGGCTGCCTTGGGCCTTGTGCCCATAGCGTTATCTTACGGCCTCATGCCGTCGGCTTCCGTAACCTATCTGTTGGGTTTTCCCGTCGAAGGTGTAAACCAAACGCATGTCTTCCGCGCCATCATGGGCCTCTATCTGGCGAACGCACTGTTTTGGTTGGTTGCGTCGACAAAGCCGAAGTTGCAGCGGTCCGCGCTGTGGGTACTTTTTCTGTTCATGGCAGGGCTTGCTGGCGGCCGTGCTTTGAGCATCCTGTTGGATGGTCTGCCGGGGGCAATACTGGTATTTTATCTGATAGCCGAACTGGTTTTTGCTGCTCTGTCACTCATGCTCTTGCTCAAAAATGGGGAAAGCAAATGAAAGACCTGAAAAATCTAATCCATCATTGTCAATTTAGTCTCGTTGCAGCATCTCTGGTGCTGACCGGAGGGTCCGAAGCATATGCGTCCTCAGCCGAGGCGGCTGTAGATAACAGTTTTGCTGCCATTGAGCGCGCAGTGGAAGACGCCGGGTTCAACTCAGTTGTGACAATTGATCATGCGCGGTTAGCAGCAGCAGAAGGTGTTGAGATGCCGCCGTCACGGGTTCAAATATTTTCGGACCCGAGTATCAACACATCGATCCTGAGCGACAATGTCAGAGCAGGCTTAGACCTGCCGTTTCGGGTGTTGTCCTTTGCGCAGGATGGAACCGCCAAGGACATTTATACGAACGCAGAATTTTTGAAGATCCGGCATTCTTTAGACAACCAGCAATCACTCAACAACTTTGGGATCCGACTTAACGCGGTAGTGGATGGTGCAGGCGCAACACCGGCACCTACAGATGGATTGACCCCAGACTTCGGCATTATCGAACTGACCTCCCCACTTAGCGTCGCTGAAGCAGTATCAAACCTGACCAGGATTGTGACGGCACAGGACGATACGGTCTGGTTTGGTGAAATCGATTTCGCCAAGCAAGCCTACAAGCATGGCGTCACGCTACCTGACGCTGTCTTGCTTCTCTTTGGGGGGCCAGCGCCGGGCGGCGTTGCAATGGCGGATTTCCCCGCAATTGGTCTGGATGCATTTTGCCAGAAACTTCTTGTATATGCAGGCGAAAATGGAGGGTCTGTGGTGATATTTAACGACATCGCCGCGTTGGCAGAATTGCACTACGGTTCATCTGCTAAACCTCACCACGCGTTGAACGAGCGGCTTACAGCCACATTCAAAAAAGCACTCGAACAGAAGAGTTTGGCCGCAACCAAAGACTGAAAGTGGCAAGCAACGGAAGTGATTTGCATCGATTTGCAAAGGCTGCTTTGGGCTCAGACCGGTCATCCGACATTTTCAGTAGGACATTGAGCCGGTTCTGAGGGCTTCAAGGTCTGCTATGCGGACAAACCAGCCGTTCGCTTCAGCGCCTGGATAGCATCGGTGCTCTGTTGTCTGATACCCTGTATTGGAGAGTCTCGCAATGAATGATGACGCAACAACTGTTCTCGAATGGACCTTCGAACCGAAGGACCTCTTCGAAGAGATTATTGATGTCGAGATACTGTCCGGTAGTGTACATATCGAACAAGGAGTTGCTCGCGGGCATTTCATACCGTCTGAGTATGAACGAGGCATCGAGTTTCGAGATGAGGCTCATCGGAAGTTAGAGCCTAACTTCTTGGGCCAAGCCGTCGTTACAGGTAAGCAGTTCGTTCTGAACTCCGCACGATTGACCCGTGAATACCCCGACGGGCGTTCCGACCTAACCATCATCGCGGAAGTGGGCCACTTAAATCTGTCAACGTTCCCAACAAACGTAGACGTCATCATCCGTGGCAAGGACGGCAATGTCACTTTCGACACCCAAGCGGAGCGCTTCGCAGAACAGGCTCGGTTTCGAGCCAAGTTCGCCGACGCCTTACCACGTTTCCCCGAGATCAGGGCAATGGCCGAAAGCTTGAACAGGTCCTTCGAAGATGAGGCGAACTGCTTCGTTCATCTTTACGAAGTTCGGGATCGCATTCAGACCATTTTCGGTAATGCTAGGAAAGTGATGAGGGAGTTAAATGCCGAAGATGAATGGAAAACAATCGGCGAGCTATCCAATAATCCGAATAATGCTCTGGGCAGGCACCGTGGCAAGGGCACAGACCATAAGAAGCCTGATCAAGATGACTTGCGGAAAGGTCGGGATGCGACCAGGCGGTTGATTGTCGCCTACGTCGATCATATCAGCCGAAGCTAGAAACGCCCAAATGCGGGAGCATTGCACCCGCTGCAGCCGATTTACGCAGCATCGGCAGCTCGGGGCTCTAACCGGACATCTGCCGTACCTGTAGCCCCGGTAGCCTGATTGAGAACGCGAGGATCAAATCCATCTGACAACCGATAGTCGAGCGCCTTTAGCTGTGATCTTTCAGCAAGCGTTGCTTTTGCCGTGACCAGTCGCGCTTGGCCTGGGTTTCGCGTTTGTCGTGGTTTTTCTTACCCTTGGCGATGCCGATCTTAATCTTGGCCAGGCCCTTGTGGTTGAAATACAGGACCAACGGCACAAGCGTCATGCCTTTGCGTTGGGTCGCGTTCCACAGATTTGACAGCTCTTTGCGCGACACCAATAGCTTACGGCGACGACGTTCTTCGTGCTTAAAGACCTTGGCCTGTTCGTAGGGGGCGACATAGCTGTTGACCAACCACAGCTCTCCGTCGTCAACCGTGGCATAGCTTTCGGCGATGTTCGACCCGCCTGCCCGCAGGGATTTGACCTCGGACCCGTGCAGCATGATGCCGCACTCGATATCCTCTTCGATCGCGTAATCGAAACGGGCGCGCCGGTTTTCGGCGATGACTTTGTAATTCGGGTCTGTCTTCTGCTTGGCCATGACGGGTTGATTTATGCCCCTTGGGCGGACCTTGCAAGCAGGTGCATCAGGATTTGGCCGAGATAATCAGATCGGGGCCGAAAATCGTGTCGGCGTGGTTGTGCAGATAGATTTTCAGCCAAGGCGTAAACCGGTCAGGATGGCGCTGCACCTCGGCCAGCAGATCGTGGTAGTCGATCCAGCGGATATCCATCACTTCCTCGGGGTTCGGCTCGATCTTCAGTGGTCCTCGAACATGGGCCAGGAATACGTCTACCACCTCATGCTCGATCAGCGAATTGCCGACATCGGCGTGATATTCCAAACGGTGACGATATTCGGGATACAGCCCAGTGATCCCCAGTTCCTCTTGCAGGCGACGCACTGCACAGACCGAGGGCATCTCACCCCAGTCAGGATGGGTGCAGCAGGTATTCGCCCACAGGCCGGGCGTGTGGTATTTGCCCATCGCCCGGCGCTGCAGCAAAATCTCGGTGCCGCGCACAACAAAGACCGACACCGCTTTGTGCCGCAGACCCTTTTCATGGGCTTCAAGCTTTTCAACGGGGGTCAATTCACCATCAACCCAGGCCGGGATCATGATTCCCATTTGTCGTCTCCTGCTGCCGATCCGCCTGTGCGACCGGGAATTCCGGAATAGCTTTGGCCTGATAGGCTTGGCTGTGGTGCAAAGCGGGCAATGCACCACGCGATTCCAAACTGGCGTCTATTGATCCGGTTATCAACCGCACGAAAGGCCGCAGGGGCTGCGGCCTTTTCTGGTCTTACCGATTGCGTGGTTTCCCAGGTTATTCGCCCGAAACACTGACGATATAGGCGTAAACGTCCTCAGCACCCTTTTTCAGCTTGAAGGTCATTTTGGACTTGGCCGAGGTCTGATCCAGATAGGATTGCAGGAAGGCTTTGGGGTCCTGGGCATATTCGACAAAGGTTGCCTCGTCCCAGACCAAGCCGTTTTCACCGGCTTCGACAATGCTGTCACCGTATTTGAACCCTTCGACCGTCCCAGCAGTACGGCCTGCAACCCCATAGAGGTTCGGGCCGGTTTTTCCGCCCTTTACGATCACCTCGCCATCGGGATCAGCAATCAGATGGCAGGATTTGCATTTGTTGAAGGCTTTCTTGCCAGCTTCGGTGTCACCTTCAGCATAGACTGGAAGGGCCAGTAGGCCGGCAATTGCGGTCGCGAGGATACGATTCATAACTTTTGCTCCGATACGAATTGGCTGCACAGAAAGGACCTCTGGCGCGGCAGAGAGTCAACGCGCAGATTGCCGCGCGATGGCACTGTGTCACAGCCGGGATCGGGTCGTCCTTAACTTAAGTCATGTACGTCTGCCCAACAGGGCAGAAGATCGCCTGCACTGGGTGACGCCAGATAAATCGCACGGGCGATCGCCCGCGACAGGCAAACCGAGGCTGCATGCGCGATCATAGGCAGCACGCTTGGGTCAACAGCTTGACCGGAAGTGCTGATGCCGAAAACCAGATCACCATCTTGTGAAGTATGCGCAGGCACAATCGCGCGAGCGATGCCATCATGAGCTGTCACCGCCAGGCGGTGGCACTGTGTCTTGGTTAACGCGGCATCAGTTGCGACAATTGCAATGGCCGTGTTGGCCCGGTCTGGGTCAACCTGCCCCATAGCTAGAGCTTTGCGGCTTTGCTGAATCTGTGCTTGACCCGATGAGAGGTCTGGCCCCAGGCCGCCAAATTCGTTGTCGATCTCGAATGGCGCCGCCCAGAAGTGGCGATCCCCAGGTGTCGTGACGCTGCCAACCGGATTGGCTGCCACAAGCGCGCCTACAGTGATGCCGTCGTCCAGAACCAACGATGCAGAACCCAGGCCACCTTTTTGCATAGCCGCCAATGCGCCGGTTCCTGCCCCGACTGAACCGAGCGCAAAACATTCTGCGGCAGCGTGGTAGGCTGCCTTTCCGAGAGCGCGGTATGGATTCTCGGACCAAGTTTTATCGCCGCCATTGAGTAAATCGAACAGAATTGCTCCCGGCACGATGGGCACAATCGCATTCCCGACAGCAAAGCCGCGCCCGTCGCCCCGCAAACCATCCGTAACCCCTGAGCAGGCGTCCAACCCGAAAGCCGAGCCACCAGACAGCGCGATCGCATCGATTTGATCAACGGTTTTGTCCGGTGCCAACAAGTCAGTTTCACGCGTGCCCGGCGCGCCCCCCATTACATGGACAGAAGCAACAAAGGGTTTGTCCGCCGTCAGAACAGTTGTGCCCGATTTCAACGCCTCGTCCTGCGCGTTGCCGACCTTCAGCCCTGGGACATCGGTGATCAGGTTTTTGGATCCGGGAGTCATCGAAACCTCTGACGTTGGGCAGGGAAGCGCGCCTCGGCGCGCTGCCTCTGGCGGAGATATTTTGAGCCAAATGAAGTCCGGATCAAATGCATCGGCCCCCGTCCACTTCGAGCGTGGTGCCCGTAATCATACTGGCTTCATCCGAGCACAGAAAGCAGGCGGCGTTGGCCATGTCTTCGGGAGTCGAGAAGCGACCCAATGGGATGGTCGACAGGAATTTGGCGCGAATCTCGGGGGTTTCTTCGCCCATGAAGGATTTCAGCAGCGGAGTTTCCCCAGCCACAGGGCAGATCGCGTTGACACGCACGCCGGACGGAGCAAGTTCTACCGCCATGGTCTTGGTTGCGGTGATCATCCAACCCTTGGACGCGTTATACCAGTTCAGGTTGGGGCGTGGGGACAGCCCGGCGGTTGAGGCGACGTTCAGGATCGCCCCGGTTCCGCGTGCCTTCATCATCGGCACAAAGGCGCGGGCAGTCAGATAGACGGATTTCATGTTCACGTTGAAGACACGGTCGAAATCCTCTTCGGAGACGTCCTCCAGCGGGGTCGGCAGATGGGTCACTCCGGCATTGTTGACCAGGATGTCGAGCCCGCCAAAGGCGTCGTGGGCGGTGTCCGCCATTTCCTGAACCGATGCCGTGCTGGCCACATCAACCTGCTGCGCGATAGCCTGCGCGCCCAGCGTTTCTGCCATTTCGCGGGCCGCAGCGCCGTTGATATCCGCGATCATCACGCGTGCGCCCTCTGCAATGAACTTCTGCGCGATACCGGCCCCGAACCCGGACGCGCCGCCGGTTACGATTGCGGTTTTTCCCTCCAACCTCATGGCTTTGCCTCCTTGTCGCCTGTCAGGGCAGAGTAGCAAGGCGCAAAGAAGTTACCAGATCAATCTTCGTCGACCCTGCCGCGCAGAGATTTGACATCCGAACGGGCCTTTTTGGCGGCCAATCGACGTTTGACCGAGCCAAAGGTGGGCTTGGTGGCGATACGCCGTTTGGGTTTGACCAGCGCGCGGGTGATCAGTTCAGCCAATCGCACCCGCGCAATCTCGCGGTTGCGGGCCTGGCTACGCGTTTCCTCGCACTGGATGATGATCGCGCCCTCTTTGGTCCAGCGCCGCCCAGCCAACCGTTTCAGCCGCGCCTTGACCGGATCAGGCAGTGAGGGCGAGCGCGCCGCTTCGAACCGCAGCTCAACCGCGGTTGAAACCTTGTTCACGTTCTGCCCGCCAGGGCCGGAAGAGCGCACAAAGCTTTCGGTCATTTCCCAGTCTTGCAGGGTGATATCGTCATTGATCCGCAACATGGGGCGGACCTTACAAGTGCTGTGCGGAAACAAAAAGGGCCGCCCTAGCAGGACGGCCCTTCGAAAGTTCAGGAGGTTGGGTCGGTTAGATCAATCGACCAGCCGGAGCGAGCGCTCCGCCAAGGGCTGCCCTAACGGGCGATCCCCCCGGTTGTTCCAACACCTCTCTCCAATCTCTTTCTCGACACTGGATCACCTCCTTTTCTATCTGTTGCGGTTAACAAGGATGGTGACACAAGCTGTGCCATTCTCAAAGCGTTTTTTACACGGGCTGCGCGGTCAGGCGCGCAACGATCACCTTGAAGGGGATCAGCGCAATCAGTGCCAGCGACAACTTTACCAGCCAGTCCGCAAAGGCCAGCGTGACCCACAGGGGTGCCATCGGGCCAGACAGCATGAAGGGAACAGGCTCCCACGCCCAGCTGATCGCAGCGTCGGCATTGGCGCCGAAGATCGCGATCGAGGCAGAAAAGGCGATAGTGAAGAACAATGCTGTATCCAGCGCCGAACCCACTAGGGTCGAGACCAGCGGTGCGCGCCACCAGCGACCCCCGCGCATTGCATTGAACACGGTGACATCGGTCAGCTGGGCGATCAGGAAAGCAGTGCCAGAGGCAACAGCGATCCGCAGCGGCACAGCGGCATAGGTGAACCCGTCGCCCTGCAGCATGATCTGGCTGCCGATCAGCGAGCAGACGATGCCGGTGACGAACCCGGCAAACACGACCTTGCGGGCGGTGGCCACGCCATAGACGCGGTTCATGATGTCGGTGACCAGAAAGGCCAGTGGATAGGTGAAAGCACCCCAAGTCAACAGCCCGTCAAGGATCAGGAACTGGACCAGAATGTTCGAAGCCACAACGATGGTGGCCATGGCAAGAATGCCGGGAATAAAAGCGCGTTGCATGTTTTGATGCCCGTTTTGACAAGGTAGCGGCGACTTGGCCAAGGGACCGTCCCAAGGCAAGCCGTGCGTTTAGACCTTTGTTTCGAGCCTGTCAATCGGGCAGCAGATATTCCACCAGTTCCGTCCGCTGAAGGGCCAGAAAATTGTCATCCGAAATCATCGTAACCCGCAACCTTCCCTGATCGTCACGCCAGACCGACAGGCCTTCGAGGTTGTCATGCGTCCCGCGCGCGGTTTGCAGCAAGATCTCTTCGGATTGCGGAGTGTCACCATTCAGTTCCCAACGCCTGAGCTGCGACCGAAAGCCTGTCAGGGACACCGATCGTTCCAGCACATAGAACCGCCCGTCGGGGCCGAAATCCGCGGCTACTGGCAGGAACTTGCCCCGTTGCGGCAGGACAAAAGGTGTCGACCACGACAGACCATCCCAACGATATACCGGTATGTCCCCCGATACGGTACGGCTCTTTTCGGTCAGGGTGTACAGCCGCCCAAGCCTGTCAATGGCCAGAGCCTCGAACGAGCCGTTATGGTCAAGAACCTCAAAGGCTTTGGGGCGTGGCAGAACCTGCGCCGGGCCGGTTGGATCGGAATAATAAGCCACCCGGTGCACACCCTCGAATGAGATATAGACCCCACCGTCAGGGGCGATTGCCAGGCCTTCGGAATCGCCCGCGGTGCCCACCAGAACCTTGCCGGTGCTGGACAGGATGGGCCAGTGCCGCTGGATCTCGATGCCAGTAATCTCATCCTCGTTTCGATCAATACGAGCGTCCAACATCGTTGCACGATCACTCAGCGCGATCATGCGGGTGCCACCGTCAAAGATGTGAATTCCGGAATATCCGCCGAACCAATCCGCCTGATGTCGCCAGGCAAAATTGTTCAGCAAAGCGGCAGGCTTTGCTCCCTCGGCCCAGACACCCCCTGACAGCAGCAGCGCCGCGATCAGTTGGATTGCAAGACGTTTGTGCATTGCTTGGGCAGATCGGCCAGCCGGTATTCGCGTCGTTTCTTGGGAGCAGGCGCGTTTGGATCGGGCGGTGGCGGGTTGAGGATGTTGTTCACCCATTGCTGTGCTTCGGCGCAACCATCACCCTTGGGCGGCGGATCCTGATTCACGCAGCCGCTTGATCCTCTTGGACAGGCCAACCGCACGTGGAAATGATAGTGATGGCCCCACCACGGTCGGATTTTACGCAGGTAAGCGCGGTTTCCCTTTTCGTCATTGCACATCTGCACCTTGGCGCCGGGAAAGACGAATATCCGCGCCACGCGCTTGTCTTTTGCCGCCTCACGCAGCACTGCGTGATGCTGTTTGGTCCAGCTGCCGTTGACGAAGGCACCGTTCGAGCGGCGCAGGGAAATCGAAGAGATATTCTCGCGCGACTTGCGGGAAAGACGCATGTTGTCACCGGGCAGCATCCAGATATCGATGTCCAGACCCAGCTGGTGGCTGCGGTGGCCCGATGTCATCGGCCCGCCGCGCGGCTGGCTGATATCGCCTATATAGAGACCATTCCATCCTGACTGCTTGGCTGCAAACCGGCTCAGATCCTGGACATAGTCGATCGCCTGCGGATGGCCCCAGTTGCGGTTGCGTGACAGGCGCATAGCCTGCCATGTGGGTCCGGTTTCGGGCAGTTGTACCGCCCCCGCTGCACAGCCGCGCGAATAACTACCGAAAGCGGCCGGTTTTTGTTGTGAACTTTGCTTTTGGCCTCCGAATAACTGCTTGGCCAGCGGCTCGGAACCTGCGGTACCGGCGAATGTGATTGCGGCAATGACCGCGAAAAAACGTAATAAAATCATCTGCTCTGATCCCCTTCCGGTTTCACCCAGCGCATTAGGAACAGTCCCAGAATAAACAACAGAACTATGGGTGACACCCCCAGTCGCGCACTACCGGTCACAGTTGTGGCAATCCCGATCAACAACGGGGCCGCAAATGCGGTGGCGCGGCCGGACAAGCCATACAGGCCAAAGCTCTCGACCGGGGCAGCGGGATCGGTGTGGCGCACCATCAGAGAACGGCTGGCCGATTGTAGGATACCCCCCATGCCGCCGATCAGAACACCGCAACCAAAGAACACCAGATCCGGCAGGCCCGACCCTTCGGGCAGGGCGATGCCGTAGATCTGGGTCCGGTCCATCATCACGACGGTGATACAGACAAAGATCAGTACCCAGATCGCAACCAGAATGACAGGTTTGGGGCCGTATTTCTTGTCCAGCTTGCCGCCAAGCCAGGCAAAGGCTGCCGCAGCCAGAACGCTGACAATCCCGAATACGCCGATCTTGATCAGATCCCATTCCAGCACCAGCCGCGCATAAACGCCGCCAAATGTATACAGCCCGTTCAACGCGTCACGATAGAACATGGACGAGCCCAGATAGCTGGCGAGGCTAACGCGATTGCGCAGGTTAGAGACTGATTTGACCAGCAGCTGCAGCGCCTCTTTGACGCTGCCTTTCTTTTCGACATCTGGATCGTCGCGCACCCACAGGAAATAGGGGATCATGAACAGAATGAACCACACGGCGGTGAACGGCCCGACAAATCGCGTGCCTTCGCGTGCTGCGGCGTCCAGACCAAAAACAGGGTCCATGCCGATCAGGGTCTTGCCATTACCCTGCTCAACAAACAGGGCCAGCATGATTGCCAGCGAGATAAGCCCGCCGAAATAGCCAAAGGCAAAACCCGAACCCGATATCTCGCCCACCTCACTGTCATCACCCAGATCGGGCAGCTGAGAATTGGCGAAGATCAGCGCGTATTCCGCCCCGACAAAACCCAGGCCAAAGGCCGACAGCATCAGCCACATGTTTGACCCGTCCGGCAACGTGTACCACAGCGCAGCAGAGCCCACCGCGTACATGATGGAAAAGCCGAATATCCATGGTATACGACGGCCCGAAACATCCGCCATCGCCCCCATCAGCGGGGCACCGAAGGCGATGATCAGCCCCACGATGGTCATGCAGTTCGCCCACACCGTCTGCGCCCGTGCGTCTGCGGCATCGGAACCCAGCCCGGCGTTCAGATAATACTCGGCGGCTACTCCGGCAAAATAGGGCCCAAAAACAAAGGTCACCAACAGCGTGTGATAGGGCTGACTTGCCCAGTCGAAGAACCACCAGCCCCAGATGCGTTTGCGCTTGGAAATCTCTGCCATACCTGCCCCGTTTTTTATTGTTGGCATCATAAGACGGGGCTTTGGCTCAATTCGCAAGCGTTCTGTTGGCGCGGACTTGCTCTTTTGTGCAGGGGCGCTTAGGTCTCAGCAGATGTGAAATCCGGAGGCCCCATGCTGTCGTTGATCCAAATTCTGCTGCTGATTCTGGACATTGTCTGGTTCATCATTCTGGCCCATGTCATCATGAGCTGGCTGATCAATTTCCAGGTGCTGAACCTGCATCAACAGTTGGTTGCGCAGATCTGGTACGGGCTGAACCGCCTGTTAGAGCCGATTTACGGCCCGATCCGACGCGTTCTGCCTGCAATGGGCGGGCTTGACCTGACGCCCCTGGTGGTTCTGATCGGTGTCTATGCGCTGCGTATTATCCTGATCAACAATATGGTCTATTTTGTCTGACCTCTTGTTCGGTGAATCTTAGTATGTGATTGTCCTGTCTTAAGAGCAGATAAACCTTAAAACAGGGCACCCCCGCACATGTTCGACGCCGCGCCTTTGCTGCGAGATGTCTTTGGATTCGACGACTTCCGCCCCGGTCAGGAAGAGATCGTCGATGCCGTCACGCTGGGCGAAAACGTGCTGGCCATCATGCCCACGGGTGGCGGTAAATCCCTGTGTTTCCAGCTGCCTGCGCTGATGCGTGAAGGGGTCACGGTGGTGATCTCTCCGCTGATTGCCCTGATGCGTGATCAGGTGCGCGGCTTGCAGGAAGCAGGCGTCGAGGCCGGCGCGCTGACCTCCGGCAATACCCCCGAAGAAACCGATGCCGTGTGGGAGGCGTTGGAGGCCGGACGGCTCAAGCTGCTGTACATGGCTCCCGAACGTCTGGCCGCCGGATCGGCGCTGGGCATGTTGCGGCGGATCAATGTCAGCTTGATTGCGGTGGACGAGGCGCATTGCGTCAGCCAATGGGGCCATGATTTCCGCCCCGATTACCTTCGGATCGGAGAGCTGCGACGTGCGCTGAACGTGCCCCTGGCCGCCTTCACCGCCACGGCGGATGCGGAAACGCAGGACGAGATTGTCGAAAAGCTGTTTGACGGCGCGGCCCCGCGCAAATTTCTGCGCGGGTTCGACCGGCCTAACATCCACCTGGCCTTTGCCGCCAAGGATGGGCCCCGCAAACAGGTCCTGGATTTTGCCGCCGCGCGCAAAACCCAATCCGGCATTGTCTATTGCGGCACCCGCAACAAGACCGAGGTTCTGGCACAGGCCCTGCGCGCCGAAGGCCACTCTGCCTGTCACTATCACGGCGGCATGGACCCCGAGGATCGCCGCATCGTCGAGACCCGCTTTGCGCGCGAGGATGGTCTGATCGTGGTGGCCACGGTTGCCTTTGGCATGGGCATCGACAAGCCCGATATCCGCTGGGTCGCCCATGCGGACCTGCCCAAATCCATCGAAGCTTATTATCAGGAAATCGGCCGCGCCGGGCGCGATGGCGCTCCCGCAGAAACCCTGACCCTGTTTGGGGCAGATGACATTCGCCTGCGCCGGTCACAGATAGACGAGGGGCTTGCTCCGTCTGACCGGCGGATGGCCGATCACGCGCGGTTGAACGCCCTGCTTGGCTTGGCCGAGGCGCTGGCCTGCCGCCGTCAGACTTTGCTGGGTTATTTCGGTGAACAGACCGAACCCTGTGGCAAATGCGATCTGTGTGACAGCCCGCCGGAAGTGTTCGATGGCACCACCCCGGTTCGTATGGCCCTGTCCGCGATCCTGCGCACCGAGGAATGGTTCGGCGCAGGCCATCTGATCGACATCCTGCTGGGCAACGAGACCGACAAGATCCGCGCCCGCCGCCATGATGCGCTGTCCACCTATGGTATCGGCAAGGACTGGTCGCGCCCGCAATGGCAGGCGATCTTCCGGCAGATGATGGGCCATGATCTGGTCCGTCCTGATCCCGACCGCCACGGTGCGCTGCGCATGACTGAGGCCGCCAAGCCGATCCTGAAAGGCGAGGCGCAGATCAACTTGCGTAAGGACACGATCCGCAAAGCAACCCGTCGGCCTGTGGTCAAAGAAATGGTATCCGAAGAAGACGCACCGCTGCTGAGCGCACTCAAGGCGAAACGCCGTGCGCTGGCCGAATCCGCGCGGGTCCCGGCCTATGTTATTTTTCCCGATCGCACCCTGATCGAGATGGCCGAAACCCGCCCCGCCAATCTGGACGATATGGCCCGGATCAGCGGGATCGGTGCCAAAAAGCTGGAACGCTATGGCGCGACATTTCTTGAGGTTCTGACCGGCGCGGTCGAGGAACTGCACCCGGCCCGCCGCAAATTGGCCGGGCGCGATCAGGGTGAGATTTTCGACCGCCTGCTCGAAGTTCAGTCGCAACTGTCGCGCGGCCCTGATGGAATCGACAAGCCGCTGACCTGTACCGCCTCGCAACTGGCAAAGGTGGCGCAGTTGCGATCAGACGACCCGCGCGCCATCGAACAGATTCTGGGTGGCCGCCGTCACGAAAGGTTTGGAGCCGCCTTTCTGGACGTGCTGCGTATGGCAAGCTAGATACCCACCAACAGGCAAGAAACGAGGGCGACTATGCTGGTAGTGATTTCCCCGGCCAAACGGCTGGATTGGGCAGAACGGAATGTTGAGGTCACGCAACCCGACTTTCAGGATGACGCGATCCGCCTGTCGAAAACCGCCCGCAATCTGACGCTGGGCGACCTGAAAAAGCTGATGGATCTGAGCGATGATCTGGCCCGCCTGAACCGCGACCGTTATCGCGCCTTTTCGGACGCCCCCGATGCTGTGGCGACACGCCCGGCCGCACTGGCCTTTGCCGGAGACACCTATCAGGGGCTCGAAGCGACTTCGCTGGATGTGGAAGAGATGGCCTGGGCCCAGGATCACCTGCGCATCCTGTCCGGACTGTATGGCATATTGCGTCCGCTGGACGCCATTCAGCCCTATCGGCTTGAGATGGGCAGTAGGCTGAAGACCCGGCGCGGCAAGAACCTGTACGATTATTGGCGCGACCAACTAAGCAAGGCGCTGAACGCTCAGGCAGCCGGGACCGGTAGCGATGTGCTGTTGAATTGCGCCAGTCAGGAATATTTCGGTGCAGTAGACCCCAAAGCGCTGAAATTACGGGTCATCACACCGGTCTTCATGGAAGACAAGGGCGGCACGCCAATGATCGTCAGCTTCTTTGCCAAAAAGGCACGCGGGGCGATGGCACGCTATGTCATTCAACACCGTCTGTCCGATCCCGCCAGCCTGACGGAGTTCGACTCGGGCGGCTATGAATACCGCCCTGACCTGTCAGAGAACGACAAGCTGGTCTTTATCCGGCCCTATCAGGCCTCAGCCAGCATCGACGGGTCGTAAGAGACCAGTTCAACTGTGTTGCCTTCCGGGTCTTCGGTGAAAATTCCGCGCCAACCAACCCATCCGAACTGCTCGATGCGATAGGGTTGGCCGATCTTGTCATACCAACTCATGACCGCCGCCTGCTCGTCGAAGGGCAGCGACAATGCGATATGATGCAGCGACGATCCCGCTCCTGTTTCGGGACCTTCTGCACCGGCCCGATATTGCCCCGGTCGTGGCGCGGTGCTGTGGTGAAACAGGGCCAGAACTTGCGTATGGCCGCCAAACCCCTCGGCTATCCGGAAGAAGGTTATAGCGTTGTCATGATCACCGCTCAGACGCTGCAGGCCGATCACCTGTTCATAGAACTGCACCATAGCGGCCATATCTGCGCAGCGAATGGCAATCTCGCCCAGCGCGCGGGGGTAAAATCCACGGTCATCAGTCATATCGGCAGCCTAGATCGCTCGGGTTTCGTCATCAAGAACCGGTTGCGTCCCGTCTGGCCGATGGTCAAGGATCATCTGGTGGATTTTCTGTTTTTGCAACGGTTTGGTCAGGTAGTAGTCCAATCCAGCCGATAAAATACCCTGGTCATCTCCGCTCATTGCATGTGCGGTCAGGGCTACGATCGGGACGTGCTGATTGGTTTCAACCTCGCGGCGGCGGATTTCACCTGTGGCCTGTTTACCATCCATTCCGGGCATCGAGATATCCATGAATATCAAATCCGGGTCGAATTCCAGATGGGCGGCGACCGCCTCAAGCCCGTTGCCCGCAAAGCGAAGATCAATGTTCAGATCCTTGACCATCTTGCGCAGGATCAGCTGGTTGGTCTTGTTGTCCTCAGCAGCCAGAACCCGCATGAGCCTTTGATCCTCGGCAATCGGTCTGACCTGCGCAACCGTTGGGTTTTGCGTGTCGGAACCATTCGATATCGAATCCGCTGATCGTCCCAGAGCGGTCAGACGTGCATATAATTCTGAACGAGGGATCGGCTTTTGCAACACTCCGTCAATGAGCTGGCAGGCCGGATGAGCATGAATCACGCCGGGATTGGCCGACATGACCACGACAGAGATATCCGTCCACCCCCGGCCCTTTATCGTGGCCGCCAAATCCAGCCCGTCCATGTCCGGCAGATCGTGATCGCACAGCACCAGATCTACGGTGTCATCAAGCGTAGCCAGCGCCTCGGTTCCGGTGGTACATTCGGTAACCTTGGCACCCAGGCGACCAAGTTGCTTTGACAGGATCGCTCGATTGACAGCCAGATCTTCAACCACGACCACATGGCGCAGACATCCTTCCAGATTCGGGGGGGCGGGTTGCGGACCTTCGACCGTCGGCAGCGTTATCCGAAATCCAAAACAGGACCCCTGGCCCGGCTCGCTTTCGACCCAGATAGCACCGTCCATCAATTTGATCAGTCGTTTGGTGATGGCCAGACCCAACCCGGTCCCTTCAAACTGTCGGTTTTGTTCATCCTCGACCTGATTGAATTCACCAAAGATATGCGCCGCTTTATCCTCGGCAATACCGATACCGGTATCTTCTATGGCAACATGAATATCACAGGCCTGGGCCTCCGCGCGAGGGACCCCCGTGACGCGGATCAAGACATGCCCTTCCGCGGTGAACTTGACAGCGTTGCCAACCAGATTGGTCAAGACCTGACGCACCCGGCCCGGATCGCCTACGAACAGGGTTGGCAAAAACAAGTCATAGTCGACTAAAAGGCTTAAACCCTTGTCACGAACACTGGGCTGCAGCAGCATCGCCACCTCAAGGATACAGCGTTCGAAATCGAACTGTTCGGGGTGCAAGACCAGCTTATCCGCCTCAATCTTCGAGTAATCCAGAACATCGTTGATGATCACCAGCAAGGCTTCACCGGAATTGCGGATCGTGTTGAGATAGAGCCGTTGTTCTTCATCCAGCGCGGTTTCGGTCATCAACTCGGTCATGCCAACAATACCGTTCATGGGCGTGCGGATTTCATGGCTCATATTGGCCAGGAATGCAGATTTCGCGCGGTTTGCAGCCTCGGCCCGTTCGCGCGCCGCGGTCAGTTCGGCCTGATGCCGGACCGAGGCGGTTATATCAAGCGCAAGGCTGACCACATCGCCACCGCCACCGCGTTGATCAATCAGCTTGATATAGAGCCCGTTCCACAGCTTGACGATTTCTGACGGCGGGTTGGACAACTTCCAACGGGCCAGCATCCTGGCGCGCCAATCATCCTGCGCCTCGTCCACGGTATCAATCAGACCCTCCTGCGTGAGGGTTTCCAGAATTCTGCCATAGCTGATGCCGGGCGCTACTTCATCCAGCCCCTCAAACAGGCTGAAATATGAGGTATTTGCCCCGATCAACCGGCTCTCTTCGTCGAAGAATGCAAACCCGTCTGGGAAGGTCTGGATCGAATGCCATAGCCGCCGTTCGGCCACTTCGATCTTGGCATTGGCCAATGTCAGGTCCGATTTAACTTTTTCATTTTCATCGCGCACCGTCTCAACCTCGGCCCGCGTTTCACCAATGCGTTTAGTCAGAGCCATCGCGTGCAGGCCCAATTTCCGGTTGGCCGCTGATAGCTCGGCTTGTTTCATCTCAAGCAGACGTTCAGCGGCAAGCCGTGCGCGTCTTTCCTGTGCCAGTTTGGTTGCAAGACTCATCAAAGGTGATCCCGGTACAATCTGCCCACAGCATCCCAACAGAGCGTGAAAAAGTGTTTAAGTCGTTGCCTGTTGCAACAGACCAAATGCAGGCTCAGAGGCCGTAAACGCCCAAAACTGCCTGCCTCGCCGGTACCTGCCTTTTCCTACTCAACGCAAAATCTGCGGTATCTGAATGCGCTACAGGCGCTCAGATCAAAGAAATTGTGTGGGATTACACGACAAACCTGACGCAGCAAAGCCGGTTCAAACGGTGCTTTACCAAGACTGATGCTGTTGGTTGGGGCCACAATCAGCGTTGTGGTCGAATGACCTAACGTCGACCTTCACGCAGCCAACCCGCCAGAAGGAAACCGCCGGCCAGCAAAAGCACCAGCCAGGGCGGTAGAACACCAGCCTGTGTTACAGAGCTGGTCTGGTAGGCATCGCGCGGGGTCAGCCCGATCCAACCGCGCCCCGATGCTGGCCGCCCAGCGCGGACATTTCGGATCGAAGGCAAACCGTCCTCGACCCGGATCACACCGCCGCGCAATTCGGCCAGAACCGGCTCAAGGATCTGATCAGTAGCAATCGTGCGCTCAAATTCTTTGGGGGCCGCAGGGCCCAACCCAATTACCGCCGAATGTTCACCCTCTTGCAGCCGATAGAGGCCAATCTCGGGGCCGAAGATCTGAGCTTCGAACCGCCCCGGAGAAACTTCGTTCAGCGTCACCTCAAGTGTCTCGCCATTGGGCTGCGTGATGGTAACTGTTCCGACGTCATCCCCCAGGGTTTGACGGATGACGCGCATGATTTGACCATTTGCTTCGGCCCACAGAGCCTCTTCCTCAAGCTCGGGTTCTTTCATCATCCAATGTGCCAATCGCCGCAGCAGTTCAAGCTGCGGACCACCGCCGTCGAAGCCACGGCTCCAGAGCCAGGCGTGGTCAGAGGCCAGCATTGCCACGCGCCCCTCTCCGACCCGGTCCAGCACCAGCAGCGGCCGGTCATCGACGCCGGTCATCAGCGTTTCACCTGATCGGAACAGGACATCAACCTGGCGCAACCATGCTCCCCAATGCTCGGAATCGCCCAGATCCGTCGTCACCGGGTGCCGGTGCCCCATATCTGTAACTGTGGGGACAAAGCGTTCTTCGATGACCCGCGCGGTGGGTTGGGCCGGAAGAATCGGCGCCAGCGGCGAGCGGAAGATACTGTCGGCACTGGCAAAATCAGGGCCAGCCGCAATCAGAACCGCACCACCATCATTGATGTAATTGGTGACATTCTCCAGATAGACCGCAGGCAGAATACCACGCCGCTTATAGCGATCAAAGATGATCAGATCGAAATCGTTGATCTTTTCCAGAAACAGTTCTCGAGTCGGAAAAGCGATCAAAGACAACTCGTCCACAGGCACACCATCCTGCTTTTCAGGCGGTCGCAGGATCGTGAAATGCACCAGATCGACCGAGCTGTCGGATTTCAGAAGGTTCCGCCAGGTCCGTCCACCGGGATGCGGTTCACCCGAAACCAGCAGCACCCGCAGACGGTCGCGCACACCATTCATCTGAATCAGTGCGGTGTTGTTGCGGTCGGTCAACTCTCCTTCGACGCCTGGTACGGTAAACTGGATGACATTCCGCCCGCCATGGGACAGCTTGACCGGTAGCTCGACATCGACACCGATTGGAATGGTGAAATGCTCTGGCGCATTGCCATCAACCGAAATTTCCAAAGGCGCATTCGCAGCCGCAACAGGAACTGCGCCGCTATCCTCAACCCGCAACGTCAGCGTGACCGGTTCTCCGATAATGGCAAAAGCCGGTGCATTGCGGACGATCAGACGGCGGTCCCAGTCGCTGGCCCGCCCAGTCTGCAACAAGTGCATCGGTGCAGGCAGGTCAGGGGCCTGATCAACGTCATGCACGATCCCATCCGAAACCACGAGGATCCCCGCAATGCGCGCACGGGGTTCCTCGGCCAGGACTTTGTTCAGCGCAGCCATGACCTGTGTGCCCTCATCCCCATCGCTGTCAGCCACCCGGATCCGGCGCAGCTCGGTATTGTCGCGCGTGTCGATCTCGGCCGCCAGTTCGGCAGCGGCCTGTGCTGTCTGTTCCGGGCGATCGGACAGGGTCTGGCTGGCGCTTTCATCCTCGATCATCACCACGATGTCGGTCAGCGGAGTGCGATCTTCGACCTGATAAACAGGCCCCGCCATGGCCGCGATCACGACCAGGGCGGCCAACCCGCGCAAGGCCCAGCCAGACAGGCCCCGCCACAGGGCTAGAACAACGCCTGATATGGCAATCGCGGCAACGACCATCAGAACGGGCCACGGAATCAGAGGGTCAAATATAACGGTTCCGGTCATTGTCCCAACCTGTCCAGCAGCGCAGGCACATGGACCTGATCCGATTTGTAATTCCCGGTCAGCACATGCATCACCAGATTGACGCCAAACCGATTGGCCAATTCCCGCTGCCGCTCACCGGCATATCCGCGCCCGACCGGCAACAGGGCCTGCCCGTTTCGGTCGACGGCCCAGGCTCCGGCCCAGTCATTCCCGCCGATCACTACCGGGGTCACATTGTCGTTTAGGTTGCGGAACGGCATGCCGTCGATTTGTTCCGCATCCGGCGGGGCGGCTTCGACCCAAATCTCGGTACCGGCATATCGGCCCGGGAAATCCTGCAGCAAATAGAAGGCCCGCGTCAGAACATGGTCATCCGGAACAGGCTCTAACGAAGGGATATTCAGCGGGGCGGCCAGTTGTTGCAGCTTGCGGCCATTGGGGCTGGCTGCACCGAAACGCGCCACATCCGCGTCGCGCGTGTCGAACAGGATCATGCCGCCCGAGCGGAGATAGGCATTCAGCTTGGCATAGGCTTCGTCCGAGGGTTGCGGCTGTTCTGGCGTGATCGGCCAGTACAGCAGCGGGAAAAACGCCAGCTCGTCCCGTTCCAGATCAACGCCGATGGGCTCTGCCGGTTCGACCGAAGTGCGGAAGAACAAAGTTTGCGCCAAGCCACGCATCCCGGCGCCCGCGATATCGTCAACCTCCGCGTTTCCGGTCATGACATGAGCCAGTACCAGCTCTTGCGTTGCCATCAGGGCAAAATCGGTTTCCTCGGGCGTCTGAGCCTGAAGGTCAGGTGCAATCAGCAACGCACCCAGCGCCATCGCCGCGGCCCGGGCCAGCCCAAGTCGCCCCGACAACAGAAGTGACGCAATGACGTCCACTGTCAGCAAGATCAGCGCGAGGCTAAGCAAAATGCCCCCGACCGGCGTTTCGGCGCTGATTTCCTGCCCTTTGATCGGCACATCAGATGGCCAGATGGCTGGCGTCAGCACCGTATCCGCATCCAGTACATTCAGCGCCAGTTTTTGCTTGCCGCTTTCATACAGGCCCGGCCGCAGGTCCGGCCCGATTGCGCCCGAGGCCAGATCAACCCCATCGACACCGGCCAGGTTATCCGCATCCGACAAACCTCCGAACCCATCCATGACCTGCAGCGGTTCCCAGGTCGTGCCCTGTAGTTGCGATTCTTCCCGGGATTTCGCAGCCGAGGCAACGGCGAGCCGGTCCAGCATCTCGACAAACAGGCCCGACAGAGGAAGGCTCGACCATTCGGCATCAGCGGTGACATGGAACAGCACCACCTGCCCCAACCCCAACGCCTTGCGCGTGACCAGAGGTGTGCCATCCGAGAGCGATGCAATCACCCGATCGGCCAAATTAGGGTCTGGTTGCGCCATGACCTGCGTGGTCACCGAAACATCCGGTGGCACGCGCAGCCCGTAGAAGGGTGAGGTTTCGGGGAACGGGGCCAGACCTTTGGCCTCACCCCAGCTCATCGCGCCGCCGACCGAACGGCCACCGCTGCGCAGGCGCACCGGCAGCAAGGTATCCTCGACATCCCGCCCCAGATCGCTGGCGGCCATGCGCGGCCCGGCAAAGCGCAACAGCAGCCCACCCTGTTCGACCCATTCGGTCACCGCCAGTTGTTCCGCTTCGGCCAATTTCGCCACATCCGCCAGAACAATCACATCCGGATTGGCGGGCAACACATCCATCAACCCGCCCTCGACAAAATCCGCGGTCGGGACCAAAACCTGTGTCAGATAATGCAGCGGCGACAACAGCTCTAACCCTTCACGGTTCAAACTGCCCGCAAGCAGGGCCACCTCACGCCTGCGCAGGCTGTCATCGGTCAGCGTTACGGCACCCGCCGACCGCTGGCCCTGAATCTCAAACCGGGTGATTCTGGCCCGTAGTTCCGAGGGCAGCGCCAGCTCCACCTGAGCAAGCGTTTCGCCTTCAGCAAAGACGATATTGGCGGATTGCAGAACCCGCATTGCGCCCGCCGGATCGCGCCCCTGTGCCAAAATGGTCAGGATGTTTTCCGGACCAGCAGTGGCGCGTTGGGCCGTCAGTTGAATGACACCATCCTGATAGGCGGCGGGCAGAATCGCATAAACAGGCGAGCCTGACTGGTACACGGTCACTTCCCCGCGCGATTGCAACGCAGCCAGAACCGTTGCCCGACCCGCAAATTCCAGACCGTCGCTGAACCAATATGTATCAAAGCCACCATCAAGCTGATCCAGCACATCGAGCACCTGATCCATCTGCAGCTGAGTTGGTTGCCAGGGCATCGGAGTCACCCCCGGAAGCCGTCCCCGCCATGCTTCGGCGGCCTGAAAGACAGGGGCTTCTGGCTCCGTCAAGTTGAGCAAGGCCACCGTGCGTCCGGCGCGTCCGGCCTCGGTCAGCTGCGTATCAAGCTGGTCCTGAAGCGATGGCCAGCCGCTTGCACCTGCCCAGCTGGCATCCAGCACCAACAACAGCGGCCCCGAACCCACCTGATCCCGCGAGGGATTCAAAACCGGCCCGGCCAGACCGATAATGATCGCCGCCGCCGCCAGCATTCGCAACAGCAGCAACCACCATGGTGTCCGATCCGAAACACTCTCGTCGTCCTTCAGCCCCAGCAGCAGCGTTACGGCCGGAAACATTTGCCGGATCGGCGCAGGCGGCACAGCGCGCAGGACCAGCCACAGGATGGGCAGGGTCAACAATCCCAGCAACACCCAGGGCGCGGTAAAGCCTATCCCAGCCAAAACCGTCATACTCTGCCCCCGTCCAAAGCGCGATACAGCCATAACAGAGCCGCCTGTGCGCTGTCGCCAGTGTGGTGCAGCCCCAGTTGCCATCCCGTCACCCGACACAAGCGCATCAAGGCATCCTTTCGTTCGGCAAGGCGCGCAAGATACCGGTCACGAAGATCAGAAGCCTTGAGCGTTTCATGCCGGGCCGAGCCGCCAACGCTTTCGAAAATGGTGCGCCCGCGATAGGGGAAATTCTCTTCACCGGGATCCAGCACCTGCAGGACCACCCCGCGGACGCCACGATCCGCAGCTTTGGACAGGGCCAGTTCGACCTCTTCCATCGGGCCGAGAAAATCAGAGATGAACACCGCCCGCGCATGTGGGATCATCGCGCGGTGCTCGGGCGGGGCATAATCGGCCTGATCATCCTCGGACCAGGCCTGCGCAAGCCGGATGATCTGGGCATTGCCGCGCCGGGGCGGCAGGGTTGTGCCCGTCAGGCCCACACGCTCACCACCGCGCGCCAACAGGATCGAGGTTGCCAGCCCCAGCAAGCGCGCGCGATCCGCCTTGGTGGGCAGCGAAGCGTCCGAGGCAAAGCGCATCGACGCGCCCTGATCCACCCACAGCATCACCGATTGGGCAATCTGCCATTCGCGTTCGCGCACAAATTGTTGATCGCCACGGGCCGAGCGGCGGTGGTCGATCATCCGGCGGCTGTCGCCAACCTGTGCCGGGCGGTATTGCCAGAAATCATCGCCCATCCCGGACCGACGGCGCCCGTGGTCACCCAGCAGGACTGTTCCGGCCAGATGCTCTGCCCGCGCCAAAAGGGGCGGCAGCCGGGATGCCTCGGCCTCGGATCGTTCACGAAGGGTCAGCCCGGCATTCACGCCGCAGCCTCGGTTCGGATCAGCCCAAGTGCGGTCGAGTCAATCAGATCGGCCAGGCTGTCACCGCGCGCCCGGGCCGCAAAGTTCAGCGCCATACGATGGCTGAGAACCGGGCGGGCCATCTCAAGAACATCCTCGGCATTGGGGGCTAGTCGCCCCTGCAACATGGCGTTGGCACGCACCGTCATCATCAACGCCTGCGCCGCGCGGGGGCCAGGGCCCCAGGCCACGGTTTCGGCCACACGATCGGACACGCCTGCTTCGCCGGGGCGGAATGCGCGGACCAGATCCAAAATCAGTTCGACCACAGACTCGCCGACCGGCATCCGGCGCAACAGAAGTTGCGCCGCCAGCAATTCCTCTTTGGTGAAAATCTGATGAGCGTCGTCTTCTTCGACACCGGTCGTGGCCAGAAGGATATCCCGCTCGGTCTGACGATCCGGGTATTCGACGTCAATCTGCACCAAAAAGCGGTCCAACTGCGCCTCGGGCAGCGGATAGGTGCCTTCTTGTTCAATCGGGTTCTGCGTGGCCAGCACGTGAAACGGCTCATCCAGCGCACGATCCTCGCCCGCAACGGTGACGGTGCGTTCCTGCATCGCTTGCAGCAAAGCCGACTGTGTACGCGGGCTGGCGCGGTTGATCTCATCCGCCATCAGCAATTCACAGAAGATCGGGCCGGGAATGAACCGGAAGTGGCGACTGCCATCCTCGGCCGTATCCAGAACCTCGGACCCCAGAATATCAGCCGGCATCAGATCCGGCGTGAACTGGATACGGTTGCCATGCAGGCCCATCACGGTCGACAAAGTCTCAACCAGCCGGGTCTTGCCCAGCCCGGGCAAGCCGATCAGCAACGCGTGCCCGCCGCATAACAGCGCTGCCAGCGTCAGGTCCACGACCCGCTCTTGCCCGATAAAGCGTCGGGTGATCGAGGCCTTGGCCTCTTGCAGTTTAGTTTCCAGCGCTTCGATCTCGGATACGAGGTCGGCAGGTTCGCTCATGACTTTCCCTTCCGTGGACGAGTATGGTTGAAGTGTATCGCGCGAAAAGGAAATGGCAAAAGTAATGAGCGGACAAATCCCTGTGACACCTTCTCCTGATGGCATTGCGGCATCAGTCAAAGCCGCGAAAACACGGGATTTACCCCCTGTTCACCTGTGGAATCCCCCGTTTTGTGGCGATCTGGACATCAGGATCGCAAAAGATGGTTGTTGGAGTTATTTAGGCTCGCCCATCAACAGGTTCGAGCTTGTGAAGCTTTTTTCCTCAATTCTTAAGAAAGAAGAAGGCAAATATTACCTGGTGACCCCGGTCGAAAAGGTGGGAATCACGGTTGAGGATGTCCCGTTCGTCGCTGTCGACTTTGATGCCACAGGCTCAGGCGCGGCGCAGATTTTGACTTTCAGCACCCATGTGGGTGACACGGCCAAGGCCGGACCGGATCACCCGATCCGTGTTGAGTTTGATCCGAAGACCCAGGAACCCTCGCCCTATATCCTGATCCGCGCAAATCTAGAGGCGCGCATTGACCGCAAAAGCTTTTACCGACTGGTCGAGATCGGCACCGATCATGAAGACTGGTTCGGGGTATGGTCAGGCGGTCAGTTCTTTCCGCTGATCCGCTCAGCCGATCTGGGCTGAGCGCGGCCTGCGATCCTGCGCCAGAACAACGGCGACCGCCACGATGCCCGCGCCCAGCGCGCGGGTTGAATTCCATTCATCCCCCAGCACAATCATGATCAGCATCACGTAAAATGGCGCGATGTTCATATGGAATGAGGCCAGCGCCACGCCCAGCTTGCCAACCGAAGCAACGAACAGGATCTGGCTCAGCCCCAGCGAAATCAGCGCATAGATCCCCAACATCCCGATCTGCTGTCCGTCAATGGCAACCTCGGGGATCACCTCCATGCCCAGCAGCCCAGCGGCAAAGCACAAGATCACGGCCATGGCAAAACCACCGATCAACGTGATCGTCGCGCGCCCGGTCTGGCTGAGTTCGGGAAAATCGCGCGCTGTGGTCATGCTTCCCCAACTGAAAAAGACGACCGACACGACCGCGCATAAGGCCCCAAGGCCCAGCTGCGCCGGGGCGACGGCGCTGGTGGCGATCAGCCCGCCGATAATTGAAACCAGAACGCCCAGGCCAAAATTCCAGCTCAGCCGACGTGTGCCCGCCTTAAGCTCCAGCAGGGTTGCGATTAGTGGCGCGCAAGAGGCGATGATGACGACGGTTACCGGATCGGTCAGCTTTTGCGCCAGGATCAGCAGGAACATCGGGCAGCCAAAGCCAAACGCTCCGACGATCATGGCCCATCCCCATCTGGCCCTTAGAATACGGCTGGGACCGTCCAGCATCAGCCAGATCGGCAGCAGCACCAGAACCGCCAGACCCAGACGTGCCGCAAGCAAGCCCACTGGCGACCAGCTTTGCAACAAGACCTCCGCCGCCGGAAAGCCTGCGGCCCATGCCAGCATCGAGGCAACCGCCAACCCGTTGCCAGACAACGCGGAGTTGCGGTCGGCAGACATAGAAATAGCGGTCCCGCGCACGGGGTCAGGGCTCAGTGCCATGGGTCATACCTCTGGTCAAAGCGGCGCCAGAAATGATTCGCCGCATTGTCCCGAACGTCACTGAATTAAACCGGGTGATCTGGCCGATTTTCGACAATCTGTCGTTTTCAGTCCCTTTCGCTGAAATCACCCGACCGATATGGTCCGGCGAACAGACACGCAAAGGCCATCCATGCCCAAATTCGCTGCAAATATCTCATTGCTCTTTACCGAACTGCCCTATCTCGACAGGTTTCAAGCTGCCGCGCAGGCCGGGTTCAAGGCTGTTGAGGTTCTGTTTCCCTATGATCTGGCTACCAAGGAAACCTGCCGTGCTCTGCTGGCTAACGGGCTCGACCTGGTGCTGATCAACGCGCCACCACCCAACTACACCGGCGGCACTCCCGGATATGCCGCCATTCCGGGCGGTGAGGCGCGGTTCCAGTCCGACATCCGCCGTGTTCTACGCTATGCTCAGGCGCTACGGCCCGAAAAAATCCACATCATGTCCGGATATTCCTCGGGCGCGGATGCTATGGATTGCTTTGTTCAAAACCTGCAATGGGCAGCAGACCACGCGCCCCAACAGCCGTTCACGATCGAACCGCTCAACCCGGTGTCACAGCCTGAATATTTCCTGAACTCTTACGATCTGGCCGCCGAGGTTTTGGATCGCGTGAACCGGCCCAATGTCGGCCTGCAATATGACAGCTTCCACGCCCAGATGATCCATGGCAACGGGCTGCAAGTCTGGAAGGATTACCAAGACCGCATCGTACACGCCCAGATCGGAGCGGCCCCGGATCGCGCAGAGCCCGGTCGAGGTGAGATGAATTTTGCCGAGTTGTTCCGAGCGATTGATGACAGCGGCTACACCGGCTGGGTCAGTGCCGAATATCAGCCCTCGATCCAACGTACCGCCGAGACGCTCGGCTGGATGCACCTTTGATTGTCCGCTCGCACTGGTATTACCTGGAAAAATGGCGCAGATCATTGCCACCTCACACCAAGGATGTCCGGATGATCCCTGCCCGCTATGCCCGCGCCCTGTTCAGCCTGATCATGTCAGGCATGATGTCCTGCATCGTCACCGGTATCGCCACGGCCAAGGCCGTCGGCTTCGGTCCCGCGACGCTGGGCGACTGGATGGGCTCATGGGTTTTCTCCTGGCCCATCGCGTTCACAGTTATCCTACTGCTGGGCCCCAGCGTGCAACGGATGGTCAACCGCATGGTCAGACCACAGGGCTGACCCGCCGCGAAGAGGGCCCGCAGGGCTTGATGAACGGCGGCGCTAGTGCGCCTCGGCCCAATTCGCGCCCTGTCCCGCATCAACGTTGAGTTTCACATCCAGTTTCACTGCTGGGTCCGAAGCCCCCTCCATCACGTCGCGCGCCGCGTCGATCAGCGGGTCAACGGCGTCCTCGGCCACTTCGAACAGCAATTCGTCATGCACTTGCAGCAACATTTTCGCCGGCAACCCATGGATCGCATCCGGCATCCGCACCATGGCGCGTCGGATCACGTCGGCCGCGGTGCCTTGAATCGGAGCGTTGATCGCTGCCCGACGCGAAAATCCCGCATGCGGCCCCTTGGCATTGATTTCGGGCGTATGGATTTTGCGCCCGAATAGGGTCTGCACATAGCCATTCTCTTTGGCAAAGGCGACGGTGTCGTCCATATAGGTCCGAATGCCGGGGAAGCGTTCGAAATAGCGGTCGATGAAGCCCTGCGCCTCGGCCCGTGGAATACGCAGGTTGCGCGCCAGACCAAAACCCGAGATGCCATAGATCACACCGAAGTTGATCGCCTTGGCCTGACGGCGAATATCCGGCGTCATCTCATCCAGCGGCACGTCGAACATTTCGGACGCAGTCATGGCGTGAATGTCCAGCCCATCGGTAAACGCCTGCTTCAAGGCCGGAATATCGGCAATATGCGCCAGAATGCGCAGCTCGATCTGGCTATAATCCAGGCTGACCAGCACATTTCCCGGCTCGGCAATGAACGCCTCGCGGATACGGCGGCCTTCTTCGGTGCGCACAGGGATGTTCTGCAGGTTCGGATCGGTCGAGGCCAAACGACCGGTGTTCGCCCCGGTGATCGAATAGGATGTATGTACCCGGCCCGTATCGGGGTTGATATGGGTCTGCAGCGCGTCCGTATAGGTCGATTTCAGTTTCGACAGCTGCCGCCAATCCAGCACCCGACGCGGCAATTCATGCTCGGTCGCCAGATCCTCAAGGATATCGGCCCCGGTTGAATATTTACCGGTCTTGCCCTTCTTGCCGCCTTCCAGACTCATCTTGTCGAACAGAATCTCGCCCAGCTGAGCGGGCGAGCCGACATTGAAGCTTTCACCAGCCAATTCGTGGATTTCAGCCTCTAACCCGGCCATTTTCTGGGCAAACGCGTTGGACATGCGGCTGAGGACATCGCGGTCAACCTTGATGCCATGCATCTCCATTTCGGCCAGAACCGGCACCAGAGGGCGCTCCAGCGTTTCATAGACGGTCGTTACCTGAACCTGATGCAGCTGAGGTTTGAACAGTCTCCACAGACGCAGCGTTATATCGGCGTCCTCGGCCGCATAGGCGGTCGCTTCATCAATCGGAACCTTGTCGAATGTGATCGCCGATTTGCCGGATCCCAACAGCGGTTTGATCGGAATCGGCGTGTGGTTCAGATAACGCTCGGACAGGGTGTCCATGCCATGCCCATGCTCGCCGCCATGCATCGCATAGGACATCAACATCGTGTCATCAATCGGCGCCACATCCACGCCATAGCGGGTAAAAATCTTGGCATCGTATTTCATGTTTTGCCCGATCTTGAGGATCGACGGGTCCTCTAACATCGGTTTTATCAGTGTTAGAGCCTGTTCAATCGGCATTTGCCCCTCGGCCAGAGCGTCCGAGCCGAACAGATCGTCGGTGGCGCTTTGACGATGGATCAATGGGATATAGCAGGCCTCGCCCGCCTCAATGCAGAGCGAAATGCCGACCAGATCTGCGATCATCTCGTTCAGCCCAGTGGTCTCGGTGTCCACTGCAACCCAGCCACGCTCATAGGCCTGGTCTATCCATTTCTGCAAAGCCCCCGCGTCGCGGACGCATTCATACTTCGACGCGTCGAATGGAATGTCTTCAGCCTCGGCCACATCTGCAACGGGCGCAGGCGCGTCTGCAATCACCGGTGCCTCGGCCCCCAGCTTGTCCGCTATGCGCTTGGTGAGGGTGCGGAACTCCATCTCAGCCAGAAAGCCCAGCAGAGTGTCAGGTTCAGGGTCTTGCACCTCAAGATCGTCTAAGGTGAAATCCAGCGGCGTGTTCTCATCCAACTGCACCAGTCTTTTCGACAGCTCAATCTGGTCGCGTTTGTCGATCAGGGTCTGGCGGCGTTTGGGTTGTTTGATCTCTTCGGCGCGGTCCAGCAGGGTTTCGAGATCACCAAATTCATTGATCAAAAGCGCCGCCGTCTTGATCCCAATGCCCGGAGCCCCCGGCACATTGTCCACGCTGTCCCCGGCCAGCGCCTGCACGTCCACCACACGTTCAGGCCCGACGCCGAATTTCTCGAACACGCCATCGCGGTCGATGCGTTTGTTCTTCATCGCATCCAGCATTTCGACCCCATCGCCGACCAGCTGCATCAGGTCCTTGTCGGAACTGACGATCGTGACGCGACCACCCGCCTCACGCGCCTGTATGGCAAGGGTGGCAATGATGTCGTCGGCCTCATAGCCCTCAAGCTCTTTGCAGGCGATATTGAAGGCGCGGGTCGCCTCGCGTGTCAGGGGCATCTGAGGGCGCAGATCCTCGGGCATGGCCTCGCGATTGGCCTTGTAAAGGTCATACATATCGTTGCGGAACGTATGAGAGCCCTTGTCGAAGATCACCGCCACATGGGTCGGCGCGTCTGGCCCGGTGTTTCCTTCGACATATTTCTGCAGCATGTTGCAAAAGCCCGACACGGCCCCAATCGGCAACCCATCCGACTTCCGCGTCAGCGGCGGCAGCGCGTGATAGGCCCTGAAGATAAAGGCCGATCCGTCAATAAGATGAAGGTGACACCCTTTTCCGAAATTGCTCATGCGCGCGCTCCCTGTCGGTCAGGGATGGTTCTGCCACAGGGGCGCGCGGGTGACCAGTACAGAAGGTGAACTATCCGCCGAACAGGCCGCCAAATACATCCGAAAAGCTGTTGAGCAGCGCCATGATGACCAGCACACCGAGGAAAGCGAAAAACGCAAAAGCAAAGAACTGAAACAGGATTGCGCCGATGCCGATTGCGATACCCGCAATGGCCGGGCGCAGTTTTTCGTGGCGCAGAATGCCTATGGCCGACAGGACAATGGCCAACCCACCCAAGAGGGCGACGCCGATTTGCAGATAGTCATCCAGGTCCCGTGAGGGCGTTACAGGCTCGGGTTGGTCCAGCCCGGCGGCCGAGCGCAGGGTGGATTTTCCAAGCTCGGCTGCAAGCTCTCCCAAAGACACGCCAGTCGATTGTTGCGGTGCGAATGGCCCGGCCCAGAACAGGAACAGGGCGCCCAACAGGGCCATCGCGGAAACACTAAAACCAATCCATCCGAAGACCGGTTGGTTGGTATTTTGGATACTGGCGTCCATCAACACACTTCCTCCATTGAGCCGGCGCAAAGCTATCGTCAGAACACGACATTAGTTGGGCAGGTTAGACCTTGCCTGATTGGTTTATCAAGCGGGACAAAGTGATCGAGTAAGGCAATGGCACCCAAGTGCCGAAGTCTTCATTCGCGGACCACAGCACCTCACCGGCCCAGACATGGCAGGTTCGCAGCGCGTTGAAACGCCCTTTGGCCTTAAAGCTGATTGTGGTCGGAAAACCCGGCACCCAGGAGGCCTGTAGATCGGCCCGCTGACCAGGGCGATTTCGATCGTATCATCGCCCTGCGCCCGATTTCCCGATCCGGCTAGAAGCATTCCGATAGCGGCGGCCAGAAAATAGCCAACAGCTCCAATGATCAGGGTGAGGTCAAACCTGCCCGCGGCTTTGCACATTCAGGCGCTGGCCTCGTGCCCTTTCAAGACATACTTGCAATCGCAATAGGGGCACTCGACCCAGCCGGTGTCTTCGGGGATCTGTAACCAAACACGTGGGTGGCCCAATGCACCTTCGCCGCCATCACAGGCGACACGAGAGGTTTCGACGATCTTGGTTTCCGGCGCTTCGATTGTCACGGCTGGCGATCCTTCACTGGTTGTCGGCCTCGCGGGCATGCATTAGGTGCGTTTATGAGCGATGAGCAAACCGGGGGCAAGAGCCACATGGACAATGCGGCAATCAGGATCGAAGGGCTGCGCAAGACCTATCGCGGCAGCAAGGGCCAGCCTGAAAAGCAGGCGCTGAAGGGCATCGACCTGACAATCCCGCGCGGTTCAGTCTTTGGATTGCTGGGGCCGAACGGGGCTGGGAAATCGACCCTGATCAACATTCTGGCCGGGTTGGTGGTGAAATCTGCAGGCCATGTGTCGATCTGGGGTCATGACCAAGACCGCAACCCGCGCCAATCTCGCGCTGCCATCGGCGTTATGCCGCAAGAGCTGAATCTGGACCCTTTCTTTACCCCGCGCGGTGCTTTGGAGGTTCAGGCTGGCCTATATGGTGTACCAAAGGCGCAGCGGCGCAGTGATGAAATCCTCGAACTGGTTGGCCTCAGCGACAAGGCCGAGGCCTATGCCCGCACCCTGTCCGGCGGTATGCGGCGCCGGTTGCTGTTGGCCAAGGCTTTGGTGCATAACCCCAAAGTGCTGGTTCTGGACGAACCCACGGCGGGCGTGGATATCGAGCTGCGCCAAATGCTCTGGGCCAACGTGCGCAAGCTGAACCAGCAGGGCATGACCATCATCCTGACGACGCATTACCTGGAAGAAGCACAGGAGATGTGCGACCAGATCGCCATCATCAACCATGGCGAAAAGATCGCACAGGACAGCACGGCAGACCTGCTGAGCCGCATGGATGGTCGGACGATGGTAATTATTCCGGATGGCCCCGTCACTGAACTGCCTGCGACCGAGGGAGTCGAGGCCACACTGCGCGACGATGGCAGCCTGGTGCTGCGCTATCGCAGTGCCCAGACCAGTGCCGAACAGGTTCTGGAATCCGTCAGGGCCGTGGGCATCCGTATCCGGGACGTTCGCACCGAAGAAGCGGATCTTGAGGATGTGTTCCTGGCCCTGACCTCGACCCGGGCGGGCGATGTCCCGGCAGCTGATCTTGATCAGCCGTGCCGGGGATTGCACCGGGTTAAGCTTTAGGCGCGGTCGATCCGCGCGTGATAGCAGTTATTCGACGCGGATCTGATGTGGATATAGGCGACATCCGCGCGGGCAAAGATACCCCCGGCAGCGTTTTGCAATTCCGCCTGCGGCGTAATGATCCCGGTGCCGTAAACAATCCTGTCGTCCGATCCGTACCCTTTAATCAGATAATTGGGTGAGGCGGTCAGCGCCTCGGGCAGGTTGGTGAGATCCTCATAGCGCTGACAATGCTCTACACAAAGGTAAATCGGCCCGGTTTCAGCAAAAGGTTGTGTCGCTGGAAAGGGCCGGTGGGCCAGCACCAGCATTTCCTTTCCCTTGGGAATATAGGTCAGGCAATGACGGCAGGGGTTTCCTTCCCCGTTCGATATCGCCCGTTCGGGCGGGTTGCCATAACCATCAGGCGCGCCTTGGCGATAGGCCTGAACCTGCGCGGTGGGGAGGGCAGATATTTTGTGCATGTTAGGTCTCCTTCTTTGTACAAAAGATGCCTGACCCGGCGAGGGGAACCGACCCGTTTCCTGCGCAAACGCTTCTTTGAGACAGCGCGACATATACGCGCCGTGGCTTGACAGCACGGGCTACAATCCGATCTGAACGGGGCGCAATTCAGTTTCGGAACGCCCATGTCCAAACCTACCCCTCCTGCCCGCCCAGGAATTCCTCCGAGGTTTCCCGCCACCGCTGAACAGATCATGTCGCAGGTGAGCGCATTCTACGCCCGCGTCCGGCAGGACGAGGCACTGGCGCCGGTCTTTGCAAACCATGTCAGCGACTGGCCCCCGCACGAGAACAAGATCGCCGCGTTCTGGCGCAACGCCATTCTGCATGAGCGTTGTTATGACGGAAATCCGCAGCGTATTCACATCGAAAGGCCCGATATCAGGCCCGAATTGTTCGATCATTGGCTGGACCTGTTCGAGGAGGTGGCCCATAGCACCCTGCCCGCAGAAACCGCGCTGCCCTGGGTGGCGCTGGCCCGGCGCATCGGCGTAGGGATGAAAGTGGGTGTACAATCCGCGCGCCAGCCAAAGGACGCGCCACCGATCCTGCGATGATCTCAGATCATGGCCGGTTGCCATGTTAGCGGTAAAATAAGGGCTATCAGACTCTGAAAAATGGGTTTATGCAACGGATGAACCCACCATTCCGCTGCCCAAGGCTAGACCGATGAGCACTCAAAACACCACCCTCAGGGGCCTTGGCTATGCGTTTCTGGGCTTTGCTGTCTTTGCCAGCCACGATGCGCTGATCAAGGTGCTGGGCGGAACCTATTCGGTGATGCAAATCATCTTTTTCGCCACGCTGTTTTCCTTTGTGCCGATGGCCGTGACAATCCTGACAGACCGCTCTACCGGCAACTTCCTTCCGCACCATCCCTGGCTGGTCCTGCTGCGGTCGGGGTTGATGGTCACAGGCATGTCCTGCGCATTTTATTCCTTTTCGGTCCTGCCTTTGGCCGAGGTATATTCACTCCTGTTCTCTTTCCCGCTGATCGTCACGGTCCTGTCGATCCCCATATTGGGCGAGGTGGTCCGCGCCCAGCGTTGGGCCGCGGTTGGCGTGGGCCTGATCGGCGTGTTGATCGTTCTGCGCCCGGGTACCACGGACATCACGCTAGGCCATCTGGCGGCGCTGACGGCCGCGTTCTGCAGCGCTTTCGCGTCAGTTTTGGTCCGTAAGATCGGCAATGAGGAACGCTCGGCCGTTCTGATCCTTTATCCGATGCTGCTGGCCATAGTGGTCATGAGCATCGCGCAACCGGCCGTTTATCAGCCTCCGTCCCTGTTGCATCTGGCCATGATGGCACTGGTCGGAGTGTTTTCTGTCATTGCCCAACACCTGATTATTCTGGCTTATCGTGCCGCGCCAGCGGGGGTCATCGCCCCCAGCCAATACAGCCAGATCATCTGGGCCACGATCTTTGGCATGGCGTTTTTCGGCGAAAAGCCAGACGGCTGGGTTGCCGTCGGCGCCAGCATCATCATCGCATCTGGTGTCTTCGTCGTCTGGCGCGAGAGCCGGTCGAACACCACCTCAGCCAACACCCCGGTTCTGCGGGTTCGTTCGCCCCGATCCGATACGGGGGCGACACGACCGGGGGAATGACCCCTGCCTTTATGGCTCTTTGCATCTGATCCTGAGACCACCATTTTCGCCGCTCTTTTCAAACCGGTCTATGGCGCGCACCAGATCGCTCAGCCTTTTGTGGCCATAAGAGCGGGAATCAAAATCCGGATACATCTTACCCAGCTGACTTCCGACAATCCCAAGGCTGGTCCAGCCGTCCGGATCATTGGTATTCTGAACGACATTGCGAATAAGCTGATAGGCATGGTTCAGCTCTTGCTTTGGCTTTGGGCTTTCGGACTTTTTGGCCTGTGGGTTATGTGCCGCTGGCTTCTCAATATTATCAATATAGATGAACCGGTTGCACGCTGCCACAAAGGCCTTGGGGGCTTTGCGTTCTCCTATTCCGAACACATCCAACCCCTGCTCGCGTATCCGACTGGCAAGTCGCGTGAAGTCGCTGTCTGACGAGACCAACACAAAGCCGCTGAACCGACCCGAATGCAGAATATCCATGGCATCAATGACCAAGGCAATGTCGCTGGAGTTCTTGCCGGATGTGTTGGCGAATTGCTGATGCGGAACGATGGCGTATTCGGCCAGAGATTTGGCCTCCCATCCCTGCGGTGATCCGTTCGAGAAATCCCCGTATATCCGCCTTAAACCAGCCTCACCGAGCGTGGCAATTTCTTCGAAAATCTCTGCTGCATGTTTTGCAGAGACATTGTCCGCATCGATCAGAACCGCCAGACGGTCTGTCCTTTCTGTCGTCACCTGAAATCCTCAACCTTAAATTTAATTCATGGTAAGGAATGTAAGACGCAAAAAGGGCGAGCAAAAGCCCGCCCTCGGAAACTATTTCGGTTTTCTCAGTAAACCACGACCGAGCGGATGCTTTCGCCCTTATGCATCAGGTCGAACCCATGGTTGATGTCGTCCAGGCCCATGGTGTGGGTGATCATCGGGTCGATCTCGATCTTACCTTCCATGTACCAGTCGACGATCTTGGGCACATCCGTGCGGCCACGGGCGCCGCCAAAGGCCGTACCGCGCCAGGAACGACCGGTGACCAGCTGGAACGGGCGGGTCGAGATCTCGGCCCCTGCAGGTGCCACGCCGATGATGATCGATTCACCCCAGCCCTTATGTGCAGATTCCAGCGCCGTGCGCATCACGCCGACATTGCCCGTTGCGTCAAAGGTGTAATCTGCACCGCCTTTGGTCAGGTTGACCAGATAGGGCACCAGATCGCCTTCAACTTCAGCCGGGTTGACGAAATCGGTCATACCGAACCGGGTGGCCATTTCCACCTTGGAGGGGTTCAGGTCGACGCCGACGATCTGGTCGGCGCCTGCCAATCGTAGACCTTGAATGACGTTCAGACCGATGCCACCCAGACCAAACACAATCGCACGGCTTCCGATTTCAACTTTGGCGGTGTTGATCACCGCGCCGATGCCGGTGGTCACGCCGCAACCGATATAGCAGATCTTGTCGAAAGGCGCGTCCGGGCGCACTTTGGCAAGCGCGATTTCCGGCAGGACCGTGTGGTTGGCAAAGGTCGAGCAGCCCATGTAATGCAGGATCGGATCACCATCCAGCGTCGAGAACCGCGAGGTGCCATCGGGCATCAACCCTTGGCCCTGCGTCGAACGGATCGCCTGACACAGGTTGGTTTTGGGATGCAGGCAGTATTCACATTCGCGACACTCGGGGGTGTAAAGCGGGATCACGTGATCGCCCGGCTTCAGGCTGGTCACGCCCGGGCCGACCTCGACCACCACACCTGCGCCTTCATGGCCCAGAATGGCGGGGAACAGGCCTTCGGGGTCTGCACCCGACAGGGTGAATTCGTCGGTGTGGCAAATGCCGGTCGCCTTGATCTCGACCAGAACCTCGCCCGCCTTGGGGCCTTCGAGGTTCACATCCATCACTTCCAAAGGTTTGCCGGCCTGCACGGCGACGGCGGCACGGGTGCGCATGATGTACTTCTCCCAGTCAAATTTGGCCTGACCCTGCGTTAAATACAGGGTTTTTTCAACTGCGCTTTGATGGCAGCAATGCTAAATATTTGATATTACAGAAACGACATTGCCAGAAAGAGGAGCGCCAATGCGCCGTTTGACCCCTGTTTTGATTTTGCTGGTCGCATGTACGGAGTCGCCCGCTCCTGAGGACGCGCCACTGCCACTTGAACCCACCCCGGTAGATTTGGCCTTTTGCAAAGGAGAGCCATTTGCCGATGCGATTGGCAAGCCAGTATCGACCATTCAGTCGCAATTACCCGAACGGTCGCGCGTTTTAGGCCCAGATGACATCGCCACACAGGATTATCGCATCGACCGGTTGAACGTCTTTGTCGACGGCTCGGGGATCATACAGAACCTGACCTGCGGTTAAGCCTGGCAGAAGCTCAAAACCCCAATGTTAGGGCCTATCTTCCGCGATATATCACCCAATCCGGCAAATAGCCCACAAGGCGGATCAGCCATGAAAACGGCGCTGGGAAGTCTGTGCGGAATCTGTGGCGGGACATTGCCCGAACCACATGCTGGGCCGCGCCCTGAGGCGTCATCAGCATCGGCATCCTGAAACTGTTCTTTTCGGTCAGGCGAGTCTTGATGAAGCCGGGATTTACGATCCGAACCGTGACGCCCGAACCCGTCAGATCATGCCGCATGGTTTCTGCCAGTGAAATCAAAGCCGCCTTGCTGGCACCATACCCGACTGCAGATGGCAGGCCATGATAGCCGGACAGCGACCCGATCAGCGTGATCTCCCCCTGCCCGGCCTTAACAAACCCAGGAAGTATTTCGCCCAGAACCCGCAAAGCGCCCTGAAAATTCACATCGGACATCCGAAGAGCGGCCTTGGTGTTCCACTCGGTGCTGCGCATCGGGTCATAAGCCCCGGCATTATAGATAAGGCCATCCACTTTTCCGGCAGCGGAAGCGGCACGTCGAACAGAATCTAAATCAGAGACATCGCAACGAATGGCTTTTGAATTTGGCAGAATGCTGCAGATTTCATCCAGGCGTTTCGCGTTTCGCGCCGACAGGATCACCCGGGCGCCGCGATTGCTTAGAGCTTGCGCCAATGCACGACCCAGACCTTCGCTTGCGCCAACTATCCAATAAGTTTTCCCGTCAAAGCTGTTCATGCCGACCATTTCTGAATTGTGTTATTGCAATACGGTTACACGGCCAGTTTGGATCACCTTCGGTTGCTCGCGGTGAGGCCGCTAAATTGCAGCCGCACCCGAAAAACCCCTGTCTTGAATGATCCAATCCTGCTCCTACTGCGTATTCTTTATCAAAACGTCACGTAACGAGGCTATCATGTTCGACGAAACCCAAAGGGGCAGGAAAAAAATCGCCATAGTTGGCGCAGGCATTTCAGGCCTTTCAGCAGCTTATTATCTTTCCGAAAACAATGACGTGACACTCTTTGAGGCTGAACCCAGGCTTGGCGGGCATGCCCGCACGGTCACGGCGGGCAAAAATGGCGATCAACCCGTCGATACCGGTTTTATCGTCTTCAACTATGCCACCTACCCTTACCTGACACGGTTGTTCGATACGCTGAACGTGCCTGTCGAAAAATCCGAGATGAGCTTTGGTGCGACCATCGACAACGGGCGCATCGAATACGGGCTGAACAACCTGCGCACTCTTACGGCGCAGAAACGCAACCTTGCGCGGCCGGCCTATTACAAGATGATCGCCGACATCCTGCGTTTTGGCAGAGAGGCCCCGGACGCAGCCAAGGACGATGACACAACCATCGGAGAGCTGGTTGATCAGTTGCAGTTGGGGCACTGGTTTCGGCACAATTACCTGATGCCCATGTGCGGTGCGATCTGGTCGACCCCAGTTGAATTTGTGGATCAATTCCCAGCGCGGTCGCTCGTGCAGTTCTTTCGCAATCACGCTCTGCTGGCCAATGGCCGCGCCAATCAGCACCAATGGTACACGGTAAAGGGTGGCAGCATTGAATATGTCCGCCGGATTGACGCCACCCTGCGTGCCCGCGGGGCCGAAATACGTCTGGCCAGCCCCGTTCAGAGGGTTCAGCGCAATGAGATAGGCGTGACCGTTCACAGCCAAGGCCAGTCGGATCAGTATGATGAGATCATTCTGGCCACCCACTCGGATCAATCCCTTGCCATTCTGGGCCAGGATGCCACCCCAGCCGAAGCAGCCGCGCTTGGCGCGATCCGGTATCAGCCCAACACGGCCATCCTGCATTGCGATCCGTCGCAGATGCCCAAACGCCGGGCCTGCTGGTCCAGCTGGACCTATCGCTCGCAGGCCGGGAATGTCGGGGTGACCTATTGGATGAACAGGCTGCAGAATATTCCCGACAGTGACCCGCTGTTTGTGACGCTGAACGCCTCATCCGAGATCGCCGCCGACAAGATCTATGATCAGGTCGAATTCGCCCATCCGGTTTTTGACAAGGCCGCACTTAGGGCACAGGGGCAAATCCGCGAGATGCAGGGACAGAACCGCACCTGGTTTGCGGGCGCCTATAACCGGCACGGGTTTCACGAAGACGGGATTGCCAGCGCCATGCATGTCGTCGAGCGGATCGCTGGCGGCCCGCAAACCATCGGAGCAGACAATGGCACCCCCGAACAGATCGCGGCCATCCCTGTTGCGGCCGATCTCTGAGCTGATGCGCCCGGCCATTCTGGCGCTGGCGATGGTGCTGCCCTGCGGTTTAGCGGCGTCACCTTTGGCTGAACGGTTGGACGATCCAAAAGTCCTGGGCAGCTCTACGTTCCGGTTCCTGGGTTTGCCGGTTTACGATGCCAGGCTTTATACGCCCGGCGGCGCACCGTTTGACTGGAATCAAGAGTTCGGACTGAAACTGACATACCGCAAATCCATCGCGCAGAAGGCTCTGATCAAGTCGACGCTTGACGAAATGGTGCGACAGGGCAACCCGCCTCCAACCGCCGATCAGTTGCAGGCCTGTTTTCAGGCCGTCAGCAAAGGCGACAGCTATTTGGCAATCTCGGAGGGGCCGGACAAGATCGGGTTCTGGCGCAATGGCAGCAGAACCTGCACCTTGTCGAGCCCGGGCATCACGCGCGCATTCATGTCGATCTTTCTTGGCAGCAACACTAGATCGGCCAACTTTACCCGGCAGTTGAAGGGTCAGTGATGCTGTATCCCCGGGTCAGTCTCTATGCGTTGATGCTCGCCGCTGCAGGCATCCCGCTTTACATTCACCTCCCGCGTTTTGCGGCGGTCAATCTGGGCATTGGCCTTGGGGTGATCGGCGCCGTCCTGTTGCTGATCCGTTTGGTTGACCTTGTGCAGGATCCCCTGATTGGCTGGGCGATTGACCGGTGGCCTGGTGGCCAGCTTTTGTTTGCTGCCCTCGCCGCACTTGGGCTGGCCGTTGGCTTCCCGCTGCTGTTCACTCTGTCTGAGGGCGCGTCCGTTGCCAGTTTGGTGGCCATCCTTATCCTGCTGTTTTCAGCCTACAGCCTGGGAACCATCCTGCTCTATGGCCGCAGCGCCACGTTGGCCAAAACGCCCACCCCGTCCGAGCTGATGACACTCGCCGCCTATCGCGAAGGCGGACAGCTAACCGGCGTGATACTCGCCGCAAGTGCCCCCGCGCTGTTTGTTGCCTTTGGCGCGCAGGCGCAGGGCTATCCTGCGTTCGGGCTGTTTTTGGGCCTCATCGCCATTCTGACCTTTGTCCTGACGGCCCCGATCTGGCGACGCGCGCCGATCACCGGACAGGCCCTGACCCTTGCAGGGCTGGGCGATGCCGGAGCCTTACGCCTGCTGGTTCTGGCGCTGATCAACAGCTTGCCGGTCGCCATCACCTCGACTCTGTTTCTGTTTTTTGTCGAAGACCGGCTGCAACTGCCAGGCATGGCAGGACCGCTGTTGATCTTGTTCTTCCTCAGCGCGGGGGCAAGCGTGCCCCTTTGGGCGCGGCTCAGCAATCGGATTGGCCCGAAACAGACCCTAATGATCGCCATGCCGCTGTCGATTGCGGCCTTTGTCAGCGCCGCGACGCTGTCAACCGGCAGCCTAGCCGGGTTCGCCCTGATCTGCATTGCATCGGGCGCCGCACTTGGGGCGGATATGGTGGTGCTGCCGGCCATGTTCTCGGTCGCTCTGACACGCGCAGGTCTGAACGCATCCGCCGCATTCGGCATCTGGTCATTCGCGGGCAAGCTGGGGCTGGCCCTGGCGGCCTTTTTCACCCTTCCATTGCTGGAACGCAGCGGATTCACTCCGGGACAGGCAAATTCAGCCGAGGCGCTGCGAACGCTCAACCTCGCCTATGCCATTTTGCCCTGCATCCTGAAACTCGGCGCGTTTGGAATGGTCCTGACGCTGCCAACTGAGGTCTCAGCCAAATGAAACTACTTGCTATAGCCCTGCTCATCATCTTCGCCCTGTCCATCGCAAAAGGGCGCTATCTCAGCTTTCGGGCCCAATCGCCTGAGGATTACAGCGGCACCGGCCCCGCGTTTAAGATGACGGAAAACCTGAACGGGGAGATCCTGTCCGAAGGGCTGATCTATGGCCCCGACGGTAAGATGTCGAACAGCTTTGTCGCCCGTATGGTCGGGGAATGGGACGGCAACACAGGCACTCTGACCGAGAATTTCACCTATTCCAACGGCAAGAAGATGGCCCGCAAATGGTATCTGACTCTGGGCACAGGAAACACATTCATCGCGACAGCAGATGACATCGTGGGCGAAGGGCGCGGCACGGTCTCGGGCTCGACCGTAAAGCTGACCTACAAGATCATCCTGCCCGAGGACGCAGGGGGACACACGCTGGACGTAACCGACTGGATGTACCTGACGGAAAGTGGCGTGATCATGAACCGGTCCGAGATGCGAAAGTTCGGCATCAAAGTCGCCGAGCTGATAGCAACCATGCGCCCGGCGCCCTCCACCAAATCGACCTATCTGGACCGGGCGAATGGCCATGACACCGCCGCTGAAACACGGGTGCTGCAATGAAACCACGTCGTCTTGTCATCGCGGGCCTTGCTGTTCTGGGGCTGACCGTTCTGGCTGCCTGCTCCGCGAAACCCCGAACCCCCAAGACCTTTTTGTCCGATCGGCAGTTGAACCTGGAAGAGTTCTTTGAGGGTCAGACTGTGGCCTATGGTCAATTTCAGGATGTTCTGGGCAATGTGCCACGCCGGTTCACTGTTGATATCAATGGTACATGGGATGGCGAGACGCTGACCCTGATCGAGGATTTCGTTTATGACGACGGCGCAACCGAGCAGCGCGTCTGGACCCTGACCAAAACCGGCGAGGATACCTGGACCGGCACAGCCCCCGGCGTGCTGGGCACCGCCAGCGGGATCGAGCGTGGCGATACCTTCAACTGGATCTACAAGATCGACCTGCCCGTCAAGGATGGGACCATGCGGGTCGATTTCGATGACTGGATGTGGCTGCTGAGCGATGACCGGCTGCTGAACCGGGCCTATGTCTCGCGCTATGGCATCCGGCTGGGTGAAGTCATTTTGTTCTTTGAAAAGAAATAGTCAGACAGAAAAAGGGCGGACCCGAAGGCCCGCCCTTAGATCAATATGGTTCAGATCAGCTTAGAAGTTGAACTGAGCACCAAAGTCGGCACGGATCTTGCCGTCGTCATCGCCGTCTTTGATCTCGCCAACTGCACCACGCAGCGATACACCGCCGCCCAGGTCATAGATGGCGCCAACACCGATGTTGCGGGTGTCGTCGTCAGCCGAACCGTCACCGTAAACCAGCTGCAGCGTGGTTGCCGCACCCAGATCATAGGCGACCGAGAAACCATAAGCGGTGCCGTCTTCGGCGTCGTTGTTGACGTCATCGTCAGCCACGAACAGGGTGCCGTAGAAATCGCCCAGTTCTGCACCCAGGGTCAGAACAGTCAGGCTTTCCTTGTCAACGCCTGCGCCTTCATCAGTTTCACCATATGCCAGCGAGGCGGTGAAGTTGTTGAAGGTGTAAGTTGCGCTTACGTCCCAGCGATCACGGTCGTCAGTGATGCCTGCGCCCAGGAATTTCGTGTCCTGGTCATAGGATGCCGAGAATGCCAGATCGCCAACGGTGTAGCGGAAGAACACAGCATTCGCGCCCGTGCCGGTTGAGCTGTATTCTAGGAAGGAATAGTTCACGCCCGAATACTGACCCAGGAATTCTTCCAGGCCCGGCTCGGTACCGAAGTAGTCATCCAGGTTGTCGAACGAACCCGAAACGTTACCGGCGTCAACACGCAGGCCGCCATAGATAACCGAGAAACGGGCGCCATTCAGGCCAGCTTCGTTCTGCTCGCCGGTGCTTGAATCGTCATCCGCCTGCAGACGAACACGGCCCTGGAATTCAACGCCGCCATCTGTTTCGGCACTGGCGTCGATGTTCAGACGAAAACGCGACACCAAAATGGTATCGTCGGTCGAGGCGTTGTTCGAATTGACCGCACCAGACGCGGTCGTTGTGGTGGTGGTTGCTGAACGGTCTTCTTCATAGCCCAGACCAAAGCGGCCATAGCCGCTGAATTTGACTTCCGCGGCAGCAACACTGGCGGTTGCAATCAGCGCGGTCGATGCGATGAGTACGTTTTTCATGGTTAATCCATAAGTTTTGAGAGGAGTAGTGCCACCGAAGCGGCGGCTAAATTCGTCGAATAATTTCAACATGGGCACAATAGCGAGACGGGATTTTCCACGCCCTCTGCCTGCAACGGTGTTGCCACTTTGCACCGGGCAAAAAGGCCGCAGGGCGTAGATATTCAAGCTTTTCGAGCACTTTGTTCGCTCATTGGAAACGTTACAAAAATTTGAACGCAAAAAAGCCAGACCACCTCTTTAAACCGGGAATTATTGACAGGTCGCATGATTCAGGGATTCTCGGTCCCTACCCCTGTTGTGACTGCAGCCCAATTTCAGGTGAGTCGCAATCTGAGAGTCCGCATTCCGGGAATTGCCACGCCCAAGAGCACGCCCAGTCACACAGCATAATGCCCAGCCGCGCTTCGGGTCGGATGCGATCCTGCTACGGCACCATATGCTAGTTGCTGTTATAGAAAAATGACAGGCTGCGGCTGACACCGCCAGGGGGCAACGGGAAAGGTGACGCCGCACGAACCTGCGCCTTGGCAGCGCGGTCGACTTCGGGGGATCCAGAGCTGTCGACCACATCGACAAAGGCCAAGGTGCCATCCGGGTTGATCTGAAAAAAGACTTGAGCGAAACCGCGTGCCGAAACATAGACCAAAGGCGCCCGGTTCAGATGCATGAGCACACGGCCAGCATAGTTGGTTTTGGTGGAATTGCCTGGCCCCCTTCCCCCTGAACCTGCACTGGTGTTGCCGCGTGTGAACGGGTCAATTCCCGCGCGTTTGTACTGCGACAGCGGGGATTCGACTTCTTTCTCAGGGAACCGCAGATCACTGAAATCGTTGGAGCCCGGCAAGACGCCCTGCGGTTTGGAACTAGGCCGTTGATCCGGTAGCTTCGGACGCACCGAAGAGGTCAGTGCCGTCTCTGTCTCTTCCTCCGCCTCAGGTTCGGGTTCGGGCTCGACAAGTGGGATATCGACGTCGGGAATGTCAGCTATCAGCGGTATGTCGGGAACCGGCGATGGCTCGGGCGTGGGAACTTCAGCCGGGGCCGGGTCAACCGCTGCCTGTTCTTCGGCTTGCACCGGGCTGGCCTCGGGCACTCCTTCGGGTGTTTCGGCCTGCTCACTGGGTTCGGCCTGAGGCGTGGAATCTTCGTCCTGGCTGGCGGCTTCATTTGCGTCCGAAGGTGTCTCAGACGTGGTTTCCGACGGCTCAACCGTTTCCGTCACCACCGGGCGCACGATTTCGGACTTGCCCAGATCGGGTGAAGGGACCTGCTGAGGGTTATCAGAGGCGACCAATGCTTCGCTGACCGGCACTTCTTCGGGTTCCGGTTCGGGCGCCAGCGGCTCTTCCGGTTCCAGTTCGGATTCGGGGGCAGGCTCGGGCTCAACCGGGTCCGCAACGACATCGGCAATCTCTTCGAACTCATTGCCCAGCGCGATGGCATCGGCCGGGCCTGCAGGTTCCGTGGTTTCAGTCAGACGGGGCGCCGTCACGCTCAACCCGACTAAGTGAATTAACAGGGACATCAGGACCGCAATAGCCGCAATGACAACCGAGCGTCTGATCATTCCAGCGCCTTTTCGGTCACTACAAAGACCGACGTCGCCCCCAACCGCCGCAGAGTCCCCGTCACCTCAATCAGGCGGTGGCCCGGTGCTTCACGGTCGGGCACGATGCGCACCGGCGCGGGTTCGCGACCGGCCATATAAACTTCGGGGGTCATCGGGCGGCCCCGAAAGCTGAGCAATCCGTTCTTGTGCAGAACCAATGCGTCGGGAGGCTCACTGCCATCCAGTTCTGACGTATCCACAAGTTGCAGATCCGGATCCAGCGGCGGCGCTATCGTTCCGGTGATCAAAAAGAAGATCAGCATCAGAAACACGACATTGATCAAAGCAATGGTCGAATCGCGTTTGCGGCGGGGTCGAAGATTGCGGATCATCGCCTCACTCCAACACCAGAACGCTCAACCCGTCGCGCCCACGCAGCCGCACCAGCAGATTGACCAGCCTTTGCGAGGTTGTATCGGGGTCAAGGCTGACCAGGACTTGCCCGGTGTTCACCTGCTCGACCACCTCGTCCAATGTGACCGGAACGCCGTTCAGGATCAGGCGCTCTGAGCCCAGCTGCAGAAACACCCGCTGACCCGTAACTTCGTCGGCAGAGGCGCCGCCAGTGGCGCTGCTTAATTCGATCTCGGCATATTTCGAGAATGTCGAGGTCAGCATGAAGAAGAGCAACAAGAGGAATATGATGTCGATGAGCGGCGTCATCGACATTGGCCGTCGCACAAATGGTGTAGAATTACGCATGATCTGCTGTCGTTGGGACAGCGGCCACCTGGGCAGAGTCTGACGATCCCCGCCCCGGAACAAGAACGGTCCTCAAGGCCTTGTCGGCAAAAACCCGTTCGCGCGCAGTGCGACTTTCGAACCAGGACAGAACCATCGAGGTCGGCATCGCCACGGCCAGACCAACCGCTGTGGTGACCAGCGCTACCCAGATACCGCCCGCAAGCAGCGAGGGATCAACCGACGATCCGGCAGTCTGAAGGCTCTGGAACGCTTCGATCATGCCAAGGACGGTGCCGAACAGGCCCAGCAGAGGCGCCAGCTGTGCCACGGTGTCCAGCAGGCGAAAGCCGCGTTCAAGGCCCGCCAAGGCCAACCCGGCCTCGGCATCCAGCCTCTGGTCCAGCCCGGGCATGATGGGCGCATCCATGGCAGTTCTGACTAGCGGCGCAAGATAACTGCGGCTTTCCGCCAGCTTGGCCCTTGCGGCCTGCGTGTCACCTGCATCCCAGGCCGCAAGCGCCTGGGACAGGATCTTGTGCCGACCGACACCGGAAACGGTGAACTGCCAAAGCTTGTACAGCGTGACGGCCAGCGTCACGATCGACATGGCGATCAGGACCGCAACCACCGGCCCGCCAAGGGCAACAATTTCACGCAAAGCATCAAGCGGGCTCATCTGAGAAACTCCACATCTGTTCGGTTGTTTAGCGTAAGGGCTTCGTCGCAAAGATCGCTTTCGGCGCCTTCGACCGTACATGTATTGGATCCGTTGATCAGAATCCGGCCAACATCGCCGCAGCTCATGTCCGCGATGCTGAACTGCCGCACCCGCAGACGTCCCGCAGGAATATCGCGGAAATTATACAGCGACAGGCTGACAACATTGCCCTCGGCGTTGAAGATCACGGTTTCATAATTGGCGGCCTCAATCTCGGCACCGGTCTGATTTTGCAACAGAAATGACAGTCGGCAGTTGCCATCGACCTGTTGCAAATTGTTCAGTTCCATCAACAGCCCAGCGCTTGGGTCCTCGGCGGATTGCGCAAGGGACATGGTTGGAATGCCAAGACAAAGGATCGCGAGTTTCGCCAGGCGGAAAGACGTCACAGGTATTCTCCCGGTAATTCAATGAAGACATCGAAGGCCGGCGTTTCGGTGCTGGCGCGTTATTCTTTTATCCAAGAGCTATGGCCCGCGAAAGGGCTCGCGACGCATTTGTGACCAACCGGCATATTTACGGCCATCCGGTCAGACCACTGGTTTCCGGCCGGATTAACCTGAACCCCTGAGGCCTTGTACCTGGTGCCAATTAACCTCGGACCGACCGAAATTGCGTCTGAGTGGTGCGACCACACCGGGCTGGTTCCGATTTGACAACAAAACCATTCATTTGGGAGGCTTGACCGCAATATCATAGCAATTCGGCCTGACATCTGCCACACTTGTTACCAAATTGGTCTGATACCACGTCAATCTTTTGGATTCGGCGCGATATTGACGCGAAAGAGGCATGCAACGATGTGCCGAAGAAGTACCAGGGGGCAAGCGCTGATCAATGACGACTGTCATCGGGAAATCCACACGCCTTTCAACTATTCTGCAAAACGCCGATCTACATGACTTCAGCGCGCGGTTTCTCGAAGAAGGGATAGACGACGTAATATTGGACGAATTGACAGACCCGGAACTTCGAGATCTGGGTTTGACTGTCGGTCAAAGGAAACGTTTTCGGCAAACACAGGCACAACTGAAGCTTCAGGAAGCGTCCGACAGACCCGCAATGTCCCGCGTTGCCGAACGGCGACAGCTGACGCTTGTATTCTGCGATCTGGTCGGGTCCACGCAATTAGCACAGCGGCATGATCCGGAAGAGCTGATGCAGATCATGAATCTGTATCTGGACACCGCCATCGGCACGATGAAACAACACGGATGCCACCTGGCTTATAAGCAGGGCGATGGCATCATGATGTATTTCGGATATCCGAAAGCCACTGAAGATGATACCGAGCGCGCGGTGCGTGCAGTTTTGGAAACCATCGAAGCGGTTCAGAATCTGGAAAACAAGTTCGGTGAAAACCTGGACCTGCGCGCGGGAATCGCAACCGGAGTTGTCGTTGTCGGGGTTGTTTCCTCTGCCAGCCTGGGAACACAGGATTTCATTGTTGGCGAAACGGCCAACCTTGCCTCACGCCTTCAGGGATTGGCCAATCCCGGTGAAGTTGTCGTCTCGTCCGAGACATGGCGCCTGACAAAAGGGGCCTTTAACTTTGAACCGCGCGGCAATCACGAATTGAAGGGATTTGATGGTGAGCGCTCGGTCTTCCGCGTTATTGACGAAAAGATCGCCGCCAGCCGGTTCGACGCACGCACCGGCAAGTCGACGGTCAAATTGGTTGCCCGCGAAGACGACCTGACCGGCCTGACAGGGCTTTGGGATCATGTGCTGCGCGGATCGGGTCAGGTTGCGCTGGTTGGTGGCCCGGCCGGTATCGGGAAATCGCGGCTGATCAATTCCCTCAGCAAAACGCTGGGACAAAGGCCTATGACCCTGCAATGTGTCCCGCATCTTGCCAGTTTGCCCCTGCACCCGCTGCGTGCCGAGCTTCGGCGGTTTGCAGGGGATGAGACTGATACCGACAAGGTAACCGAGTCGATCAGGGAATACGCGAAAAACGCCTCTCGTTTGACCGAAGAAGATGCTGCGCTGCTATTGGATTTGGCCGGGTTTGAAACTGACGCTCCGGTCGAACCCGATCCGATCAAGAAAGCCCGCAAATCTTTGGATTTGCTGATCCGCTGTGCCGGGAGCATCTGCGATGAACGCGGGTCATTGCTGTTGGTATTCGAAGATGTGCACTGGGCGGACGCAACCACGCTGGATGCCTTGGACGCGCTGATCGACGCCTTGGATCAGTTGCCCATCCTTGTGGTTCTGACGCACCGCCCTGAATACGAGCCTCCGGAACATTTTGAAGGCCGCGCGTCAATCGTCGAATTGACACCTCTTTCGGTTCTCGAAGCGTCTGAACTGGTGCGCCGTGTTGCCGTACCGCGCAGCCTGCCGGTCACTTTGGTCAGACAGATTGTCGAAAAAGCCGATGGTGTACCGCTTTATATCGAGGAAATGACCAAGGCGGTTCTGGATCAACTGCCGCAGGACGTGCCCATCGACGCCGGGGTAATGGGAACCCTCAGTATCCCCGCAACTCTTCATGACTCGCTGATGTCGCGGCTGGACCGGATGGAAAATGCGCGACCTGTAGCGCAGTTGGGATCCGTGATTGGCCGCAGCTTCACGTCGGCGATGATCCATGCGGTAGCGCCCAAGGAAACGGATGTGGAATCGGCATTGATCCAACTGATCGGTGCAGGTCTGGTATCCATCACCAGCGAAGCCGGGGCGCCGACTTACACGTTCCACCATGCGCTGGTGCAGGACACAGCGTACCAGTCGCTTTTACTTGAAGACAGGGAACAGATTCACCTGAAAATCGCCAAAGAATTGCTGGCCGGTCACAAGGCTTTTGGTAACCCGACACCGGATACCGTGGCGCATCACTGCGATCTAGGCGGTCTTAAGGGCGAGGCTGTTACCCACTGGGTTCTGGCGGGTGAACAGGCCCTCAGCCGCCTTGCGAACCTACCGGCGATTGCCGCTTTTCAGGCCGCATTGCGCAATATCGAAACGATGCCCGGCGGTCCCGAACGAGATGGAGTAGAGCTTGGCGTCCAGATGAATGTGTTGCCTGCGTTCATGGCGATACACGGTTGGTCATCCACACAGGTTGGGCAGACCGCAGCCCGTGCGATGCATCTTGCACAGGCGCTGGGTGCGGGCGAAACCCTGTTTGCCGCGACCTTCTGCCGATGGACGCATTTCTTTGTGTCGGGCCAGATGAACCGCGCACTTGAGATGGCGCAGGCCCTTGACGGCATGGCCAGCCTTGCACCGGATCCGGTTACAAACGTCCTTGCTGCTCGGGCGCTCAGCTATACTCATTATTTCCGCGGCGAGTTCGCCGATTGCGAAAGACAGCTTGAACGGGGCCTTGCCCTGATCACGCCCGAGCTTGACATGGCCATGATGCCGATGACCCAGTCCTCGACCAGCGCGTCGTTCTTTGCCATTCAGGGCTGTCTTCTGTGGCAGCTTGGCAAATTCGACGAGGCCGAAGAGGCCCGCCTGAAGTCGATCGAAATCAGCAAGCCGTTCGAACACGCCCCCAACCTTGTCTACATTATGGGCGCATCGTCGATGTTCCTTCCGTATGCGGGCGAATGGGACTTGCTGGACGATACGATGAACGAAGCGCGTCGGATCGCGGACGAAGAAGGGTTCCTGTATCTTCACGCAATGCAGGATATCTATCTGGGTCTGGCTCAGGCGGGCAAAGGTGACGTGATCGGGGGGGCTGCTCGTGTCGGGACCTATATGGACCTTGTGTCCCAGGCTGGCGGCAACTTTACCTTCCCGCAAAACCAGATTGTCCTGTCCGAGCTGTTGATCGATCAGGGTCATATCGAGGATGCCCTGAACCGGCTTGAACATGTTTGCACGCCCGGGTGGGAGCGTGGAGAGATGTTGAACAAGCCGGAATATCACCGTGTGCGCGCCAAAGCATTGGCCGCCCGTGGCGACCTTGACCAAGCTGTCACTGAGGCAAATCAAGCCCTGCAGCTTGCACGTGACATCGGGGCAGTTGTTCAAGAGAAACGCGCTCTGGATTGCCTGAACAAATTTGCTAAAACGTTATGAAATTAGATAGCTGCCAGATTTAACCGCGCAGTGCCATCCAGAAGGGGGAGACGATGACCGAAGCACTTGAATTGGACCAGCAGCAGTGGGACGCTGTGAACAAGGCCGTCCACGATGAAGCGTTGCGCGCGCGTATTGCTGCCAGTTTTCTGCCGCTCTACGGCCCGCTACCGGCTGATACCCAATCGGTTCCTCTGAACAAGCTTGAACTGGTTCCCGAAGCGACCGGTCCAAAGATGCGCTTTGGCGTGAATGATTTTGATACGACGCGGCTGTCGACAGTGTCCGTGAACGTCCATGTCAAAGGCGCACAACTTGCAGATCCCGAACTGGCCGCCGCGCTGATCATGTTCCGCCGGGCGGCTGCCATTGTCGCACGGGTCGAGGATGAGATCATTTTTAACGGTCAGGCCGGCACCGGTGAAGGCCCCCAACCCGCGCCCGGCGCACCCGTCACGCTGCCCCCGGTTTATACCGTAAGCGGTGGTGGAAAATACGAAGGCCTGCTGGAAGCGGGGGGGGCACAACCCATTTCCGGCGGTTCCAAGAAAAAGCCTACCGGCCCCGAGGTTTTCGAGGCCGTGGTTGCGGGTATCAGTCAACTGGAATCCCTGGGTCATCTTGGACCCTATGCCTGTGTGATGGGTAACGGCCTGTTCCAGGCGGTCACGACACCGATGGAAAACTCAATGGTCTTGCCCCGCGACAGCATTCTGCCATTTCTGGACGGGCCGCTGCTGCGGTCTGGCGCATTTCCGGTGAACAAGGCCGTGCTGGTGTCTTTGCAGGGCGCACCGGTTGAGATTGTTGTGCCTTCTGACATTGCTGTCAAATATCTGCAGACCTCGGCAGATGGCGATCATATCTTCCGCGTTCAGCAGAAATTCCGCCTCAGGATCAAAGAAGCTCAGGCTATCTCGACCATCACGTGCTGACCGGCGCGATGGGTATGCGGGAATTCAGCGACGGCGGGGTCACCCTGCGCTGGTCCGAGGCCGCCTTTCAGGCAGCCACCGGGGTACAGCGGGTTCTGGTTGAGGCCGGGCCTGCGATATCTCCGCATGACACGCTGCGCCTGTTCTATCGCGAAGGGGGCGGACCTGAACGGGCTGTCCGTGGGTGGCCACTGGGTCAGGATCCACAAACGGGGTTGCAGCAATTTGCAGCGGCCCTTCCGGTTCCCGCTGTGGGAAAACAGATGACCTGGCGGCCGGTTCTGACCTCGGGCGGGCGCGATTATGACCCCGGAAACGCGGTCGCGCCGAAACCAGAAGATCGCGCGCCAAAACACGAGACATCCAGCCCGGTGCTGGATCATATCGCCCATTTTGAGGTGCCGTTTTCGGGCAACTTCAACCCATCGGGTGAAACTCCCGATGGCATATGGCTGCATTTTGCGATCAAAGAAGGCGGCACCGTGACCGGCCCGAACCTGAACGGAACGATCGAGCCGGTGGGCGGAGACTGGATGCGCGTGCGCCCTGATGGCGTGGGTATTCTGCATGCCAAGGCGCTGATCAACCCGACAACCGGCGGTGCCCCGGTCATGTTCGACGATACCGGGATCTGCGATTTCGGTGAGGATGGCTATGCCGCTCTTGCCAAGGGCAAGCTGCCACCCAGCGCGCCGGTTCGGCTGGCACCCCGGTATCTGACCTCGAATCCGCGTTATACGTGGATCAACCGTCTGCAGGGTTTCGGAATCGGAGAGGCCAGCCTGTCCGACATCACCCTGCGGTTTGACGTCTATTCCGCGAAAGGAACATCCGATGGCTGAAAAGGTGGTCATATTAGGCGGGGGCGTCGGCGGGATGAGCGCCGCGCATGAGCTGATCGAACGGGGTTTCGAAGTCGAAGTCTACGAGCGCCAGCTTATCGCCGGCGGCAAGGCCCGCAGCATTCCGGTGCTTGAAGGCGAAGACGATCACGGTTCGAAAGAGGAACATATCAGAGCGCTGAAAGACTGGATCGGGATGCACGGCTATGACCTGCCACCCGGTGTCAAACGCCCCTGGTTGCCCGGTGAACATGGGTTCCGGTTCTTCCCTAACTTCTACCGGCACATCACCAATACGATGTCGCGCACGCCCTATTATGACAAGGGCACCTGCTACGACAATCTGGTTCCGACAACCCAGGTATTGGTCAGCCAGTTCGACCACCCCGGTATCATCGTACCCGAGCGGTTTCCACAATCGCTAAAAGAGGTCGCCAATGCGCTCAAGACCTTTGCCTATACAATCTCGCCGCGCAACGAAATCGACTTTGAGGATATCGAACATTTCATTGGTTGCATGTGGCGCATTGCGACCTCGTGCAAAGAGCGCCGGTTCGATGAGTATGAACGTATCGGCTGGTGGGAATTCATCGGCGCCGCGGAGCGGTCCGAAGCCTATCAGAAGTTTCTGGCAATCGGCCTGACCCGGTCACTGGTGGCGGCCAAAGCGACAACCGCAAGCACCAAGACCGTCGGCGATGTCGCCATTCAACTGCAGCTTGGGATCGCAACACCCGAGGCGACCAGCAACAGGCTGCTGAACGGGCCGACCAACTTGGTCTGGATTCAGCCTTGGTTGGAATATCTGAAAAGCCGGGGTGTGGTGTACCATTTCGATTCCAAGGTCACCGGGATTGAATGCCGAAACGGCCGAATTGCCAGCGCCACCGTTGAACAGGACGGCACGCAAAAGCAGGTCACCGGCGACTGGTTCATCAGCGCCCTGCCCATTGAACGCATTGCACCTTTGGTGACGCCGGCCATGACAAAGGTAGATCCGGGTCTGGCCAAGCTGCCATTGCTTGCCGAAGACGTGCAGTGGATGAATGGCATCCAGTTTTACCTGACCAAGGATGTTGAACTGGCCCATGGCCATGTGATCTTTATCGACAGCCCTTGGGCGCTGACGGCTGTTTCGCAAAAACAATTCTGGTCCCAGATAGATTTTGAAAACTGGGCCGACGGTAAGACCAAGGGATTGCTCTCGGTCGATATTTCCGAATGGGACAAGCCGGGCACAAACGGAAAAACCGCGCGCGACAGCTCTCGTGAAGAAATCGCCAAAGAGGTCTGGGAACAGCTCAAACGCAGCCTGAACGTTGATGGCAACATCGTCCTCAGGGATGAAGAACTGCACTATTGGTTCCTGGATCCCGACATCGTTGAGGACCCCGATCATCCTGCCCGAGAAAGCAATGTCGAACCGCTGTTGGTAAACCGCATTAACAGCTGGCGGCTGCGGCCCGAAGCGGCGACGCTGATTCCGAACTTTATGCTTGCGTCCGACTACGTCCGGACCAACACCGACCTGGCCACCATGGAAGGCGCAAATGAGGCTGCCCGAAGAGCCGTCAATGCCATCCTGCGGCGCAGTGGTTCTGAGGCGCAGCCCTGTGAAATCTGGGATCTGCATGAGCCCGACATCCTGCAACCCCTGCGGGCCTATGACTATGCCCGATATCAGGCGGGTGAGCCCTGGGATGAACGCTTTGCCATAGCTGTCGAGGCCGCTTTGCGCATGGGACAAGACGCCACCGGCACCAAACGTGGTGGGCAAGGACCGCTGGCCGCGATTGGTCCGCTGACGGCCGAATACTCCAAGCCCGGCGGAATTGTCGAAGACCCTGCGATCTCGGACGCGTTGCGCATGGTCGCGGCACCTCCAGAGCTTTATAATCTGATGGCCGCGCATCTACCGGGCCGGGACACACCGATCCCCGGCGCGGACTTTGCTGAAGATCTGGCGATCGGCATTGTCGAGGCGACCACACCGCCAACCGACATGTCCGGTCGCAAAGTCATCATCACACAGAAGGGCTGACAGGTGACTGTTCCCAAGGCGCAGCCGGCATCCGCGGCCACGCAAGGTTTCCTTGAGCAGCTGACGCGTTATGGCGATCAGGCGCGCAAGGTACTGTTGGACAAAATGCCAGCGGGTGAGCCGCAAGCCTATCTCTATGGGCCTATGCGGGACTATATCGAAACCTCGGGCAAAGGGCTTAGACCTGCCCTTCTTTTGGCCACGTGTGAAGCATTCGGCGGAAAAGCCGAGGATGCCGAAATTGCTGCTGCGGTCATCGAATTGCTGCACAATGCATTTCTGGTTCATGACGATATCGAAGACCTCAGCGATTTCCGACGGGGTCGGGAATGTATGCACAAACGTCTTGGTGTGCCCTTGGCGATCAATATCGGCGACGGCATGCAATCTCTGGCGCTAAGCCTGCTGCGCCAGAACCTCGGCCCTCTGGGCCCGATGACCGGCGCGCGTGTGGTGGACGAATTTGATCACCTGCTGAAAGAGTCGATCGAGGGCCAAGCCCTTGAATTGGGATGGATAAAAGACAATCGCCTTGACCTCAGCCCGTCCGACTATCTGACCATGTGTCTGAAGAAAACCTGCTGGTACAGCTTCATTCACCCGATGCGTATAGGTGCCCTGATCGCGCGCCCGGACGATGTCGCCTCCGGGGCGCTGAATCTGGATGACTTCAACGCGTTCGGCTTTTTTCTGGGGGCCGCCTTTCAGATCCAGGATGACGTTCTGAATCTTGTGGGAAGCCAGGGTAAATACGGCAAAGAGATCGGTGGGGATATCTACGAAGGCAAACGCACGCTGATGCTGGGACGTCTTGGGGCGCAGGCGGATCGGCAGGAACAGTCCCGACTGTCAGAGTTTCTAGAAAAGCCAAGAACGGCCCGTTCGGAGCAAGAGGTCGAATGGGTATTGGCGCGGATGAACCACTATTCTTGCATTGAATATGCTCAGGCCGCAGCAAATGACCTGCTTGCGGCGGCCCGTCGGGAATTCGATGTTGTATTTGCAAATACCAACGCGGCGCCGCGCGCGTTTCTTGGTCAGTTCATGGATTATCTGGTGGCGCGTCAGGTCTAACGCTCGCCCTTTTTTTTGTAGATATTCAATATCTTAAATTTCGAAATCCCGTGAATCCACCGCCGAATCCAATACGCATTCCTTTCAAGTTTGTCATTTACTAAACGCTGTAGGCTGTGCACATTGAGCTATGCCTTATTTCGAGCGAAAACCATTTGTCAGCGCTCTCCGCACGGCCACCAAGGCCGTTCCGGAGCAGGATACACTTCCGATATCTCAGATCGCACGGGGCATTCTGAATGCGGAAAACAGCACCACACAACAGCTGGACGGACCCTTTCACTGCCGCAAGCCCTGCAGGCCCGGTGAGACAGGAACCATTCTCTTGTCCTTTGCTGCACCTGCCGGAGCAGACGTTGTCGACTTGCAGTTCGAACCGGGCGACATGATCAGCCGCGACGGCAACGTGTTGCCAACCGACAAGATGAGCATCCAACCTTCCGCAGTCCGTATTCCCCCGGGACAGGCCGTCGACGTTGCCGTAAGCCTCACCATTCATGATCTGGCAGAACCCGGCCAGTATCAGGGGCGCGTATACACCAAAGGCAGCGAAAACACCGCCATCGTTGTCACCTTTGAGGTTGTGGCTGACTAAAGTGATCCTGCCCCGAAGGTAGGGTGCAGTATTGCCCGTGGTCGGAGTTTTCTATTTCGATTGCACATATGCAGAAAGATAGCTTCGAAAAATATTTCGATTTGTAATCATCTGCCTCATACGAAGCTGGCACCGGGCGAGGCTAAACATGCGCCTCATAGATAGCTTAACTATTCCTGCCATTGGGCTGTTAGGTGCCACAGCCAACGTGAATGCCGAGCAAGAACAAACATCTTTTTAAATCGGGTGAGATGGGTCGCCTTGGCACAAAAATCGACTAAAAGATTACCGGGCAAACGATATAAACTGTTGAGCAACATCGACGCGCGAAGCGAAATGACCAGCCAGAATTGTCCCCCGTCTCTCGCATACAGAATCGAAGGCGGTCAGGCATCGCGCTTTGCTTCAGCCAACTCACGCAACCAAAAAAATGACGATGCCCTGAACCCAAATTGCGCGCACTCGGAATTGCCGCGATTGTCCGATTTGAGAACGCGCTTCTGCTCGATACTCAACCGCTCAAATCATCTACGGCTTGGCGCACAGCAGCGATCATCTGCGGCGCCAAACCGTTGTGACCCAGTCTCTCAATCTCCTCAAATTGAAGCTTTCCAGCTTGGGCAAAGGCACGGGCAGGTTCAATCGGGCATATTAGGTCATCCGCTCCATGGATCAAACGATGTGGGAGTACGGAGATTCTATTTGGATCTCCGGGGCCGGTAGCAGGTAGGAAGAAATTATTAAGCCAGTACCAAAGGTACACGCGGGTACGATTTATGTCGCTTTGGGTGACGGCTGCCGGAAGCCGCACAGTGCCGGGTTGCGGTCCATGAAACGCATCTTCAAGCGCCATCACACGGCGGGCTGCCTCACGTGCTTGCGCGTCATTGTCTTCCATACGGGCAAACCATGCTATGGCAGGATGGAGCTGTTCTGTCTCATCGAGAGGATCGAGAAACAGGCCGCGCGCACGCTGCCCGGCTTCGAAACGCTTTGCCCTATCGCGCAACATCCACTGGTCCATTGAAGGGCGGCAGATATGCGTGCTGCGCACGATCAATGCGCGTACCCGATCAGGATGAGCGGATGCGTAGGCCAATGCCAGTGCGCCACCCCATGAACCACCCAGCACTATCCAATCTTCATATCCCAGGGCCATCCGGATAGCCTCGGCATCGCGTAGGGTGTGCTGGGTCGTGTTTGCAGTGACCCGACCAGCTCTGCCCGACAACCCTGTTCCGCGTTGGTCAAGAAGAACCACCCGATGGCGGTCGGCGTCGAAATAGGCTGTGTGCTGCGGGTTGAGACCCGACCCTGGCCCCCCATGGAAAATGAGCGCGGGCGTATCGCCATGCCCCCAAATCTGTACGTTCAAACCGTCTATTGGGACAGGTTTAAAAGTGTTCATCGGTAGGACTGCGACCTCCTTTATCATAATCTCGCGACTGTCTTACTGGTGATGCTCTTCAACGAAGTTCGACGCGAAAGCCAATACGCCACGATGGCCAATACCCCGCAGATTACAAAGGTGAGCTGCATCCCGTTGGCAATCGCTTCAGCAGATGCTGCCTCGACGGTGCGGGCCCCGATCCCAAAGGAAAAGACCGTCCCCATGACAGAGGCGCCGAAAATAAGGCCCAGATTGCGCGACAAGCCAAGCAGCCCTGAAACTGTCCCCCGCTGATCTGCCCGAACCCCCACCATGATCATGGTGTTGTTGGCGGCCTGAAACAACTGGTATCCCGGTGTCAGGATGCTGATAGCGCCAATGTAACCAATGACACCGAATGCGACTGGCAGGACCGCAAGCGCAAAGGTCCCGGTGGTCAGAGCAATGAGCCCAAGCGACAGAACACGCGCCGCCCCCCATGCATCCACAAGGCGACCCGATGGGACGCCGAGGAAGATCGATATGATTGGTCCGACCGACATGACAAGCCCCACTTTCGCCGCGCTCAGCCCAAGAGACTGCCCCAGAAAGAAGGGGCCTATCAGCAAAGTGGTCAACATCACATTTGCCACCAGAAAATTTGCCGCAAGGCCGGGGATTGCGCCGCTCTTTCGCAGTGCAGTTAGTCCGACCAGAGGTGTTATCCCAGAGGCAACACTTGCGGGCAAAAGCCGAACGGCCAAAACGGCCGTAGTCAGGCTCATCGGCACCAGGACAAAGAACACTCCTTGCCACCCGAGTTTTCCAATCAGCACCCCACCCAACGAAGGTCCCAGTGCGGTTCCGACCGCCGACATCGTGCCCAACAGGCCCATGGCTTGCCCGACACGCTCTGTTTCAAAAATATCGCGAACGAGTGCGACGGTCAGCACCATGAGGAATGCAGCACCAATTCCCTGAAGAGACCGCGCGGCACTCAACACCTTAAGGTTGGGCGCCAAGCCGCAAAACGCAGAGGCCAGCGCGAAAAGTATAAGCCCGAAGATCAGCATCTGCTGTCGTCCAAAGCGGTCCCCAAGTCGTCCAGCCAGCACAGAGAACAGCGTCAGTGTCGCGAGATATGCGATCACCACCCATTGCACTTGATGTAGCGGCGCCTTCAGGTCCTGGGCGATTGCAGGCAAGGCAATATTGGCAATGCTGGTGCCCAATGAGGCCAGCAGCATGGACAGGGAGAAACACAACAAAGCGCCGGGTCTCGTTGTCTTCAATGCATTTGATTTGATGTGCACCACTATTTTCCTCTTGTCGGAATCGCTACAGAAGGTGACGTTACGAATTCAAGTCGACTTGAGGTCAAGCATGAAACTTTTGGATATAGGCGAGGTGTCGAAAAAGACCGGCACCCCAACTTCAACGCTGCGTTACTATGATGAGCTTGGCCTGATCTCGTCTGTTGCGCGGCACGGGCTTCGTCGGCAGTTCACGCCGGATGTCTTATTGCAACTAGCCCTGATCACGATGGGCAAATCTGCGGGGTTTTCACTTGAGGAAATCTCGGGGATGTTCGGCCTTGATGGAACTCCGAATATCCCCCGGCAAGAGTTTCACATTCGTGCGGATGCGCTGGATCGGCAAATCCGCGAGCTGACGGCGCTGCGCGATACCCTGCGACATGTGGCGGATTGCCCGGCGCCATCGCATTTGGAATGCCCAACATTCAGACGGCTCATCGACCTCGCCCATCACCGGGGCACGAAGAAAGCCAGTGGCAGGTAGCGGCAAGCCAACTACGAATTTTTGGTATACCGCTGAGGGGTATGGTCGGCCCGCACGATTGGATGCAATGCCGATATGTAAGTGTCCGAAATACACTAATTCAGATCGAAGTGAGCGGCCAAACTGTCAATTATCATGTCAAGAACTTGGGCGCGGTCCGTTCCCCCAGGATCAGTGCAAACAGGATCGTCCTGCTCTTCGATCAAAATCGCTTCACCGGCGGGCTTACATAATCCAAGCGCGGTGAAATGCGTTGCGGGCGCGATCGTCATCACCGCGGCCTGAGGAACCAGCGCCTCAAAATTGCTTCCCAGGGCGCTCGTGTCTGTTGCATTCAGCCTGTCGGCCCCGTCACCCAATCCAATCAGAAAAAGCGAGGCTGTCACGTCCCGCACATCCTTATGCGCAAGATCCCAAGTTAGTCCCGGATCAATGGCTGCGACGGCACTGACCCGTGGATCCTTGTAAGATGCCTCATATTTTTCCTGATCGATTGCGGTTACATCGACGCCCTCTGCCGTCAGCTTTGCGCAAAATTGTGACCCTGCCCCTGCGGCCTCGCAATAATCGAAAAATCCGTCACGATTGCCCTGGACGCCCGCAAGCGAAAGGGCTGTCCAGCCACCATAAGAGAAACCCGTGGCGTAGATCCGTGAAGTGTCGATGAGGGGGGCGAAAACCGGGTCTTGCAGCGCGTGATCCAACGCGGTGGACATGTCCTGGGCGCGGGTCCAATGATTAAATGCGGTATCGAAATCCAAATCTAAGGTCGTGCTGCCTGGATGGTTTACTGCCACTACGATTGCACCTTGCGAGACCAACCCCGCACTAAGCCACGCCATTCGTGCATAATTGCCGCCCCATCCGTGTGAGAGAAGAACAACCGGATGTTGCCCTGGCACCGGCCTGGCGTTTTCGACTACTGCTGTTCCATAGAACACTGCATTTTCTGCAAACATAGTCTGGCGCTGACCTGCCGCAGGGAACATGACAGCCATTTGCATGTCCTGATCATGATGAGGTGCGGCAATCGTCAATTCGACGAGGCCGACATCTTGTGCAGCAATTTCCGTGCCCGCCGAAAGGGTCATGACGAGGGTAAGAAGAGGAAGTTTCATGGCGCGCCTTTTTTGTAGGGTGGCATTAGTGTCGGCCTACATTCAGACGCTGTCGGGATTTCATACGACCTGAATCCGGTTTAAGGTCGCGCAGATCAGGATTTAGGTCCTATGACAGACGAAAACGGACCCCCCTGATGCCAGTTCTACCAATCCCAATGATTACTGCCCTGCTGCTTTCGGGCTTTCTTTTACATCGCTTTCTGACCCGCAAAACCCATCCCACGCTTTTGGTCCTCATCGGATGCTGCGCAGCACAAAGTGCGGTTATCGCGCTTGTGCAATATTATGGCTTTACGGGTCTCAGGGTCGTTCAGCCCATTCTTGCGACTGTAATTGCCGCATCCGCGTGGCTGTCCTTTCGTCAGGCCTCGGTGGGTTATCTGCGCAGACAGGACTTGTATTTGCATGCGGTAGGTCCGGCCCTTGCGATAAGTTTTCTGGCAACCCAACCCGAAGCGCTGGACGTGTTGATCCCCTTTCTCTTTGCGGCATACGGTATCGCCATCGCGTTTATGCTCTTGCGCGGCGAAGATTGTTTGCCCCATAGCCGCTTAGAAAACGGGCGCATGATTGTTTGGGTTTGGCGTGTTCTGGCCATCGCTTTGATCGCCTCAGCAGGCAGCGACATATTCATTGCAGTCCGCCTTGCATCAGGAGACACCGAGGTCTTGCTCTGGCTGCCAAGCCTGTTTTCCGCAATCACATTGCTCATATTAGGGGCGCTCAGCCTATCGCATGCAATCGAAAGCCAGAGCATTGGTTCTGACACGCGCGATGCGTATTCCAAGCAAGATAAAACCCGTGACACCGCTATTGTCGAAAAGCTCGACGCCTATATGGAAACACATAAGCCATATCTCGATCCCGATCTCACACTGGCCCGGTTGGCCCGAAAATTGCAGGTTCCAGAAAAGCAGCTTTCAAGCGCAATCAACAAAGGCAAAAGCGAGAATGTGTCTCGCTACATCAATAGGCATCGGATTTCTCACGCTTGCGCCGTAATGAAGACTGGAAAATCGGTGACCGAGGCGATGCTGGCCAGCGGGTTTAACACCAAGTCGAACTTCAACCGCGAGTTCTTAAGGGTGATCGGCGTCAATCCGCGTCGCTGGTTGAGGTCTCTTGTGGAAGTGCCCGATGAAAGGGTCAAAACCTAAGACGTTCCGGTGCACCAAGCATCCTTGCCACAGCTACCGAACCTTGATTTAGGACATCGGCGTCAGAGCCGTGAAAGCCGTCAAACAGTGAGAATCCGATCTCTATTCTGTTTTCTGTCAGCTTGATTATATTACTATCAGGAAAAACTGATGCTATGGTAATCCGAATTGAATTGGGTATTGCGCCGTGCCTGCTTGCAGAACCGGTTTGGACACGTGTAGCAAGACGTTGAAAGAATGAAATTGAAAAAACGCGACAAAGAAATGGCAGCAAACCTGACGCAGGACCCACATTCCGTTCGTTCGGGTGACAGAGAGAAAGTTCTTGAAGTTGCCATCGGCCGCGAGGTTCGTGCCTTTCGCAAACAGCAGAACATAACGGTCGCAGAGCTGGCCCAGTTGACCGGCCTTTCGATTGGCATGCTGTCCAAGATCGAAAACGGAAATACGTCGCCGTCCTTGACGACTCTGCAATCGCTGGCGGATGCGCTTTCGGTTCCTTTGACAAGCTTTTTCCGACAGTTTGAAGAACGCCGCGAGGCGGTTCATACAAAAGCAGGAGAAGGCGTCGAACTGGAGCGTGAAGGAACACGTGCGAACCATCAGTATAACCTGTTGGGACATATTGGTGCCAACGGATCCGGCGTGATCGTCGAACCGTATCTGATTACCCTGACCGCTGAATCAGATGTGTTCCCAACTTTCCAACATGGCGGGATCGAAACGATTTACATGCTGGACGGTGAGGTGGATTACCGCCACGGGGACCAGATTTACCCGCTAAAACCCGGCGATACCCTGTTCTTTGATGCAGATGCTCCGCATGGGCCCGAACGGCTTGTCAGTCTGCCGGCGCGGTATATATCAGTTATCAGCTATCCGCAGACAAACTGATCGGTTTGCGCAATAAGAAATCTGTGGGTCTGTCATAACCTTCGCGACTGCCCGTGCTTACGATCGTGAACCCCAGCCTCGAAAATACGCGATGGTTCTCAGTAAGTTCCACGCGTGTTTCCAGTTCCAGCGCAGGTAAGCCAAGCTCTGCTGCACGGCGTGCAGCATGATCCACCAACCTGCGGCCGATACCCTGACCCCGCAATCCATCCTTCACCGCAAGCTTTCCAAGGTACAAACTGTCGGGCTTGGGCGTCAGAAACATACACGCGAAAAGTGGTCGCCCAACGGCCCAGATCTCGCCGCCACCCTGACAATGCACCTGCATTCCTTCCACGTTCAGACTATGGATAGAAGACGGAGGGTCGATCCGGGCATCCATGTACTGAAATGACGCGCGAAGCAGCGCAAGCACGTCATACAAAGCAAAATCGTCACTCGAGATGAGCCAAGGCGCTTCGCCCGGATCAATCATATGAGTTGAGAAATTTCGCAAGTCTCGCTTACTTAGACAAAGGTGGTTCCGTTTCCAAATCCGGCCAGATCCCCGGAGAAGTGGGCAACCCGTCGTCAAACTGGCTGAGATAGTCCAACATCATGGGGCGGTTATCGATGAACCCTTTATAGGTTGCCAGCTCGACCGGCAGGTCCCGGATGACCCGATGCAGACGGCGGCCCCATTTGGGAACGGTCATCAGGTCCTGAAAACTACACAGGTAGCAGCGGATCGGGAACACCAGGGCGTTGGATCGCGGTAGACGGAAAAAGGTTTGCAACTCGACCCGCAGATACTGTTTGTGCGCTATGTTTTCAGGTGTCAGCGTCGTCTTCTGGATACCCCATTTGTGATAGTTTTCCGGGCTGGTATCCAGCAGCGGATTCACTGTCATAGTCCAATTCAGACGCCGTGCCGGGGCACCCTGTTGAATGTTCAGCAGGAATTTCAGCGCGCGTTGGAAAATGCCCATTTCATGGGCTTTGGGAACCGGCGCGTGCCACTCGAAAAAGTTCATTCCGATGTCAAAATCCAGACTCCAATCCGCTTGGGTCGTCACCATTCCCGCGTCCATCCACAGCATCTCGTCACGCTGATCCAGCACGGCGAAATCGCCCTGAGCTTGTCGCGTGATGTATTCCATCGGCCCATAAGGCAGCGTGGTTTCATCCATGAAGGTAAAGCTGTGATCGATGCCCAATGGCTTGTTGATCCAACGCCACTGATTGCCGTTGCGATGCAACTCGAACAGATCAGGATAGTCTTCGGACTTGCTAACCATGATCAGTTCCAGCAAGTCCCAGCCGGCCAATGTCATATGCGGCAGTGACTGACAGCGCAGCGGGTCCTGATCCAGAACCATCGCGCGGTCTTTCATCTCGGACACATAGTGTTCGTCGACGTCGAACCGCATCTCGTAGACCGATCCTTTGGGCCCGCCGCGATGCTGTTCCATGTTGACTGAATACATATAGCTGTCTTCGTGAAACGGAAACGGAAAGCGTTTGATCGCCCAGTCCGAGTTGTGAAACGTATAGTCGTCGCGGAAGGATTCGTCGTTGAATTGAATGGTCATGTTGGGCCTCCTCTCAACGGTCCAGCACGAGGGACTTGCCCTCGAAGCGCGATACACAGGGCATGATTTTCTTGCCCGCGGCCTTTTCTTCGCCGGTCAGCCAGTGATCGCGGTGAACGAAATTACCTTCATGGTCGAGCACAACGGTTTCGCACTGACCGCAGGCCCCACCGCGGCACAGATATGGTGCGTCCACGCCTTCACGTTCGATGGCCTCCAGCAGGCTTTCGTTTTCACCCACATGAATGACCTTATCCGATGCCGCCAAGCGCACCTCGAACGGTTTGCCGGGCTGAGGCGCCAGGAACTCTTCGTAGTGCACGCAATCTTCGGGCCAGCCTTCGGCGGCAGCCGTGTTTCGGACCCAGTCGATCATGCCCTTTGGACCACACACATACACATGCGTTCCCAGGGGTTGCCCGCTGAGTAGATTTTTCAGATCAATCGCCTGGCTCTGATCGTCATAGTACAGATGGGTTTCGTTCGGATGTCTGTCTGTCAGTTGCTCAGCATAAGATGCCAAGGCAGTGTTTCGGCACGCGTAATGCAACTCCCAATGCCCGTGCAGCAATTCCAACTGTTTAATCTGTGCCAGAAACGGGGTGATCCCGATGCCACCGGCCAGAAACAGATGCTTGCGGGCGCGCAAGTCCAGTGAAAACAAGTTGACCGGATAGCTGATGGTCATCTCGTCGCCCAGCTTGACCTGGCGGTGCATGAACAGCGACCCCCCCCTGCCCTCATCATCGCGTCGAACCGAAATTGTATAAGATGACTGATCAAACGGATCTGACATCAACGAATAGGGGTTAAGCCGTGTAATGGCACCATCCTGCATTTCGACCACAGTATGTGCCCCGCCCGAAAAGGTTGGTAATGGCGCGCCGTCGATACGTTCGAACCGGAACCGCGTCACCAATTCGTTCAGCGGAGTGATCTCGGTCACCTTGACCTGAATTTTCTCAGCACCGCTCATTCGTAAATCCCCTTCGACTCGGGCACATTACCATGATCCTCGGCGTCGATACGGACGCCCTGATAGGCGGCAAGACGGCGGGAGTAGTGATCGCGCACAAACAGGTTTAGGCCGCAATGTGAACAGACAAACGGGTCAATCTCGACGTCTTCGGTGATGCCTTTGCAATGCACGCATTGCATCCGACGGGCGACCGATCCGCGATGTTCGGTCTGGATCGCCGTGTGCGGCAGGCCTACGGCCATCACTTCATTCATGGCCTGCCCCATCATGCCTTCGGTGCCGGTCAGGTAGACCTGCAATCCCATATGCGCGTCCTCCAGAACCCTGCGAATGCGCGGCAGAGACGCCTCGAAAGACGGGCCTTCATAGAACTGAGCAGGGTTCAATGCCCTTAGCTTTTCCGCGAAATCGGTGCCTTTCGGGATATAGATCAGATGGGTTTTGGCCATCAGGTCAGGTGTTGCGATGTCGAGAATGGCTTCGGCCCCTTCGGCCTCGGCTATCATGAGATGATGTTCGCCCTGGCGAACCTCTAGCGCGCCCCAGACCGGGCGGCTTGCGATTGACTTGGGAAATTCGAACTTTGACATTGTGCCCTCAAATAGGAAAAGGGCGCCACGGTGTGTCCGTCGCGCCCCCTGAAACTCAGCCCTTTGCGGTTCTGATCGATTTGTCCTGATCGTAGAACGGCATCTCTTCCGCAGTTGCCGTTATTTCTGTCCCATCGCCGTTGCGCACCGTCAGCTTGGTACCGGGTGATGCACATGCGACCGGCATCCGCGCGATACCCACATTGTGACCATTGATATCAGAATACATGCCGAAGGTGACAACGCCGACTTTCTCGCCGTTTTGCAGCAGATCCGCGCCTTCATCCGCTGGGGTCGTGCCGTTCAGTTTGACGCCATAGATCTTAAACCGCTCTTTGCCTTGCGATGCATAGTGGTTCTCGGCGCCGATAAAGCCGGTTTTTCCAGGTGAGACAGTGAAATCCAGGCCCAGTTCCCACAGTGTATCACCACAGGTATCGCCATCGAACGGATAGGTTTCGGAATTGTCGCCCGGATAAAACAGCAAGTAGCTTTCGGTGCGCAGCAGATCGAGCGTCGAGAACTGGACCGGCACGATGCCCATGTCTTTGCCCTCGGCCAGAATGTTGTCCCACAGGTGTACGGCGTGCTTAGCCTGACAGAAAATCTCATACCCGCGCTCACCAGTATAGCCGGTCCGCGAAATCATCACTGGGCAGCCATAGAGTTTGGTTTGCATGATGCCGAAATAGGCCAGATCGCGAATTCCGGGGATGTGCTTAGCCAGGAAGTCTACAGCCACCGGACCCTGCAGCGACATGTCATGCATGTCATCATCGAAGATGACCGAACAATTCTTACCCGCCGCCACGGATGTCAGCTGCTCCATTCCGGTGCCTGTGCCATGCACCACCAGCCACGTGTTCACCGACAGGCGATAGATGATGCAATCATCAACAAACTTGCCTTCGGCATTCAGGATCGAGGCATATGTCGACCGCCCCGGCATGATCTTTTCGACGTTCCGCGTGGTGACACGATCAATGACATAGGCGGCATCCTCACCAACCACGTGAACCTTTTTCAAGCCGGAAACATCCATAAGACCAGCTTTGGTTCGAATTGCTTCGTAGTCAGCTTTGGCGCGTTCAGGGCTTTGGTCATAGAACCAAGCAGTCCCCATCCCGTTCCAGTCTTCAAGCTCGCCGCCGATCTGGGCGTGGCGCTGCGCAAGGGCCGACGTTCTCCAAAGAATGGCCATGGTTCGGTTCTCCCGTTGATCGTTTTTGTTGCCCATATTGAGGCCGATGTTGGGTTGAAAATCAACACTTGTGTGCAGAATTTTTTCCTGTTGGGAATATTTGCCTGCAATTTTTGCACCCTAAGAACATTCGAGAATATTGATATTTCTTTTCTTTATCTGTGGCTTAGTGCGTTTTTGGACGTGTGGGGACATACATCAAGCACAGACCTTAAAGATGTTTGCCCCACATATCTATTGACAGGTCGCCAATGAGATTGTCCCCTTAGTATACAATTATTCCCAGCAGGAAATGCTTCGCAGAAAGACCTCCTGCTGCAACAACAGGGAGACTACGAAGTGGATGGCAATCTAAATGCACTTACGACGGTCTTTACCGAGTTTTATTACTGGGTAACGGTCGTCTTCATGTTCCTCATCCATGTGGGCTTTTGCATGTACGAAGTCGGTGCCAGTCGGGCCCGTAACCATATGCACACATTGATGAAAAACATCATGATCATCCCGCTGGTGACGGTCACGTTCTTCTTCTTTGGATGGTGGATCTACTGGGCGTTCCCGAACTTTCCGTTCTGGGGCGGTCTCGACACCGAAGCAGGTGCCGCAAATCTACCGTGGGCGAACACAATGGCAACCAATTTGGACGACAGAATCACAGGGGTCTTCTGGGCCGCGTTCCTTCTGTTCTCGTGGACAGCCGCCTCGATCGTTTCTGGTTCAGTGATCGAACGGATCAGGTCATCGGCTTTGTGGGTCCATGCAGTCATGATCGGGTCCGTCTGGTGGATCATCGACGCTGCTTGGGGCTGGCACTATGGTGGCTGGATGGTGCGTATATTGGGGTATCACGATGCTTATGCGTCAGGCGTTATCCATGCAATCGCAGGTGGTTACGCACTTGGTGTGATCATGGTACTGGGTCCACGACTTGGCAAGTTTGCCAAGGATGGAACGCCGCGGGATATTCCTCCGCATAATCCATGGTTGCTGACCATCGGAATTTTCCTGATCTATACCGGGTTCTGGGGCTTCTATGCCGCCTGTAACGTTCCGGTAATCTCGCCCGAGGTTATCGACGGTCAGATCGTTGGCGCCACCTGGACTGCAACCAACATCTATCTGGCTCCGACCACGCTGTCGGCGATTACCTTTAACTTCCTGATGTCGCTGTCGGGTGGGTTGATGGCAGCCTATGTCGTCTCGAAGGGGGATGCCTTCTGGACCTTCTCGGGCGGTCTGGCCGGTATCATCACCGCGTCTGCTGGAAACGATTTGTATCACCCGATCCAAGCGATGATCATTGCCGCAATCGGCGTCGTGATCGTCTATAATCTGCACTACTGGGTAGAGCGTCGGTTCAAGCTGGACGATGCCGTTGGTGCCGTTGCCGTGCATGGCTATGCAGGTGTCGTCGGGCTGGTCATCGCGGGCTTTGTCCTGTGGGGCGTGCCTTCGTCACCATATGAAGGTTATGCAACCATCAACCCGATCGGTCAGATCACGGGTGCGGTCATCATGTTCTTTGTCCTTGGGTTCCTGCCAGGCTGGGCTCTGGCGAAAATGCAATCCGCTGCCGGCGTACTGCGCATCCCGGAAGAAGTTGAACTTCAGGGTCTCGATTACGCTGAACACCATGCCTATGAGGACGCCAAAGCTGCCATTATCGAAGCCGATAAAGAAGAACTGGCCGCCCGTGGCGTAGCAGTGAAATGAGGGAGTAAGATATGTCTACGAATGGTTATACAAACTGGGCCGTGGATCTGGCCGAAGTCGGGCCGGTCTATCCCTTCCAAGGTTACGAAGTTCTAATGGTCATCATTGGTGTCGTCTTCTGGGTTGGCTGGCATCGCATCCAATTCGTCCGCGAAGCTGAGCACCTGGAAAAGGCGCGCCATACCGGTGACGAAGAAAAGGTGAAAGCACAGTTGGAGCGATATTGATCCAGCCTTGAATGCTTGCAATGGGCGCGAAAAACACAGGTCGCGCCCATTGCCTCTTAGGAAAAAAACTTTCCTATGATTATTGATGTCCCACTGATTTGTTGGTACCGTCGAATCATAATGAAACACATAAGGAGATCTGCCAGCCATGTGCGGAATTGTTGGATTATTCCTCAAAGACCAGTCTCTTGCGCCCCAACTGGGCAATATGCTGACAGACATGCTGATCACGATGACAGATCGTGGCCCCGATAGTGCCGGTATTGCAATCTACGGCTCTGAGTCCGATGGCAAAACCAAGATTACAGTTCAGTCCCCCAGCCCCGAAACGGACTTTGTCGATCTGGCTGATGAGCTAGGCAAAAGACTTGGCGTGACGGTTGGTCAGGCAGACAATGATACACATGCCGTCTTGGAAATTCCCGCCCGTCAGTTCGAAGCCGCGCGCGCCGCGCTGGCTGAAATCCGGCCGACGGTTCGTATCATGAGTCGTGGCGAAAGCCTCGAAATCTACAAGGAAGTTGGCCTGCCCAAGGATGTTGCAGACCGCTTCAGCCTTAGCGGCATGAGCGGCACTCATGGCATTGGACACACACGCATGGCGACGGAATCCGCCGTGACAACAATGGGCGCACATCCGTTCAACACGGGGTCCGATCAATGTCTGGTTCACAACGGGTCGCTGTCCAACCACAACTCGTTGCGCCGCAAGTTGCGCCGCGAAGGCGTTACCATCCAGACAGAGAACGACACCGAAGTTGGTGCCGCATACCTGACCTGGAAAATGATGAATGGCGCCACTTTAGGGGAAGCTCTGGAATCCAGCATTGATGATCTGGACGGGTTTTTCACCTTTGTAGTAGGGACCAAAGACGGGTTTGGCGTCGTACGTGACCCAATCGCTTGCAAGCCTGCAGTGATGGCAGAAACAGATCAATATGTTGCCTTTGGCAGCGAATACCGCGCCTTGGTGAACCTGCCAGGAATCGAAGACGCCCGAGTTTGGGAACCTGAACCGGCCACCGTATATTTCTGGTCGCACAACGACAGTCCCACAACCCACGAAAAGGCCGCCTGAAATGCAGACCTATGATTTAGAGGCAGACGGACTGCGTGGATTGAACTCGTCCCTGCAGGAGCAAAACGCCGAGACCAACCAAACCAGCTGGGAAATTGTAAATCCAAAAGGCAGCCATGCGATTGCTGTCGGACTGGACGCGCCGATCGAAGTGACGGTCAAGGGGTCTACCGGATACTATTGTGCCGGCATGAACCAACAGGCGACCATCAAGGTTCAAGGCTCAGTTGGTCCGGGTGTGGCTGAGAATATGATGTCCGGCCAAGTCATCGTCGATGGCGACGCCAGCCAGTATGCCGGGGCCACAGGCCATGGTGGGTTGCTAGTCATCAAGGGTAACGCAAGCTCGCGCTGCGGTATTTCGATGAAAGGTATCGACATCGTGGTGCATGGCAATATCGGCCACATGTCCGCCTTCATGGCACAGGCAGGAAATCTGGTCGTCTGCGGAGATGCGGGCGATGCGCTGGGGGATTCACTCTACGAGGCACGGCTGTTCGTGCGTGGTTCGGTCAAAAGCCTCGGTGCTGATTGCATCGAGAAAGAAATGCGCCCTGAGCATCTGGATATTCTGAGGGATCTGCTGGACCGCGCTGGCAGCGACGCCAAGCCGGAAGAGTTCAAACGCTATGGCTCGGCTCGTCAGCTTTACAATTTCGACATCGACAATTCCGCAGCTTACTGAGGAAGAAGGGTATGAAAGATATGGACGATCAGATCCCCCGCACCCTGCCGATTCAGTCGGCGACATTTACCAATCCGATCAATGCTGAGATCCGTCGCGCCGCTGCGACAGGTATCTATGACATTCGTGGCGGTGGCGCCAAACGGAAAGTTCCTCATTTCGACGATCTACTCTTTCTGGGTGCGTCGGTGTCGCGCTATCCGTTGGAAGGCTATCGGGAACGTTGCGATACCTCAGTAACGTTGGGCACGCGCTTTGCCAAAAAGCCGATCGAGCTGGATATCCCGATCACCATTGCGGGTATGAGCTTTGGCGCGTTGTCCGGTCCGGCGAAAGAAGCTCTGGGCCGCGGCGCATCCGCAGCGGGCACGTCAACCACCACCGGTGATGGCGGCATGACGCCCGAGGAACGTGGCCACTCAACCAAGCTGGTGTATCAATACCTGCCCTCACGCTATGGCATGAATCCCAACGATCTGCGTAAGGCTGATGCGATTGAGATTGTGGTTGGCCAAGGCGCCAAACCCGGCGGGGGCGGCATGTTGTTGGGTCAAAAGATCAGTGACCGTGTGGCCGAGATGCGGACCCTGCCCAAAGGCATTGACCAACGGTCCGCTTGCCGCCATCCAGACTGGACAGGGCCGGACGACCTTGAGATCAAGATCCTCGAACTTCGGGAAATCACTGATTGGCAAGTGCCTATCTATGTGAAAGTTGGCGCCACGCGCCCCTACTACGACACTGCATTGGCAGTGAAAGCCGGGGCGGACGTTGTCGTCATGGATGGCATGCAGGGCGGCACCGCTGCGACGCAGGACGTATTCATTGAACATGTCGGGTTGCCAACACTGTCATGCATCCGCCCTGCCGTTCAGGCATTGCAGGATCTGGGCGTACATCGTGAGGTTCAGTTGGTCATCTCAGGCGGCATTCGCACCGGGGCCGATGTGGCCAAGGCATTGGCACTGGGTGCAGATGCAGTTGCTATTGGCACGGCTGCTCTGGTGGCCCTTGGGGACAACGATCCCAAATGGGAATCCGAATACCAGAAGCTGGGCACAACCACTGGCGCTTATGACGATTGGCACGAAGGTCAGGACCCGGCAGGGATCACCACGCAAGACCCCGACCTGGCTGCGCGTCTTGACCCGGTTGCTGCGGGTCGCAGGCTGCGCAACTACTTGAAGGTGATGGCGCTTGAGGCCCAAACCATCGCGCGTGCATGTGGCCACAATCACCTGCACAATCTCGAACCTGAAGACCTGTGTGCCCTGACAATGGAGGCGGCCGCCATGGCGCGTGTCCCCTTGGCGGGCACCAGTTGGTACCCGGGCAAGGAAGGGTTCTGAACCGATGCTGCGCGGCTCCCTGATGGGGGCCGCGTTTTTGCTTTGAAAAACTAGAATTCAACAGGGAAAGGAAAGCAATCGTGACGACAGATCTCGCAGCTTTCGCAAAAGAAAAAGGCGTCAAATACTTCATGATCTCGTTCACCGACCTGTTCGGTGGACAGAGGGCTAAACTGGTTCCTGCGCAGGCGATTGCCGACATGCAGCAAGATGGTGCAGGCTTTGCCGGGTTCGCCACCTGGCTGGATATGACACCGGCTCATCCTGACATGCTGGCAGTTCCAGACCCATCATCGGTCATTCAGCTGCCCTGGAAGCCCGAAGTGGCTTGGGTTGCTGGCAACTGCGTTATGGAAGGCAGCGATGTCGCGCAAGCCCCTCGTAACGTATTGCGCCGCCTGATCGACGAAGCTGCAAGCGAAGGAATGCATGTCAAAACCGGTATCGAAGCCGAGTTCTTCCTGATGACGCCGGACGGAGAACAGATTAGCGATCCTTTCGATACAGCTGAAAAGCCTTGCTATGACCAACAGGCCGTGATGCGCCGGTATGATGTCGTGCGTGAAATCTGTGACTACATGCTGGAACTGGGCTGGGGACCTTATCAGAACGACCACGAGGACGCCAACGGCCAGTTCGAGATGAATTGGGAATTTGACGACGTTCTGCGCACTGCTGATAAACACTCTTTCTTCAAGTTCATGACCAAATCGGTTGCTGAAAAACATGGGCTGCGTGCGACATTCATGCCGAAACCGGTGGAAGGCCTGACCGGTAATGGCTGTCATGCGCATATCTCGGTCTGGGATGCGCCAGGCGATGCGGCCAAGACCAACGTGTTTGCAGGCGAGGGCGACGGCCCGACCGGTGAGGTTGGTCTGGGAGAGCGTGGCAAGCACTTCCTCGGTGGCATCATGAAGCACGCGTCAGCACTGGCCGCGATCACCAACCCCACGGTGAACAGCTACAAACGCATCAACGCGCCGCGGACGATGTCGGGTGCAACATGGGCGCCCAACACCGTGACATGGACGGGCAACAACCGGACTCACATGGTGCGTGTGCCCGGCCCCGGGCGGTTTGAATTGCGCCTGCCGGACGGAGCAACCAACCCCTACCTGCTTCAGGCCGTGATCATTGCGGCTGGACTGTCAGGTATCCGATCCAAAGCAGACCCTGGCAAGCGCTGGGATATCGATATGTATGCCGAAGGCCATAAAGTGCGCGGAGCACCAAAGTTGCCGTTGAACATGCTTGATGCACTGCGCGAATACGACAAAGACAAAGACCTGAAGGGCATGATGGGCGCCGAATTCTCGTCTGCTTTCCTGAAGATGAAGCATCAGGAGTGGAATTCCTTCGTGTCGCATTTCTCGCGCTGGGAAAAGGAAAACACGCTGGATATCTGATCCGGTAAAACTGGAAGACATCGAGGTTGCGGCCTGTGCCGCGGCCTTGTTGTTCATTCACCAACAACGATCACGCCGGGATGTTTTTTCAGTCAACACGCGCCGGGCGAAGATCGCGGCGCGTCTTTTGCACACATATCGTCAAACGGGGATTCCGTTGAAATTGTGCGCCTTTAAGACGGGAACCCAATCCCCGCATTGCACAGCTGCTTTGGGCAGCCCCTTGGTTGTCTGGGAAATCGGAACCATCCCTGGCTTGCGGCCAAAAAGCAGTCAATCAGGGCATGGGCTAAGGGTGCTGTGCAAAAGATGACACCTAAACGACGATATCGCGATCGAGCAAATCTCTATGACGTTCAATACTTAAGACCGGCTTCATCTAATCTGAACGGTTGGTTGTTTGACGACTGATTTCGAGACCCTGCAAATAGCCTATTCTGGGACTTCTTGTCCTTTTTTCCTATCCACCTCGATGCGCCAGTCGGGAACGTCGTTAACAAGCATCAATGCCGCACGTCGCAGGGAGGTTCGCATTTTATCCACCGCCGGGCCGCGCAGTTCACAATCTTCCAAAGCGGCGTCAAAGGTTTCCAGCCAAAGCTCTGCATCGGCCTCGCGAATAGGCACATGGGCATGTATTTCCCGTAAATCCATGTGGCCAAATCGTTCCCGGTAATAAGCTCGGCCGCCCAAAAAACCGCTGAGGAACTCGAACTGTGCTTGCCTTGTATGGTTCAATCCGTGACCCCGAAAATGCAGCCGGTGCAAGGAATACACAGCCGGATCGGCCTCCATTCGATCATAAAATTGTTCGACAAGCGCGCGCAGGCTCTCTTCGCCTCCAAGTTGATCCAAAGCCGAGGACATAGTGGATTCTCCGGGTCTCCAGTGCCTAATTTATTGCATAACAGGAATATTAGTTTATCAACAGTGACATCTTGGCGCTGTTGATATCTGGGACCGAACACATGCCAATATGGTCGACACTACAACAATCTTCCCTTACATGAGCGCCCTTGCACTCGGGTTGCTAGCTGCGTTGTGCTGGGGCATTCATGATCTCTCGGTCCGCTATATCAGCCAGTCCGTCAGCGTGGTCGCCTCGCTTATGTTTGTGTTACTCTTTGGTGCCATCCTGCAGATCGGGATGGTTGCAGCCTGGGGCGACATCAACCCCATGTCGGGCAACGCGATGGCTTATGCGATTGCAGCAGGTTTTTTTTACCTCTTGGCCGGGCTCAGCATGTACGAGGCTTTTCATCGGGGGCCCGTGCGATTGGTTGCGCCGCTAGTTGCCAGCTATCCGGTCTTGTCCGTCACCGTCGCAATTTGGCGCGGCTCGACTGTCAGTGCATGGCACTGGTTGGCCGTAATTGCGATCGGCCTCGGAGTATCCATCGTCGCAGCCCGCTCAGACAAAACCGAGACAACCTACCCTGCCCGAGGCCCAACCATTGTCTTGTCTTTGCTGGCCGCAACCGGGTTCGCCGCAGCATTTGCCCTGGGGCAATACGCGGCAGAGATCAGCGACGAATACACCGTGTCTCTAATCGGTCGACTTACGGCAATTCTGGTTCTGGCAGCGATAGCTTTTGCGTCTCGCAAGTCGATTTGGCCCGGCACAAAAGCACTGCCCCTTTTGTGCTTAATGGGTTTACTGGATGCGGTCGCAATTCTCAGTGTGGTCGCGGCCGGTAGGTTGCCCAATGCCCAATATGCATCCGTCGCGGCTTCGGTTTTTGGACTACTGACTGTTGTCCTTGCCTGGGCAATCTTGAAAGAGCGTATGTCACCAAGCCAGTGGCTTGGTTGTGTCGTCGCGTTTGCCGGAATCGGCTATCTCGCGCTCTGAGGACGGCCTTGCGAATTGACGTGCCTGATGGGCTGCAGCCGGGCTGTTTCGCAGGCACTCAATCTCGCCTGAGCGTGGCGGTCCGGATTCACACAACGCTCGTAGTAGGGGGGATCGGAGGGAATTGGGAGGCGACACGCCAATGGATACGATCACCATGCACAAGTTACGACCTAAAAGGTCGCCAATACCTACCTAAATCAGAACGGAAAAAAGAACAGCCGCAGTTTGAACAGCGGCGGCCTCGTTTTAAGCCGTCAGGCCTTCTGGTTCGGGGAGTTTGTTTGCGCGGCATGCGGCGGTCAGGGTGTTGGCCAGCAGGCATGCGATTGT
>NZ_JBXWOK010000012.1:0-115694 GCF_059610845.1 Ruegeria sp. CDSC021
CTTCGGCTTCGGCTTCGGCTTCGGCTTCGGCTTCGGCTTCGGCTTCGGCTTCGGCTTCGGCTTCGGCTTCGGCTTCGGCTTCGAAAGGCGTTTCGTCTACGGGGTCAGCATCGTCAACAGGTGCCTCATCCGGGGTCTGGACAATGTCCTCGACTGCGTCAGCCTTGGGGTCATCTTCCGGCTTTTGATCGGTTTTCTTCTTACCAGCCACCGCAATGTTCCCCTTTTCGAATCCAAAACAACCTGAACAACTAACCAGACTAAGTTAATCTGTGGCCTCGCCGCCCTCAACCCGCATCGCATGTTTCACAAGCTTTTTAACGGCTTTCCGCATTTTCTTCGGTGTCGGCTCTTTGGCAATCTTCAGGCGGACATAATCCAAGGAATAAAGGGGTTCAGCCGTGGCCTCGCTGATTGCAGCCAGCCAAAGTGGTGCCGAACCCACCCAGATGTCGGCAAATTGTCGCGCTGTTCTGGGTGAAAATATGGGGACAATCACCGGTTCATTGCCCTCAGCAACGGCGCCTGCCCGATCTGTGAGCGGTAACAGGTGCTGTTTATAGACAGGCTGTTCACGCACAGCCAGACCGGATTCGGTCAACCGTTCAGCAATGTTACCCCGGCTGTGCTCCCCCCGAAGATGAAGCAGCGGGCTTTGGGGCCGGTGCTTTAGCAGGTTTGCAATCAGCTCTTCGGCGGTAGCACCCACCATCCGGGCATCCCAGCCAGCGCCTTTGGCCGTTCCGGTGGTAACAGGACCCACACAAAAGGCCGGCATCTTTCGAGATACATCTAAAGACGTCGCCGCATTAACGGCGTTGGCCGAAGTAAAGATCAGCCCCTTTGCTTCATCCGCATGCACTTGCACCGCCAAAGGTTTGATTTCCAGAATCGGCGAATGGATAACCTCTACCCGGCTTCTGATGCGGGTTGGCAACTGCGCGACGAACCTTTCAGACGCAGCGCGCGGGCGGGTCATCAACAAATACAACAGTTGGCGCCTTCGGCCTTGGGATTGTTTGCATCCGCGCAGGGTGATACCCCGCTTGGCAACCAAGGTGTAACGGATCAGGCCAATGGTGCAAACACTTACTGTCCTCGGGTTGGAAAGCAGCTGTGATGACACGGCCGCCGCAGTCGTGCGCCAATCCGATGATACAGCCGCCGAGGTGCTGTCCTCGGTTGTCTATGGCCAGACCGAATTGCACAGCGCATTTGGTGGCGTGGTCCCTGAAATTGCCGCCCGCGCGCATGCGGAAAAGCTGGATATCTGTGTGATTCAGGCGTTAGAGGCCGCGGGTCTGGGCCTTGCCGACATGGACGCTATTGCCGTAACCGCCGGTCCCGGCCTGATTGGGGGGGTTATGTCGGGCGTCATGTGCGCCAAAGGGATCAGTGCCGCCACGGGCCTGCCATTGATCGGAGTCAACCATCTGGCCGGTCACGCGCTGACGCCACGCCTGACGGACGGGATCGCGTTTCCCTACCTGATGCTGCTGGTCTCGGGCGGGCACTGCCAATATCTGATTGCCCATGGGCCCGAGCAGTTCACCCGTCTCGGCGGCACCATCGACGATGCCCCGGGAGAGGCCTTTGACAAGACAGCCCGCCTGCTGGGCCTACCGCAACCCGGTGGCCCCTCGGTCGAGGTCGAAGCCCGCACGGGCGATCCCAAGCGGTTCCGGTTTCCGCGGCCACTGCTGGACCGTCCGGGCTGCGATTTGTCCTTTTCCGGGCTCAAGACCGCGCTGATGCGAATGCGCGACCAGATCGTGGCTGAAAAAGGTGGCCTGACGCGACAGGACCGCGCCGATCTTTGCGCCGGGTTCCAACAGGCCATCGTGGACACTTTGGCCGAGAAAACCCGCCGCGCAATCGACCTTTACCTATTGGAAGGCCCTGCGGAGGCGGTTGTGTCTGTTGCGGGCGGCGTTGCGGCAAATACGGCCATTCGTACCGTGTTAGAGTCTATCTGCGTCGAAAAAGGTGCCCGATTTACCGCCCCTCCGTTAGCCCTGTGCACCGACAATGCCGCCATGATCGCCTATGCCGGAATTGAACGTTTCCGCACTGGTGCCCGCGATGATCTGACCCTGACCGCGCGTCCGCGTTGGCCTCTGGATGAAACCAGCCCGGCCATGTTGGGCAGCGGCAAAAAAGGAGCCAAAGCATGAGCGTGTCGGTTCTGGGGTCCGGAGCGTTTGGAACAGCTCTGGCGATTTCGCTGGCCGGGAAAGGCCCCGTCACGCTATGGGCTCGGGATCCGGAACAGGCCCAGATGATGCAGAACCATCGCGTAAACAGCGCGCGCCTGCCGAATGCACCTTTGCCCAAGGCGATTACGGTTACTTCGGACGCTGATCTGGCGGCAGAAAGCGAAATCATCCTCCTGTCCGTGCCGATGCAGAAATTGCGGAGCGCGTTGTGTGCGCATTCCGCTACCCTCAGAGATAAAACGCTGGTCGCCTGCTGCAAAGGGATAGAGCTGACCTCGGGCCTTGGGCCGGTTTCCGTTATCCGTGAAACCGTCCCAGAGGCGCGCGCTGCGCTGTTGACCGGGCCAAGCTTTGCGAACGACATCGCGCGCGGCCTTCCCACCGCATTGACCCTCGCTTGTGCGGATGATGCGATTGGCCGTGACCTGCAGCATGAATTGAGCACCACAAATCTGCGCCTCTATCGCACCGCGGATACTATCGGCGCCGAACTTGGTGGGGCCTTGAAAAACGTCATGGCCATCGGGTGCGGGGCCTGCATTGGCGAAGGCATGGGCGAAAGCGCCCGTGCCGCCCTTATGACGCGGGGCTTTGCCGAGATGCAGCGCTTTGCGCTGATGCGCGGGGCCCGCCCTGAAACATTGATGGGCCTGTCGGGTATGGGTGATCTGGTACTGACCTGCTGTTCCGAACTGTCCCGGAACTATCGATTTGGCCTGTCGCTTGGGCGCCAGGATGCTTTTGACACAAACACAACCGTCGAAGGTGTTGCCACGGCCAAGGCTTTGGCCAAAATTGCCAAGGCCGAAGACCTGGACATGCCCATAAGCACAATCGTTTCAGAAATAAGCACCGGAAAATGCAGCGTTGGTGAAGCCATGCGCTGGCTGCTGAACCGACCCCTGAAGGAGGAATAACATGCTGATCGCCCTTATCGCCAAGGATAAACCCGACGCGCTGCAAACCCGGCTGGATAACCGTTCCGCCCATCTGGCCTATATCGAAGAAACCGGTGTTGTTGCCCAGGCCGGACCCCTTCTGGAAGGCGATGCGATGATCGGATCACTGATCATCCTCGAGGTCGAGGATATGACGGCGGCGCAAAACTGGGCCGACAATGATCCCTATGCCAATGCAGGACTGTTCCAGTCAGTTGATCTGATCGTCTGGAAAAAGGTGGTCGGCTGATGGCTTATTGGCTGTTCAAATCCGAACCCTCGACCTGGAGTTGGGACCAGCAAGTCGCCAAGGGCGCAGAGGGCGAAGAATGGGATGGGGTGCGCAACTATCAGGCACGCAATTTCATGCGGCAGATGGCCGTGAGCGACCGTGGTTTTTTCTATCATTCGCAAAAAGACAAGGCGATTGTCGGCATTGTTGAGGTTTGCGCCGAAGCCCATCCAGACAGCACCACCGAGGATGAGCGTTGGGAATGTGTGGATATCAAAGCCGTGCGCCCGTTCACCATCCCGGTCACGCTGGATCAGATCAAAGTGGATGAACGTCTGGATGAGATGGTTCTGGTCAAGAATTCCCGCCTGTCCGTACAACCGGTCAGAGATGCCGAGTGGCAGGTGATCTGCGATCTGGGGCAGACGAAATCGGATTGATTAAAGGGAAGGTCCTGACAGATGCAGAACCTTCCCTACCCCGCGTGCTCCCGACTCACCACACGCGTATAGAATTTCGGTTCTGACCGTCCTGGTCACAAACTGACACTAGCCCATTTGGCCGGTTTGGCACAAACAACAAGTACCTAAAATTGGAAACGCCCGCCACAGATCGGGCGGGCGCTGATTGGTCGAAACCCGGATTTAGCTATAGACCGACTCTTTGCCGAAATGCTTGGTCAGCATATAGTAAACGACAGCACGATACTTGTTGCGCTCGGACATGCCATAGGTTTCCAGCGCTTTGTTGATCGCTTCCATCAGCTCGGGGCCGTCGGAAAGCCCCAGCTTCTTGATCAGGAAGTTATTCTTGACGGTCTCAATTTCACCTGACTGAGTTGCTGCCACGGTCGACGCGTCGGCGTCATAAATCGCCGGACCACATCCGATTGTGACCTTGGTCAAGAGGTCCATGTCGGGGTCCATCCCGCATTTGTTTTTCAGATCATCTGCGTATTTGGCGATCAGTTCGTCGCGTTTTCCCATGAATATTTCTCCCGTTGAGCAGCTTTGGCTGCGATTTTCAATGCGCCTATGAACAGGTGTCGGAAGGTTAGTCAGTTGTTCTGTTTACACAAAGGGAAAATTTCAGGTCATTCCCCGTAAGCGAAATTAAGGCAGCACAGATAGACTCCGCGTACCACAATGCCTGATTCTGGCCTTCTGTAAGGGTCAGGTGGTTTGGATTCAGGGCGCAGCGGGAAAATGTTGAAACCAGTGCAGCGTGCCGACATGGCACCTACTAACCGACCGGTGGTTATCTGCAATATCCCCAACCCGGTCCCTGAAGATGGAAGTGGTCCGCATGCAGCCGGTTGTAGTTTGGCCCAAGTACCACCCGAAACCATTCGCATGCACCCCGGCCAATCCGGTGTAGAAAATCTGCTTCGGGTCCGGGTGTTGTCCAGTCCGACAGCAGGCTCAGGCTTCGCCCATCTGCCAACTCGACCCCGACAATATCGATGGCATCAGCGGTGGCATGACTGCTCCAACCGCTGTCCTTTCCCTGCGCGGTGCGCATTCGCCGGCAGCTATAGCTGCCCAGGTGGCGCAAGCTGCGCACCCTGCTGCCCAACATCTCGCGCGCGGCGGGTTGGACCACATGGTGTTCCCACATGGCCAATCGCAGAGCCGTGGCACAACGGGTCTCGACGCCATTGACGCTGGCCGTGGTTAAGCCCGAGAGAACCCCGCGCCCGGCTATTCCGCATTTCTGGTCGACAATCAGATCCTCGACCAGGGAAAAGCTTACCCCCGCCCCGACCAACGCGGCCCTGCACTGCGTTTCATCGGCCAAAGCTCGTCGCATTTGCACAGGTGTGACCGGCGTGACCCGAGCCGTAATGGTCAGATCTCGCAAGGGGTTCCAGTGGTCCGGAACCGGTGATTGCGGGTGGGACAAAAGCCAGTAGCCACCCCCGCCCATCAAAACCACCAAGGCGAGTGCTGAGAAAACGAAAGACGCCGCCAGATGCAATACCCGACGGCGTCCAGAAGGTTTGGTCATGCCTGACCCGCAATCAATAGCGGTAATGTTCAGGCTTATAGGGGCCTTCCGGATTCACACCGATATACGATGCCTGTTCGCTGTCCATCTGCGTCAGCTTCACGCCGATACGGTCCAGATGCAGGCGTGCAACCTTCTCGTCCAGATGTTTAGGCAGGATGTAGACCTTGTTTTCGTACTGATCGCCTTTGGTGAACAGCTCAATCTGGGCCAACACCTGATTGGTGAACGAAGCCGACATCACAAAAGACGGATGACCGGTGGCGTTGCCCAGGTTCAGCAGGCGGCCTTCGGACAGCAGGATCAGACGATTGCCCGAGGGCATCTCGATCATGTCCACCTGTTCCTTGATGTTGGTCCACTTGTGGTTCTTCAGGCTAGCCACCTGAATTTCGTTGTCAAAGTGACCAATGTTGCCGACGATGGCCATGTCCTTCATCGCGCGCATATGCTCGATGCGGATCACGTCCTTGTTGCCGGTCGTGGTGATGAAGATATCCGCGCTGTCAACTTCGTCTTCCAGCAGCGTAACCTCGAACCCGTCCATCGCGGCCTGCAGGGCGCAGATCGGATCAACTTCGGTCACTTTCACACGGGCACCGGCACCGCGCAGCGACGCGGCCGAGCCTTTGCCCACGTCACCATAGCCACAGACCACGGCAACTTTACCAGCCATCATAGTGTCGGTGGCGCGGCGGATACCGTCGACCAGCGATTCCTTACAGCCATATTTGTTGTCGAACTTCGACTTGGTGACACTGTCGTTGACGTTGATCGCTGGGAACGGCAGTTGGCCGTCTTTCACCAGCTGATACAGGCGGTTCACACCGGTCGTGGTTTCTTCGGACACGCCCTGGATCTGGTCGCGCATCTTGGTGAACCAACCCGGGGACGCGGCCATCCGCTTGGCGATCTGCTTTTTGATCACCTCTTCCTCTTCCGAGCCCGGTACGGGGATAATGTCTTCGCCCGCTTCGGCGCGAGCTCCCAGCAGGATATACAGCGTCGCATCGCCGCCATCGTCCAGGATCATGTTGGGGCCGTCGGTGAACAGGAAGGATTTGTCCAGATAATCCCAATGCTCTTCCAGAGTCTGGCCCTTGATGGCGAACACCGGGATACCGGCTTGGGCAATCGCCGCCGCCGCGTGGTCCTGGGTTGAGAAGATGTTGCACGACGCCCAACGCACATCCGCGCCCAGCGCCACAAGTGTTTCGATCAGAACGGCTGTCTGGATGGTCATGTGCAGCGACCCAACAATACGCGCGCCCTTCAGGGGCTTTGCGTTACCGTATTCCGCGCGCAGGGCCATCAGGCCCGGCATCTCGGTCTCTGCAATATCCAGTTCTTTGCGGCCAAACCCGGCCAGCGAAATGTCTTTGACGATATAGTCCCCGGCCATCAGGTGCTCCATTCCGGTATAATTCAATCCGGGTTGCCCTAGCATCCCTTTTGGGACGTGGCAACGCAGATGGCCGGAAACGGGGTTTTAAGCCGCCAAAATCAACTTGGTATGCCCTCTACCTTGATTTTGGGGATCGCTTGGAAAAAGTCGGTCCCAACGGCGACAATGCAACTGATGCCGTTCGGACGTGTCACCAAAACGGTATAGCTACCCGTTTCCTGAGAGGTCCAGACCTCCATCACCGATTGCGAGCCACGGGATTTTTGCAATCCACCAAAGGCCAGTTCCTCGGAATAATTGTCCTGTAGCGTTGAAATCAGTTGATCACGCAACGCACAGCTTTGCTGGGCAAAGGCAGGCGGTGCAGTGGCGGCCATACCAAAGGCCAGAGCAATTCCTAACAAACGCTTGAACATAGCAAGCTCCTTTCGATACGAGTTACGTCCGAGAGGGGCACACCGGGAGGAGCATGCGCCCCCCTCGGTACAAATGTCGGTATCACCGCGCGCTTGTTCAAAGCACGATTGCTCAAGAAAAAGTTGGCAGCTGGTGATCTTGACAGGTACAGCTTACCACAAAAATGCGAATTTAATGTGTCCCACTTCACAAGGCATGGCAGAATGGCAACACAACCCCGCGCATGGCAAAGAATGCTGTCCGGGCGCAGGCTGGACCTGCTGGACCCAACACCGGTGGATATCGAGATTGAGGATATCGCGCATGGGCTGGCCTTTGTGGCCCGCTGGAACGGGCAGACACATGGCGATTTCGCCTATTCGGTGGCCGAGCATTCGCTGCTGGTCGAAGAGCTTTTTGGTCGTATTGCCCCCAAGGCACCGGTCAAATGGCGGCTGGCGGCCCTGTTGCACGATGCGCCGGAATACGTGATCGGAGATATGATCTCTCCGGTCAAATCCGCTGTCGGTCCCGACTATGGCGCACTGGATGACCGGCTGACTGCGGCAATCCACATCCGGTTCGGCCTACCCGCTGCGGTGCCTAAAACGGTAAAACGGCAAATCAAAAAGGCTGACAAGATCAGCGCCTGGATGGAAGCCACCCAGATCGCGGGCTTTTCCGAGACCGAGGCGACAAAATTCTTCGGCCGCCCGGACAGGGCTATTATGGAAGGGCTGCAGATCAAATTGCGGCCACCCGTTGAAGTAAGATGTGCCTATACGCATAGACATTCGGCATTGATGGCCGAGATTGGGCCCTGACCACTATCAGCCTTCTGATCGCGCCACCTTCTGAAAGACGTTACCGTCAATCTCATGGGCATGCCAACGCACTGGCGTCGCCTTCAGATTTGTTATTTCGGCCTTGCCCTCAGTCTTTTGTACTTCAATCTGCATAATCGTACTGCTGGCAATGTCTCTATCGGCGAAACCCCACAGCAGACTTCCTAGGGAATAGGCGATTGGCACCGTCCGATCTCCGGTCTGTGTGCGATACAGCTGAATGGGCTGAGGGACATGGGGGTGGTGGCAGACGATAAGATCAGCTCCGAATTCGGCCAAGTCCTGTGCGGCCTCTTGCTGCGCTCGGCGCGGGAACAGCTCGAACTCATGACCCCAATGAATAATCGCAATAACCAGATCACAGCCAGCCGCTTTTGCGTTCGAAATCTGTGTCTTTAGAAGGGTGGTGTCCGGCGCTTGATGTTTTGAAGTCAGCTTGGCGATATTGATGCTCTGCTTTTGACCTTCAGGAAGCGCGTGGCCGTTGGTACCAAAAGCGCAGGACGCAAATCCGAACTTTATCCCTTTTCGTTCGATCGTTTTGACGGCTGTGGCTTCTGCCAAACTCTCATTCACGCCGATTTGCATGATATTTCTGTCACTTAAGACGTTCAGAGTCGTTTCAAGCCCCTCAACACCCATGTCAAGAATATGGTTGTTTGCAAGGTTCAAAACATCAATGAACCTCTCGTTATGGCTGGTCAAAGCATCGAACTGTTCTTCCGACGCACATTCGATCGGCGGGCCAGCGTCCCCGATCACTTCGTCAATCAAGGGCTGTGTCGTTACAGGTGACTCGTAGTTGGCGACCAAAATATCGTCCTGAAACAATAGATCTTCAATCTCAGCATATACTTGATCTTTTGCGACACTGGCCCTGTGGGTTCTTAGAATGTCCCCGGCAAAGCTCAGAGTGACCGAATTTGATGTGTCACTGATGCCAGCGGTTGAAAGTCGTACGGCCGTTTTAGTCATAAACCCGGACTGATCCAGCTCCGCTTCAGGCTGCTGAATGGGGTTCTTACTTTTATAGACCCAGTACAGGTTGTCCAAAATGTTCATTTCGGAGAGCTCACCCGCAGCGCCCTTTCGTGGTCGCGCCCAAAACCCAAATCTCTCTGCTGCCCAGGTGACAACAGAGACAATGACTTTAAGGGCAGGGTTGGAAATACGGAGGCTTTCGTATGGCGTATTAGGGAGCGGCGACACTTCGATACATCTCAACTATTTGTTCGGAACAATATAAATATTGAACTTAACGACAACACAAATTGGTTAACAGACACTAAATTAAAGTCTTCATGGGTTGCGGGCCATCAGCCGCGACAAAGCATATGTTTGGTGGCCGCCTGTCGAGACTCAATTCGGTTTTCCGGCTTGATGAGTTCTGGTCTGTTATGCGCAAGCTAAACCCACGACCTCATCGCGGGCTACGCTTCGCCAAGATCCGTTGCAATGTCCGGCGGTGCATGTTCAGGCGTCGCGCGGTTTCACTGACGTTGCGATCACACAGCTCATAGACCCGCTGGATATGCTCCCAGCGCACGCGATCCGCGCTCATTGGGTTTTCCGGCGGCGGGGGCAGTTCGTCGCCCTTGGCCAGCAATGCGTTGGTGATGTCGGTGGCGTCAGCGGGCTTCGACAAATAGTCGGTGGCACCAATCTTGACTGCGGCCACAGCGGTGGCAATAGCGCCGTACCCGGTCAGAACCACAACCCGGCTGTCGGGGCGCTTTTCGCGCAGCACTTCGACCACATCCAGGCCGTTGCCATCCTCCAACCGCAGGTCAACAACCGCATATGCAGGCGGGCGGGCTGTGGAAATGGCGCGGCCAGCGGCGACAGAGCCCGCGGTTTCAACCTCGAACCCGCGTTTTTCCATGGCCTTGGCCAGACGTCTCAGAAACGGTTCGTCATCATCCACCAATAACAGCGATTTATCCGGGCCGATGTCGAGGTCAGAGCTGTCCGCCATATTCTATTCTTTCCGCTAATTCACGCCGTTGGCTTAAACATGAGTAATAGCAGCGCCATTGCAAAGGTCAAACAGACCGTTGCGTTCTAGATCTTGTCCAGAAAGCAGCCCACCTTGTCAGCCATCTGCTCGGCTGTGTCATTGCGATCGAAAAATTCGATAAACCCGTCCTGGGGTGTGACCAGATAAGTAAAGGTCGAGTGATCAACCAGATAGTACTCATCACTTTTGTCATGGGCCTTATAATAGGTCTTATAGGCCTTGCTGGCGGCCTTGACCTGCTCGGGCGTGCCGGTCAGGGCGATGGTCTTACCACCAAGGTTAAAGACGTAATCGGCCATAACTTCGGGTGTGTCGCGATCCGGGTCGATCGAGATGAACAGAGGCGTCACCGATTGCCCGCGCTCGGCCAGAATATCCACCGCTTCGGCATTGCGGGACATGTCAAAGGGGCAAACATCCGGACAGAAGGTATAGCCGAAGTAGACCAGCGTAGGTTCGGTTATCACCTGTTTGTCGGTCACAGTCTCGCCCTTGCCGTTGATCAGTTCGAAGGGCCCGCCAATCGTGGCCGTACCCCCTGCGATCTGGCTGGACCGGCACTGCGCGAATTTGTCGTCCGAGCCTGCGCCGCGCGTCAGCAGCCACATGGCCCCCAGACCTACGGCCAAAACAACTGTTGCAAGGATAGCGTATAGACGGACCATGGCATCTTACCTGACGATAGAGGAGTTGTTGATCGTTCCGGCCGGGACACCTATCAAGATGAACAGCCGATGCAACAGGACATAATGGACCAATGGCAGATTCCAACATCACTTTTTGGCCTGGTCAGGAACGCAGCTGGATTCGCCTGCGGACGCTGATCCTGCTGCGCTGGGTGGCCATCTTTGGCCAGATCACCGCAATCACCGTGGCGCAACAGACCTATGATGTGCAGTTGGATGTGACGCTGTGCTATCTGGCCATCGGTATTTCGGTCATGGGCAACTTGACGGCGATTCTTGTCTTTCCACGCAACAAACGCCTGTCCGAGTTCGAAAACTTTCTGATGGTGTTGTTCGATTTGTTGCAGCTGACCATCCTGCTGTATCTTACCGGAGGTCTCAATAATCCGTTCGCCTTGCTGTTGGTGGGTCCTGTGACGATCTCGGCCAATGTCATGAGCACCCGGTCTACGCTGATCATCGGTACGGTGGCCATCATTCTGACCACGCTGCTAGCCGAATTTCACCTTCCCCTGCACACGGATGGCGGTGTGGATCTTGAGATCCCCGGTATCCTTCTGTTCGGAAACTGGGCTGCCATCGTTATCGCGATCGTTTTCCTGGGGGCCTATTCCCACCGCGTAAGCTCTGAGGTGCAGTCGATGTCTCAAGCGCTGTCGGCCACGCATATGGCCCTCGCACGTGAACAGAAACTGACCGATCTTGGTGGAGTTGTCGCCGCCGCCGCGCACGAACTTGGAACACCTCTGGCAACAATCAAACTGACCAGTGCCGAACTGATCGAAGAGCTGGACGACCGCCCTGACCTGAAAGAAGACGCCGCCTTGATCCGCGAACAGGCCAATCGTTGCCGCGACATTCTGCGCGACATGGGGCGGGCTGGCAAAGACGACCTCCACCTGAGACAGGCCCCCCTGTCCACTGTCATCCATGAGGCCGCCGAGCCACATATCAACCGCGGCAAGCAGGTACACTTTGCCGAAGGTCCGGTCGGGGATGGCGATGTTCAACAGCCTTCGATCCTGCGTAAACCTGAGATCATCCACGGAATGCGCAACCTCATCCAGAATGCTGTGGATTTCGCGCGCAGCAACGTCTGGGTCGAAGCGGAATGGACAGCCGAAAGGATTACGATCAACATCATGGATGACGGCCGCGGGTATCCTTCGCAAATGATTGGCCGGATCGGGGATCCGTTCATGCGCCGACGGCGGGCAGAATCGGAAAAGCGGGCCCGGCCGGAATATGAAGGTATGGGCCTGGGCCTGTTCATCGCAAAAACCCTGCTGGAACGCAGCGGTGCGCATTTGGATTTCGCCAATGGCTCTGATCCATATCAGACCTTGTCGGACAATCCCGAACGTATAGGGGCCATCGTCCGGGTATCTTGGCCGCGAAAACTTGTGGATGCACAGACCGGCGACACCCCCGTTCCTTCAGGTGTAAATCAGCATATCCAAGTCTGAGTTAAGACCCCGTTAACCATTTCCACCCATAGCTATGCCCGTGAATTCACCGCGGGAGAGCACATGGTCGACTGGATCATATTGGCCGTCATCAGTGTGGTGTCTGCCAGTCTGGCGGTTCAATGGCTTTTGCCCCGTCGTCAGCAGACAAGTGACAATTTCGGCCTGTCCGAGCCGGCCTCGTTGTTCAATGTCGTGTTTCTGTTCGACGGTGACCGCCTGATCAGCCACACAGACATCGCTCTGGAAGGGTTTGAGGCTGTGCGCGACTGGTCAGATCTGCGTCGGCTGCTGCAGCGAGATTTTCCGGGCTTTCCTGAAACCCCTGAACGCGTCAGGCACGAAGGGAATCTTATCATCCCCGCCATTGATTGTTCGGTCGAGCGGGACGTTTTGTGCGAATGGATCGACGGGGTCGTACGCGTACAGCTGCGGGAAAGCTCTGATTACCCCAGAACCGTATTGCGCGAGAATAGCGATCCGATCCGCCTGGCGATGGAACTGGCGCCCTACCCGGTCTGGCATCTGGATTATCAAAACAAGATCCGCTGGTGCAACGCCGCCTATGTCTCGCTTGTCCGCAAAGTGCGCGGTGGCGATACCGACCTGACTGCACCTCTTTTTCCCGGGCCCGAAAATGGCGCGCGTATCAGCGCCAAGACCCGTGTATTCATTTCGTCCGAAGACAGTGCAAACAAGCTTTGGTTTGACCTGACGATGGTGGACCACCCGGAAGGCAGCCTATGCTACGCTGTGGACATCAACGCCATCGTCGCCGCCGAGACAGCGCAGCGAAAATTCGTACAGACGATGACCAAAACCTTTGCACAGCTGTCCATCGGCTTGGCCATTTTTGACAGAAATCGCCAGCTTGCCCTGTTCAACCCCGCCTTGATTGACCTGACCACCCTGCCCCCGGATTTCCTGAGCTGCCGCCCCAACCTGTCCAGTTTCTTTGACCGCCTGCGCGATCAGCACATGATGCCGGAACCCAAGAACTATCGCAGCTGGCGTAATCAGATGAACGATCTGCTGGAGGCAGCAGAAGACGGAAATTACCAGGAAACATGGTCGCTGCCATCCGGCTCGGTCTATTCCGTCAGCGGCCGCCCGCACCCGGATGGTGCGGTGGCCTTTCTGTTCGAAGATATCACGGCCGAGATCACGTTGACCCGCCGCTTTCGGGCGGAAATGGATTTGATGCAATCCATCCTGGATAAGCTGGCCGACGCGGTTGCCGTTTTCGGTGATGACGGTACCTTGGCCTTCACCAATTATGCCTATCAGAAATTATGGGGTGAAGCCGATGGTGCCGGATTTGAACCCGACACGGTTCTGGACGTGACCCGCAACTGGCAAAAACATTGCACGGCCACTCCAATTTTGGGTGAAATCCGGGATTTCGTGGAAATGCGGGACAGCCGGGCTGAGTGGTCAGCCAGAATCCAAATGCGTAACGGAACCGATCTGAACTGCACCATCTGCCCATTGCAAAACGGGGCCACCATCATTCGCTTTGCCACCAACGAAGCAATTCCGCAGCGCGAGATACAGCAAATCAGCGCCTGAACCGGGTTGCAGCCAATCCTGCGTGGGGCCATTGTGGCGCCATGACGTTACCACCCCTCAGGATCACCCTGAATTCGCCCGAAGATACGACAAATTTTGCCAGTCTGCTGGGCGCGATTCTGCATCCGGGCGACATCCTGCTGCTGCAGGGTGAGATCGGAACCGGTAAGACCCATTTCGCGCGCAGTCTGATCCAATCGCTGATGACCCGGCCCGAGGATGTGCCCTCGCCCACATTCACGCTGGTTCAGGTCTATGACACCCGTAAAGGTGAGATCTGGCACTGCGATCTATACCGGCTGAGCGCGGTGGAGGAAGTCGAAGAGCTTGGGCTGGCCGAAGCGATGGAGCAAGCGATCTGCCTGATTGAGTGGCCCGAGAAACTGGGCCCGCTGACACCCGGTTCTGCCCTGACGATGACATTTGAAACAGACCCGGACATGCTGGATATGCGCCACATCACCCTCACATGGACCGACGAAAAATGGGCTCAAAAACTGGAGGTCAGCGAATGACAAACCGCGCCGTCCTTGCCGAAGCTCTGATTTCACACACGCCGTGGTCCAAGGCCCGCCGAGAGCCTTTGGCGGGGGATGCCTCGAACCGCCGGTACGAGCGCCTGACCGACCCGGTCACGGGCAAGTCCGCTGTTCTGATGGATTCGCCCCCGGGGCAGGCGGAACCGGTCGAAGCCTTCGTACGGATGGCCCGGCATTTACAATCTATCGGGCTAAGCGCCCCACAGATCTACGCCGAAGACACGCAATATGGGTTTCTTCTTCTGGAAGACCTTGGCGATGACCTATTCGCGCGGGTTCTGGTCAAACATCCCGATATGGAGCGGGAATTATACGAGGCGGCAACAGATGTCCTGATCAAGTTGCACGAGGCCCCTACCCTGTCGCTGCAATCTTACGGCCCGGCACTGATGACCGAACTGGCGGCCCTATCCTTCACCAAATACGCCCAAGGGGTTCTTGGCGAATATGACCGGGATGCACAGGATCGGTTCGAACACCGATTTGCTGATATCCTGCATCAAGAAACATCCGGCACCAAAGTTGTTGTCCAAAGGGATTACCACGCGGAAAACCTGATCTGGCTCCCTGACCGCCAAGGGGTTGAGCGCGTTGGATTGCTGGATTTTCAGACCGCCATGCTGGGCCATCCTGCCTATGATCTTGTGTCTTTGCTTCAGGATGTGCGCCGCAAAGTGACGCCGGGTACGGAAATGCGGATGGTCAGCCACTATATCTCGGCTACGGGTGTCAACGATCATGATTTCCGCAGTGCCTATGCTGTGCTGGGGGCCCAGCGAAATCTGCGGATTCTTGGTGTGTTTACACGGCTTGCGACCGAGTATGGCAAACCCCATTATGTCGATTTGATCCCCGCTGCGTGGGGCCATCTGATGCGGGATCTGGATCACCCGGCGCTGGTGAATGTTGCCGACCTGCTGCGCGTGGCTCTGCCCGCGCCGACACCCGAAAACCTGAACAGACTCATACAGAGATGACCCAGCCCCCCAATGCCGTCATGCTGTTCGCAGCCGGGTTCGGCACCCGCATGGGCACCCTGACCCTGAACCGCCCCAAGCCGCTGATCGAGGTAGCCGGGCGCCCGCTGATCGACCATACGCTGGATCTGGTTGACGCGCTTGGGTCGGTTCGCAAAGTGGCCAACCTGCACTATCTGCCGGATCAGCTTGAGGCGCATTTGGCACCGAAAGGCGTATTTGTTTCACACGAACAGCCCGACATTCTGGATACTGGGGGCGGATTACGGGCAGCTTTGCCCTTATTAGGGTCTGATTCAGTGTTCACGTTGAATTCAGATGCCATATGGTCCGGCCCGAACCCGCTGACAATGCTGCGGGCCGCCTGGAATCCTGATTTGATGGACGCATTGCTAATGTGCATCCCGACCGCGCAGGCGATTGGTCATGCCGGCGCCGGAGACTTTACTGCTGATGAAACGGGCCGGATTACCCGCGGCCCCGGATTGATCTACGGAGGCGCGCAGATCATGAAGACGGAAGGGCTGGTCGAAATTCCAGACAAGGTGTTTTCGCTGAACCTGCTTTGGGATCGGATGCAAAAGAAAGACCGGCTGTTTGCCCTAACCTATCCCGGCCGCTGGTGCGATGTTGGCCATCCGGAAGGGATCGCCCTTGCTGAAGGTCTGTTGGCGGATGTTTGACCCCTCACCCCTGCCCCGCGTCTTTGCCGTACCTCCGGGTGTGGATTTTCCAAAGACGCTGGTCCGGGGGTTGAGAAATCGCTGTGCCGCTCTTCCGCCCGAGGCTTTGGCCCGAGTGGAGCTGGTTGTTAACACGCGGCGTATGGCTCGCAGGGTGCGTGAGCTATTCGACCAGGGCCCTGCCTGTTTGTTGCCGCGCCTTTCACTGGTGACTGATCTGGGTGAAAGCGTGAATCTGGCGCAGATACCACCCGCAATACCGCCCCTGCGACGGCGGCTGGAATTGACGCAGCTGGTCTCGAAGCTGCTGGATCAACAACCGGATCTGGCGGCGCGCTCGTCTTTGTTTGACCTGTCAGACAGTCTGGCCGCATTGATAGATGAGATGCAGGGCGAAGGCGTTTCACCCGAAGCGATCCGGCGGCTGGATGTCACCGACATGTCCGGGCATTGGGCCCGCGCGCAGGCGTTTATCGGGATTGCGGATCAGTTCATCGACACAGAAGACGACATCCTGGACACGCAGGCCCGGCAGCGCCGCGTGGTCGAGAACCTAGTCAAACATTGGCGAGTGGATCCACCTCAGCACCCGGTCATTCTTGCCGGCTCGACGGGGTCACGGGGAACGACACTGATGCTGATGCAAGCCGTTGCCTGCCTGCCGCAGGGCGCATTGATCCTGCCGGGTTTTGACTTTGACCAGCCCGATCAGGTCTGGGCTCAGCTGGATGCGGCGTTAACCTCTGAGGATCACCCGCAATACCGGTTCCGGAAACTGATGAACCAGCTTGGGCAGAGCCCGGATCAAATCACAGCCTGGACCCAGGACAATCCACCCTCACCCGCCCGTAACAGGCTGATATCGCTTGCGTTACGCCCTGCCCCGATCACGGATGCGTGGATGTCCGAAGGTCCACAACTGACCGATCTGCATGGCGCAACAAAAGACCTGACCCTGGTCGAGGCGCAGTCCCCTCGGGCCGAGGCCCTGGCCATAGCGCTCCGCTTGCGAGAGGCGGCTGAAACCGGCCAGACCGCCGCTCTGATCACCCCCGACCGCATGCTGACCCGTCAGGTCAGCGCTGCGCTGGACCGGTGGGACATCCTGCCCGATGACAGTGCTGGCCTGCCGCTGCAACTGTCCCCGCCCGGACGGTTCCTGCGCCATGTCGCGGCCCTGTTCGCGCGTCGATTGGACGGCGAAGCGCTGTTGACCCTGCTGAAACATCCGCTCTGCCATGACGGGGGCGAGCGTGGCTCTCATCTGTTGCACACCCGCGATCTGGAACTGGACCTGCGCCGCCACGGGCCGCCATTCCCGGATGCCGCCAGCCTGACGGCATTTGCCATCCGCAAAGAGGTGCCCGAAGGCTGGGTCCATTGGTTGGTGCAGCATTTCTGCGACCAGCAAATTGCTGATGAGTTGCCACTGGCGGATTGGGTTGATCGCCTCTGCGGGTTGGCTCAGGCCATTTCCGCGGGCAACACCGGCGATTCCGGCACCCTATGGGACAAGAACGCCGGTCAAAAGGCGCTGGCGGTTGTGACCGAGCTGCGAAATGAGGCTCAGCATGGCGGCACCATGACTGCCCATGACTTTGCCGATCTGCTGGGTGCTTTGCTGGCCGGAGAAGAGGTCCGCGACCGCGACGCGCCACACCCCCGGATCATGATCTGGGGCACGCTCGAGGCCCGGGTGCAGGGCGCCGATTTGCTAATCCTTGGCGGTTTGAACGAGGGCAGTTGGCCCGAGGCGCCCGCGCCCGATCCCTGGTTGAACCGGCAGATGCGCGATAAGGCCGGGCTGTTGCTGCCAGAGCGGCGCATTGGCCTGTCGGCACATGACTTCCAGCAGGCTATCGGCGCGCCCGAGGTCTGGCTGACCCGGTCGACCCGGTCCGACGATGCCGAAACCGTTCCTTCCCGCTGGTTGAATCGGTTAACCAACCTGTTGAGTGGCCTCGCAGAACAGGGTGGCCAAACCGCCCTTGCAGAAATGCGCGGCCGAGGGCGGCAATATCTGGGGTGGTCCGAACAACTTGAATACGCTCCAGAAATCAAGGCGGCACCGCGCCCATCTCCGCGCCCTCCGGTCGGGTCGCGCCCGCGCCGCCTGAGCGTCACAGAGATCAAGCGCCTGATCCGTGATCCTTATGCGATCTACGCCAAACATGTGCTGCGGTTGAAACCACTGGACCCTTTGGTTCAGGCCCCGGATGCGCTGCTGCGCGGGATCGTGATCCACGAGATTTTGGAGCAATTCGTCAAGGACAGCGTGCTGGACACGGCCTTGCTGACGCGCGAAAGCTTTTTGAAACGCGCCGAAAGCCTGCTGGTCCAGCATGTCCCATGGCCCACAGCGCGCAAATTATGGCTCGCGCGGCTGGAACGGATTGCGGATGATTTCCTGCGGGCCGAGACCACCAGGCGCAGCGATGGTGGGCCTGTGGCTTTTGAGGCCGCGATGAAGCTGGCGCTCAGTCCGCTGGATTTCACCATAGTCGGGCGCGCCGACCGGATTGACCTGAACAGCCGCGGAGCGCTGCGGCTGGTCGATTATAAAACCGGTGCGCCTCCGACCGAAAGTCAGCAGGCCAAGTTTGACAAACAGTTGCTGATCGAAGCCGCAATAGCCGAGCAGGGCGGGATCGAAGGGTTTGACCCGCTGCCTGTGGCCGAAGCAATTTTTATCGGCATGGGCGGCACCTATAAAGAGGTGCCCGCGCCTCTGACCAAAGAGCCGGTCGACAAGGTCCTGGCTGAGCTGAAACAGCTGCTTTCCTCTTATTTAGAGCCTGATCAAGGCTTCACCTCGCGCCGCATGCTGCACAAGGATACCGATATCGGGGACTATGATCATCTGGCACGTTTCGGAGAGTGGGACCGAACCAGCAACAGCGCCCCCGAGGACCTGAAATGAGCGCCCGCAACGACGCAACCGAACGACAGGTGCAGGCCGCACGACCCGATGCCTCGACTTGGCTGGCGGCCAATGCAGGATCTGGCAAAACGCGGGTTCTGACCGACCGGGTGGCACGGCTATTGCTGGACGGGGTGCAGCCGCAACACATCCTGTGCCTGACCTACACCAAGGCCGCCGCCAGCGAGATGCAAAACCGGTTGTTCAAACGCCTCGGTGAGTGGGCCATGCTGGGGGATGCTCCACTTTTGGCCCAGCTGACCGATTTGGGTGTTCAGGGTGCGATTGACCCGGACCGTCTGGCACAGGCCCGCACATTGTTTGCCCGCGCGATCGAAACGCCCGGCGGACTGAAGATTCAGACCATCCACTCTTTCTGCGCCTCGCTGCTGCGCCGTTTCCCACTTGAGGCCGGGGTCAGCCCGCAATTCACCGAGATGGAAGATCGGGCCGCCGCCTTGTTGCGCGAAGAAATCGTTGAGGATTTTGCCCAAGGGCCGATGGCCAATCTGATCGGCGATGTCGCCCGTTTTGTGACTGACACAGGGTTCGACAAACTGACCGCCGCCATCACGCAAAAGCGCAACCTGTTTGCGCAGACGGCCGATTGGTCGCAGGTTTTGCAGCAATTCAATCTGCCCGCCGGCTTTGACGAACAGCTCTTGCTGGGTCAGGTGTTTTTGGGGGGTGAGGTCGATCTTATTCGCAGCGTCCTGCCCGCACTGACCGAAAGCGGCGGGAACAACGCCAAGGCAGCCACCAGGCTTGCGGCCTTCACCCGCGCCGAAATCGGTGCGCTGCCGGTGCTTGAAGATGTATTTCTGACCGGAAAGGCGGCCAAGGACCCATTTATCGCCAAGATTAACGCTTTCCCGACCAAACCCCTGCGCGAAGGTGTTCTGGCGGGTCAGATGCCACAGCTAGAGGCGTTGATGCTGCGCATCGAAGCCGCGCGTGAACAGCGGCTTGCACTGGTTGCAGCCCGCAAAACGCTGGCACTTCACCGGTTCGCAATGGCCTTTCTGCCGGAATATGAACGGCGCAAGCAACTGCGCGGCTGGCTGGACTTTGACGACCTTATCCTGCGCGCCCGAAACGTACTGAACGACCCGGCGGTAGCGTCTTGGGTATTGTACCGACTGGACGGCGGGATTGACCACATTCTTGTGGATGAGGCCCAGGATACCAGCCCGGACCAATGGGATGTCGTCGAAAAGTTGGCGCAGGAATTCACCAGCGGGGAGGGGGCCCGGTCCGGGATTGAGCGCACTATTTTCGTGGTGGGTGACAAGAAACAATCGATCTATTCCTTCCAGGGGGCCGACCCTCAAGCCTTTGATCGGATGCAGGCCGAATTTGGGCGGAAACTGGAAGAATCAGGCTCTAAACTGTGGGATTCTACGCTGGAGTACTCGTTCCGCTCCTCCAGCGCCATTCTGTCGCTGGTGGATATTCTGTTCGAAAACCGTGCCGAGGCCGGGTTTCACAAAGAAAGCCAGCACCGCGCCTTCAAGTCCGATCTGCCAGGGCGCGTCGACCTGTGGCCGGTGGTCGAAAAAGTCAAAGACGAGGAAGATACCGAATGGACCGACCCGGTTGACCGCCCTGGAGCGCGCCACCATACCGTTGTTCTGGCCGAGCAGGTTGCACAGTCGATCAGGGATATGATCGAACTGGGGGAAACCATCCCCGAAGATGGCGAGGCACCGGGCAGTTTCGTCCGGCGAAAGGTGCAGCCGGGGGATTTTCTGATCCTCGTCCAGCGCCGCTCGGACCTGTTTGCTGAGATCATCCGCGCCTGCAAGGCTGCCGAACTGCCGATTGCAGGGGCTGACCGGTTGAAGGTCGGAGCCGAGCTTGCGGTCAAGGACCTGGCGGCTCTGCTGAGCTTTTTGGCCACGCCCGAGGACAGCTTGTCGCTGGCCACGGTACTGAAATCGCCTCTGTTTGGCTGGTCCGAACAGCGGCTTTTTGATCTGGCACATCGGCGACAAGAGCAATTCCTTTGGGCAGCGCTGCGAAATCGGGCCGAGGAGTTTCCCGAGACGCTAGCCATTCTGAATGACCTACGCAGCCAAATCGACTTTCTGCGCCCATTTGACCTGATCGAGCGGATTCTGACCCGTCATCACGGGAGGCGCCTGCTGCTGGGTCGGCTGGGCCCCGAGGCCGAAGACGGCATCAACGCGCTGTTGTCACAGGCGCTGGCCTATGAACGCACCGACATTCCAAGCCTGACAGGTTTTTTAGTCTGGATGCAGACGGACGATCTGGAGATCAAACGGCAGATGAGCGGTGTCGGCAACATGATCCGCGTGATGACCGTGCACGGATCGAAAGGGTTGGAAGCCCCCATCGTGATCCTGCCGGATACCGGCAGACGGCAAGCCCCGCGCGATGCCGAGATCATGGTGACGGATGCTAAGCCACTATGGAAAGTACCGGCAGACGCGTCCCCGGCGCTGATCGCGCAGGCGCGAGCCGAAGCGCGCGAACGGGAAGAGAATGAACGGTTGCGCCTGTTATACGTGGCGCTGACCCGTGCAGAGAAGTGGCTAATCGTTGGTGCGGCAGGGGATGTCGGCAAGGACGGAACCAGTTGGTATCAACTGGTGCAGGCGGCTATGGCGCGGGCAGGGGCAACAGCTCTGCCCAACAGTGAGATCCTGCGCTTGTCGCACGGAGATTGGCATGATCCGGAATTTATCGAACACACAGGCGCCGTTCATTCCCACAGCGAATTGCCGCCGACCTTCCTGAATTCCGCCCCCGCCATTGATGCGGCGCCGGAAACCCTCAGCCCGTCTGATCTGGGCGGGGCCAAGGCCTTGCCCGGGGACATGGGCCAGGATGAAGAGGCCGCCAAGCTGCGCGGCACCCGCCTGCACCTGCTGCTGGAGCATTTGCCGCGGGTCCTTCCTGAGAACTGGCCGCAGCTTTGCGCACGGGTTCTTCCCGATATGCGTGAGGCCGAGCGGCAAGGATTGCTGGCCGAGGCGCAAAATGTGTTGACGGCGGATCACCTGAAGACCGTGTTCGCCCCCGATACCTTGGCCGAAGTCCCGGTAACGGCCGATCTGGGCGGGCGGCGTATCCATGGTGTCATTGATCGGCTGATCGTCACTGAAACGGACGTCCAAATAATTGATTTTAAATCTAATATGACAGTTCCAGACAATGCAGAAACCTGCCCCGAAGGACTGCTGCGGCAGATGGGTGCCTATGCTGATTCATTGTCGCAGATCTATCCGGACCGCGAAGTCAGAACTGCAATTCTGTGGACCCGAACAGCCCAGCTTATGTGGCTGCCACACGATCTGGTGAAAGCTGCGCTAACCCGTGCGCTGACGTCTTGACCTTGGCATACCCGACACCTAGTTTCAGTGACCAAGCATTCCCCATTCAGGAGACAGAATATGTCGACCGTAGCTGTTACCGACGATACTTTTGACGCCGAAGTCAAGAATTCCGACATCCCCGTAGTTGTCGATTTCTGGGCCGAATGGTGTGGCCCCTGTAAACAGATCGGACCCGCTCTGGAAGAGTTGGCGGCTGAATATGGCGACAAGGTCAAGATCGCCAAAGTCGATGTAGACAGCAACCCGAACTCTGCCGCCGCCATGGGCGTACGTGGCATCCCGGCGCTGTTCATCTTCAAGGATGGTCGGGTCGTTTCGAACCGCGCAGGCGCCGCACCGAAAGCCGCGCTGCAAAGCTGGATCGAAGAAGCGCTCTGATCCGGTTCGGGAAACAACGTTTGAAGGCGCCTTATTCGGGGCGCCTTTTTTCGTATCTGGGGCAAAGCGCTTCCGGCTGAATTGTCTGACTGGAAAAAGCTGCGCAGAAAAAGAAAAAGCCGCCCAGACCCGGGCGGCTTATCTTGAATTCACGAATTCTCGTGGATCAGAGGGTGGTGATATCCGCGCGGCACAGGCCGATATCGTCCAGCTGTTCATCACTGAGAGCCGACAGGGCATTGCGGGTTTTGCGGGATTCATTCCAATCGGCGGCTTTTTCAAAAGCGCCAAAAAACGCGTCCACTACATGCAGGATGGTAGCTGCTCCGAGCGGCGCATGGATATTTGCGGTAGTTGCCATTTGCGCATTCCTTATAAACAGAAACAGCCGACCCGTTGTCGGTTGTGAGCCTCATGTAGGATTTTCAACTGAGTCCCACAATTGCTGGTTTTACAGCCCCGATTTGCGTTTTTTGCATATCTTATAAGCAAGTTGTGAACTGTTGCGCTGCGGATGAGACCGGCCCATATAGAACAGCAGGCGAAAACGGAGGCCCCCATGGCAGACAGCGACTTTCCCGGTTGGCACGGCACAACCATTATTGGCGTCAAAAAAGGCGGGCAGGTGGTCATTGCCGGAGACGGGCAAGTCAGCTTGGGCCAGACCGTGATCAAAGGGACCGCGCGCAAGGTACGCCGCCTGTCACCCGGCGGGTTCGAGGTTGTCGCAGGCTTCGCCGGATCAACCGCCGATGCCTTTACCCTGCTGGAACGTCTGGAAACCAAGCTTGAGGCCACGCCCGGCCAACTGGCCCGCGCCTCGGTCGAGCTGGCCAAGGACTGGCGCACCGACAAATACCTGCAAAAGCTTGAGGCGATGCTGATCGTCACTGATGGCAAGGATCTGCTGGTGATCACCGGGGCAGGGGATGTGCTGGAGCCGGAACACAACGTGGCTGCCATCGGATCGGGTGGCAATTTTGCCCTGGCAGCGGCGCGCGCGATGATGGATGGCGACAAACCGGCGGAACAAGTCGCCCGCGAAGCCATGGCCATCGCCGCCGATATCTGCGTCTATACCAATGGCAATCTCACGGTTGAGACGATCTAAGACGCAGAACTGTCTCAGGCCAACAGCTCTCGGATCTCTTTGCCCTTCCACCGCATATGCATCCCGACCAGCCCCAACAGGGCGGTCAGGATCACGATGTAGTAGGGCAGTCGGATGTCGATACTCATCAACCCGCCGCCGATCAGGGACATGACGCCCCCGGCCAGACAGAAGACAGCCGTGGTCACCCCCATGACCCAGCCTTGATCGGTGTCGCTGACACTGGAGGAAAACAGGCCCAGCAGTGTCGGGTATGAGACGCCAAAGAAGAAATAGAAGAAAAAGACCGGGACATAGCTCAGCACACCGCTGGGGCTGAAGGCGAAACCTAGGCCGCTGATCACCATCACAACCAGTGAGACATAGATGATCTGGTGTTTGCTGAACCGTTCCTGCGCAGGTTTGACCAGGAAGGTGCTGGAAAAGGCCAGCGCAACCCCAATGACGACCATGGCCATGCTGCCGCCGATGACCCCGTATCCAAATGCGCTAGTCAAGAAGTTGTCGACAAACACATAGAAGGTCACATTGGCGATCATGAACAGGCCATAGACCGGCATGATTTTCAGAACCATCGGATGTTCGCGCACCGCTATCAGGCTGTCGGTGATATCGCGGGGGCGAAAGACAAAGGGCTCACGCTCGGTCCGGGTATCCTTGAAATACGCGGCGACAAGGAAAATGGCGATCAACACCAGAACAAAGGCGCCGTAGAATGGCGTTTTCAGCGTCGCCGCGCTGCCCAGCAGGGCCGAGTCCGACAGGACCGCGCCAATAATGGGACCGCCAACCAGGCCAAAGCTGACACCTGTCACGATATAGCCCATGTTGCGGTCGCGGTCGGCGGCATCGGTGCTGCCGTCAATCATTGCCGCCTGCGCGATCGGCTGGTTGCCAGCTGTAAACCCGGTGATCGACCGGCCGACAATCAACAGCAGCAGGCTGTTGAGATACAGCGCGGCGATGGTCAGCGCATAACCTATCAATGCCCCTCCCAGACACACTAGCAGCGCGTTCTTGCGACCAATGGAATCTGAAACCTTAGAGACATAGACCACGCCCAGAAACCAGGACAGAAAGAAACAGCCAATCACCAAGCCGTAGTAGAAATGCCGGGTGCCCATGGCCGTGTTTTCAGGCAGGAACCCCGATTTCGTCTCCATGATCAGTGAGTTGATGATCGGAAAGACCAACCCTTGCCCGATCAGGTCGACAAACACGACAAACAGCAGGGTGATCTTGGCAATCTTGGTCATTTCCGCGCTCCGGGCCCTCAACGCTTTGAAATCACTGTACCAGAGGCCGGGCGCTTTACCTATGGAAAGCATTTGCAAACCGGGTGGGGCATTGCTAACCAACGCTGCCGCTGTTGTTTTCGCCGTTGCGGTGATTACCTAGACCGCAGCCAACTTATGCCGACCGAAAGGACTGCCCCCGTGACCGACCTGACCCCGCGCGAGATTGTCTCGGAACTGGATCGCTTTATCATCGGGCAGAAGGATGCCAAGCGCGCGGTCGCCGTGGCGCTGCGTAATCGCTGGCGGCGCAAGCAACTGGCTGATGACATCCGGGATGAGGTTTATCCCAAGAATATCCTGATGATCGGCCCCACCGGCGTTGGCAAGACTGAGATCAGCCGGCGTCTGGCCAAGTTGGCCCGCGCACCCTTCATCAAGGTCGAGGCCACCAAATTCACCGAGGTTGGATATGTTGGCCGCGATGTGGAACAGATCGTGCGTGATCTGGCCGATGCCGCGATCCTGCAGACCCGTGAATTCATGCGTGAGGACGTCAAAGCCAAGGCCCATCAGGCCGCCGAAGACCGGGTGATTACTGCCATTGCCGGGGAAGACGCGCGTGAGGGCACCCGCGAGATGTTCCGCAAAAAGCTCAAATCCGGAGAGCTGGACGACACAGTGATCGAGCTGGAACTGACGGATACCTCAAGCCAGATGCCGATGTTCGATATCCCTGGCCAACCCGGCAGTCAGATGGGGATGATGAATCTGGGCGATATTTTCGGCAAGGCGTTTGGCGGGCGCACCGTCAAGAAACGCCTGACCGTCGCCGAAAGCTATGACATGCTGATCGGAGAAGAGGCCGACAAACTGTTGGATGACGAAACCGTAAACCGCGCGGCGCTGGAATCGGTTGAACAGAACGGCATCGTGTTTCTGGACGAGATCGACAAGGTTTGCGCCCGTTCGGACGCACGCGGCGGTGATGTCAGCCGAGAGGGGGTGCAGCGTGACCTGTTGCCTCTGATCGAAGGCACAACCGTCTCCACCAAGCATGGGCCGGTCAAAACCGACCACATTCTTTTCATTGCCTCAGGCGCGTTTCATATTGCCAAACCGTCCGACCTGTTGCCGGAACTGCAGGGGCGCCTGCCGATCCGTGTCGAGCTGCGCGCACTGACCGAAGAGGATTTCGTCCGCATCCTGACCGAGACAGACAACGCGCTGACCCGCCAGTACACTGCCTTGATGGGCACCGAGGATGTCACGGTCAGCTTTACTGAGGACGGCATCGCAGCCCTGGCGAAAATCGCAGCGGATGTGAACCAAAGTGTCGAGAATATCGGCGCACGTCGACTTTACACCGTGATGGAGCGCGTATTCGAGGAATTGTCTTTCACAGCCCCCGATCAGGCCGGTTTGGAAATCACCGTGAATGCACAGTTCGTTGACGACAATCTTGGTGAGCTGACAAAGTCTACGGACCTCAGCCGTTACGTTCTGTAATATCTCCAGCCGGTTTTTGCCGGTCCGCGTCATTGACCCCGCTGGACCTGGGATCAGAATAGAGTAGCGTGTGCGCAAATTCCTTAGGGGGCGACAGGTGCTGCGCTATATTATTTTTGTCCTGACTGCGGCAACGCTTGCCGCATGTGTCGACCGGACCGTATCTCAAACCGTGCCCTCGGCACTGGACATTGGCACGCCCAAAACCATTTACGCAGCAACCACCCGCGCGCGCGAAGCGGACGGATCCTATGGGTACCGCCGCAGCGATCAGCTGCAATTTCTCGAGATGACGGTCTCGATTCCACCCAATCACACACCCGGGACATTGGATTTTTCCTATGCCGACCCGGACCCGGAAAATCAGTTCGTGATGGCTGATGAAGACGAGCTTGCCGGACCCCAGGGCCTTGCCTCGCGACTAAGAGGTGTGGACGAGGTTTCGATCTTTATCCACGGCTATAACACGACCCAGTCGGAAACAGTGTTCCGCGCCGCGCAGTTGGAACATGATCTGGAAATACCGGGTGAAACCATGGTCTATTCCTGGCCAAGCCAGGCAACGGGTTATGGCTATGCCTATGACATCGACAGCATGCTGTTCGCCCGTGATGGTCTGGAACAAACTGTTCGCCAGCTGAAATCAATGGGGGTCGATCGGGTTATCCTTGTGGCGCATTCCATGGGCACCGCCCTGACGATGGAGATGATGCGGCAGGCCGAGCTGCGCGAACCGGGCTGGTCGCATCGGAATATCGAAGGGGTTGTTCTGATCGCACCGGATCTGGATGTCGATCTGTTCCGGTCGCAGATGGACAGCATCAAAACGCTGCCTGACCCGTTCATTGTGATGATCTCACGCAAAGACAGGCTGCTGAGTATATCCGCACGCCTGCGCGGTACCGCCAAAAGCGAACGTCTGGGAAATATCAGCTCGGCCGATGCGCTGTCCGAATATAAGATCAGTATTCTGGATACGACCGCCTTCAACAGCGATGCCGGGTCGTCTCATTTCGTGGCTGCAACCTCTCCGGCGCTTTTGGCGATTATCAATTCCGCCCGCCGGGTCAGCAGTACCTTTGGCAGGCAACGCGGGATTGACGTGATCGCCCCCGCCGAGGTCCGCAACCCGACCGGGGCGACCGAGATTGAGCTGACCGAGACCGGGCAGGCCAAGGTCAGCTCTCCGTAATGTCCTTTCACCTGGGGCATTATCTGAAAGCAAATGCCTCATGGCTTGGCGCCGGAGTTCTGCTGACTTTTCTGTCCTGTTTTGGGCAAACGTTCTTCATCTCGATCTTTTCCGGCGAAATTCGTGCGGCGTTCGGGCTGAGCCATGGGGCCTGGGGTGGGATCTATTCGCTGGGTACAACCGCATCCGCCATCATCATGATCTGGGCGGGCGGGCTTACGGATATCTTCCGGGTGCGTGTGCTCGGCCCCGCTGTCCTGGCTGGGCTAGCCGTGGCGGCGCTAGCGATGGCGTTGAACCGCTGGCTGATCCTGCTACCGCTGGTGATCTTCCTGTTGCGCCTGTTCGGGCAGGGGATGAGCACCCATCTTGCCTTGGTCGCGATGGCGCGTTGGTTTACCACAACGCGCGGCAAGGCCTTGTCGATCGCCTCGGTCGGATTTGCGGTTGGTGAAGCGCTTTTGCCCGTAATCTTTGTCGCTGCGATGGTGTTTTTGGATTGGCGCCTGCTCTGGATCATCTCGGCAGGTATTTGTGTGACCGGCATTCCGATTCTGCTGCGCTTGCTTCGGCAAGAGCGCACACCGCAAAGTCTGGCCAGCGAGTACTCGGCGGCAGGTATGCAGGGGCGGCACTGGACACGCACCGACGCTTTGCTGAACCCGTTGTTCTGGTTCATGGCCCCCGCCTTGCTGGGTCCTTCTGCCTTTATAACCGCCTTCTTCTTTCATCAGGTCCATCTGGCCGAGGTCAAAGGCTGGCAACATATCGAGTTGGTGGCGCTGTTTCCCGTCTACACAGGTGTTTCCCTGATCTCGATGTTTGTCGCGGGATGGGCGCTGGATAAATGGGGAACCGCCCGAATGATGCCCTTTTATCAGGTGCCAATAGCTATCGGCTTCATGTTGGCGGCTGCAAGCACCTCGATTGGGGGTGCGGTTGCTGCATTGGTCTTTCTGGGGCTGACCGTCGGCGCAAACAGCACCTTGCCCAGCGCGTTCTGGGCAGAATTCTATGGAACCCGTCATATTGGCGCGATCAAGGCCATGGCCACGGCGGTCATGGTCCTTGGGTCGGCGATTGGCCCCGGACTGACCGGCGTTTTGATTGATCAGGGGGTTCCGCTGGACACGCAGTTCCTGTGGATCGCCGTATTCTTCCTGCTGGTTTGTCTGCTGACCTGGCTTGGCATCAGCCGCGCCGCACGCACGCTTTAGCGACTGCGGCGCAGATAGACGTAATAGGCCCCGTCGCCACCATGGCTGATATGCGCGGGCGTCACCTGCATCACAGCCTGTGCCAAGGGCGGTAGGGACAGCCATTGCGGCACCTGATTGCGCAAGACGCCGCGCGGAGTGGGGATGGGGCCGGGCTCATCCCGATCTTTGCCCTTTCCGGTCACCACCAGAACCAGGCGCTTGCCCGAAGCCTGCGCGGTTAGCACAAAGCGCACCAGCGCCGGATAGGCCGTGTCCATCCGCAAGCCATGCAAGTCCAACTTGCCCTCGGGCCGGAGCTTGCCACGTTTCATCCGGGCAAAAGCCTTGCTGTCCATTTGCACCGGGTTGGCGCGTAACCCTTCGGTAACGGATGGTTTCAACACATGCCGCACACCCCTGCCAGCCGCGTTCTGCCCGACTTCAAACGCCTCGATCCGGGGCTTAAAGGTCTTTGTCGGTTTCGGCTTGGGCAATGAGGTGGGGTGCACCGACTGCGGCAGTTCGGGATGCAGGCGATCTGCCTGTTTGGTCACCTTGCGCCACAGATCCATTTCGTCAGGGGTCAATTTGCGGCGCGACATCAGAACTCGTCCGGCAAAAGAGCATATGCGCGCTGAATCGGCAGCAGTACCACCATGCGACCCGGATCTTTCAGGCGCCCCGCTGCAGCCCCTGCGGCATCGCCGGTTCCAAAGAAAATATCAGCCCGTTGCGCGCCCTTGATGGCCGACCCGGTATCCTGAGCGATCATCAGCCTGCGCAAAGGATCCTTGCCGTCCTTTTCGACCCAGACTGGAGCACCCAGCGGTGTGTATGCCGGATCGGCGGCAATGCTGCGCATGGTAGTGACCGAACGGTTCATCGCACCCAGAGGGCCAAATTCCGGTGCAACACGATTCACCTCGCGGAAGAACACATAAGACGGGTTATGAAACAGCAATTCGGTACCCGCCTCGGGATTCTTGCGGACCCAGGATTTGATCATCTGCGCACTGACCTGATGCGCACCCAGGGCACCGCGCCGGATCAGTTCGGACCCGATCGAACGATAAGGATGCCCATTGGCGCCCCCATAACCGACCCGCAGCGCCCTCCCATCGGGCAACCGGATACGGCCTGAGCCCTGAATCTGCAGAAAGAACAGCTCGACTGGGTCGTCCACCCAGGCGATTTCAAGACCGCGGCCCTGCATGACATCACCGGTCAGCAGATCGCGACGGGATAACCATTTTTCGGCTCCGCGCGCCTCAGGAGGCATTTTATAGATCGGGTATTTATACCGCTCCGATCTGGTTTTGGACCCGTCCAGTTCGGGTTCAAAATAGCCTGTGAACAGGCCATCCTTCCCGTCTTCGACCAGAACGGGACGGAAGAACAGCTCAAAAAATGACCGGGCCGCATCGGGCTTATAGGTGCGCGCCACGCCGCACAATGCCTGCCAGTCCGGATCATCCAGATCACCGCACGTGTTCAGAAAAACCGAAAGGGCCGCCCCGTGATCATCGGCGGCCCAGCCATTCAGGTCATCGTAGGACAGTATGGATCGTGTCACCTCGGCGCTGGCAGAGGTGGTCATGACAGCCACCAGGAAAAGCGACCGAAACGCTGCAATCATGCGTCCGTGGCAACAAGCAGCCAGTTCGGATCGTCCGAGCCCATAACGCGGGCAAAGGTCCAGCTGTCCTTTTGACGTTTAACCGTGTTTGGGTTGCCCTCGATGATATCGCCACCACGATCCCGCACGGCCGAAGTCAGCTCACCAACAAATTTCATGGTGATTTCGGCCTGGTTGGTATCCTTGTCAAAGCTCACATCTGCCAGTGTGGTTTCGCGCACACCGATAAATTCGGCCTCGATGGTCAGCCCCTGATCCTCGCGCGCGGCAACGACCGAAACAAAGGTTTCAAATACCTCTTCCGACAGGAAGGGCTGGATTTCATCCAGATTGCCCTTTTCGAACCCCATGACGATCATCTCATAAGCGCCGCGAGAGCCCTGAACAAATTCACCCACCGAAAAGCCCGGCTCGATCCGTTTCATAGCGGATAGGGTCTGCGCCTGTTCGCTGTCCTCGGGCACGTGATCGGTAATGTCGTGATCTGGCCCACCCTCAATCACCTCAAAATCACGGCGCGACTTATTGGCTTCGGACTGTTGTTGATGCGGGGGTTTCTCAAAACCCTCACGTGTACCCAGTACGCTTTTCAGGCGCAGGATCAGGAAAACGGCAATTCCGGCCAGGACCAGCAACTGGATCATTGGTTCGTTCATTTCATCCTCTTGGTCAGACCGCGACTTTGTATACACGGCCTCTTGCCACTATGTAGGTGACAGTTCGGGACAAGTCTACCGCCCGACCTGCAGTAAAGGATAATGCAAATGTACCTGTTCCTGGCTTTTTTACTTGTTCCGATCATCGAAATCGGCCTGTTCATTCAGGTTGGTGGGCTAATCGGACTGTGGCCAACCCTTGCGATCGTGGTTCTAACGGCCGTTCTGGGTACCGCTTTGGTGCGGACACAAGGTCGCATGGCGCTGGAAAACCTGCAACGATCCTTTGCAGAGCTTGACGACCCGACCGAACCTTTGGCCCATGGCGCGATGATCTTGCTGTCTGGTGTCTTGCTGCTGACACCGGGGTTTTTCACCGATGCCGTTGGATTTGCGCTGTTAATCCCTGGCGTCCGGGTCTCTGTATTCCGTTATCTCCGCTCGAAGGTCACAATCACGCAGTTTCAGATGGGCGGCGGGACGCAGTTCAGGACCGAGCCCCAAGCATCGACCCAGGGCGATGTGATCGACGGTGAATACACCGAGGTTCGCCCCCGTCAGAACCCGTCAAAGCCATCGAAATGGGTCGAAGGGCCGCACCAGCATTGAGGTGCCTCGCCCAACTTGCTAAGCAGTGGCGAATTTCAGTTTCGGAGTAGACCCATGGCCGAAGACGGCGCCCAAGAAAACACCGCGGCCCAGACCGCACCCCAGATCCAGATGCGCGTTCTGGGACAATTCATTCGCGATATGTCCTTTGAAAACGTGATGGCGCAAAAAGGCGTGTCTGGCGATGTCCAGCCCGAGATCGCGGTTCAGGTCAATCTGGACGCCAAAAAGCGCCCGGCTGAGCATCAATACGAGGTGTCGATCAAGCTGAACCTCAAATCCAAAGCCAAGGGCATGGAAGACATCCTGTTCCTGTGCGAGCTGGATTATTGCGGCCTTTTCCATGTGGAAGGTGTCGCCGAAGACCAGCTGCATCCGTTCCTGATGATCGAATGCCCGCGCATGCTGTTCCCGTTCCTGCGCCGCATCGTCAGCGACATCACGCGCGATGGAGGATACCCGCCGGTTAACCTGGACAATATTGATTTTGTCAGCCTGTACCGGAATGAATTGATGCGTCGTCAGGCCGAGACGCAAAAGACTCAGGCCTAATCAGCCTTCCCCGCGCCGGAGTGACCTCAGGCGCGGGACCAAAGGGCGTTTTCGCCCAGTTTATCAATAAACTTCTCATGCGCCGCGCGTTCGTCTTGGGTGATCCGGGACGGCAAGGCATCTTTGCGCGGCGATGGCCGCCACTCTTCTGCTCCGCCAACCGAAGAAGACGCAGAGGTCGACAGCCCGAAATCTGGCTGACGTCCGCCGATCAGCTCAAGATAGACCTCAGCCAGAATTTCAGAGTCAAGCAACGCCCCGTGCAAGACCCGGTTCGAGTTGTCTATGTTGAACCGCCGGCACAGCGCATCCAGCGAGGCGGGCGAGCCCGGAAACCGTTTGCGCGCAATCGCCAGCGTATCCAGCGCCTGATCCATCGGGATCGGCGCCAGACCCATCCAGCCCAGCTCGGCATTCAGGAATTTCATGTCGAATGACGCGTTGTGGATCACCAGTTTCGAGTCAGCGACAAAATCCCGAAACCCCTGACCAACCTTGGCAAAAACCGGCTTGTCCTTCAGCGTGACCTGACCTTTTTCCACCGGCCGGGGCGGTTCCAGCAGGTCCGGGCCAATGCCATGCACGCCAAACGCCTCTTCGGGCATGAACCGTTGGGGGTTGATATAGACGTGATAGGTCTCGCCCGTGGCCACATGATTCCAAAGCTCAACCGCACCGATTTCCACAATCCGGTCGCCGCTTTCAGGATCAAAGCCTGTGGTTTCTGTATCGAGTACAATCTCACGCATCTGTCAGCCCTGCCCGTATCTGTCTGACCACATCCTGCACTTGCGCGCGGGCGTGGTCCAGACTGTCCGTGACGATCACAAAATCAGACCGCGCGCATTTTTCGTCATTCGGCATCTGCTTGGCTTTGATCTGCTCGAACTGCGCCTCGGTCATGGTACCGCGCGCCATCACGCGGCGTTTCTGCTCGTCAGCCGGGACCGAGACACAGGCGACCGCGTCCATCGCCGCATCTCCATCGGTTTCAAATAGCAGGGGAATATCGAAAACCAGAATATCTGCGGTGGCTTGTTCCCGGAACACCGCTCGATCCGCCGCCACCAGCGGGTGAACAATGGCCTCAATCGCTTTCAGCGCCGCTGGGTCTGCTGAAATGAACCGTTTCAGTACTTCCCGGCTAACCGCGCCGTCGATAATGGCCTCAGGAAACGCCCTTTGCATCGGCTTGAACGCTGTCCCGCCACGCGCGTATAGCCGATGCACGGCGGCATCTGCGTCCCACAACGCACAGCCTTCGTCGACGAACATGCTGGCAGTTGTGCTTTTTCCCATGCCGATAGAACCGGTCAGGCCAAGTGCAAAGCTCATCCCAGCACCGCAGCACGCAAATCAGAAGTGACTTCAGGGCGCACCCCAAACCAGCTTTCAAATCCAGGTACGGCCTGATGCAACAACATGCCAAGGCCATCTACGGGTGTGCATCCCGCCTGTTCTGCTGTTTGCAGCAAACGTGTCTTAAGTGGCGCATAGACCAGATCGGTGACTATGGCACCGGGCTGTAACCCGTCCAGAGGCACCCGCAGCTCGGGCTGGCCGTGCATCCCAAGCGAACTTGTGTTGACCACAAGTTCCGCATCTTCAACCACGTTGCCCGCTTTCAACCAATCCACCACCGTTATGGTCGTGCCAAACTCTTCCTTCAGGCGATCTGCACGTGAGCGCGTCCGATTGGTCAACAAAATCTCGGGCACACCGGCATCGACCAACGCTTGAAGAACCGCACGCGCTGCGCCCCCGGCACCAAAGACAACCGCGGGGCCATCCGCTGGAATCCAATCTGGGGCGCCGCTGCGCAGGTTCTGCATGAACCCGTACCCATCGGTGTTATCCGCATGGATCGAACCGTCGGGCTGAAACACAAGCGTATTAGCAGCCCCGATCTGCCTGGCCCGGTCCGAAGCCGTATCCGCCAGATCCAAGGCCACCTCTTTATGGGGCACTGTGATGTTGGCCCCGACAAATCCGGCTTTGGGCAAGGTTCGTAGAACAGCCTCAAGATCATCCGGTGCGACATCCATGGGGATATAGTGACCGGCCAGGCCATAAGTTTTCAGCCAATGGCCATGCAGTATTGGGGATTTCGAATGGGAAATCGGATGCCCGATCACACCCGCCAGCGGGATCTGCTTGCCACTCATTGATCAATCACCCCTTTGACCGCCAGAAAATTCAACAGCTCCAATAGGGGCATACCCAAAACGTTAAAATAGTCACCGTCAATGGTTGCGAACAGCCGCACGCCTTCTTCCTCAAGCTTATAGGCCCCGACTGCGTGGCGGATGCTGTCCCAGTTGCGCGCAACATAGTCGCGTAGATAGGCGTCCGAACTCATCCTCATCCGCAGGCGCACCTGGCCTACATGTCGCCAGATCGGCTCGCCATTCTGATAGATGACGGCTGCGGATAACAGCATATGCCGCTTGCCCCGCATCGCTTTGAGCTGCGCCAGCGCATCCTCGGGCGATTGCGGTTTGGACAAAAGCTGACCTTCGAAATCCAGCACCTGATCACATCCCAGAACCATCGGCCCCGGCACCTTGTCGCTGACCTTGCGGGCTTTCATCTCTGCCAGAGTATCGGCAATATCACGTGGAGATGCCTCTTCGGCCAGCAAAGCCCGTTTGGCGGTCTCTTCGTCCACGCGTGCAGTTTGAACGGTAAACCGCACGCCCGCATTCTCTAGCAACTGCGCGCGAATGGATGACCCCGAGGCCAATATGATGGGGACAGAAATGTGGAAAACCCCCTGAGCAAATGGTTGATCGTTCAAGGATGGTTTGTATGGTTTTCCTGTTGACACGCAAGCCCGGTGTTTTCGCGGAAAACTTCTATGAGTCGCCCGAACCCTGTCCAGTCTGGACAAGGATAACTTTGAACATCGGGACAAGCGGGATATCCCAGCTTATTCATCAAGTTATCCCCTGAATTCTACGTCCTATATAATCATAACATATTGTTTTATTGTTGTTTTTTATGAAATCAACAGTATTACCCAGTTCTCGGGTGAAACTATCCACCTGGGGAAAACAGATGGGTAAATAAGTAATCCACGGAATTTGATCTCCCTACAAAACCATCATCCTTTCTCTTTTCCTATTTTTTTTATAGGGAGAGATCCAAACCACGCCCGGAGCTGGAATGACTGATCTTCTTTTCACCATCTACCCTTGGGTGAAGTCCCTGCACATCATGGCCGTGATCTCTTGGATGGCCGGTTTGTTCTATCTGCCTAGATTGTACGTCTATCACGTAGAAAAAGCCCAAGGCGTTGACGGGGCGCAGGAGATCTTCTTTGAAATGGAAGAAAAGCTGCTGCGGGTGATCATGCGCCCGGCGATGTACATGGCCTGGACCTGCGGCCTGATCATGGTATTCACTCCAGGCATAGTCGGCTGGGATTTTGCCTGGCCCTGGGTCAAAGGCGCAGCAGTGATTGCGATGACTTGGTTCCACTACTGGCTGATGGTACGTCGAAAGGACTTCTTAGAGGGCCGAAATACGCTCACTGGGCGGCAGTATCGCATGATGAACGAGGTGCCTACCATTTTGATGGTTATCATCGTTCTGGCGGTCGTTCTGAAGTTCTGAGCAGCTATTTGACTCTTTGTAGGTAAGCGCTTATTTATCGCGTAACACGCCCGTCCGGGCGGCGTATCTTCCGTATTGAAATTCCAGTCCGAGCCGCATCCATGCGGCCAAGGTTCTCATCATCATGTCTAATGAATCCCTCAATCTGGCCGATCTGAAAGCCAAAAGCCCCAAAGACCTTTTGGCGATGGCCGAAGAGCTTGAGATCGAAAACGCCTCGACCATGCGAAAAGGCGAGATGATGTTCCAGATTCTGCGCGAACGCGCAGATGAAGGCTGGACCGTGGGCGGCGATGGCGTACTTGAAGTTCTGCAAGATGGGTTCGGGTTCCTGCGTTCGCCCGAGGCGAACTATTTGCCCGGTCCTGATGATATCTATGTCTCGCCAGAAATGATCCGCCAGCATTCGTTGCGCACCGGTGATACGGTCGAAGGTGATATCAAGGCGCCGGACGAGAACGAACGGTATTTCGCACTGATCAAGGTCACCAAAATCAATTTCGAAGATCCCGAGAAAGCCAGGCATAAAGTTGCTTTCGACAACCTGACACCGCTTTATCCGGATGAGCGCCTGAAGATGGAGGTCGAAGACCCAACCATCAAGGACAAGTCCGCCCGTGTCATCGATCTGGTTTCGCCGATCGGTAAAGGTCAGCGGTCGTTGATTGTGGCACCGCCACGGACCGGTAAGACGGTGATCCTGCAGAATATTGCGAACTCGATCGAAAAGAACCACCCTGAGTGCTATCTGATCGTCCTACTGATCGACGAGCGGCCGGAAGAGGTGACCGACATGCAGCGTTCGGTGAAGGGCGAGGTCGTGTCGTCGACCTTTGACGAACCCGCCACCCGCCACGTTGCCGTATCTGAGATGGTTATCGAAAAAGCCAAGCGTTTGGTCGAGCATAAACGAGATGTTGTTATTCTTCTCGACTCGATCACAAGACTTGGTAGGGCATTTAACACCGTGGTTCCATCCTCGGGTAAGGTTCTGACCGGCGGTGTGGATGCAAACGCTCTGCAACGACCTAAGCGATTCTTTGGTGCGGCACGGAATATCGAAGAAGGCGGCTCGCTGACCATCATCGCCACTGCGCTGATTGATACCGGCAGCCGGATGGACGAAGTCATCTTCGAAGAATTCAAAGGCACCGGTAACTCGGAAATTGTTCTGGATCGTAAGATCGCAGATAAGCGCGTGTTCCCGGCTATCGACATCCTCAAATCCGGTACGCGGAAAGAGGATTTGCTGGTCGATAAGGGTGATCTGGCCAAGACCTTTGTTCTGCGCCGTATCCTGAACCCGATGGGCACTACCGATGCGATCGAGTTCCTGTTGTCCAAGTTGAAACAGACCAAGACAAATGGCGAGTTCTTCGATTCGATGAACACCTGACACAGGTCCTGGACGCAAGCGAGGCGGTCGAATGGATACGATATTCGCCTTGGCCAGCGCGCAAGGCAAGGCAGGGGTGGCGGTCATCCGTCTCTCGGGCCCCTTGGCGCATCCTGCCGCGGCTGCTCTTTCCGGTGCTGCTTTGCCCTCCCGCGGGATGCGGGTGCGCAGCCTGTATGGCAAAGACGGATCGCGCCTGGATGATGGGGTAGTTCTGACCTTCCAGGCCCCGGCCAGCTTTACTGGCGAAGACGTGGCAGAGCTACAGATTCACGGCAGTACAGCGGCGGTCAACGCCGTCATGCGCTGCCTTGCGGACATGGACGGTTTGCGCCTGGCCGATCCCGGGGAATTCACCCGCCGTGCCTTGGAAAACGGCAAAATGGATTTGACACAGGTCGAGGGCCTTGCCGATCTGATCGACGCTGAGACAGAAGCTCAACGCAAGCAAGCACAGATCATTCTGGCCGGAGAGCTTGGGAATTTGGCTGAACGCTGGCGGCGCGATTTGATTCGCGCCGCATCGCTGCTTGAGGCAGTGATTGATTTTGCCGATGAAGAGGTGCCAACCGATGTTACCCCTGAAGTGCGCCAGTTGATCACAGATGTCATTGCAGATCTACAACGTGAAGCTGAAGGGGTTCGTATTGCGGAACGCATTCGAACCGGGTTCGAGGTTGCGATTGTTGGCTTGCCAAATGCTGGAAAGTCGACATTGCTGAATGCTCTGGCCGGTCGCGAAGCAGCGATCACGTCGGAATATGCCGGCACTACGCGCGATGTGATTGAAGTTCGAATGGACCTTGAGGGACTTCCCGTTACTTTGTTGGATACAGCGGGCTTGCGGGAAACCGACGATCACGTCGAAAGCCTGGGAATTGAGCGGGCCAAAAAGCGCGCCGAGGCCGCCGATCTGCGCGTATTTCTGACTGATGATCCAAAAGAGCTGGGCGTTCAGCTGTTGGAGGGAGATATTCAGGTTCTTCCGAAATCCGATCTGAGAAACAGTTCTGATGAAGGAATCTCAGGGAAAACCGGGCAGGGTGTGGATCGGTTGATTTCCAACATATCGCGTGTTTTAGGTGATCGTACTACTACCCATGGTATCGCTACGCGTGAAAGGCATCGTATAGCGCTGATCACAGCGCGCGATGCACTTAGTGCTGCAATCGCTGTTCTGGAATCAGGTCCCGACCTGTATGATATCGCAGCCGAGGAACTGAGAACCGCGATCCGCGCTTTGGAAGCTCTGGTTGGCAGAATTGGTGTAGAAGACTTGTTGGATGAAATATTCTCAAGCTTCTGCCTGGGAAAGTAAGGAGTGTTTCACGTGAAACATTCGGATTTTGACGTCGTCGTTATCGGAGCGGGCCACGCCGGAACAGAAGCGGCCCATGCGGCCGCCCGGATGGGTGCGACTACCGCCCTTGTGACTCTGTCGGCCACTGATATCGGCGTAATGTCCTGTAACCCCGCTATTGGGGGCCTCGGCAAAGGGCATCTTGTTCGCGAAATTGACGCGTTGGACGGGGTGATGGGGCGCGTCGCAGACCAGGCGGGAATTCAGTTTCGTTTGCTGAATCGCCGTAAAGGCCCCGCAGTTCAGGGGCCCAGAACGCAGGCAGACCGGGCTTTGTACCGAGCTGCGATGCAGCGAGAAACCACGGCACAGCCGAACCTCAGCGTCGTAGTCGGCGAGGTGACAGATTTCCTGGTGAATGGACCTGCTGTTACCGGAATTCGATTGGCGGATGAGTCTGAAATACGGGCCGGCGCTGTGATCCTGACGTCTGGGACATTTTTGAGAGGCGTTATTCACATTGGTGACGTATCGCGCCCTGGCGGGCGTATGGGGGACCGTCCTTCTGTAAAGCTGGCCGAGCGTCTGGATAGCCTTAACCTGCCGCTAGGACGCTTGAAAACCGGGACACCGCCCCGCCTGGATGGTCGGACGATTGATTGGTCAGGTCTCGAACGTCAGGACGGCGATGATGAACCTACGCTGTTCTCATTCCTTTCGATGGGGGTGGTGGCACCGCAGATTTCTTGCGGGATTACGCATACCAATGCCAGAACACATGAGATCATTGAAAAGAATCTTTCCAGATCGGCGATGTATGGGGGACATATTGACGGTATAGGCCCCAGATATTGCCCTTCGATCGAAGATAAGATTGTGCGGTTTGCGGATAAGGAATCTCATCAGATTTTCCTCGAGCCAGAAGGTGTGAATGATCACACAATCTATCCGAATGGAATTTCTACCTCACTGCCACAGGATGTTCAGGTCGATTATGTCAGATCCATTAAGGGGTTGGAAAAGGCGGAGATCCTCCAACCTGGCTACGCCATCGAATATGACTACGTAGATCCTCGCGTTCTGACATCATCACTGTCGTTGCCTGAGGCGCCAGGACTATATCTTGCGGGTCAGATTAACGGCACCACAGGATATGAGGAAGCTGCAGCTCAGGGAATGGTGGCTGGCCTCAATGCTGCCCTTCAGGTCTTGGGTCGGGATCCAATCCATTTCACGCGTTCCGACAGTTATATTGGCGTCATGGTCGATGACCTGACTACTCGCGGAGTGGCGGAACCTTATCGGATGTTTACCTCACGGGCAGAGTTTAGATTGTCTTTGCGCGCCGATAATGCCGACCAACGACTGACACCTATTGGCATACGCCTAGGTTGCGTAAGCGAGACGCGCCGCAAGCACTTCTCTGAAAAGATGGAGAAGTTGGAGGCTGCAAAAAAGAAGCTCACAGATCATACCTATACTCCGAAAGAAGTGCGAGAAGCTGGTATCGAGGTCAATCAGGATGGCAATCGCCGCGATGGTATGGCGATTTTGGCCTTTCCTGATGTGAGCTTTGAGGACCTTGTTCCCTTGATTCCTGAGTTGCAGGACGTTGAATCAGGCATTCGGCAGCAAGTGGAACGCGATGCGCTGTATGCGAATTATATCGAGCGGCAAAGACGTGATGTCGAAGCGATGAAACGCGATGAAGCCTATGAGATTCCGCGTGATTTTGACTTCTTCGCATTGGATGGGCTGTCGTCAGAGATGAAGCAGAAGTTGTCCAACGCCCGTCCCGAGAATGTAGCGCAGGCAAGCCGGATAGAGGGTGTGACGCCGGCAGCGCTGACTTTGGTGTTGGCCAAGCTTCGCCGAGATCAGAGGGTGCGCAAAGCATGAAGGAAGAGCTGTTTGACGGTCTGAATGTTTCACGTGAAACATTTGATCGACTGGCAACATATGTTGCCCTTGTCGAGCGCTGGAACCCGAAAATCAACCTCGTTTCGCGCAAAAGCTTGTCCGAAATCTGGACACGGCACATTTTGGATTCCGTTCAGGTTTTTCGATGTGCCGAGAACTTTTCGCATTGGGTTGATATTGGAAGTGGTGGCGGGTTTCCTGGTATGGTCTGTGCAATCATGGCGATTGAAGAAGCGCCAGACGCAAAATTTACCTTTGTTGAAAGCGATCAGCGAAAATCTGCGTTTTTACGCAATGTATCCCGGGAATGTTGCGCAAACTGTAAAGTGGTGGCGAAACGCATTGAAGCGGTGGACCCCCTGAATGCAGATGTTTTGTCTGCCCGCGCCTTGGCAGATCTCGGGGTATTATTATCTTTTTGTGACAGACATTTAGGCGATTCTGGCGTCGCTTTGTTGCCGAAAGGTGTAAGCTGGAAAAAAGAGGTGCAGGATGCGCAGGAAGAATGGAATTTCACCTGTGATCCGATTACAAGTTTAACAGAGCCCCAAGCCGTCATCCTCAAGGTCAAAGGAGTATCACGTGGTTGATCTATCTCGTCCCTCAGGCCCCCGGATCATAGCGGTAGCCAACCAGAAGGGCGGGGTTGGGAAGACGACAACAGCCATAAACTTGGCAGCAGGCTTGGCCGAGGCCGGATGCAGGGTTTTAGTGGTTGATCTGGATCCACAGGGGAATGCTTCAACCGGTTTAGGTGTCGAGGATCGAGATTGGACAACTTATGACCTGATTCTGGATGATGCGCCTTTGGACGCGGTCGTTCAGGACTCGGAGATTGAAGGTATTCTCGTTGTCCCCGCTACGGTAGACCTCAGTTCCGCTGATATCGAACTGATTTCGAACGAAAAACGCAGCTATCTACTGCATGACGCATTACGCCAGACTGCTATTGATAAGTACGATCTGGATTTCGTCCTGATTGACTGTCCACCATCGCTGAATCTTCTGACGGTAAACGCGATGGTCGCAGCGCATTCCGTACTGGTGCCATTGCAAAGCGAGTTCTTCGCATTAGAGGGTTTGTCTCAGCTCATGCTGACCATTCGCGAGGTGCGACAGACTGCGAATCCAGACCTCAGAATCGAAGGTGTTGTGCTGACTATGTATGACAACCGCAACAACTTGTCCCGTCAGGTCGAAAAAGACGCACGTGACAATCTGGGTGAGATGGTATTTAAAACCAAAATACCCAGAAATGTGCGGGTCAGTGAGGCTCCGTCATACGCGTTGCCGGTTTTGCAATATGACTCGGGGTCTCTGGGCGCGATGGCCTATCGGCATTTGGCCCGGGAAGTCATGCATAAGAACAATAAGACCGCAGTCTGAGCGGTACTAGGAGGACCCTGTGACAGCCAGAAAATCAAAACCAAGAGGGTTGGGTCGCGGGCTTTCGGCGTTGATGGCAGATGTCACACAAGAGCCCCAGGGACGCGTGCCAACTGATTCACGGCGGCCGGACCTGACGATTCCAATTGAAAAGCTTCACGCAAACCCAAATCAGCCGCGCCGCACCTTTGCCCGGGAACATCTGGATGAGCTTGCCGCTTCGGTCAAAGAGAAGGGGATCATTCAGCCGCTGATCGTCCGAGAAATTGCCGAAGGCGATTATGAAATCGTCGCGGGTGAACGCCGCTGGCGCGCGGCGCAAATGGCGCAGTTGCATGATATCCCCGTTATCGTTCGCGATTTTGATGACACTGAGGTTCTGGAAGTCGCCATTATCGAAAACATTCAGCGCGCGGATTTGAATGCGGTGGAAGAGGCGGCCGGCTATAAGCAGCTGATGGACCGCTTTGGTCATACGCAAGAAAAGCTGGCTGAAGCATTGGGCAAAAGCCGCAGTCATATTGCCAATTTGCTGCGCCTGTTGTCCCTGCCAATGGATGTACAAACCCTTGTAATAGAAGGAAAATTATCGGCTGGCCATGCGCGAACGCTGATCACGGCCGAGAATGCCTCTGACCTTGCAAAGCAAATTGTCAAAGATGGGCTGTCGGTGCGGGCAACGGAAGCGCTGGTGAAGAAGCAACAGCAGGGGGATGCGGCCCGACCGGCACCAAGGTCTCGGGATCTGAATGCGGGTAAAGATGCGGATACCCGGGCGCTGGAAAAGGATCTTTCCGCGATTCTGGCGATGAAAGTGGCGATCAATCACAAAGCGGGCTCGGAAACGGGGCAGGTGGTTCTGACCTATGAGAACCTGGATCAACTGGATGATCTTTGTTCCAAGCTCAGCCGCTAGGGCGGGTCCAGATAAAGAACATCACGCCGCCTAGTACAATCGCCTGGATGATCAGGACATGAGACGGCGCAGACATCATGACCGATAATCCAAATACAGCGGTGACCGACAGGGTGGCCGCCTTTTTTGCGGCCGGACGAATCGCGCCTGAACTCTGCCAATCGACGATCATTGGGCCAAACAGTCGGTGCGTTATCAGCCAGCTATGCAGCCGTGAAGACGAGCGGGCAAAGAAGAAGGCGGCGAGTAGCAGAAATGGAACCGTTGGTAGTAGGGGAAGTACCACCCCAACAGCGGCCAGCCCGACACATAACAATCCAAGCCCTGCCCACAGATATTGCATGGTCTACCCCAAAAGTTCGCGGATCACCGCGTTCAAGACGGCACGCCCGTCGGTTGTGGCCATCAGTCTACCATCCAGCATTTGAACCATGCCGATATCCTGAAGATGGCCCAATGGGTCTTGTGGTAAGGGGTGGCCTGATATTCCCATATATCTATCTATATCTAGCCCGCCGGTAACCCTAAGGCCCATCATAAGGTATTCACTTGCCTGATCTTCACGCGACAATGCGGCGCGTTCTTTCTCTCCGCTACCACAGGAAGCCGCGTCCAACCACCGCTGCGGATTCAGATAGGTTTCAGTCGCGTATTTCTGGCCATTCTGGGTGATCCGTCCATGGGCGCCGGGGCCAATGCCGACATAGTCACCATAGCGCCAATAGATCAGATTGTGCTGTGATTCCGCGCCGGGGCGGGCGTGGTTCGATACCTCATAGGCGGGCAGACCATGAGCCTCGCAGATCTTTTGCGTGGCCAGATACATATCGGCGGCGCTATCATCCAAGGGCAGGCCGCGTAGCTTGCCCACGGCATAGCGATCACCAAAGGCGGTTCCGTCTTCTATGGTCAGTTGGTACAGCGACAGGTGATCGACCGCCATCGACAGGGCTTCGGTCAACTCTGCGCGCCAGGCATCAAGGGTTTGATGTTGCCGCGCATAGATCAGGTCAAAGCTGACCCGTTCAAAACAATGACGGGCTATGTCATAAGCAGCCCGCGCTTCGGCCACGCTGTGAATGCGGCCCAACCGGCGCAGATCGTCATCATTCAGCGCCTGAACCCCCATTGAGATACGGTTGACGCCTGCTTCCCGGTAGGCTGCGAACCGTCCCGCCTCGACCGAGCTGGGATTGGCTTCAAGTGTGATTTCCATGTCATTGGCGGGGTGCCAAAGGGCGCGGGCGGTATCAATCACTGCGGCGACGGTTTCGGGATCCATCAGAGACGGGGTGCCGCCGCCAAAGAAGATGGTGTTCAGGACACGGTTGGGGGTTTCGGAAGCGCTACGGCGCAGCTCGACCAGATATGCATCAAGCCATTGTTTTTGATCTATATTTTTTGAAACATGGCTGTTGAAATCGCAATAGGGGCATTTGGCCTCGCAAAAGGGCCAATGCACATACAGGCCAAAGCCCCCATTGCGCCAATCATCCGCCAAAACAGCCTTTCACGAACATCTCAACCGCGCGACCGCGATGGCTGATCTTGTTCTTTTCCCAGCGATCCATCTCGGCAAAGGTAATGTCATGACCCTCGGGCACAAACATTGGATCATAACCAAAGCCGTCCGCACCGCAAATGGGCCAGACCAAGTGACCGGGGGCGATGCCTTCGAACACCTCATCATGCCCGTCGGGCCAGGCCAAAACCAACGTGCAGCGAAATTGTGCGGTGCGGGGATGGGCGGCGTTCTTCGCCTCAAGCTCCTCATGTGCGCGTGTCATCGCCATCAGGAAATCGCGGCCATTGCCGGTTTCTGCCCAATCGGCGGTATATACGCCCGGCGCGCCATCCAGCGCGTCGACGGTGATCCCGGAATCGTCCGACAGGGCAGGAAGGCCGGTGGCTTTGGCGGCGGCATGGGCCTTGATCCGGGCATTGCCGACGAATGTATCCTCGGTCTCTTCCGGTTCAGGCAGGTCCATGTCAGCGGCGCCGATAACAGTGACGCCAAAGGGTTCAAGCAGATGTGCCATCTCCTCAAGCTTGCCTTTGTTATGCGTGGCCACCAGCAACCTATCGCCGTCGAACTTGCGGGTCATGCGGTGGCGGCCTTTTGCGCAGCAGCCAGTTCACTAACGCCCTGTTCAGCCAGATCCATTAGTTGATCCATCTGAACGCGGCTAAAGACCGAGCCCTCCGCGCTCATTTGAACTTCGATCAATTTGCCGGACCCGGTCATGATAAAGTTGCCGTCCACGCCGGCTTCGCTGTCTTCGGGGTAATCCAGGTCCAGCACCGGTTGACCGGCGTAAATACCGCAGGACACAGCTGCAACCGGGTCAACCAGCGGGTCCGAGATCACGTCACCCGTTTTCATTAGCTTGTTGACCGCAAGACGCAGCGCAACCCAACCGCCTGTGATCGAGGCACATCGGGTGCCACCATCGGCCTGGATCACATCGCAGTCGACGGTGATCTGGCGTTCACCCAAGGCAACTCGATCGACACCTGCACGCAGGGCACGGCCGATCAAACGCTGGATTTCCACGGTACGACCACCCTGCTTACCGCTGGCAGCCTCGCGCCGCATCCGTGTATTGGTCGCACGGGGCAGCATGCCGTATTCAGCGGTAACCCAGCCCAGGCCCGAACCTTTGATGAACGGTGGCACGCGATCTTCGATCGTGGCAGTGCACAACACATGGGTATCGCCCATCTTAATCAGGCAGGAACCTTCGGCATGTTTGGTAAATCCCGTTTCGATTGAAACGGCGCGCATTTCGTTTAGATCACGTCCTGAGGGTCGCATGGGAATTCCTTTGTTTGCTGGTTTGGGGATACCGCCCCGCAGCGTCAGGATGCAACCCTGATTGACCTTTCGCCTACCTGCTATTTAATGGCCATCCAGCAGAGGATTGCCGATGAGTGACGCAAGCAAAATTCTGAACGAGATGAATGACCGGTCGCGCGAGGTGTTTCGGCTGATTGTCGAAAGCTATCTGGATAGCGGTGAGCCTGTCGGCAGCCGTACCCTGACGCGCACTTTGTCGGAAAAAGTCAGTGCGGCGACGGTTCGCAATGTGATGCAGGATCTTGAGTTTCTGGGCCTGCTCGACAGCCCTCATGTCAGTGCGGGGCGGATTCCGACGCAACACGGGTTACGGATGTTCGTGGACGGATTGCTGGAGGTCGGTGATCTGGGCGCGGATGACCGGCAGAAGCTGGACGACACACTGGGCGCTAACTCGGGGGATGTCGGCGGGATGCTTGACCGTGTCGGTGCGGCCTTGTCACACGTGACACAAGGGGCCTCACTGGTTTTGACGCCGAAACACGAAGCGGAAATCAAACATATCGAATTTGTGTCGCTTGGGCATGACAGGGCCCTGGTGGTTTTGGTCTTTTCCGACGGTCAGGTGGAAAACCGGCTGTTCAAGCCGCCACCCGGGCAAACGCCCAGCTCGATGCGGGAAGCGGCGAATTTTCTGAACGCCCTGATCGAGGGCCGCACAATCAGCGAGGTTCGCCGTCAGATGCTGACCCAGATCGATGCGCGGAAACAGGAAATTGACGTGCTGGCCCGTGAAATGGTCGACAGCGGCATGGCCGCATGGGACGGGGATGATGGCGACTCGGCTCGTTTGATCGTCCGAGGGCGGGCGAATCTGCTGGGTGAACGTGGCGAAGCAGATGAGTTGGAGCGCATTCGCACCCTGTTTGACGACCTCGAACGCAAGCGCGACATCGCCGAATTTCTGGAATTGACCGAAGAAGGCGAAGGTGTGCGCATTTTTATCGGGTCTGAGAACAAACTTTTCTCACTTTCGGGTTCCTCTTTGGTGGTGTCTCCATATATGAACGCTGATCGTAAGATAATCGGTGCGGTTGGGGTCATCGGGCCCACACGTCTGAATTATGGACGGATCGTGCCGATCGTGGATTATACGGCGCAACTGGTCGGCAAACTGATATCCGACCGGAGCTAGAGGGTAAGAGATGGCAGAGCCCAAGAACGAAGATTTTCTGGACGATATCGCAACGGCCGAGGCCGAAGAGCTGGCAGATGAATTTGCTGAGATCAGCGAAGAAGCGCTGGAGCTGGATGAGCTGCGCGCCGAGCGCGACGACTACAAAGACAAATTCATGCGTGCATTGGCCGATGCGGAAAACGCGCGCAAGCGCGGCGACAAGGCACGGCGCGATGCCGAACAGTATGGCGGCTCGAAACTGGCCCGTGACATGCTGCCGGTCTATGACAATATGAAACGCGCGCTTGAGGCCGCAACCGACGAGCAGAAAGAGGTCGCAGGCGCTTTGCTGGAAGGTGTTGAACTGACCATGCGCGCGCTGAAGGACGTGTTTCAGAAACACGGGATTCAGGTGATCACGCCAGAAGTTGGCGATCGGTTTGACCCCAATGTGCATGAGGCGATGTTCGAGGCCCCCGTGCCCGGAACACGCGCCGGTGACATCATCCAGGTATCTGCAGAAGGCTTTATGCTGTACGACCGGCTCTTGCGCCCCGCGCAGGTGGGTGTGTCGTCCACGCCGGCAAGCTAAGCGCTTAAGATATCATTCAATTATTGAGGCGGTCAGGATCTGGCCGCCTCTTTCAATTTATAGATCAGGTCCAATGCCTCGCGCGGGCTTAGCTCATCCGGCAAGATCTCACCCAACATATCCGCAACGGGTGAAGCTTTTGGGGGAGGCGGTGGCGGCGGGGCAGCCGAGAACAGCGGCAGATCGTCGATCAAAGCCTTTTGCTTGCCGCCTTCGCGTTCGGTTTTCTCCAGCTGGTCCAGCACAACGCGGGCACGTTCGACAACGGATGCCGGCAGGCCAGCCAGTTGCGCCACCTGGACACCATAGGACCGGTCTGCGGCGCCTTTGTGAACCTCGTGCAAAAAGATCACTTCGCCCTCCCATTCCTTGACCGCAACGGTGGCGTTGTCGACACCTTCTAGATTTCCGGCCAGCGCGGTCAGCTCGTGATAATGCGTTGCAAACAGCGCGCGACATTTATTGGCGGCGTGCAGATGTTCGAGCGTGGCCCAGGCGATGGAAAGCCCGTCATAGGTGGCCGTCCCGCGTCCGATTTCATCCAGAATGACCAGCGCATGATCGTCGGCTTGATTGAGGATGGCGGCGGTTTCGACCATTTCAACCATAAAGGTCGACCGACCCCTGGCCAGATCGTCAGATGCCCCGACACGGCTGAACAGCTGGCTGACTACACCGATATAGGCTTGTTCGGCTGGAACATAGCTGCCCATCTGTGCAAGCAGGGCGATCAGCGCATTCTGCCGCAGGAAGGTTGATTTACCCGCCATGTTGGGGCCGGTCAGCAACCAGATTGCAGCACCATCTTCGGCGCTGAGATCACAATCATTGGCGATAAACGCGTCACCGCTTTGTTGGCGCAGCGCATGTTCAACAACCGGATGCCGCCCGCCCTGAATATCAAAGGCACGAGAGGCATCGACCTGCGGGCGACACCAGTTCTCGCCCCGTGCCAGATCGGCCAGCGCAGTGGTTAGGTCCAGTTCTGCCAGCCCGCGCGCGGCTTGGTTCAGTTGCGCAGCACGGGTAAGAATCTCATCAGAAAGCCTTTGATAGAGCCGCTTTTCGATCTCCAAAGCATGATTTCCGGCGTTCAGGATACGGGTTTCGATCTCGGACAGTTCTACTGTCGTGAACCGCACCTGATTGGCCGTGGTTTGCCGGTGGATATAGGTTTCGGAGAACGGCGGGTTCAACATCTTTTCGGCATGTGTGGCCGTGGTTTCGATGAAATAGCCCAGCACGTTGTTATGCTTGATCTTCAGCGAGGTGATGCCGGTGTGCTGGGAATATTTCTGCTGAAACCCGGCGATGACCGAGCGGCCTTCGTCCCGCAGGGTGCGCGCCTCATCCAGTTCCGCGTCATAGCCGGGGGCAATGAAGCCGCCGTCGCGCGCCATCAGAGGCGGCTCGGCCACAAGCGCCTCATCCAGCAGGGTCAGCAGATCATCAAACCCTGTCAGGTTTTGCACCGCAGTGGCCAGCAATACCGGCAGATCTCCGGCATTGCACAGTTCGGCTATGGTTGCAGCCTGCGCCAGCCCGTTGCGGATGGCGGCCAGATCGCGAGGACCGCCGCGTTCCAGCGACAGGCGCGACAAGGCGCGGTCCAAATCGGGGGTTTTGCGCAGGGCATCGCGCAGATCTTGGGCGATCAGGCTGTCATCGGCTGCAAAACTTACCGCATCCAACCGCCCGTGGATCACATCCAGATTGCGCGAGGGGCTGGACAGGCGCTGTTCCAACAACCGCGCGCCGCCCGGCGTGACTGTACGGTCAACCACCGACAAAAGCGATCCGGCGCGCCCGCCAGACAGCGACCGGGTCAGCTCCAGATTGCGGCGCGTTGCGGCGTCGATCTGCACCACGCGGTCCTCGGATTCTTTCAGCGGCGTTTGCAGCAGGGGCAATTTGCCTTTTTGCGTGATCTCCAAATAGTCAATCAATGCGCCCATAGCGGACACTTCGGCCCGGCCAAAATTTCCAAACGCGTCCAGCGCGCCCACGTGAAACAAAGCGCAGATGCGCTTTTCAGCCGCCGTGCTGTCGAAACTGGCGCGGCCAATGGGCGTCAGCGAGATGCCCAGATCGCGGGCAGGTTCGTGCAGGACCTGTTCGGCCCCGTCCGCCACGATCAGCTCCGACGGGGCCAGTCGGGCCAGTTCAGGGCTTAGGCGCACAGAGGTCAAAGGCATCACGTGAAACGCCCCGGTTGAGATATCGGCCCAGGCAAGCGCCGCTTCATCCCTCACCTCGGCATAACAGGCCAGAAAGTTGTGGCGGCGCGCCTCTAGCAGCGCGTCCTCGGTCAGTGTTCCGGGTGTCACCAGTCGGACAACACCGCGCTTTACAACTGATTTAGAGCCTCTCTTCTTTGCCTCAACCGGGCTTTCCATCTGTTCGCAAACGGCCACGCGAAAGCCTTTTCGGATCAGCGTCAGCAGGTACCCTTCGGCGGCATGGACCGGCACACCGCACATCGGAATGTCGGCGTCGTTGTGCTTGCCGCGTTTGGTCAGGGCGATGTCCAGCGCCTCGGCGGCGTTGACGGCATCCTCGAAAAACATCTCGTAGAAATCGCCCATCCGGTAAAACAGAAGGGCGTCGGCATGGGCCTCTTTGATTTCGAGATATTGCGCCATCATCGGCGTGACTGTGGACAAGGTTGATCCCTTTTGACGGCGTTCGGTCGCGACCTTACAAATCCGCCATCTGGTGCGAAAGGCAAAAGTATTCTCGTTGAGGCGCGCGCGTGCCTGCGCTATGAGGCAGAAGCCCCGAAGTTGCAGAGAAACGACGTATCAAATGCCCAAAGCGAAGATCACCAACGAAGAGGCGCTGGCCTTTCACCTGGACCCAACTCCTGGCAAGTGGGAGGTACAAGCCACCGTTCCCATGACGACGCAGCGCGACCTGTCGCTGGCCTACAGCCCCGGCGTGGCTGTTCCATGTGAAGCAATCGCGGAAAATCCAGAAACGGCCTATGACTATACCAACAAGGGAAATCTGGTCGCCGTGATTTCGAATGGGACGGCGGTTTTGGGTCTTGGTAATCTGGGCGCGCTGGGCTCAAAACCGGTGATGGAGGGCAAGTCAGTCCTGTTCAAGCGTTTCGCTGACGTAAACTCGATCGATATCGAGCTGGACACCGAAGACCCGGATGAGTTCTGCCGCGCCGTGCGACTGATGGGGCCAACCTTTGGCGGCATCAATCTGGAAGACATCAAGGCGCCCGAGTGTTTCATCATCGAACAGCGCCTGAAGGAAGAAATGGATATCCCCGTCTTCCACGATGATCAGCATGGCACGGCGGTGATCTGTGCGGCGGGCCTGCTGAATGCGCTGCGTATCTCGGGCAAGAAGATCGAAGATGTGAAGATTGTTCTGAACGGTGCCGGGGCTGCTGGGATAGCGTGTATCGAACTGCTCAAGTCGATGGGCGCGCGGCATGAGAACTGCATCGTGTGTGACACCAAAGGCGTGATCTATCAGGGCCGGACCGAGGGCATGAACCAGTGGAAATCGGCCCATGCGATCACCACAGATCTGCGTACGCTGGAAGACGCCATGAAAGGCGCAGACGTCTTTCTGGGCGTGTCGGTCAAAGGGGCTGTGACGCAGGATATGGTCGCCAGCATGGCCGATAACCCGGTGATTTTTGCGATGGCAAACCCCGATCCGGAAATTACGCCGGAAGAGGCCCACGAAGTGCGCGTTGATGCCATCGTCGCCACAGGGCGCAGCGATTATCCGAACCAGGTCAACAACGTGTTGGGCTTTCCCTACCTGTTCCGCGGTGCGCTGGATATCCACGCCCGCGCCATCAATGACGAGATGAAAATTGCCTGTGCCCACGCCCTGGCCAACCTCGCGCGCGAAGATGTCCCTGATGAGGTCGCGATGGCCTATGGTAAGTCGCTGACCTTTGGGCGCGATTATATTATCCCGACACCTTTCGATCCGCGCCTGATTCACCGCATTCCGCCCGCCGTTGCGCGGGCCGGGATGGATACCGGCGCGGCGCGGCGCCCGATTATCGACATGGACGCGTATGAGCTGAGCTTGAAATCCCGCATGGATCCGACCGCCAGCATTCTGCGCGGCCTGAACGCGCGGGCCCGTCAGGCGCAAAGCCGAATGATCTTTGCCGAGGGCGACGATCCGCGTGTGCTGCGGGCTGCGGTGATGTATCAACGCTCGGGCTTTGGTAAGGCGCTGGTCGTAGGCCGCCCGGATGACGTCAAGCAAAAGCTGGAAGAGGCCGGGCTGGGCGATGCTGTGCGTGAGCTGGAGGTCGTGAATGCCGCCAACACTGCGCATCTCGATACCTATTCTGATTTTTTGTACGATCGCCTGCAGCGTAAAGGCTTTGATCGAAAGGATATTCATCGACTTGCCGCGCGCGACCGGCATGTGTTTTCATCGCTGATGCTGGCACATGGGCATGGCGACGGTTTGGTCTCGGGCGCGACGCGTAAATCGGCGCATGTGCTGGATCGGATCAACCATGTGTTCGATGCAGATGCGGCCCGTGGCGCGGCCGGTGTGACGGCGCTGTTGCACAAGGGGCGGATCGTGCTGATCGGCGACACTCTAGTCCATGAATGGCCGGACGAAAACGATCTGGCCAATATCGCCGAGCGCTCAGCAGCCGTTGCCCGCCATATGGGGCTGGAGCCGCGCGTTGCCTTTGTCAGCTTTTCGACGTTTGGCTACCCGGTGTCGGAGCGGGCCGAAAAGATGCACCGCGCTCCTGCCGTTCTGGATCAGCGTGGCGTAGATTTCGAATACGAAGGTGAAATGACGGTGGACGTGGCGCTGAATGTCGACCAGCAGGCAAACTATCCGTTCCAGCGCCTGACCGGACCGGCGAATATCCTGATTGTCCCAGCACGGCATTCGGCCTCGATCTCGACCAAGTTGATGCAGGAAATGGGTGGGGCCACGGTGATTGGCCCGATCTTGTCGGGCATCGACAAGCCGATTCAGATCTGTTCGACCATATCGACGGCCAATGACATTCTGAACATGGCCATTCTGGCCTCCTGCGATATTGGTTAAGCCATGACAATCTGGAATCTAGGCTCGATCAATGCAGACATGATTTATGATGTGCCACACCTGCCGGGCGCGGGTGAGACGCTTTCGGCCAACCGTTTAGATCGGTTTCTGGGCGGCAAGGGCGCGAATATGTCCGTCGCCGGCGCGCGGGCCGGCGCGCGGGTGGCGCATATTGGGGCCATAGGGCCCGACGGGCGCTGGGCGCGTGACAGGCTGACCGAATATGGCGTCGATACCCGGTGGATTGCCGAGGTTTCAGATCCTACCGGGCACGCCATTATCGCCGTAGACGCCGAGGGTGAAAACAACATCATCCTGTTTCAAGGCGCAAATCATGCAATTACGTCAGATCAACTGGGCCAGGCGCTGTCATCGGCGGATCAGGGTGATCTGATTGTGACGCAAAACGAAACCAACTTGCAGGTCGAAGCCGCAAAAATGGGCCGCGAAATGGGGCTGACTGTCTGTTACGCGGCGGCCCCTTTTCAAGCCGATGCAGTGCGGGCGGTTCTTCCGTATCTGGATTTCCTGATCCTAAATGAGGTCGAGGCCGAGCAGTTGCGGCAGGCAACCGGGCAGGGCCTGTCCGAGTTGGGGATAGAGCATGTCATTGTGACCCTCGGATCAAAGGGCGCGCGATATCATCATAAGGGGACGACCTCGGATTTTTTGGCTCACAAGGTTCAGGCGGTGGACACAACTGGTGCGGGCGATACGTTCACTGGTTACGTTCTGGCAGGAATGGATCGTGGCATGCCGATGGAGCAGGCAATATTGCAGGCAAACCGGGCTGCCGCGTTGATGGTGACACGGCACGGTACGGCGGATGTCATTCCTGATCTGAAAGAAGTGCGCGAAGCGCGCTTTGATTAAGACCCGGCAAAGGGCGCGTCACTGCCCCACAGCTGTTTGACGCGGGCGTCGCGACCGCATGCTTTGCGATAGGCCTTATAGGCGTTGCGCTGGCGTTTGGGACCGAACCGCGTAAAGACCAGTTTTTCGCCCTTATAGTAATCCTGATGATAGGCTTCGGCCGGGTAAAACCGATCCTGTTGCAGGATCGGGGTGACAATCGTTTGACGCAGGACGTTCTGTGCTTTGGATTTTGCAGCCTCGGCTAACGCCTTTTCGCCTGTGTTAGAGACAAATACCGCGGTCCGGTAACTCTCGCCCCGGTCGCAGAACTGGCCGCCCGCATCCGTGGGATCGACCGAGCGGAAAAACAGGCTCAGCAAGGTTTCACGGGAAACACGGTCCGGATCAAAGGTGATCTGAACAGCCTCATAATGGCCGGTGCCGCCTTTGGTTACCTCGCCATAGGTCGGGTCCGCCGTTGCGCCCCCGGTATAGCCCGAGACCGCCTGAACCACGCCCGGCACGGATTCGAAATCGGATTCAACGCACCAGAAACACCCCCCGGCCACGGTCAGCGTCTCGGTTCCGGCAGCCGGTGCAGGCGCGGCGCGCAGCATTGCGACGATGAGGATCAGCGCAAACAGAAGCCAAGGTTTGACAGCGTCAATGTATGTGGTTCGGATCATGGTGGGTCTCCTTCCATGATCAGACTGCCTTGGGAAACCCCCGGGCGCAACGCGCTGACATCTGTTCTCACGCGCTGGTGAGACGAGTTTATCGCCTTAGCCCAGCAACTGCCCCAGTTTCATCGCCACACCCATATTGCCCGAGATCTTGAGCTTGCCCATGGCAATACCGGTCATCGGGTTCAGCTTGCCGGTCAGCAGCTTGGTTAGGTTCTCTTGTGAGATACGAATGGTGCAATCAGTGTCCCGATCCTGCGTCGTCGCCTGATTGTCGGCCAGAACAATCACACCGGCATCACCGCAATCGAATTTCAACGACCCATCGAAGTTTTTGCCATTCAGACCGCTCTGAATACCTTCTGCGATATCCTGCAACATGCCCCCTCCTTTCAGTGTTGTGACTTGGGTAAAGACATATCCTGCGGTGGAGCAAGAGTGACCTGACGGGAGGTGGCAAAAATGGGCGCATAAAAAACCCGGCATCCTGAGGGGCTGCCGGGTCTTCAGGTCAAAATCTCAGCTGTCTTACTTTGACAGCCGTTTGTCGCGTGCTGCCAGCAGTTTCAGGCGTAGGGCGTTCAGTTGGATGAATCCCGCAGCGTCTTTCTGATCGTAGGCACCAGCATCCTCTTCGAAGGTCACGTGCGCCTCGGAATACAGCGAGTGTTCCGACCAGCGGCCCACGGTCGATGCCAGACCTTTGTACAGCTTCACGCGCACGGTGCCGGTGACATGATCCTGAGATTTGTCGATCGCGGCCTGCAGCATCTCGCGCTCGGGCGAGTACCAGAAGCCGTTATAGATCAGCTCTGCATATTGAGGCATCAGCTGGTCTTTCAGATGCATCGCGCCCCGATCCATGGTGATGGACTCGATGCCACGGTGTGCTTCCAACAGGATAGTGCCGCCCGGTGTTTCATAGATGCCGCGCGATTTCATGCCAACAAAGCGACCTTCGACCAGATCGAGACGCCCAATGCCGTGCTTGCCGCCATATTCGTTCAGCTTGGTCAAGATGGTCGCGGGGCTCATCGCCTCGCCGTTGATGCTGACCGCGTCACCTTTTTCGAACCCGATCTCGATGAATTCAGGTTTATTCGGCGCGTCCTCGGGGTGGACCGTGCGCTGATAGACGTAATCGGGCGCCATATCGGCGGGGTCTTCCAGAACCTTGCCCTCGGATGAGGTGTGCAGCAGGTTGGCATCAACCGAGAACGGCGCCTCGCCCCGCTTGTCCTTGGCGATCGGAATCTGGTTCGCCTCGGCAAATTCCAGCAGCTTGGTCCGGCTGGACAAGTCCCATTCGCGCCAGGGGGCGATGACCTTGATGTCGGGGTTCAGCGCGTAAGCCGCGAGTTCGAACCGCACCTGATCGTTGCCCTTGCCGGTCGCGCCATGAGATACGGCATCCGCTCCGGTCGCCTCGGCAATCTCGACCAGACGTTTCGAGATCAACGGGCGCGCAATCGAGGTGCCCAGCAGGTACAGGCCCTCATATTGCGCATTCGCGCGGAACATCGGAAAGACGAAATCGCGGACGAATTCCTCGCGGATGTCCTCAATATAGATGTTTTCGGGCTTGATCCCCAGCAGCTCGGCCTTCTTGCGGGCGGGCTCCAACTCCTCGCCCTGACCCAGATCGGCGGTGAAGGTTACGACCTCACAACCATACTCGGTCTGCAACCATTTCAGGATGATCGAGGTATCAAGGCCACCGGAATAGGCCAGAACAACTTTCTTGGGCGCGGACATCTGACTTCCCTTTATGCGTAGAACGACTGGCCCCTAGCGGGTTTTGAACGCGGGGGCAAGTTATCTGCGTTGACGCAGGTCGGGATTTGGGGTGAAACAGAAGGAAAGAAAACAAGGATTGGTTGAAGGGATAGATTTCAGATGTTGGGTTGGCAGATTTTTGCACATTCGGTGCGGATGGTTATTGGGAATCTCAAACAGGTTTTGCAGATTACGTTCGGGCCATCTTTGGTTGCGACAGCGGTGATTGTCGCCCTGTTTTTTGTATTGGACGTTCCGCTGGATCAACTCAATACAACCACCGGAGAGTTGCCTGCAGGCGTTTCGAGCGGATCGGCGATTGGCTTCCTGGTGGGCTTTATGGTCGTGATATTTGTGACGATGTTCTGGATTGTGGTGTCGTGGCACCGCTTTGTCCTGCTTGAGGAATATCCAAGAGGTATATTCCCAACCTTCCGGTTCGATAGAATTCTGGCCTATTTCGGGCGGGTTCTTCTGTTGGGTATCCTGATGGCCATCGCGTTCCTGCCGGCAGGCGCGGTACTTTCAGCGCTGGGCGGTGGAGCATTGTCAGTTGTGTTTGTCATTGTCCTTGTCGTCTTCCTCATCATCGGCTTCTACCGTTTGTCCATAATCCTGCCCGCAGCAGCGATTGGGCAACCGTTGACACTTGGGCAAGCTTGGAACAACACCGCCGGTGCGGGTGGCGCGATCATCGTTCTTTTGCTTGTAAGCTTTGTGTTCCAGGTCGTGGTCCAGTTGGTCTTTACAGCGCTCGCTTTCATCCCGGTTCTGGGTGTTTTGCTCTCACTGTTCTTTGGGGTTCTGGTTTTGCCGCTGATCAATGTCAGTATCTTGACCACCATGTACGGCGTGTTCGTTGAAAAGCGCCAGCTGACCTGAACTCGTACACATATGTATCCCTTGCTCTTTCAGCGATGATGGGGCAGGGAAACCGGCATGAGTGATTTCATGACCCGCGCCCGCGCTGCCGAACAGGCGATGCGCTCTGTGTTTCCGGTGACGCCTCTGCAGCGCAATGCCCATCTGTCTGATCGTTTCGGGGCCGATATCTGGCTGAAACGTGAGGACCTCAGCCCGGTGCGGTCCTACAAGATCCGCGGTGCGTTCAACGCCATGCGCAAACAGCAGGGACAGAACCTGTTTGTCTGCGCCAGCGCGGGAAATCATGCGCAGGGCGTGGCCTTTATGTGCAAGCACATGGATGTGAAGGGTGTGATCTTCATGCCCGTGACGACGCCGCAGCAGAAAATCCAGAAAACTCGTATATTCGGCGGCGACAATATCGAGATTCATCTGACCGGCGACTATTTCGATGACACGTTGGCCGCCGCGCAGGCGTGGTGCACCGAACAGGGCGGCCATTTTCTGTCGCCCTTTGACGATGTTGATGTGATCGAGGGGCAAGCCTCGCTTGCGGTTGAGATCGAAGCGCAGTTGGGTGGGTTGCCGGACCACATCCTTTTGCCAGTAGGCGGTGGCGGCATGTCTGCGGGCGTGGCTACGTGGTTTGGCGATCGGACCCATTGCCTGTTTGTGGAACCCAAAGGCGGTGCCTGTCTGCACGCGGCAATGGCAGCAGGACATCCGGTGGCATTGGATCAGGTGGACAATTTCGTTGACGGTGCTGCAGTTGGTCGGATCGGTGAAAAACCGTTCGAATTGCTGAAATCCCGTCATCTGTCGGATGCTCTGGTCCTGTCCGAAGACCGCATCTGCACAACCATGATCGAGATGCTGAATGTCGAGGGCATCGTTCTGGAACCCGCCGGGGCCCTCGCGATTGAGGCGCTGAGCGATATTCAGAGTTTTATCCGAGGGAAAACCGTTGTCTGCGTAACCTCTGGCGGCAACTTCGATTTCGAACGTCTGCCCGAGGTCAAGGAACGCGCGCAGCGCTATCTGGGGGTGAAGAAATACTTCATCCTGCGCTTGCCACAGCGCCCTGGCGCATTGAAAGAGTTCCTGAACATCCTTGGCCCCGAGGATGACATTGCGCGGTTTGAATACATGAAGAAATCGGCACGTAACTTCGGCTCGGTTCTGATTGGTATCGAAACCCGCAAGCCCGAAAACTTTGCCCGTCTGTTCGCGCATCTGGATGAAGCCGGGTTCACTTTTACGGATATCACCGAGGACGAGACCCTCGCCCAGTTTGTGATCTGAGCAAATGACCATACTGCAATGTTGTCTGTCGCGGCGATGGATCAGCTGCGTTTGAAACAGACAATATACGGGGCCGGGTTGTCACCCATCGCTAGTGTACCTGTTTGCTGCCTGTACGGCGCCGCTCAGAGCTCGTTCAATCCTGCCTGAAACTCCGTTGCTGAGGTCCGGAATGTGCCGACTATTTCGGCGATATCGACGGTTGCGGCCTGACCCTGTGCCGAATGGCGCTCACCATCCTGGCAGAGCCTGGCCAATGTCCTGAATCCCAGACTAAGCGCGCTGCCCTTCAAGGAGTGTAGATGCTGTTCGAAGTCAGACCGATCATCATCGACCAGCAAATGCTCCAGGCCTTGTTGCACCTCATCGAGAAAGATTTCCACTACCTCGTCAAACTCGTCGGCGCCGACCTCGTCCCGCAGCTGTCTGACCCAGGACCAGTCGATCATGGCCATCCTTTCCCTAAAGATAACGACCCGATTATCACTACAGGCCGTTGGTAAATCCGTGGTTAAGATGGATGCATTTACGACCTTCACAGGATGTTAAACAGCCGTGCGCTAGGGTCGTCCCGTTCCGCATTGTGTGGCAGAGCTGAGGGTCAGGTGGCAGAGGTCAGTCAGGCAGAAACAAAGGCAGAGCTGGATTTTGGTGCGATTCGCAAGGTGCTGGTCGTTGATGACAGTCGTCTGCAACGTCGCATCCTTGTGGCCTCGCTGAAGAAATGGGGCTTTGAGGTGCTCGAGGCCGATAGCGGAGAGGCCGCCATCGAAATCTGTGCTGCCATGTCCCCCGATCTGGTCCTGAGCGACTGGGTCATGCCGGGGATGAGCGGGCTGGAATTCTGTCAGGCATTTCGGGCGCTGGAGAATGACGAATACAGCTATTTCATCCTTCTGACTTCAAAAAGCGAAAAGCAGGAGGTTGCGCGCGGACTGGATGCCGGGGCGGATGATTTTCTGATCAAACCTCTTGAGGCCGATGAATTGCGGGCGCGCATATCTGCGGGCGCGCGGATATTGGATATGCAGCGTGAGCTGTCTGATAAGAACCGTATGATCGAGACCGCGCTCGAAGAACTGAAAGTAGTCCATGATGCGATCGACAAAGACCTGATTCAGGCGCGTAAGATACAGGAATCTCTGGTCCCCGAACTCACGCGTGATTTCGGTAGGTCGCGTATCAGCATGTTGCTGAAACCTTGTGGGCATATCGGTGGCGATCTGGTGGGAATGTTTTCACCGGGGGTCAACCGTGTGGGGTTTTACAGCATCGATGTGTCCGGCCACGGCATCACCTCGGCGATGATGACAGCACGGCTGGGCGGGTATCTGTCCAGCAAACATTTCGATCAGAACGTGGCGATGGAAAAGCGGTTCGATAAATTTTACGCATTGCTACCACCTGATCAGGTGGCAGAGATGCTCAATTCCCGCCTTATGGCCGATGCTGGCGTCGAAGAGTATTTTACCATGGTCTATGCCATTATCGACCTGCGAAACGGACATCTCAAGATGGTGCAAGCAGGGCATCCGCATCCGCTGTTGTTGCGACAGGATGGTGGGACCGAGTATCTGGGGCAAGGTGGTTTGCCCATCGGACTGTTGCCGGATGTCACGTTTCAGCGAACCGATACCTACATGAAGCCCGGTGACAAGCTGTTGCTATATTCAGACGGGTTCACGGAATGCCGGATGGCGGATGGATCCCTGCTGGAAGAAGAGGGGCTGTGCAGAATGGTGACGGATTGTGCCACCGATCTCAGCGGGCCCGAATTTCTGGACGATATGTTCTGGCGGCTGACACAGGCCATGGATCCGGACCAGGGTATGGATGATGACGTATCTGCGGTTTTCTTTGAATACAGCGGGTCTTAAAGCCCCATCAGGTGTCCCGAAGCGAAATGTCGGTCGCCGCTGTTGCCCAGCATCTGCGCGGCATCCGCACTGTCCAGCCAAAGGGCTTCGTGGAATGGCTCTGAAGGTGGACCTATGCGGCGCACAGGGCGGGCTCGATATATCAAACAGACCTTTTCGGCCCACAGGTCATATTCGGGCATGTATGTGAAACGGCGAAAGGCGCCGACCCGCCGCGGGCTGGCAATCAACCAGCCGGTTTCTTCAAAGACTTCGCGATGCAGGGCGGTGATGGGCGATTCGCCCGGGTCAATACCGCCACCCGGCAACTGTAGATCAGGGCCGGGCTCTGTCTGGCAGGTCAGCAACAGATGTCGTCCTCGAGGCAACAATGCGTATACACCCACACGTCGTGTGTATTTGCGCCCCGCTTGTGGGGTTTCACCGAACCGTCTGATCATGTATGGCCCCTTACAACCCGAAATCTTCGACCTATATGCTGGCGGTATGCCAATCTGTGGCGTTTAAGGAAACCCCATGTCTCTTGGAACAAAAATCGCGTGGGACGACACCGTCCTGCCCTTTCAACTTGATATACCGGATATGCGCGGACGTGTGGCGCGGCTGGACGGAGTGTTGGATGGCATTCTGAAACAGCACGACTATCCCGAAAAGGTCGAGGCTTTGGTGGCCGAGATGGCCTTGCTGACTGCTCTGATCGGCCAGACCGTCTCGCTGCGCTGGAAGCTGTCGCTTCAGGTTCAGTCCAAAGGCGCCGTTCGGATGATCGCAACCGATTACTACGCTCCGCAGGCCGAGGGCGAACCGGCTCGCATCCGCGCCTATGCCAGTTTTGACCCGGACCGCCTGACCGATTCCACACCGTTTGATCAGGTGGGTGAAGGCTATTTCGCCATCATGATTGATCAGGGCGAGGGCACGCAGCCTTACCAGGGGATCACACCGCTGGCTGGCGGCTCTCTCAGCGCATGCGCAGAGGCGTATTTCGCACAGTCCGAACAGTTGCCGACGCGGTTTTCACTGAGTTTCGGCAAATCAACTGAACCTGGCGTCGGTGAGCACTGGCGCGCAGGCGGCATCATGCTGCAGCACATGCCCAAAGCGTCACCATTTGTAGCCAATGCAGAGGGTGACGGTCAGATTCTGTCGGCGGATGATCTGGTTGACGGTGAGGAAGGTGAAAATTGGGGGCGCGTCAACATCCTTCTGGATACTGTTGATGACCTTGAACTGATCGGCCCTTCGATTGCGCCAACCGACCTGTTGATCCGGCTGTTTCATGAGGAACAGCCACGGGTTTATGATGCGCAATCGGTTCAGTTCGGCTGCACCTGCTCGGAAGAGCGCGTGCGCCAAAGCCTGTCGATCTATTCGGCGCGCGACATCGAAAAGATGACAACTCCCGAAGGCCAGGTCACCGCCGATTGTCAGTTCTGTGGTGCCCATTATGTATTGGACCCCGTCACCGTTGGCTTCGATGCCGGTGAAGCCTGATCCAACAGAACAGCTGCGGGCGGCCCTGAGCCGCCCCGGCAACGGGTCCAGTGATTTCGATCTGAACCCTGATGCGGTTTTGCCAGCGGGGCGCAAGCTGCGTCCAGCCGGGGTTCTGGTTCCGATTCTTGTGACGAATGAGGCCCCGCGCCTGCTTTTGACCAAGCGCTCATCGGCGCTGAAACACCATCCCGGCCAGATCGCCTTTCCCGGCGGAAAACAGGATGAGACTGATCCGGATGTAACCGCAACCGCCCTGCGGGAAGCACAGGAAGAGATTGGCCTTTCCTCGGATATGCCTGAAATTCTCGGGCATTTGCCTACCCATGAAACCGTGACGTCTTTTGTCGTAACCCCGGTTGTCGCGATCCTACGAGACGGGTTCGACCCAATTCCTGAGCCGGGTGAAGTTGACGAAGTTTTTTCAGTCCCACTTGCGCATGTTCTAAACCCTGCGAATTATATCGTTGAGTCGCGTCGCTGGCGGGGCCAGCGGCGGTATTATTTCACCGTGCCCTATGGCCCTTATTACATCTGGGGGGCTACGGCCCGGATGTTGCGGGGCTTGGCTGCGCGGGTGAGTGAATGATGAAGCTATCAGAAAGCTGGGTTACAAATCCGGCAACCCAGACAGTCTGCGCCGTTTTGATCGATGCCGGTTTTCAGGCGCTTTTCGTCGGCGGTTGCGTCCGCAACGCGCTTTTGGGGGCGCCGGTCTCGGATCTGGATATTGCCACGGACGCTCCGCCCCAGCAGGTGCTGGATTTGACGCGGGCGGCGGGGTTGAAGGCCATCCCAACTGGGATCGAGCATGGCACGATAACCGTTGTCAGCCAAAGCATCCCGCATGAGATCACGACCTTCCGGCGAGATGTCGAAACCGATGGCCGCCGAGCTGTTGTGGCGTTCTCGGACAATGTTGATGAAGATGCCAGGCGGCGCGATTTCACCATGAACGCGCTGTATGCCGGCCCGGATGGGACGCTTTTGGACCCGCTGAATGGATTGTCCGATCTAAAGGCCCGAAAGGTTCGGTTCATAGGCAACGCCCAGCATCGCATCCGCGAAGACTATCTGCGGTCTCTGCGCTATTTTCGGTTTCACGCCTGGTATGGGGATGCCGAAGCCGGGTTTGATCCCGAAGCGCTGTCGGCCATTTCAACCAATCTGGACGGATTGGCAGGCCTGTCGCGCGAACGGGTTGGGGCCGAGTTTATGAAATTGCTGACCGCGCCTGACCCTGCGCCTTCGGTCGCTGCCATGCGCAGCACGGGCGTTCTGGCACAGATATTGCCGGGGGTTGAGGATCGATCACTTGCCCCGCTGATCGCCTTGGAACAGCAGGCTGGGGCAAAGCCCGAGCCGGTCCGGCGACTTTCCTCCATCGCCACGCCTGAGATTGCCCAGACCCTGCGTCTGAGCAAGGCCCAGATGCAACGCCTGACACGGATGCGGGATGAGGCCGCGGGAACCGCGGGCACTGCCGAGCTTGGGTTCCGTTATGGCGAAGAGGACGGCCTGCACGAAGTTCTGCTGCGTTGTGCTTTGTTGGAACAGCCCTGGTCCGAGGATAAGCGGCAAGCGCTCCGGGACGGGGCAGCAGCGGATTTTCCCGTGCGGGCCGCTGACCTGATCCCTGACTTTACCGGCCCGGCGCTGGGCAAGAAACTGGCCGAGCTCGAGGCGCGCTGGATCGCCTCGGGTTTCACCCTGACGCGCTCCGAGTTGCTGGTCGAGTAAATTGAAGTCTCAAAAGGGGATGACAAGCCGGATCGTTTGTGTTTTCTTGCGCCTGTAACATGAATGGAGGGATGCGAATGTATTACGGGATCTGGTTCGGCTAAAGCCATAACACTTGACCCGTAGGGGTGGTGTTCTGGCGCCATCTTTTTTCGCATGACTTGTTATCTGCTCAATCGGAGCACTCTCTATGTTTCGCTATTTCGAAAATCTCGTCGACCCTTTTGTCGACTACGAAGAAACCGACACGCCGCCGACACGGCTGTGGCCCTTTATGTTGAACTATTCCCGCCCTTTTATGCGGGTGTTCTTCTGGGCCGGATTGATTTCGGTCGTGGTGGCCGCGGTTGAGGTCGGTCTGATCTATTATATGGGTCGCGTTGTTGACTTGCTGTCCGCCCCGCCGGACGAAGTTTGGCAGACCCATAGTACGGAACTGATCCTGGTGGCGCTATTTGTGCTGCTGCTGCGACCCATGCTGCATGTCGTTGACGTGCTGTTGCTGAACAACACGATCCTGCCGAATTTTGGCACTCTGATCCGTTGGCGCGCGCATAAGCACGTGTTGCGGCAATCGGTGGGCTGGTTCGAGAATGATTTTGCAGGCCGCATTGCCAACCGGATCATGCAGACGCCGCCCGCTGCGGGTGAGGCCGTGTTTCAGGTGTTTGATGCGATTTCCTTCTCGCTGGCATACCTGATCGGCGCAGCCATTTTGTTGATGACGGCTGATGCCCGGCTGCTGTTGCCGTTGTTGATCTGGCTCGTGCTGTATGGGTTTCTGGTGCATTGGACGGTGCAGCGGGTGGGACCGGCTTCGAAGGCGGCCTCAGACGCGCGCTCGGCCGTAACGGGCCGGGTTGTGGACAGCTATACCAATATCCATTCCGTAAAGATGTTTGCCCATGGAGCACAGGAACTGGATTATGCGCGCGAAGCGATCGAGGAAACCCGCCGTACCTTTCAGGCTGAGATGCGGATTTTCACCATTATGGATGCGGTTCTGGTTGCATTGAACGGGTTGCTGATCGTTGGTGTGGTGGGCTGGGCAATTGCGCTGTGGATGCAGGGTAGTGCTACGGTCGGTGTGGTCGCGGCGGCCACAGCCCTGACCCTGCGCCTGAACGCGATGACCGGATGGATCATGTGGGCGCTGACCAGTTTTTTCCGCCAGCTTGGTGTCGTTGCCGAAGGTATGGAGACGATCGCTCAGCCGATCGACCTGCTGGATGCGCCGCAGGCCAAACTCCTGCATCTGTCCAACGGCAAGATCGAGGTTCGTGATCTGTCGCATCATTACGGTCGCAAGACCGGCGGGCTGGACCATATCAACCTGACCATCGAGCCGGGCGAAAAGATCGGTCTGATCGGACGGTCGGGAGCTGGTAAGTCGACCCTAGTTAAGCTCCTACTTCGGTTCTACGATGTGGAGCAGGGGGCCATTTTGATCGACGATCAGGACATTGCCCGGGTCACTCAGGACAGCTTGCGCATCCATATCGGTATGGTGCAACAGGACAGCGCGTTGCTGCACCGCTCGGTGCGCGACAATATCCTCTATGGCCGCCCCGAGGCTTCCGAAGAGCAGATGATTGCCGCGGCCAAACAGGCCGAGGCGCATGAGTTCATCCTTGACCTGCAGGACCCGAAGGGGCGTACCGGCTATGATGCGCATGTGGGCGAGCGGGGCGTGAAGTTGTCAGGTGGTCAGCGGCAGCGGGTGACGCTGGCGCGGGTGATCCTGAAGGACGCGCCGATCCTGTTGCTGGATGAGGCGACCTCGGCGCTGGATTCCGAGGTCGAAGCATCGATTCAGGAAACGCTCTATGGCATGATGCAGGGCAAATCCGTGATCGCGATTGCCCACCGCCTCAGCACCATTGCCCAAATGGATCGCATCCTGGTGATGGATGGCGGCCGGATCGTCGAGCAGGGCACCCATTCCGAATTGCTGTCACACGGCGGGCTTTACGCCCAGTTCTGGGCACGGCAATCTGGAGGCTTCCTGAACACGGAGGCAGCTGAGTGAAACTTGCCGATCTCATAGATCCGTTCAAACCCACCGAAACGCCCCCGCCGCAAAGGCTGGGGGCGTTCATTCGCTGGTGCCTGTCCGGAGCTTGGCCGATGATCCTTGTCGCCTCCGTGTTTTCGGCCTCTGCCGGGGCGATGGAGGCCGGAACCGCCTGGATGCTGGGTCTGGTGATCGACATGGCAAACGAAAGCGGGCCGGATGGGGTTCTGACGGCGGGCAATCTTTGGATAATTGGAGGGGTCGCCGCATTTTTCATGCTGCTGCGACCGGCGCTGTTTGGTCTTTCGGCCTTTTCCAACAACTATATTGTCATGCCCAATATCCCGCCCCTGGTTCTGGCCAAGCTGAACCGGTGGACTTTGGGTCAGTCTGTGACCTATTTCGACGACGATTTTGCCGGGCGGATCGCTCAGAAACAGATGCAAACTTCGAACGCGATGGCCTCGGTCGTGTCCGAGACGATAAGCGCAATGGTTTTTGCGCTGGCGTCTCTGGCAGGGACTTTGCTTTTGTTAGGATCTATTCATCTGCTGGTCATGCTGCCCTTCGCCGCCTGGTTGGCGGTGTATTTCCTGCTGATCCGCTGGTATTTGCCACGCATCCGGGCACGCTCAGCGGCGCGGGCCGGGGCGCGGGCGATGGTGTCGGGGCAGGTGGTCGACACGATCACCAATATCAAAACCGTCAAGCTGTTCGCCCATTCCGAGTTCGAGGATCAGGCGGCCCGAAACTCGATGGTCGATCTGCGCCACAAGATGCTGGCCTTTGGCAAGCTCTCCGCCAGTTTTAGGTTCATACTGATGGTTCTGGCCGGGGTGTTGCCCGTGCTGCTGCTGGGGGTGACCTTGCTGCTGTGGCGGTCCGGGATGGCCAGCGCTGGTGATATCGTTGCGGCGGGCGCGATGTCCGTGCGAATTTCGCAGATGACAGGCTGGGTCAGTTTCACGCTGATGGGGCTTTATGCCAATGTCGGCGAGATCGAGAATGGCATGAAGACGCTAGCCAAGCGTGACCGGGTCGAGGATGCGGCAGGGGCAGCTAGGCTGAGCGTGCCAGAAGGTCAGATCGAGTTTAACCATGTCAGCTTTGCTTATGGCGGTGACATCGGCGGCGTGACCGACGTGCACATGACCGTACATCCTGGCGAAAAGCTGGGTATCGTCGGGGCATCGGGTGCGGGGAAATCTACGCTCGTTTCGCTTCTACTCAGGCTCTATGAAGGGGAAAACGGCGCAATTCGGATTGATGGGCAGGATGTGTCACAGGTGACGCAGGACAGTCTGCGCAGTCAAATCGGAATGGTCACGCAGGAAACTGCGATGTTCAACCGCTCGGCGCGCGAGAATATCCTATATGGCCGCCCTGATGCCTTGGAAGACGATATGATCGCCGCGGCGCAAAAGGCCGAGGCGCATGAATTTATCCTTGGCCTGCGGGATGCCCATGGTCGCAAGGGCTATGATGCGCATCTGGGCGAGCGCGGCGTCAAACTGAGCGGCGGTCAGCGGCAGCGGATTGCGCTTGCACGCGCCATCCTGAAAAACGCGCCGATTCTGGTGCTGGATGAGGCGACCTCGGCCTTGGATTCCGAGGTCGAAGCCTCGATCCAGACCGCGTTGCATCGGGTGATGCAGGGCAAAACGGTATTGGCGATTGCACATCGGCTGTCGACGCTAAGCGAGATGGACCGGGTTGTCGTTCTGGATCAAGGGCAGATCGTTGAAATGGGAAGCCATGACGACTTGCTGGAGCAGGGCGGGCTTTATGCCCGGTTCTGGGATCGCCAATCGGGCGGGTTTATTCAGGCCGCCGCCGCCGAATAAGGGTTTTGTTGTGGGTAAAGCCCAGCTATCAGGCCCTCATGACGCAGCATTACAGCATTTTACGCCTTGGTCATCAGGGCGACGGCATCGCCGCTGGACCGATCTACGCCCCCCGCACCTTGCCGGGGGAGGTGGTCAGCGGGATATTGGTTGGTCAAGTGCTGAGCGACATTCGGGTCGAGACCCCCTCGGACCAGCGGGTCAAAGCACCGTGCCGGCACTACAAAGCCTGCGGCGGATGTCAGCTACAGCATGCCGCGGATAATTTCGTTGCTGATTGGAAGGTTGAGGTCGTGCGCAACGCGCTGGCCGCGCAGGGGCTCGATGCCCCGATGCGGCCGATCCATACCTCGCCGGAACGATCACGGCGACGGGCTACGATTGCGGTTCGACGGACCAAAAAAGGCACTATGGCCGGGTTTCATGGCCGTGCCTCAGACACGATTACCGAAATCTCTAATTGTCATCTGCTTGATCCGGCCCTGATTGCAGCCGTCCCCGTGGCCGAGGCGCTTGCCGTTTTGGGTGGTAGCCGCAAAGGGGCGCTGGCGGTCACGCTGACCCTTTCTGATGGCGGTTTGGATGTCGCCGTCAAAGGCGGCAAACCGCTGGACGGTCCATTGGAACTGGCCCTGGCACAGGCGACCGAGGCACATGGGCTTGCGCGGCTCAGCTGGGATGGCGAGGTGATCGCTTCGCGTCACGCCCCGATTCAGCGATTTGGCGTGGCGGCTGTCGTGCCGCCTCCAGGGGCATTCCTGCAGGCCACGAAGGACGGAGAACAGGCTCTATTACAGGCAGTTCTGCAGGCAACCAAGGGCGCCAAGCGGGTTGTGGACCTGTTTGCGGGTTGCGGGACATTCTCATTGCCACTGGCCGAGGACGCCGAAGTACACGCGGTTGAGGGTGAGGCCCTGATGACCACCGCTCTGGATCAAGGCTGGCGTCGCGCGCAAGGTCTGAAACGGGTCACGACCGAGGCGCGCGACCTGTACCGCCGCCCATTGATGCCTGATGAGCTGAAGAACTTTGACGCGGTTGTCCTGGACCCGCCCCGCGCCGGGGCCGAGGCGCAGGTGGCCGAGCTGGCGCAAGCGCTGCCCCCGGTCATCGCCTATGTCTCATGCAACCCCGTGACCTTTGCGCGGGATGCAAAAAACCTGATTAACGCAGGCTATACCCTTGAATGGGTACAGGTGGTGGACCAATTTCGATGGTCGTCACACACGGAACTTGCCGCGCGGTTTGCACTGAACCCCGCATCATGACCAAACAGGAGAGTTTCAGAATGGGGCTTGCCCAGCGCCTGCATGATATCACTGAAAACCCGACCTTCGGTCGGTTCATCACAGGTGTCATCATCTTCAACGCCATCCTGCTCGGCATGGAAACCTCACCGACGCTGATGGAGGCCGCGGGTCCCTTGATCGTGGTGTTGGACAGCCTTTGCCTAACGATTTTCGTGGCCGAGATTGCGATGAAACTGGTCGCCACAGGGCGCCGGTTCTTTACCAATGGTTGGAACCTGTTTGACTTCATCGTTGTTGGCATCGCTCTGATCCCAAGCGCCGGCGGTCTGTCGGTGCTGCGGGCGCTGCGGATCCTACGGGTGTTGCGGGTAATTTCAGTCGCGCCACGGCTGCGTCGGGTGGTCGAGGGTTTCATCTCAGCTTTGCCGGGTATGGCCAGCGTTTTCCTGCTGATGGCGATTCTGTTTTACATCGGCGCGGTAATCTCGACCAAGCTGTTCTCGGGCACATTCCCGGACTGGTTTGGCGATTTGGGCCTGTCGGCCTATACGTTGTTCCAGATCATGACGCTGGAAAGCTGGTCCATGGGCATCGTGCGCCCGGTGATGGAGGTTTATCCCTATGCGTGGATATTCTTTGTGCCATTCATCATGGTTACGACATTTGCAGTGGTGAACCTGTTGGTTGGTCTGATTGTGAATTCAATGCAGGATGCCCATCACGCCGAGGATGAGGTGAAAACCGATGCCTATCGTGATGAGGTGCTGGAAAGGCTGGAATCCATCGAACGCCGCTTGCTTGAGCAGTCGAACAGCAAAAAGTGATTTCAGTTTTCTGGATTTCTGGCATAATCACAAAAAAAAGCAGAAGCAGGCATTAAACATGGATCGTCGAGCATTTGGAATGGGTGCTGTGGCTACGCTGGGTCTTTCGGCCTGCGCCTCGGCCAACCCCAGATTTTTGGCCTATGATGGCCCCGAGGTGACCTCTATGGTCATCAACAAAAGCGCGCGGAAGCTTTATCTTCTGCACAATGAACATGTCCTCAAGGAATATAAGGTCGATCTTGGCTTTGCCCCCAATGGCACCAAAACAAAACGCGGCGACGGCCGCACGCCAGAGGGCACCTATCTGATCGACCGGCGCAATCCCAAAAGCCGCTATCACCTGTCGCTGGGGATTTCCTATCCGGATTCGAAGGATATCGCAGAAGCCAAGGCTGCCGGCGTTGATCCGGGCGGTGACATTTTCATCCACGGCGAGCCGAAAACCCGGTCCGAGAAAAAGCGTGCCAAGAAGCAATCGGATTGGACGGCAGGGTGCATCGCTGTCAAGAATGAAGAGATCGAAGAGATCTATGCGATGGTGAATCGCGGCACAGTGATTACGCTGCGCCCGTAACCGGCTTCCAGACGTCAAACCCGAATTGCATATAGTCGCGCTGGTAGGTTTCGGCCGCCAGCGCCTCAAGTTTGGTGTCATAGATATCGCTCAGTGAAAACGGGATATCTGGTCTGGTATTTCCGGGCGCGGGCGGGCTGTCATGACCCAGCCGCCGCGCCAGATCCGGCAGGGCAGTTGCAATTTCTTCCTCGCGCAGGATCAGATCCGGCAGGGCAAAACCGACTACGCCCTCCAACACCTGCGCCTGACTGCACCAAACGCCGTCAACGCGCACAGGGGTTTGTCCCGCCAGGTTTTGCCGCAGGAAGGTCAGAAAAGCCGAGAATGCTTCATGATGCTGTTCGATGGGGTAGTTTTCAGCGCGTAACTGTCCGGGGATCGGAAGCTTGAACCGGTTGCGCAGCATATTGCGGATTTTCAGATAGGCGCCGGGCTCGGTGCTGAGGATGTAGGAACAAAAGGCCGAATGTGCGCGTACCAGCGGGTGCCGCACCACGGTGAATTTGCGATGCCCCGGATGATCCTGTAACCACTGGCGGGTCTTTCTGCGGTTTTGATCAGTGATCAGGTCATCCGCACTGATTGAATCAAGCGCAGCCATCCATTGCTTCACAACCCCTTCAATGCCGCTCCGCACGGGCAGATACATTAACGGGGTTTTCGGCGTGGCGACATAGGTCGCAACGGCCGCGCCACGCCGGGGTTCAAAATTCGGAGTTCTGTGCAGGCTGAAACTGTCGATGCGCGACAAGGCCTGTTCGGTCTCATCAGGGTTTGTCACCTTGGACAAGGCCGGCTCAGGGTTTTGGGGTTTGAGCGTGTCGTCGATCGTGGTCAACCGACCCGATACCCCAAGCCAGGCCGCCAGGCCGTTCAGGCTGTCGAGCCGGTTCAGATCGTCGTAAGCGATGAAAAAGGCGGTTTGCCCGCTGGCCTGAAGATGATGCAGCAAAGTCAGTTGAAAGGCCTGTTGCTGGTCCAGATAGTTTTCGAACTCACGAGGGTTGAAGGCGATCTGCTCGGTGCGCCGCCGTTTGACGTTTTTCAGCTGCCATTGCTTGGTCTCGCGCGCAATCTTCAACGAGATATAGCTGTCCAGAGGGTTGCGCGTCAGAATGATCTTGGCGCAACTCGGGTCATCCAAAACAGGCTCTAACACACGCGGATCGTGGCCCTGAAAAAAGCGAAACCCATTCATTTCACCCTCAGCTGATCGGATGGCGTTCAGCAGGGTTTTAGGGTCATTGTCGCGTTCTTCGAGAGTGACGCCCAGCAGGCTGTCCCCTTTTAGCCTGCCAATGAAATGAGGATTGAAGGCCTCACCATGGCTGGAGACACCTTCCAATGCGTTCAGATTTGCCTCAAGCAGGTTCGATCCGGTCCGCATGGCGGCAAGTATTACGAAATAGTCGAATTTGGATGACATGAAACGCTATTGCACCAGATATGGTTTTCGATAAGGCCTAAGTTGCCGGCCAAAAATGTCATCGGCTGGAAAATCTCCCATAAGATAAGGGTGCATACCCTGGTTCTTCAGGTTTTGCAGGAACTTCCCGAACCCGGACAGGTCGACCATCGTAGGGGCTTGGGTCAGGTGGCTGGGGTTCTGGCATCCGGTTTCTTCCAGAATGGATTGCAGAGGCTCCATCGGAGATTCCACAAACTCGGCCAGCGACCAGGTGCGCACTTTGGCCTTGGTCCAGACCGAAGTTAAAACCTCAAGCTGTTTGGTCTCGATTTGTTGCAGGCGGGCGGCTTCGTTACGGATATCCGCGAAATTTCCATTCGAACGGAACAGGGGAATGGCCCAGGCGCCTGTGACAACGGAAATCTGCGCATTTGTGTCGCGCGCCAGAAACCAGTTGATGTCCTGCGTATCCGTGGGGCCAAATTGAAAGCACTGCTTCTCGCCCCGAGTATTCCAGATCAGGTTCGACAAAAACGCCGTAGGATTATAGTCCCGCAGGCTGGCACAATCGCTTAGTGCGCCGTTGACCAAAGGCGCTCCGCCGGCGAATTCCGCACGTTCGGGACCAAAGAGGTGACCGTGGACCTTTGTTCCGGTGGCTTCCGATAGCCAGGGCTCGAAATCTGCGAACAGTTCGGTAAACCCCTGGAATACCGAATAGGGGAACGACGTCAGTCCGTTCTCGCTGCCGTGGCGGGGAAAGCGGCTTTGCATATACAGGCCATCCCGGCCTCGGGTCCTGCGATCGACCGCTTTCGAGAATAACCGGTCGATCTTGCCCGGGTTGGGTTCTGTAGGCTTCATCGCATGTGCCTGGTTGGTCAGAAACGCCTGATAAAGCCGATTGGCCTGGGGCCAGATCTTGCGTGCTACAAAACAGTCCGACCGTCGCAATAGCTGTAGATGATCGTCATAAAAGATATGCGGGCGACCTTGATAATCAAATTTGGACAGCGTCAGGGAGCGACTTTCGATATGTGTTGAATAAAGCCGGGTTAGGGTCTGAAAATAGCTTTCGTCGGGAATCCAGACGCGCCGGAAATAGCGGTCATATGTTTTGCGTTTGGGATCTTGCAGAATGGCCGACAGCGTTTGACGGGTCAAGCACCACCATTGACTGCCCATATGCGGCACCAGACCTTCGGGTATCGACCGTCGGATCCCGATGGTCCGCTGTAGCTTTACGTAAGCGTCGAACAATTTGCGCTGTTTACGCCACGAGAACGGAAATCTCAGCGTAAATCGTTCCTGATCCAGTCCGCCGATCGTCCAGCTTACATCAGCTGTTGTCGCGCTTTCGATAAAGTCGACACGGGGCCGTTCCGCTAGATATGTGACCAGCTCATCGACGGGCCGTAGCGGCAGGCAGGCGCCCGAGGCCAGAAAGATATGGTGTACATCGGGAAAGGCCTCCAGCATCAGTTCAGCCGCTGATTGCGAGGCTGCAACAATGCCCCAACCGCCCCAGTTGCAGGTGTGGCGCTCCGAGAACCGGATCAGAGGTTCGTCCGCACAGGAGGCTACAAAGTCATCAAAAACAGTGTCCGCAACCTTGCGGTCGACATGGATCACCACCGGGCAGCCGGATGCCGCCCAATGGCGCGCGACCTGTTGCGCCCTTGGAAGCGCGGCATGCACCAGCATGATGACGCCAAGGCTGCTCATGCCCAGTTCCCTTTCGACATGAGGCCAAGAATCTCAAGCTGTCGCCAGTTGATATAAGCCTCGGACCGGTCGCACCAAAACACCGGACGGTCGTTCAGCCCTTCGGCATAGGCGCGATATTCGCCGGACCCGCGATAGTGCTGACGCCGCTCCATCTCTTCATGTGCCTTGTCACCCAGGGTGTTGATCAGCTTGGCATGCAGCAACGCCCCGCTGGTTTTTTCGCCGCCCCAATCGTCATAGACTTGGTTCAGCCCGCGTGGCAGCAGCGAATGGGTCGAACTGACATAGACATATCGACGGTCCCACTTGACCAGCGGTATCTTGTTCAACGCAGGCGCCTTTTCCGGAGCCTGGCGGAAAAAGACACGGGCGCGCGGCCCACCCTGTATCCAGAGATTCCCGTATTCAGGGTTTTTGCTGATCACATAATTCCCGGCATCGAACCAACGGGCAATCTCGAAGGGGTCTTGCCCCTCACGATAGGGTTCGGCATCTACCGGGCCCTGCGGGTACATGTCGATCAGCATGGTGCCGAAACTGCGGACGGCACAGCCATCAAGCCAGTCGGTCAGGGCACGAATGGGCCGTGTGTCGCAGAACGGATAGATGAAGAACTCATCCGGATCGACCGTCAGAACCCAGTGCCCATCGGCGTATTTGCGCAGCAGATAGTTCGACCAATCAGTGCCATATGTGGCCCGCTTATAGCTTCCGTTGGACTGCCAGACCGATACGTCCGGCTGACTACTCAGAAACTCGCGGGTGCCGTCGTCGCTGTTGTTGTCCACAAACAAAAAGCGATCAACGCCAAGTTTTCGGTAATATTCCAGAAAATAGGGCAGGCGGATTTTTTCGTTTCGCACTACGCTCATCAACAGGATGTCACCGGGTTGAATGGCGTTGGTTTTGTCGGAAACCGCTTCTAATTCGCGTCGTTTGCGAACGCAACGCAACAGGCGGCGCTTGCGCCGCAATCTCATTCGGTATGAATCCAACAGGCTCACGCGACTGCCCAACCTTTGTTAATACGCGAGCATACCCGGGGCCTGAACAAGCCAGAGTGGAGCCGGGCGAATGCCATTTTATGCCACTTTACCATCTAATGAAGCAACGCATTTAAAAGTAGTTAGTCCGAAACGTTGTTTTTCCAGTCAGTTTTGCCCATCAAGCCAAGCTCACACAGTTGGCGCCATCCGATATATTCCACCGATTGTGGATCCCACATGATCGGGCGGTTAATTATGCCATCATAATAGCTGTCGAACTCCGCCGGGTCGTGAAAATGCTGCGCTCGGGTTTTCTCGATTCTTGATTTGATGACCACCTCGGGCAGGAACTTTGTGTGCAGTAGCACGCCCGACGGGCCGTGGCTCCCCGGTCCGTCATAGGTGGCGTTCAAATCTCGGGGCAGGGCGGAATGGCAGGAGTTCACGTAAGCATAGTGCCGCGACCAGCGTACCAGCGGTATTTTGTTTAAAGTTGGTGACCGCTCGGGCCGGTCAGCAAAAAACACGCGTTCCCGTGCACCGCCCTGAACCCAGAGATTGCCCAGCGGCGATTGCCGTTTGGCGCGCAACGGGCCTGGATCAAACCAGCCCAAAACTTCGGTCGGGTCGGTTCCGGGGTCATAGGGCTGTGTGCCGAGCTGATCTTTGGGGTACAGGTCCAACATCAAGGCTCCGAAAGCGTCGCGCCCCTGCACCTCTAGCTGTTGGGTCAAATCCTGCAGCGGATGGCTGTCCCATTCGGGATAGATAAGCAACTCATCCGCATCCACCATCAAAGTCCAATGGCCGTGACCAAATCGCATCTGTAGCCAGGTCAGCCAATCCAGCCCGTATCGTGAGGCGCGATAGCTGGCATCGGTTTGCCACAAGGATACATCCGGTTGATCTTTCAGATATGCGACCGAGCCATCATCGCTGCCGTTGTCCACGATCAGAAAATGATCAACGCCCAGCGTCCGGTAGTGATGGAAATACCAGGGCAGGCGCGTGATTTCATTTCGCAGGGTGGTAAAGACCAGTATCGCACCCGGGCGTATCTGGTCGGTTTGGTCGACCAGTTGGGTTAGCTGATGGCGGCTGCGAAAGGATCGCCACAACAGCCGCCTGCGTTTCAGGCGCAAGCGATAGCGTTGCACCCATCCGATTGGCGGCAGGGTATCGCTCACGCGGCCCTCATCTGTCGTAATGCCCGTTCTGATGCCAGCGCCAGGCATCGGCAATCATCGTCTCTAACACGGACCTTTTGGGGGACCAGCCCAGTTCTTGCCCGGCCCTGTCCGAGCCCGAAACCAGCTTGGTGCAATCTCCGGTGCGGCGCGGGCCGATGGTATAGGGCACCGCGCGATTGGTGACGGATTTCGACTGGTCGATCACTTCCATCACCGAAAAGCCAGAGCCCGTGCCCAGGTTGAAAACGCGGCTGTCCTTTCCCTGTTCCAGCCATCGCAGCCCCAGAACATGCGCGTCAACCAGATCGCAGACATGCACGTAATCGCGGATACAGGTGCCATCGGGCGTGTCATAGTCGGTTCCGAACACAGTCAGCCCGTCGCGCTTGCCGTCAATCGCATCCAACATCAGCGGAACCAGATGGGTCTCGGGGCGGTGGAATTCGCCTACTTCTCCGTCCGGATCGGCGCCAGCCACGTTGAAATAGCGAAAAATCACATGGTTCATCCCGTGAGCGGCCTGGAAATCACGCAGGATATCCTCGATCGCGCGTTTGGAGGCGCCGTAAGCGTTCAGCGGCTGCTGTGGCGTGTTCTCGTCCAGCACCACATTGTCATGTTCGCCATAGGTGGCGCAGGTCGATGAGAACACGAAATCCAGACATCCAGCCGCCACCGCGGCCTCGATCAGGGTCAGCGAACCAGTGACATTGTTCGACCAGTATCTTCCGGGTTCCGACATCGCCTCGCCCACCTGGCTGAGCGCTGCGAAATGCATCACGGCGGCGGGTTGATACTTGGCGAAAACCTCATCCAGGCGCGCCCGGTCCAGCAGATCACCCTGTGCGAACGGGCCAAATTTGACCGCGTCCTGCCAACCGGTGATCAGGTTGTCATAGGTGACAGGTGTGTACCCGGCACGAGACAGTGCCTTGCAGGCATGGGATCCGATATATCCGGCACCGCCGGTTACAAGGATATGTGTCATATCAGATCCCGTTATTCCGGTTTTTCAGGGTGCGACAGCCTGCGGCACTCAGTCCAGCCCCATCGCGGCCATCATCTCTTCAAGTTTGGGAACGTCCTGCGGATTGTTTAGTTCCCAGAACTGGCGGCCTTTGGATTCGACTTCAACACACAGAACCTTACGCCCGTTTTCCATGAAACGCAGCTGTTCCAGCCCTTCCAGTTGCTCTAATGGACCGACAGGCCAAGACGGATAAGCCGCCAGCGCGTCAGGGCGGTAGGCATAGACGCCGACATGGTGAAACACCGGCGTTTCCTCCCCGCCCGCATAAGCCTGTGAAGTAAAGGGCACGACCTCTTTCGAGAAATACATCGCGCCGTGATCAGCGGCGAAAACGGCGGTTGTTCCACCGACGCGCCCGTGTTTGCGGTCATTCAGCAGGCTGTTGAGCGCATCGCCGTCGCAGCGCAGAACCGGAGTGGCCACCCCAGCCTTGGGTGCGGCACGCAGACCGGTGATCAGATCTTCGACGAACCAATGCGGGGTCAGCGGTGCATCGCCCTGCAGGTTCACCACGATGTCATAGCTTGCGCCCAGCACATCATGCGCTTCGGCGCAGCGTTCGGTGCCATTGCCACAGGTTTCCGAGGTCATCACAACCTCGGCCCCGAACCCTTCGGCCACCTCGCGAATGCGGTCGTCATCGGTGGCAACCACAACGCGGTCCACGCCCGAGACCGAACTGGCCGCGCGCCATGACCGCTCGATCAGAGTCATTGCATTGCCACTGGCCCCGGTGAGCGGCACCAGGGGTTTGCCCGGATACCGGGTCGAGGCGTAGCGGGCGGGAATGGCGATCAGAACGGACATCAGGCCTCCTTCAGGTCTACACCCGGAGCGTAGGCGATAAAGAACGGGTTTGCATAGCCGTCCTTGCCATAGGTCAGCGGCGCATGATTGTCGAACCGGACAACTTTGCCGCCCGCACCTGTCAGCACGGCGTGACCTGCTGCCGTATCCCATTCCATCGTGCGGCCAACGCGGGGATAGATATCTGCCTCGCCCGTCGCAATCAGGCAGAACTTCAGCGACGAGCCCGCGCTTTTGCTGTCCTGCACTTGATATTTGTTGATGTAATCGTCGGTCGCCTCGTCACGATGTGACTTCGAGGCCACGACCAAAAGCGCGGAATTGTCTGGATCAGAGACCGAAATCGGAGCCACGGCGCCGGGTTGATCCTTGTCCAGCGCGCCGGTTTCCTCGACCGATTGCCCGTCGGCCAAAGTATAGAACATCCGGCCGCGGGCTGGCGCATAAACCACGCCGCGCGTTGGGGTGCCGTTTTCGACCAGCGCGATATTAACGGTGAAATCGCCACGCCGGTTGATGAACTCTTTGGTGCCATCCAGCGGATCAACGATCAGGAACGTATCGCCTTTTTCAGAATGCGAGGCGGCCTGTTCCTCGGTCACTAGCAGGATATTGGGGAACGCCGCGCGCAGACCGGCCGAGATCAGCGCATCGGCGGCCTCATCTGCTTCGGTCACGGGGCTGGCATCGGATTTGACCTTCACGTCAAACCCATCCGAGTTATAGATGTCCATGATCGTATCGCCCGCTTCCAGGGCCAGACGTCGGATGACGGGGATGAGGGCATCATAGGTCACAAAAAAGCTCCGTTCCTGTGATTTGTTGATCGAATAACCTGACGGCCTTATGCTGTGCTGGTTACGGAACGGCAAGAATTTCGTGCCAGATTGCAGGCAATAATACAGGAAAGACGCTTCGGGTGTTTTATTACAAGCGAAACCGGTCGCTTATAGGCGGTGCGTTTACGACGGCGGAACTGGTGTTTCACGCCGTGGTCCGGAATGTCCGATCTCAACACAGCAATGCTGTGCTTTCGGTGCTTATCAATATTTTCCAGGTTCTGGTGCTGGTGAGTGTGTTTTACGTGATCATGTCCCTTCTTGGCGCGCGCGTTGCCAAAATCCGGGGTGAGTTCATTCTGTATCTGCTGTCTGGGGTTTTCCTGTTTCTGACGCACATTAAAGCCGTCGGTTCGGTTTCCGGATTGGACACGGGTAATAACCCGATGATGCTGCATTCGCCGATGAACATGATGGTCGTGCTTATGGCTGCCGCTTTCGGGTCGCTGTATACTCAGGTTTTGACAATCGTCATCATCCTGTTTGTCTACAGCGTATCGGTTGCTCCGCTGGAAATTCAGGAGCCCGGTGGCGCCTTTGCCATGCTGATGCTGGCCTGGTTCACGGGCTGTGCGGTCGGCGTGGTGTTCATGGCGATCAAGCCCTGGTTTCCGACCACTGCCACGATCATGAGCACAATTTACCGGCGCCTGAATATGGTGTTCTCGGGAAAAATGTTCGTCGGCAATGCGCTGGGCGGGTTCATGTTGACCATGTTCGCCTGGAATCCGTTGTTTCACATTATCGACCAGTGTCGGGGTTTCGTTTTTCGGAATTACTATCCGCGCAATACCAACTGGGAATATCCTGTCTGGGTCGGGTTGGCTCTGTTGTTGATCGGCTTGCTTGGAATTTTCTTTACCCGCCAGCATGTGTCGCAAAGCTGGAGCGCACGCCGTTAACCCGCCACGCGCAGGGTCAGGTTGATCCGCCCGCCCTTTGGCAACAGTTTTGAAGACCCGAAACGAATGCGATCTACCCCGTGATAGGTTAGGCGCGCGGGTCCGCCCATCACAACAACATCGCCCGAGCCAAGCCAGATCGATTCCGTTTTGCCCCCTCGGGTCGTGTTGCCAATGCGGAACAACGCGTCGTCACCTAATGAGATCGAAAGGACCGGCCAGGAAAAATCGGCCTCGTCCTTATCCTGATGCAGGCCCATTCGCGCCCCTTCGCCATAGTAGTTGACCAAGCAACAGTCGGGGTCACGTTCGAGGCTGGCAAGATCGCGCCAGATATCCAGAATGCAGTCTGGAATGGCGGGCCATTCCATACCCTTTGGATGGTGCGGCTGGTACCTGTACCCGTTCTTGTCAGTGACCCAACCCAGCGCCCCGGCCGAGGTCATGCGAACAGACATTTCCTTGCCCGAAGGGGTGGTCGGGCGGAACAAAGGTGCTGATTTCAGAATCGGACGCAACAGCGTGATCAGCTGTGCCTGGGCAGCTCCGTCAAGGTAAGCTTTCCTGATTTCAAAACCGCGTAAAAGCAGCCGCGCCATTCCAGATTCCTCAATCCTTGCCAAAACCTTGCTAAAAAGGCTGCAGATTCCTGAAAACCTGCATTTGTGAATGCTTGCAGGCCCCTGTTCCCGTCCTTATATACGCCGGGACGCGCGATGGTGTAGGACCATTGCGCAAATCAGATCGGGGCCAGATGCCATAACGGGTCGGGCCTCGGGACATCGCCTTGAAGAGAAAGGGATTGAACATATGGGAAAAGTAATCGGGATTGACCTCGGCACCACCAACTCGTGCGTTGCCATCATGGACGGCTCGCAGCCAAAGGTCATCGAAAACGCCGAAGGGGCGCGGACCACGCCCTCGATCGTCGCCTTCACCGAAGATGAGCGACTGGTCGGTCAGCCTGCGAAACGCCAGGCGGTCACCAACCCTGACAACACGGTTTTTGGCGTCAAACGCCTGATCGGTCGTCGTGTGGATGATGCCGAAGTCGAAAAAGACAAGAAAATGGTACCATACGCCATCGTTGATGGCGGCAATGGCGACGCGTGGGTCGAAGCCCGCGGTGAAAAGTACTCCCCAAGCCAGATTTCGGCCTTCACTCTGGGCAAGATGAAGGAAACCGCTGAAAGCTACTTGGGTGAGGAAGTCACACAAGCCGTTATCACCGTTCCGGCCTATTTCAACGACGCACAGCGTCAGGCGACCAAAGATGCCGGTAAAATCGCCGGCCTGGAAGTGCTGCGGATCATCAACGAACCGACAGCTGCCGCTCTGGCCTATGGTCTGGACAAGGAAGAAACCCAAACCATCGCGGTTTATGACCTTGGTGGCGGTACCTTCGACGTAACCATTCTGGAAATCGACGACGGGTTGTTCGAGGTTAAATCGACCAATGGCGACACCTTCCTGGGTGGTGAAGACTTTGACATGCGCATCGTCAACTACCTGGCGGATGAGTTCAAAAAGGAACACGGTGTCGATCTGTCTGCCGACAAGATGGCCCTGCAGCGTCTGAAAGAAGCTGCTGAAAAAGCCAAGATCGAACTGTCCTCGACTTCGCAGACCGAAATCAACCAGCCGTTCATCTCGATGGGGTCGAACGGTCAGCCGCTGCACATGGTCATGAAACTGACCCGTGCCAAGCTGGAATCGCTGGTTTCGGACCTGATCAAAAAGTCAATGAAACCCTGCCAGGCCGCGCTGAAAGACGCAGGTCTGTCGGCTGGCGACATTGACGAGGTTGTTCTGGTCGGCGGTATGACCCGGATGCCGAAAGTGATCGAAGAGGTCACCAAGTTCTTCGGTAAAGAGCCGCACAAGGGTGTGAACCCGGACGAAGTGGTTGCCATGGGCGCCGCCATTCAGGCCGGTGTTCTGCAGGGCGACGTTAAAGACGTTGTTCTGCTGGACGTGACACCGCTGTCGCTGGGTATCGAAACGCTGGGTGGCGTGTTCACCCGACTGATCGACCGCAACACCACGATCCCGACGAAAAAGTCTCAGGTCTTCTCGACCGCCGAAGACAACCAGAACGCCGTGACCATTCGCTGTTTCCAAGGGGAACGTGAAATGGCTGCGGACAACAAGATCCTGGGTCAGTTCAACCTCGAAGATATCCCGCCAGCACCGCGCGGCATGCCGCAGATCGAGGTGACTTTTGACATTGACGCCAACGGCATCGTCTCGGTTTCGGCCAAGGACAAAGGCACTGGCAAAGAGCAGAAGATTACCATCCAGGCATCGGGCGGCCTGTCCGACGAGGACATCGAAAAGATGGTCAAGGACGCCGAAGAGAACGCGGAGGCCGACAAGGAACGCCGCGAGCTGGTCGACGCAAAGAATCAGGCGGAAAGCCTGATCCACTCGACAGAAAAGTCGATGGAAGAACATGCCGACAAGGTTGATCCAACAACCATCGAAGCCATCGAGCTGGCGATTGCCGCGCTGAAAGACGAGCTGGAAACCGAGAATGCCGACAAGATTAAGTCGGGCATCCAGAACGTTACCGAAGCGGCCATGAAGCTGGGCGAAGCCATCTACAAAGCGCAAGCTGAAGACGGCGAAGATGAACCTGCCGCTGCGGATGCTGCACCGGGCGAGGATGACATCGTCGATGCCGAGTTCGAAGATCTGGACAACGACAAGCGTAGCTAACGGGTAACCGGGCCAATTCGGGCCGGTCCGGTCACCGGGCCGGCCCGATTACGTTGAGGCAGAAGGAAATACTGATGTCAAAACGCGACTATTACGATGTGCTCGGCGTATCCAAGGGTGCATCAGCGGACGAGATCAAGAAAGGCTTTCGCAAGAAGGCCAAAGAATTACATCCCGACCGCAACAAGGACAATCCGGAGTCAGAGGCACAGTTCAAAGAAGCGAACGAGGCCTATGACGTCCTGAAAGATGCTGAACGCAAGGCGGCTTATGACAGGTTCGGTCATGCTGCATTCGAAAATGGCATGGGCGGCGGTGGCCGACCTGGCGCTGGCTTTGGTCAGGGCGACTTTTCCAGTGCATTCTCGGATGTGTTCGACGACCTGTTCGGCGATTTCATGGGCGGCCAACGGGGCGGGGGCGGTGGACGTCGTGCCGCACGCGGTTCGGATCTGCGCTATAACCTGCGCGTCTCGCTGGAAGAGGCGTATTCAGGTCAGCAGAAAACCATCAATGTCCCGGCAGCGGTTGCCTGTTCGTCCTGCGACGGATCTGGGGCTGAAGGCGGTGTTGAGCCCACCACCTGTCCGACCTGTTCGGGTATGGGCAAGGTGCGTGCGCAACAAGGCTTTTTCACAGTAGAACGCAGCTGTCCGACCTGTTCGGGCCTGGGTCAAATCGTCAAGAACCCCTGCAAATCCTGTCAGGGTGCGGGCCGTGTTGAAAAAGAACGCGCTTTGTCAGTTAACATTCCAGCCGGTGTCGAAACCGGCACGCGCATTCGTCTGGCCGGTGAAGGCGAGGCTGGAATGCGCGGTGGCCCTCCGGGTGATCTATACATCTTTGTAGAGGTCTCAGATCACAGGCTGTTCGAGCGTGACAGCGTGAACCTCTATTGCCGCGTGCCGGTCAGCATGGCCAAAGCCGCGCTTGGTGGTTCGATCGAAGTTCCGACCATCGACGGTGGCCGCGGGCGTGTGCAGATTCCAGCGGGCAGCCAATCGGGTCGCCAGATGCGACTGCGCGGCAAGGGCATGCCAGCCCTGCGCGGCGGCGGTGTTGGCGACATGTTCATCGAGCTGGCCGTGGAAACTCCGGTAAACCTCACCAGCCGCCAGAAAGAGCTGCTGCGCGAGTTCGACGACCTGGGTGAAGACAATCACCCGGAATCCAACAGCTTTTTCTCCTCCGTCAAATCCTTCTGGGACGGGATGAAGGGCTGAAGTCTTTTCCCAAAAAAGGGGGCGCTGCCCCCGCGACTCCCCCGAGGTATTTAGGGCCAGATGAAGCAGGTGATCCGCTCTTCATCGGGCTAAAAATACCTCGGAGCGCGAGGCAGAGCCTCGCAAATCTCCGCTTGATTATTGTCGCCGCTCCTGAGATGGTCCGCGCAACCGTTGGGGTGCCTTGTTCGCAAGGCTGAGAGGTGCAGCTGCATCAACCCATCGAACCTGATCCGGGCAATTCCGGCGGAGGGAACGGTCTTATGAATACAGACGTTTTCCATCCTCCGTTGTTGCCCCTAGAAGATGGAGCAACGACATGGCAGCTATTGCCTTGACCATTGCAGGGTCCGACAGCGGAGGCGGGGCCGGAATTCAGGCCGATCTCAAGGCGATGTCGGCGCTGGGCGTTTACGGGGCTAGCGTTGTTACGGCAGTGACTGCGCAGAACACCCGGGCCGTGACGGCGGTTCATGGCATTCCCCTTGATGTGATCCGCGCACAGATCGACGCGGTGCTGAGCGATCTGGATGTTGGGGCGATCAAGATCGGCATGCTGGCAACCCCCGAGATTATCGAGACCGTGGCAGATGCCTTGTCAGGCTATGCGGGACCCATTGTCTTGGACCCTGTCATGATCGCGAAATCCGGGGATGCTTTGCTGGCCGGTGACGCGATCCAGACCCTGACGGACCTTCTGATACCACGCGCGACCGTCCTGACACCCAATTTGCCCGAAGCTGGGCGGCTGCTTGAGCAGAACGAAGCGCAGTCTCCGGATGAAATGGTGGCTCAGGGGCTGGCCCTTTGCGCAAAGGGTGCCGCGTCGGTTTTGATGAAAGGCGGGCACGGTAAGGGCGAGATATGTCATGATCTGTTGGTTGACGGCTCGGGTTTGGTGGATGAATTCACGGCGCAGCGCCGGAATACAAAGAACACCCATGGGACCGGATGCACCTTGTCCTCGTCCATATCCGCCGGGCTGGCCAAAGGTCTGAGCTTGCGGGATTCCGTGGCAGAGGCACATGCTTATTTGCAAGGCGCTATCGCCCAGGCTGATGGGCTGTGCGTGGGCCGGGGCCATGGTCCGGTGCATCATTTCCATCGGGTCTGGCCAGCGTGAGGATCTGGTCTGTCATAGGGGCAGGCGTGGCCGGTTTGGCTGTTGCGTCCGAATTGGCCCATCGCGGCGCACGGGTGCAGGTCTTTGACCCCGCCGGCCTGCCGGGTCCGCATGGCTGTTCTTGGTGGGCCGGGGGAATGCTGGCCCCGTGGTGCGAGTTCGAAAATGCCGAAGAGCCGGTCTTGCGCCTGGGGCAGGGTGCTTTTGACTGGTGGGCGACCCGGACCAAGGTTCATCAGCGCGGTACTTTGGTCGTTTGCGGTGCGCGCGACTTGCCGGATTTGCGTCGGTTTGGTCGTCGAACGCAGGGGTATCATGAGGTAAATCAGCAGGAACTAGCCACATTAGAGCCTGATCTACATGGTTTCGGCAAAGGTCTGTATTTCAAGGACGAAGCCCATATAGACCCACGCATGGCGCTGCAGGATGTGTTCGACAATCTTATCGCGCGGGGCGTTGCCTTTCATCGCGAACCCGCCCCTGCTGGGTTGGAGAACGCGATTGACTGCCGTGGTCTTCAGGCGCGGGACGCCTTGTCTGATCTTCGGGGCGTGAAGGGTGAGATGCTGGTGATCCGCTGCCCTGATGTGGTGCTGACCCGGCCCGTGCGCCTGTTGCATCCCCGGATGCCGCTTTACATCGTGCCGCGTGGCGATGGCATCTACATGCTGGGCGCGACGATGATTGAATCCGAGGATAAAACCCGCATCACCGCGCGCTCGATGCTGGAACTGCTCAGCGCGGCCTATGCGTTGAACCCCGCTTTTGGCGAGGCCGAGGTGCTAGAGATCGGCGTCGATCTGCGCCCGGCCTTTCCCGACAATCTGCCTCGGATCAGGCGTCGGGGCGGGACGATTTACGCCAACGGGCTGTACCGCCACGGGTACCTGCTGGCACCTGCGCTGGCCCAAGGCGTTGCCGATCTGGCGCTTGAACACAAACATTCGGAGATGGTCGATGAAGATCGTGCTTAATGGCGAGCCGCGCGAGGTGCGGGCCGAGACCCTATCGGAATTGCTGATGGAATGCGGCTATTCGGGCCGTGTCGCCACTGCGGTGAACCAAGAATTCGTGCCCTCAGGGCTGCGTGTTGCCCATGCTTTGGCAGAAGGGGATCGGATCGAAATCGTCGCGCCGATGCAGGGGGGCTGAGGATGAAATCCTTTTACGGAACCACATTGCCCAACCCGCTGATGCTGGGCACGGCGCAATATCGCAGCCCGGCCATTCTGGAACAGGCCTTTCGCGAAAGCGGGGCGGGTGTCGCCACGGTCTCGCTTCGCCGTGAATCCGGGGCGGGGCAGGCATTCTGGCAGATGATCCGCGATCTGGGCGTGTTGGTGCTGCCCAACACCGCCGGATGCCACACGGTCAAAGAGGCGGTGACCACCGCCCATATGGCGCGTGAGGTCTTTGATACCAAGTGGATCAAGCTGGAACTGATCGGCCATACCGACAGCCTGCAGCCGGATGTGTTCCAGCTGGTCGAAGCCGCGCGCATTCTGACCAGCGACGGATTTCAGGTCTTTCCCTATACGACCGACGATCTGATTGTTGGCGAACGGCTGCTTGCCGCCGGGTGTGAGGTGCTGATGCCATGGGGCGCGCCGATTGGGTCAGGGCGGGGGCTGAACAATGAATATGCCCTGCGGGCGATGCGGGCAGAATTCCCGGATGTGCCCTTGGTGATTGACGCTGGTATCGGTCTGCCCAGCCACGCGGCCCACGCGATGGAGCTGGGCTATGACGCTGTACTGCTGAACACTGCTGTGGCCCGCGCCGGGGACCCCGTTTTGATGGCCCGCGCAATGGCCCGCGCGATCGAGGCCGGGCAACTGGCCCATCAGGCCGACCCGATTGAGGCGCGCGATATGGCGGAACCTTCGACCCCGGTTATCGGAAAGGCGTTTCTGTCATGACACTCGACCGGTTTTATCCGATCTTCGATCATTCGGACTGGCTGCGCCGGATGCTGCCGCTGGGCATCAAGTTGGTACAGCTGAGGGTCAAGGACCAGCCCATGGATGTGGTGCGTGACCAGATTGCCAAGTCGCGTGACCTGTGCCGCGCAAATGGGACAGTTCTGGTGGTCAATGACTATTGGCAGGCGTCCATCGACGCCGGCTGTGACTGGGTGCATTTGGGGCAAGAGGATCTGGACGAGGCCGATCTGACTGCCATCCGCAAGGCGGGTTTGAAACTGGGCGTGTCCACCCATGATGATGATGAGTTAGAGCGCGTGCTGGCCATGGACCCCGACTATGTGGCGCTTGGCCCGGTCTATCCCACCATCCTGAAAAAGATGAAATGGCAGCAGCAGGGTCTGCCCCGCGTCACAGAATGGAAAGCGCGCGTTGGTGATACTCCACTGGTTGGCATCGGCGGGATGAGCGTCGAGCGTGCACCAGGTGTCCTGCAGGCTGGGGCGGATATCGTCTCGGTCGTGACCGATATTACCCTAAATACCAACCCCGAGGCGCGTTTGAGTCAATGGATCGAGGTCACCAGATGAGCCGATATGCTCGTCAGACGCTGTTGCCAGAGGTTGGGGCCGAAGGGCAGGCGCGCCTGTCCTCGGCCTGTGTTCTGGTGGTGGGTGCGGGCGGTTTGGCCGCCCCGGTCCTGCCGTTGCTGGCCGGGGCTGGGATCGGGCAGATCACGATCCTGGATAGGGATCAGGTTGAGCTGTCCAACCTGCATCGGCAGACCTTGTTTTCTGAGACGGATTGCGGACACCCCAAGGCCGAGCGTGCGGCGGCACGGTGCAAGGCGATCAATGGGGACATAGACGTCAGCGGCAAAAAACAGGCTCTAACAAGCGAAAATGCTGGCAACTTGGTTGCTCAGGCGGATGTGATCTTGGATTGCGCAGACAGCTATGCGGCCAGCTATATCCTCTCGGACACTTGCTTGGCGCAGGGCAAGCCGCTGATCAGCGCCTCGGTGCTTGGGCTGTCGGGCTATGTCGGAGGTTTCTGCGGCGGCGCGCCGTCATTGCGCGCGCTGTTTCCCGACGCGCCGGACAGCGGGGCAAGCTGCGCCACCGCTGGTGTTCTGGGCCCGGTCGTCGGGACGATTGGCGCGATGCAGGCACAGATGGCGCTGAACCTGATCCTTGGGCTGACGCCCTCGGTGCTGGGTCAGATGGTTCAGTACGATGGTCGGACACTCCGCAGCACGGCCTTCCGCTTTGATAATGCGCCCGAACCGAACAGCTGTTTCCGGTTTCTCTCGGCCGGGCAGCTGACGACAGATGACCATATCATCGAGCTGCGCAGCGCCGAGGAATCCCCGCGCCCGGTACATCCTGACGCGCAACGGATATCGCCGGATGATCTGAGCGATATCGACCCTAATAAGGGCAAAAGACTGGCATTGTGCTGTGCTACCGGATTGCGCGCCTGGCGCGCTGCCGAACGAATTCAACCGAATTGGCCGGGCGAGATTGTTCTTGTCGCAGCCTCAACTTCGTGAACAGAAGGAACCGCGAAACATGAAGAAACTGATCGCTGCAATCGCCCTGCTGGCTGCCGCGCCGGCCTGGGCCGAGGATAAGATGACCGTCTTGTTGGATTGGTTTGTAAACCCTGACCATGGTCCAATTATCGTCGCACAGGAAAACGGCTATTTCGCCGACCAGGGGCTTGAGGTTGAAATCATTCCGCCCGCGGACCCCTCCGCGCCGCCGCGTCTGGTGGCCGCTGGTCAGGCCGATCTGGCAGTGTCCTACCAGCCTCAGCTGCATCTGCAAATCCATGAGGGCTTGCCGCTGAAACGGGTCGGCACGCTGGTTGCCACCCCGCTGAACTGCCTGCTGGTGCTGGATGATGGCCCGATCAAGTCGCTGGCCGATCTGCGGGGCAAGAAAATCGGTTTCTCGGTCGCCGGTGTCGAAGAGGCGATCCTGACAACCCTGCTGGGGCAGCATGATATCGGTCTGGATGAGATTGAGATGGTCAACGTCAACTTCTCGCTGTCGCCGTCGCTGATGACCGGTCAGGTGGATGCAGTTATCGGGGCGTTCCGGAATTTTGAGCTGAACCAGATGGATATCGAAGGTGTCGCGGGTCGCTGTTTCTATATCGAAGAGGAAGGCATCCCACCCTATGACGAGCTGATTTATGTCGCCAATCCCGATACGATGGATGCCGACAAAATCGCCCGTTTCTTGGCCGCGACCGAGAAAGCGACCCAGTATATCGTCAACAACCCGGAAAAAAGCTGGGAAATCTTCGCGGCCACCTCGACCGAGCTGAAGGATGAGCTGAATGCCCGTGCCTGGGTCGACACGCTTCCCCGGTTCGCGCTGCGTCCGGCGGCGTTTGATGCGGGTCGCTATGCGCGGTTCGAGGAGTTCCTGAAGAACAGCGGCATGATCGACAGCCTGAACCCGGTCAGCGACATTGCCATCGATGTGACCGCGCAATGAGCAATTACGGCAAAGCTTTCGCATTGATGCGGGATGCCGCGCAGGGGCCGTGGCGGGATTACACTCGCCACACCTTTGTGGAAGGGATGAAAGACGGAACGCTGCCGCGCACGGCGTTCCTGCATTACCTGCGACAGGACTATGTGTTCCTGATCCATTTTTCCCGTGCTTGGGCACTGGCGGTTGTTAAGTCCGAGACTCATTCGGAAATGCTGACCGCCGTGGCCACGGTAAATGCGTTGGTCGCCGAGGAAATGCAGCTGCATATCGGTATCTGTGAGGCGGCTGGGATTTCCCATGAGGAGCTGTTCGCAACCCCTGAACGCGCCGAAAACCTGGCCTATACACGCTTTGTGCTTGAGGCCGGGTATAGCGGTGATTTGCTGGACCTGCTGGCGGCTCTGACCCCTTGTGTGATGGGCTATGGCGAAATCGGCACGCGGTTGGCCTCTGAAGCTACATCCGAGGTCTATCGTGATTGGATCAATACCTATGCCAGCGACGACTACCAGGGCGCATGCAAAGCGGTTGGAGAACTGTTCGATCAGGCTCTAACACGGCGTATTGGTGAGGACTTTGCAGCCTCGCCGCGCTGGGATCGCCTGTGCCAGACCTTCCGCACGGCAACCGAGCTAGAAGTCAACTTCTGGCAAATGGGCCTGACCCCATGACCCCGGCGCCCGATCTGAGCATCAAAGGCACGGCCACGATTGACGGAGCGACCCTGTTCGCGCCGCTCACCCTGACCCTTGGGGCCGGGCAGTGGACTTGCCTGCTGGGCGGATCGGGCGTCGGTAAAACCACAATTCTACGTCTGATTGCCGGGCTTGATACAGGTGCCGTGTTCACCGGGCAGATCACCGCCGGCGACGGTGCTCCGATGCAGGACCGCGTGGCCTATATGGCGCAGGATGATCTGCTGCTGCCCTGGGCAACGGTCGCACAGAATGTCTCGTTAGGTGCGCGGCTTCGCGGCAAGCCGGTCGATCTGGAGCGGCGCAACCGTCTGATTCAGCGCATGCGATTGCAGGATCATATGACCAAGAAACCCGCCGAACTGTCGGGCGGCCAACGCCAACGCGTCGCTTTAGCCCGCACGCTCATGGAGGATCGCCCGATTGTTCTGCTGGATGAGCCGTTCTCGGCGCTGGATGCCCGCACTCGGGCCGATATGCAGGACTTGGCGGTCGAGGCGTTGCAGGGCCGGACCGTTTTGCTGGTGACACATGACCCGGGTGAGGCCGCCCGGCTGGGCCAGTCCATCATGGTGATGACACAGCAGGGCCTGACCCCCTGTGAGCCGCCGCATGCACCTGCCCCGCGCCATGTGGACGACCTTGAGACGCTTGAGACGCAAGGTGCGCTGTTGCGCTTGCTGCGCGAGGCGGTCGCATGAAATATCTCTCAGCCCTTGCAGCCACCGTGTTTGCGATTGCGATCTGGCAGGGGATCGTCTGGACGACCGGCTTGCCTAAGTTCATCCTGCCAAGCCCCGCCGTGGTGGCCGAGACCTGGTGGCAGAACCGTTGGTTGATCGCCGAACACACTTGGATCACTGCGGTTGAAGTGGTGATTGGACTGGCCTTCGGGACGGTTCTGGGTGTGGTTACGGCGCTGCAACTGGCCAATTCGCGGGCGGCGCGAGTTCTGGTACAGCCGATGCTGGTGTTCACGCAGGCTCTGCCGGTGTTTGCGCTGGCCCCGTTGCTGACGCTTTGGCTGGGCTATGGTCTGTGGTCCAAGGTCGCGATGGCGGTGCTGATCATCTATTTCCCGATCACATCGTCTTTCTTCGATGGGCTGATGCGGACGCCGCAGGGCTATCTGGACCTTGCGCGCACGATGCAGGCCAGTCCGCGTGCAGTGCTGTGGTATATCCGCATTCCGGCGGCGATGCCCTCGCTGGCGTCGGGGATGAGGCTGGCCGCCGTCTATGCGCCGATCGGGGCGGTGATTGGTGAATGGGTCGGCTCGTCCCAAGGGTTGGGATATTTGATGCTGTTGGCCAATGGCCGTGCAAAGACCGATCTGATGTTCGCCGCGATGCTGACCTTGGGAGTGTTTTCCATCGTGTTGCATATGGTTGTCCGCCGCGCCACTGCCCGCATGGCAGGTGAGGTGCGTTAACCATCTGGAAACCGATTCTGCGTCAGGCTGAGAGCATGACACAGGACGCCTTTTCCGAAGCCCCAATGCTATTCGATACAGACGAAGCTCCCGCGCAGCCGCTGCCGACGGGTCGGTTACCCTCCTACATCAAAGATCATCGCAAGCGGCTGCGCGAACGGTTCCTGTCTGGCGGGTCCGCCGCCATGCCGGATTATGAGCTGTTGGAACTGGTCCTGTTCCGTTCAATCCCCCGGCAGGATGTGAAACCGCTGGCGCGTGCGCTGATGGAAACGTTCGGCGATTTCAATCGGGTGCTGACCGCGCCCGAGGAACGGCTGCGCCAAATCAAAGGCGTCGGGGATAGCGTGATCACCGATCTGAAAATCCTTGAGGCCTGCGCCCATCGCATGGCCCGCGCACGGGTGATGAGGCGACATGTGATTTCCGGATGGGACGCATTGCTGGACTATTGCCACACCACCATGGCCCATCGTGAGACCGAACAATTCCGTGTGTTCTATCTGGATCGCAAAAACGTGCTGATCGCTGATGAGGAACAGGCCAAGGGCACGGTGGATCATGTCCCTGTCTATCCGCGTGAGGTTGCCAAACGGGCGCTGGAGCTGAATGCCTCGGCGTTGATACTTGTGCATAACCATCCGTCAGGTGACCCGACCCCGTCGCAATCGGATATCGACATGACCAACCGAATTCAGGATGCCTGCCTGGCACTGGGCCTGACGCTGCATGACCATCTGATCATTGGAAAGTCGAACGAGCTGAGCTTTAGGTCCGAGGGTTATCTGTAGCTGCTATTGAACCCAGACCTCGACCCGGCGGTTGACCTTGCGGCCCCATTCCGTGTCGTCGCAGGCCATGGGCATGGCCTCGCCAAAGGCGTCGACCGTGATTTCGACGCTGTCCCCGATAGCGGTTTCAATCTCGGCCAATACGGCATTGCGAACGGTTTTTGCCCGCAACAATGCGATCCGCGCATTGGTTGACGCTGCCCCTTCGCCATCGCTGAAGCCGACAAACCTAAGCTTTCGGGCATCGAGGGTCCCGGATTCCAAAAGAAGGGCAAGATGTCGGATATTGGACCGTGACTGCGCATCCGGGCGCGAGGAACCGGGCTCGAACCGGAAGGACAGTGACAGGCGGGACATGGGTCTGAAAATCTCGACCAGCCGCTGAAGTTCCTCCAAACCAACTTCTGATCCGCCCGACGCGATAGCATTGGCAAGTCGATCCCCTTGCACCCCAAGACCCATAGTCTCGGGGGTTTGATCGACAAAGCCAGCTTCGCGTATTGCCATCTGCGCCTCGATTCCTTGAGTGTAGGCCAGGAATTGACGTGCAAAACGCGGCAATCGCCGGTCCGGCAGGTATAGAAACATAGGTGAGGTCAGCGGATAATCTTCGGTCTTGATTGACTGCCGAGTAGCCGCCAGCGCATGACCGCACCCGCCGGTCAAAGGCAGGGCACGCGCGGTGCTGGCTTCGGCTTGGCTTGCGACACCTATTGAAAAGGGATCCGCAGCAACGGTACGCACCAGATCAGTACTGCGGTCATGCCGAATGGCCGCCTCGGAAAGGGCTGTGCCGGAGGGTGCCAGAAGCCTGTCTTCGACATTCTGGGCCAGACCCGAACCGGCTTCCGGAAGGTGCAGTGAAATTGGCGCATCGGGTCCGCCCAACTCGGCCCAACTCGTAATCTCGCCCGAAAACACCCGGGTTAATTCCGCAAGCGAGATTTGCTGTAACGGGTTCGAGTTGGCAACGATTGGTACCAAAGCGTCAAGCGCGATGACGCGGGCCCGGCGGGTGCGGGTCAGATCGCCAAGGCCTACCGCTTGTGCGGCTTGCTCCTCTTCGGGTCGGATTTCGCGCAACGCCAGAACAATATCAGCCTGGTTTTCTGCCTGCGCCCTAAATCCGCGCTCAGTGTTCCCTGCGTCAAAGAAGAACCGACCCAGCGGTGCTGCCCGCCCGGGTTGGTGCAGTTCGTAAGAAAATGTGTTGGCGGTCAGCCTGTTTGGGGTCGCCGACAACCCTTGTTGCTGTGCGAAGCCAACAATCAGCGCTGGTAGAACCTTTTCCGCCATGACCGAAGATCCGGCAAATCGGATTTCAGCCACAAAATCGGTCAGGCTTGGGCAGGCAGGTCCGGTACAGGTCACACCGGACCCATCAACTGTCAGCGTGCCGAATTGCGTCGTCACGCGATAGAACTCGCCGTCAAATCCCAGCAAGTCACCGGTGACTTCGACCTTGCCGTCATGCGATCTAAGCGAGATGTCTTGCGCCTGTGCGCCCGACGCGATTGTAACGGAAGCCAGTGCAGCCGCTGCCACACGAAAGAATGTCATAAGATGCCCGAGCCTGCCTGCGGATTTAGTTTGCGGCGATTGTCAGGTCTTGGAAGAGATTATTCAACACCAGAAACTCTCCGGTGCGGGAGCATTCAGGAAAACTCAGCGTCCTGTCTTTTGATCTCAACCGATCATCCCGCAATTCAAGCGACTGGATGTTCAGGTCGCGCCCGCAATTTTCTGAAGTCACCTCGGTTTCGACTGTGATTTCTATCGATCCGTTTTGGTTGGAAAGACCGGCAGGGAACGAATAGATTTCGATGTTTTTCATGTCCCCGGTTCCGGTATTGCCCAGACGCACTACCTGTCCGGCGCCTTCGGTCGGTGTCTCAGCCGAGACATGGCCATTGCCGCCATAGCTGGCCCCGAATTCCAGCGCATGAATTTGCAGGTCAGTTTCACCCTGCCATTGCAGGGCAATGCGTTCGTAATTGGCAATGTCAGCGATATGGGTAGTTGCGACTGTTCCATGCTGGTCTTCAAACGAGATCAGAAAGATCGCATATTCTGACAGGGCCGGGATTGTCATGTCCATGCGCCCTACTGCGTCGGTGCGCTGTGTGACTGTCATACCGCTATGGTGAATTTCCACGGATTCATTACTGTGGCAGGGGGCGTTGACGACCAGCCGGGCGGCAGCACCGGGAACGGCAGTAGCGCGCGCACTGAGGGTGCAGTCAATGGGATTGACAGGTTCTGATCGACTGGATTCGATAAAACGGTTGTCGGACCTAGTCTCTTTGCTTGTTCCGTGAACCGGTGCAGATGAGGTCAGAACGACTTCGCTTAACCCGGGGATGATTGAAGCCTGATCTGTAACTGATGCCACATCAACAGAAGCCCGCTCCCCTCGCGGTTGCGCGGGGGTTCCGTTCTGCATGAGGTAGCCAATGGCCAATGCACAAGCAACGGTGCCGCCAGTGGTTACGTAGTTCTTAATTACAAACAAGACACCCTCCCCAGTTGAAGGAGCGATTCGCACCCTGCAGTTGAATCACGGCTAATATGTGGCCGTGAGGCGGACTCATTGTGTCTCGATTGTGGTGACGTTAGGTCAACCGGCCATGGCAATGCTTAAACTTCTTGCCTGAACCGCAGGGGCACTTGTCGTTGCGCGACGGGTTTCCCCAAGTTGCCGGGTCGTCTTCGACAAATCCAGGCCGCGCATCACCCGAGGCTTCGGCCTCGGCCACCGCTTCGGCGTGACCAGCGGCCTGATCTACCGCCTGCTGCGCGCGTGCCTGCTGCGCTTGCATCTGGGTCAGCATTTCGCGCTGTTCCTCTTCGGTCAGCGGTCGCACGCGGGACAGCTGCTGGGTCACGGTTTCGCGCAACGAATCCAGCATGGATTCGAACAGCTGGAAACTTTCGTTCTTGTATTCATTCAGCGGGTCGCGCTGGGCATAGCCGCGGAAGCCCACGACCGAGCGCAGATGTTCCAGCGTCAGCAGATGTTCGCGCCATTTGCTGTCGATCGTGTTCAGCAAGACCTGCTTTTCGATGTTGCGCATGTTCTCGGGGCCGAACGCGGCCACTTTCTGCGCCATCATTTCGTCAGCGGCGTTGATCAGCCGTTCGCGCACCTGCTCGTCATCTACGCCTTCCTCAGCGGCCCAATCCTGAACCGGGGCGTCAATGGTCAATTTTTCCTTGACCGCAGCGTGCAAACCCTCGGTATCCCACTGATCGGCATAGGATTTCGGCGGCATATATTCGTCGATCAGGTCGTCGATCACCTGTTCGCGCATGTCTGATACGATTTCGGACAGGTCGTCGGCGGACATGATTTCGCGCCGTTGGCTGAATACCACCTTACGCTGGTCGTTCATCACATCGTCGAATTTCAGGACGTTCTTGCGCATGTCAAAGTTGCGACCTTCGACCTTGGATTGCGCCCGCTCCAGCGATTTATTCACCCAGGGGTGGACGATGGCCTCACCTTCTTTCATGCCCAGCGTGGTCAGAACCTTGTCCAACCGTTCCGAGCCGAAGATGCGCATTAGGTCGTCTTCGAGGCTGAGGTAAAACACGGTGCGGCCCGGATCACCCTGACGGCCGGACCGGCCCCGCAGCTGGTTGTCGATACGGCGGCTCTCGTGCCGTTCGGACGCCATGACATACAGCCCACCGGCAGCCAGGACCTTTTCTTTTTCTTCAGCATGGCGGGCTTCTTCCGCGGCACGCAGCTCGGCCGGATCTGCCTCGGGGTTTTCGGCCAGCGCCTGCAGAACCTTCATTTCCACATTGCCGCCCAGCTGAATATCAGTACCGCGACCGGCCATGTTGGTGGCGATGGTTACTGCGCCATATCGGCCCGCATCGGCAACGATCTGCGCCTCCTGCTCGTGTTGGCGGGCATTCAGAACATTGTGCTGGATACCCTCTTTGGTGAGCATCTGGCTGAGCAATTCGGACTTTTCGATGGACGTGGTGCCCAGAAGGACCGGTTGTCCGTTTTTCTGGGCTTCCTTTGTCTCGTCGATCATGGCGCCGTATTTTTCGGCTGCGGTACGAAAGACCTGATCGTCCTCATCCAGACGCGCGATCGGTTTGTTGGTTGGTACTTCGACAACGCCCAGACCGTAGATTTCGGTAAATTCCTCAGCCTCAGTCAGCGCGGTGCCGGTCATGCCGCCCAGCTTGTCATACAGGCGGAAATAGTTTTGGAACGTCACGCTGGCCAATGTTACGTTTTCGGGCTGGATCTGCACGTTTTCCTTGGCTTCGATGGCCTGATGAAGACCTTCCGACAGGCGACGACCTGGCATCATGCGACCGGTGAACTCATCAATCAGAACGACATTGCCGTCCCGCACGATGTAATCTTTGTCACGTGTAAACAGCTTATGCGCGCGCAAGCCCTGGTTCACGTGGTGAACGACCGTGGTGCTTTCAGGATCATACAGCGAATGGCCTTCTGGGATCAGGCCGTTGGCAATCAACTGTTGCTCCAGAAACTCGTTACCCTCATCCGTGAAGGTCACGTTCCGGGACTTTTCGTCCAGCGTGAAGTGATCTTCTCCCAATGACGGGATTAGCGCATCAATCGCGGTATACAGGTCCGACCGGTCCTCGGAGGGCCCGGAAATGACCAGCGGCGTCCGCGCCTCGTCAATCAGGATCGAGTCGACCTCATCCACGATCGCGAAATTGTGGTGTTTCTGGTAAATTTGATCCAGTTCCGCCTTCATATTATCGCGCAGGTAATCAAAACCCAGCTCATTGTTGGTGGCATAGGTCACGTCACAGGCATAAGCAGCCTTTTTCTCGGCATCGGGCTGCCCTGACCAGATGACACCGGTGGTCATGCCCACGGCGGCAAACACCTTGCCCATCCATTCCGAGTCGCGCTTGGCCAGGTATTCGTTCACCGTGACCACGTGCACGCCCTTACCGGTCAGCGCGTTCAGATAGGCGGGGAGGGTCGCAACCAATGTCTTGCCTTCACCCGTTTTCATCTCGGAAATATTGCCTTGATGCAGGAAGGCGCCGCCCATCAACTGCACATCAAAGGCACGCAGGCCCAGCGCGCGTTTTGCACCTTCGCGTACGTTGGCAAACGCCTCGGGCAGCAGATCATCCAGGCTTTCGCCTTCCAGCGCACGTTTGCGCAGCTCGGCGGTCTTTGCGATCAGGCCGTCATCCGACAGATTCTCGAACTCGGGTTCCAGCGCGTTGATCTGTTCGATCAGGGGGCGGGTCGCCTTGATCTTGCGGTCGTTCGGTGTTCCGAACACCTTTTTGGCGAGCGTTCCGAGTCCCAGCATGTTCACTCCAGCGGATCTGTTCTTGTCTTGGTTTTGACAGGCTTGCCCACCTTGCGCGCAACCCATAGATACGGGGGGTGAAAGGCGGCCCTGTCCAAGGCTTCAAAGCGATGTAAGCGGCAGGTTCCAGAGTGTCAACGCTGCGCCCTGCCGTGGCAAAGAAATAGGATGATTCCATGCCCAAAGGCCTCACTTTTCTGCCATCGCTGGCCCTTGCAACGGTGATGGCGCTGCCATTGGCCGCCGAAACCAAGCCCGATGCCAGCACGGTGGTCGCCCGCGTAAACGGCGAAGAAATCACTCTGGCGCATGTGATCGCAACGGTTGCGACACTGCCCCCCAACTACCAGCAGGTCGAAGATGATGTTCTGTATGATGTCATCATCGAGCAGCTGATTCAGCAGCAGTTGCTGGGCCAGGAGCAAGAAGGGCTGAGCAATCTGAACGCCTTGGCCATCGAGAACGAGACGCGGTCGTTGCTGGCGGTTCAGACCGTAAATGCCCTGATCGACGAAGTTGTAACGGCAGAAACCATTCAGACCGCCTATGATGCGCGCTTTGCCGAGTTTGAAGGCGAAGATGAGTTTAATGCCAGCCATATTCTGGTCGAGACCGAGGATGAGGCAAAAGACCTTAAGGCTCAGTTGGATGATGGCGCCGACTTTGCCGAGCTGGCCAAAGAAAAATCAACCGGTCCTTCCGGCCCGAATGGCGGGGTGCTGGGTTGGTTCGGCAAGGGGCAGATGGTTCCCGAGTTTGAAACCGCCGTTGTCGCGCTTGAGAAGGATCAGGTGTCGGACCCGGTGCAGACACAGTTCGGCTGGCACGTGATCATTCTGAATGACAAGCGCAAATCCGAAGCGCCCACACTTGATGCGGTACGCGACGAGCTGGCACAGGATCTGCAAAGTGAAGCTATTCAGGCCCGTATCGGCGATTTGACCCAGGCTGCACAGATCGAACGTCCTGCACTCGAAGATGTGAACCCGGGCATCGTGCGTCAGTTGGACCTGATTCAGGAGTAACCCCGTGGCCTCGATCACCAAAGTCTCTCCGCTGGCCCCGGCGGGGTTTCCCGAATTGCCCGCGATCGACGGTGTGCGCTTTGCGACCGTCGAAGCCGGCGTACGCTATCAAGGCCGCACTGATGTGATGCTGGCGGTCCTGGATCCGGGCACATCAGTGGCTGGGGTCTTTACCCGCTCGGCCACACGCGCGGCACCCGTGCTGGATTGTCAGGACAAGATCGGCGGGCCAAGTGACGGGCCGGCGGCGATCCTTGTGAATTCGGGCAATGCCAATGCATTTACCGGGCATTATGGCCAAAGCTCGGTCGCCGAGGTGACGCAAGCAGTGTCCAAGACCACAGGCGTACCGGTCGAACGGGTTTTTACCTCGTCAACTGGTGTGATCGGTGAACCCTTGCCGCATGAACGCATCGTGGCGCAGCTTGAGGCCCTGAAATCCGGCCTCAGTCGCCACGCAATCGAAGATGCAGCGCGGGCCATCATGACCACGGATACCTTTCCGAAAGGAGCCTCGGCGCAGGTCGAGATTGATGGAAAAACGGTCTCTATTGCGGGGATTTCAAAGGGTTCTGGCATGATCGCGCCTGATATGGCGACGATGCTGGTTTATATCTTCACCGACGCCCAGGTCGAGCAATCCGCGCTGCAGCGGATGCTGGGTGCGCAAACCGACCGCACTTTCAACTGCATCACCGTCGACAGCGACACTTCGACGTCGGACAGCCTGCTGCTGTGTGCTACTGGGGCTTCGGGGGTGGATGCGACAGACAATGCCTCCTTTGCCGAGGCTTTGGAAACCGTGATGCTGGACCTTGCCCAACAAGTGGTACGCGATGGCGAGGGCGCCACGAAATTCGTAGAAATTCGTGTGACCGGGGCCGTCACCGATGCCGACGCCAAGGTGCATGGATTGGCGATTGCCAATTCACCACTGATAAAAACCGCCATTGCGGGCGAAGACCCGAATTGGGGCCGCGTCGTCATGGCCATCGGAAAATCGGGTGCAGCTGCCGACCGTGACCTGCTGAGCATTTCTTTCGGAGACATCCTTGTGGCCGAAAAAGGTTGGGTCAGTCCCGATTACCGCGAGGAAGACGCCGCCGAATACATGAAAGCTCAGGACCTTGTAATCGGCGTCGATCTAGGGCTGGGCGCGGGTAAATCCACCGTTTGGACCTGCGACCTGACCCATGGCTATATCGAGATCAACGCGGATTACCGGTCGTGAAAACAGTTCTGGTTTCTGCGGTCGCCCTGATAGACATTGAGGGCCGGGTGCTGCTGGCGCAGCGCCCCGAAGGTAAATCCATGGCGGGCCTTTGGGAGTTTCCCGGCGGCAAGATCGAACCCGGCGAAACACCCGAGGCCGCCCTGATCCGCGAGCTGGAAGAAGAGCTGGGCATCAACACCTGGGCCTCATGCCTCGCCCCGCTGACCTTCGCCAGCCACAGCTATGATGATTTCCACCTGCTGATGCCGCTGTTTGCCTGCCGCAAATGGGAAGGCATTCCACAATCGAAGGAAGGACAGGCGCTGAAATGGGTGCGTGCGAATGATCTGCGCAGTTACCCGATGCCTGCGGCAGATGTGCCGTTGATCCCGATTTTGCGGGATTGGCTTTAGGGTCCCGGTTCGATCTTGTCTGGACGCTGGAATTCAGCGCGCGATTTAAACCTATTGCAGCGCTTAGGCGCAGGCAAGAAACGGAAAAGCGCACGAGCGCAATCGCTTGAAAAGTAGGGAGATGTTTGGAGTTTGGTGCCCAGGAGATGCATTTAGACCTTACACCACCATACCCCACGACATTCCACTTTCTTATAAAAACCAACACCCTAAGACTTTAGCTATTCCGTTATGTGTCAGGATATAGCAGGATACCGCAGACAATAAGGTGGATAGAAGGGTGGGCGGATGGCGCGGCCTATCCATAAACTTTCGGCCGCAGCGGTGAAGGCAGCAGGCCCCGGTAAGCACAACGATGGTGCCGGATTGTGGTTACACAAGCGCCAAGATGGCGGCGGGCAATGGTTCCTCAGGATCACGGTACACGGTCGCAGGCGTGAAATGGGCCTTGGGTCCATTGCAGATGTATCGCTCAAAGAACCAAGAGAACACGCGGAACAGTGGCGCGCCTTTGCCCGGAAGGGTCTTGATCCAATCAAAGAACGCGAAAAACAACGGCGTGAGGCTGAACGCAATTTACATTGTTTGGCGGATGTCGCATTGGACGCGTTCGAAAGTCGGAAGGCCGAACTCAAAGGCGACGGTAAAGCTGGGCGCTGGTTTTCTCCTCTAGAACTACATGTCTTACCCAAACTGGGTAGATCCCCGGCTCAGATATCGATCAGATCGACATAAGAGACGCTCTGAGGCCCATTTGGCACTCCAAAGGGGGAAAACTGCCCGGAAAGCCATTAATCGCCTCAGCATCGCTCTAAGGCACGCTGCGGCGCTAGGGTTGGACGTAGATTTGCAAGCCACCGAAAAAGCCAAAGCGCTTCTTGGTAAATCTAGGCATACGCCACAACACATTGCTGCCATGCCGTGGATTGACGTTCCAGAATTCTACAGAACCCTAGAAGTGCCCACGACAACCAATCTGGCCCTGCAGATGCTGATCCTGACGGCAGCCCGCTCAGGTCCACTCCGCTTTAAGAGATACGATCAAATTGAAGATGACATTTGGACAATCCCTGCGCATCAGATGAAGGGCCGGTTAGGCCAAACGGCGGATTTTCGCGTGCCTTTGTCCGGCGAAGCCCAGCGCGTGGTTGACCTCACCAAACCCTTCTACCGTGATGGTTTTCTCTTCCCCGGCCTTCGCAAAGGAGTGATTTCGGATATGACGATGGGGCAACATATGCGCAAGGCAGGTTTGCCATATAGGCCTCATGGGTTCAGATCCAGCTTTCGGGATTGGGTGGCGGACCGAACCAATGCGCCAAGGGAAGTCGCAGAAACCAGCCTTGGCCATGTTGCAGGAAGTCAGGTCGAAAGGGCGTATCGCAGGACGGATTATCTGGAGCAACGTCGACTAATCATGAACGAATGGGCTCGTTATGTAACCGGCGAGGAAGAAAGCATCCATGATGATTTCTGAACCGTCCGCCCGAAGCCCAAGCGGTAACTCGCTGCAGGATCTGATATTCAAAGCGAAATATTAGACAACATCGTTCGCGCAGTTCGGAAGACGGATGGCTGTCGGGGTCGGCATTAAGATCGGCGCTGAACATCTCCCCAAAAACCCTGTTGAAACCCTTTCGCATTAGAAACGTCAGCGATCGGCTTCTTCCTCTTCACTCCTTCACATCCTGCTTTAGCAGAAACTGATTCTTGAAATTCTTCAGCCCCGGCATAACATCGGCATTGGCGATATCGTCACTCGCATGGATTTCATGCTCTAGAAATTCCTTCAATGCGTCACCGTCGTCACTGACCAGTTCAATGATCAGGTCGTAACGTCCCGCGACCCACAGGATGAAAACAACCCTTGGGTTCTTTTCAAGGCGCTTCGCCACCTGGCGTGGGGTCACGCCAGCGGCCACATTCAACCCGATCATCGCGTCGGTTGTGTATTCTGTGGCCACCGGATCCGACATCGCAACGATCCGCAACATGTTGTTGTCTCGCAGACCGCTCACCCTGTTGCGGATGGTTCCTTCGGACACATTCAACTGCTGTGCAATTTCCGAAAAAGCCATCCGACCATCTTGCTGCAACAGCCGGATGATCTGCTGGTTCAAGTCATCCTTTGGGGACCTAATGCTCTGTGCGGAGGCGCGCACGTTTGATTGCTTTTTGACTGCCATATACCCGATGCTCGATTGCTGCATTCGTAGCTGAGACTAGGTGAGGACATCGAAATTCGCAATTCTCTCTTAAGAATTCTGTGGCAGGAAGTGCAGAAAACGACATCTTTTGCCCTCGACACCGCAGCTTCCAAGGACCGTGACGCGGGCCTATTGCCAAATTTTCTGTAAAATCCCGCTGAAATTGCGGCTCTCGCAATCCACACGACCTGGTTATTCGAAATTCGCACTTCCATGCCGTTTTTTGACCAGATTATTTCTGATTCGTGCCCCAAAATCCCAAAATATTCGCGAAAATCGAAAGAATGTTAGGCGGCTAATGCGATATTCGCAGTCGAAACTTCAATTCCCGGCGCGGCGGGACAGAGTCCGCAAGTAGGAAGACCGCGAGAAACGGTAAAACCATGCGCCTGTCGTTGGACCGACGGGTACAGGTGGCAGTGTCGAAGGGAGGACAAATGACAATTGCCGAGGATAGAACTCAGGCCATTGGAGGGCCTCAGCACGGGCTGACCGCCGGGGCGTATCGCAGCGAAGAGTTCTGGCAGCGGGAATGCCAGACTGTCCTGGCCAAGAACTGGGTGTTCATCGGGTTTGCCCATCAGATGGCTAACCCCGGTGATGCTCATCCGGTTACCTGCGCAGACTTACCACTGCTGGCGGTGCGCGGTCGTGACGGCGACATCCAGGTGTTTCACAATGTTTGCTTGCACCGGTGTATGACATTGGTCGACAAGCCCAAGAATGTCGGCAAGCTGATCCGCTGCCCCTATCATGCCTGGGCTTATGACCTGGATGGCCGCCTGCGGGCTGCACCTCATTTTGCCGGAACCGGCAAGCAGGAGTTCGACGGCTTTGACATCAAAAATCATCGCCTCAAGCCTGTACGCACCCATGTCTGGCATGACTGGATCTTCGTCAATCTGGATGGGAACGCGCCTGATTTCGAAGACTATGCCGCGCCTTTGATCAGCCGGCTGGAGGGGATGGATTTCACCAGAGTGGAACCAATTGGCCTGCTCGACTTTGGTGAGATTAGCACCAACTGGAAGCTGATCATGGAGAACTTTATCGAGCCCTACCACGTTCAGTTTGTCCATGCCTCAACCACTGATCAACCATTGGAAAACCACTATACAATCACCGATGGCACCTGCATCGGCAGCGCGGTGGATCTGAACGAAGAGTTGGGCACATCCGGCAGTCTGGGGGTCAGCTCTCGCTATCTGACCCTGTACCCCAATTTCATTCTGGGCCGCTATTTTCCGGATCAGCTGGGCGTCTATCTGAACGTGCCCATTGGTCCCGGAAAGATGCGCCAGTACCGAGCACTTTACACGACAGAAGGCCAGGAACTGAGCGCCGAGGAAGTACAAGCCCTCAGAAACCTTTGGTGGGATGTCCACAAGGAAGATCACGAGATGGTTGAACGCATGTTTGAGGGCCGCAAATCCCCGGTCGCCGAGGATGGGGGCCTGTTGTCGCCCGCTTGGGAGGACAGCGTCCGCGCCTTTCAGGATCTGATCGAGCGCGACGTGGCCGGTACTTAAGCAAGAAGGAACAATATCGATGAACAAGTCCATATCCAAAGGGTTTCGTCTGGCCCATACGATGATGCGGGTCACCGACATGGAGAAGTCACTGGATTTCTATTGCGGAATTCTGGGTATGGAAGTGCAGCGGCGCACGGACTACCCCGAAGGCAAATTCACCAATACCTTTATCGGCTATGGGCCCGAGGCCGAGTTTCCCACGCTGGAGCTGACCGCCAATTGGGATCAGGGCACGCCTTATGACAAAGGCGACGGCTGGGGTCACATCTGCATCGAAACGCCAGATGTTTATGCCGCGTGCGAACAGCTGGCTGCGGCCGGCGTAAACATCACCCGCCCACCGGGGCCAATGAAAAACGGCACAAGGGTCATCGCCTTTTGCGAGGACCCTGACGGTTACAAGGTCGAATTGAACGAATCCATACTGAAACACCTGGCACAGGAAGGCTGACCAAATGGGTGACACACCTCAACTTTTCAAATTCGATCTGGTTCAAAATCGCTACGACTCGATGGGCGACAGCGACACTTACATCAAACCGATGGTGACCAGCGAATTCAGCAAGTCCATGTGCGGCGGTATCAACGTCCTGAACAACATCAAGGTGCCGTGGGATCTGACCTGCGACGAGATCATTTATTGCCTTGAGGGCACGTTCCGACTGGTTTGCGACGGCAAAAGCTATGTTTGCAATCGTGGTGATGTGCTGTTTGTCCCGAAGGACAACCACATCTCCTACGAGTCGGACGGCAAATGCGTGATCTTCTATGCCGCCTACCCTCACAACTGGAAACAGCTTGCCGGGATCACGCAGGTTCCGGGCATCGACCCTGACGATTTTGTCCCCGGCTGAACATCTTAACCGCTGAGCGACAGAACAACCGAAACCAGCACCAACACTGAGGGATCACCCTCGGTGAACCAAATCTGATTGCCATTCGATGGGAGAACGCCGAATGCCCAAGGACAATGCCAGCACCCGCATCTACTACGAGACTATCCATGACGCTGTCGAGCGTAACCGCCCGCGTATCGCAGAGGTACGGCAACGTCTGGAGGAGGCTGGCGTCAAATACGTGATGGCCGCCTGGATTGACCTGCACGGTATTCCAAAAACCAAACCCGTACCGATGAGTGATTTTGAACCGCTATGCCTCGGGAAAGGACCGCAATTTGCGGTGCATTCGATTTCTTACGTGCCCGAACTCAGCCCTGCCGACAGCGATCAGGTCGTGGTGCCGGATCTCGATGCCGTCTATGTCTGCCCGTGGGATACTTCGATGGCGATCATCTTCTCGGACCTCTACTGGGAAGATGCGCCCTATAATGTCTGCCCGCGTCAGGCCCTGAAACGTGCCATGCACGAGGCTGCGCAGGAAGGGTACACAGGTTATGCTGGGGTCGAGCCCGAATTCATTGTGATGAAATACGACGACGCCGGTCAGCCGGTGAAGGCGTTTGACGACGACCCTGCAAGCGGCCTTCGGCCCCGCCGTCAGGCGTTTGGCTATGACGTTGAATACTCGATCGACTCGATGGCGTTTCTGAAAGACATGATCGACATCATCGAGGGTCTGGGTTGGAACCTGCATGACGTGGTGGCCGAGGGTGCGTATTCGCAGTTCGAGCTGGATTTCCACTACACCAACATGCTGGAAATGTCTGATCGGCTGGCATTCCTGCGCATCACCCTGAAAGAAGTCGCAAAAAAGCACGGGATGTTCATCACTTTCATGCCGAAACCGACAGTGGGCGATTGGCGGTCTGGCGCGCATATCAACATGTCGATGCAGCATGAAAGCCGTCCGGGCGAGAACATTTTCGAAACGCCGGATGGCGATTGGAGTGACGAAAGCCGCTGGGCAGTTGGCGGACTGATGCAGCATGCAGAAGCAATCACCGCGATCACCTGTCCGACGGTGAATTCCTATAACGGTCTGGTGCCACGTGTTGGCGGCTTTGAAGGCGGCACGGTCACATGGGCCCCGACAAATATCACCTATGGCTTCAACAACCGATCCGCCCAGTTCCGCCTTCCGCAAAGCCGCCACTGCATCGAAAATCGCGCCTGTGACATGACAATGAATGTCTATCTCGCGATGGCGATGCACTTGAGCTGCGGAATAAAAGGCATCAAAAACAAGATCGATCCGGGCAAACCAACAGATTTTGATTTGTACTCAAAGACTGAATCCGAGCTTGCCGAGCTCGGTATACGCAGGCTTCCGCGAACTTTGTTCAACGCTATTGAGGCTCTGCGTCATGACGAGATGGCCGAACATGTGATGGGGCGCGTGATGCGCAACTCCTATATCGAGTACAAAAACGACGAATGGGAGCGCTACCACCAATCGGTCACTGATTGGGAAGTGCAAGAGTATCTGAGGCTGTACTGAAAGATGGTCGTGGATGAGTTTAGGACATTCGACCTTGGAGACTTCCCGCTTCTATCGGGTCAGGTTTTGCACGACGCCAAACTTGCCTATCAAACTTACGGCACGTTGTCGGCCACCCGCGACAATGTCATCGTCCTACCGACCTTCTACACGGGGACAAATACTCGGAACGAAGGGTTCTTCGGCCCCGGTCGCGCTATTGACCCAAGCCGCCACTTCATCGTCAGTCCAAATTTGTTCGGCAATGGCCGTTCGTCTTCGCCCTCGAATACGCCCTCCCCTCAAGACGGCCCGCGATTTCCGTTGGTGCAGATGTGGGATAATATCGCGGCGCAGCATCGGTTGATCCAAGATCACCTCGGCATCGAAAAGATCGCGCTGGTCGCCGGCTGGTCAATGGCGGGCTGTCAATCCTATCAATGGGCGGCGCAATACCCGGATATGGTACAAGCGATCTTGCCTTTCTGCGCCTCGGCCAAAACCTCAACGCATAATTTTGTCTTCCTCGAAGGGGTCAAGGCCGCCCTTTGCGCGGACCAGAATTGGAACGGCGGCAATTATGACAGCCCGCCCGAGGCCGGGCTCAAAGCCTTCGGTCGGGTTTACGCAGGCTGGGCTTTCTCTCAGACCTTTTACCGTGAGAGGCTTTATGAGCAGCTTGGATTCCAATCCATTGAAGAGCTGATGCAAGATTGGGAACAGGACCATGTACAGAGCTGGGATGCCAACAATCTACTGGCCAAGCTTGCCACCTGGCAGGCTGGCGACATCTCTGCCGGGCCACTTTACAATGGGGATTACAAACTGGCGCTGGGTGCCATCAAGGCGCGTGCCATCCTGATGCCCTGCACTCAGGACCTCTATTTCCCTCCTGAAGACAATGAAATTGAGGCCCACCACATGCCTAACGCCATCTTCCGTCCTTACGACTCGCCATGGGGTCATTGCGCCGCCAATCCTGGTAACGACAAAGGCTTTGCGGCACAGTTGGACGTTAATATCCGCGAGCTCTTAGAAGAATAAGACCTTGTAAATAAATGAGAGATTGTACTCATTCATTAGCGACTGGTACATTCCTTCAAGTGAAGGGCAGCAATTCGGCAACAGAACTGCAACCGCAGTGGATTAGCTATAGTTACGCTCTGGGTAATTCGTTCGATGTTGCCAAGTCCGCATTACTGCGCATAACAGACGTCGATGCCAGTCGCGGAATTCGAAACATTGGACTCACTGCTACCGTCGGATGCGGCGCAGAATGACTCGCCTAGCCAAGATAAACCCTGTCCTGTACGGCCCAAACCAGCCGTTTGCCTCACCACTCGACGCTGCAGCGCAGCCCGCGCATTGCTGCCGTTCGTGCACCTTGCAGCATTGTCGAACAGCGGGTGACGGCAAACCACAACATAGCCGTCAAATTCTCGGGATACTCTGCCACAGTTAGGATCTTTCTTTCGGCCAATAATCCTGAAGCAAACCTATGGCTGTGCGCCCTGCTTCCAGCACTCGGTCTGCCTCTTCTTCGGATTCCGTCAGACGAGCCAGGGTAATCGTGCCCATCAAGAGCGCCATCGCAGCTACTGGCTGTAAATCAATGAGTCTGGAGCCTAGTGATTTCGGTAGGAATTCAGGCCGTGTCTCTATATTTCTGGGGCTTCTCCGGATGTTCCCCGCACTTTCAGGACCGCAGAATACTCGAAATGACGGACTGGAAGTTCGGGTGTTCGCATTCGGTCCAGAAGGATCTCGGCCAATCGCTTGCCTAACATTTTCGGGTCGATCGCCATGGTTGTCAGGCCGGGCGTCGAGACGGCAGCATCCTCGATGTCATCGAAGCCTACTACCGAAAAATCATGTCCGGGTTTCAAACCTGACTGGATCAAGCCGAAGCAGGCACCAAGCGCTACAACATCTCCGTTACAAACAATGCCTGTCACCTCGGGGTGTTTGTGACGGAGCGCTGCGACAGCGTCAAATCCGGCGCGCTTGGTCTCCTCACATGGCCAGATTATTGGGCGCACGCCATCCAGTTTTTCACAAACGCTAAGGTAACCGGCGATGCGCTCCTCGCGCACCGACGTTTGCTCGGTGCCGCCAAAATAGGCGATGTACCTGTGTCCCAAATCAATCAAATGCTGTGTGGCTTGAGCAAGAGCCTCTGTGTTTAGAACACCAACGTGATCAAGGGACTGTGATACCTTGCGCATGAAAGTAACAGCGGGAACACCGTGGGTTTCCAGAAGCTCCATAGCGTCCTCGTTCGTGTCGAGCGCCGGCACCCAAATCAAACCACGGCGACCAAATCTGATGCAGGCTTCCAGGAGGCGGTCCTGACGCTGAAGGTCTCCTTGTGCATCGAGGACCGACACCATGAAACCTTCGGTTTCGAGCAAGTCGACAGCGCCGCTGACAACCTCTGCGTTAAACGGATTGGCCAATTTGTTAATGATGAAACCGATTTCGCGATTGTCGCCCGATCGCATTGCGGCCGCCGCTTGATTTGGGACGTAGCGCAGACGCTTGGCTGCGCTCAGGACTTTCTGGCGGGTCTTCTCTGAAATTCGACCAGTGTCACGCATAACCTGGCTGACGGTTGGAACCGACACACCCGCTTCTTTGGCAACGCTGGATAAGGTGGGTTTTTTCGTCATGGGTCACAGTCTTGGTATAACGTTTGCCTAAAGTCGCAAGCGGTTTTGCAAATGGCAAGCAGTTTATGACGAACGCTTGGGCGCAAGAGGCTTGACTCATGATACAACGATATATCATAGTAACTGCATTCTCCCTCGGACTGATCCAAGGTTGTCGGCGAGGGAGGGAGGTTGCCTGGTTTTGGACAACCTCAGACATAGGGAGGAAAACATGTCTATTCATTCGAAGCTGGCGGGAGCCGTGTCCGGTGTGGCCATGCTTGTTGGCGCTGTCACCGTGCAAGCTGAAACTCTGTTCTGGTCGACCCAGGCCCGGCCAGCCGAAGAAGCGCAGGCGATGCGGACCGAGGTTCTTGGTGGCTTCGATGGTGGAGTGGATTACCAGCCGAACGAAGACGGCCCTTGGCTGACGCGTTTGCAAGCTGAACTACAAGCGGGCTCGGGTAGCATTGACTTGCTGGGTTCTTTGCACGGCAACTTCTCGGCGATGAACCCTGATGACCTAATGGATCTCAGTGATCTTGGCGTCATGTCGGCCTCAGACACTTTCAATGATCTGGCCAAGCTGGGAACTGACGGCCTGCACTACATGCCTTGGATGCAAGCGAGCTACATCATGGCCGCCAATAAGGAAGCGCTGCAATACCTGCCTGAAGGTGCGGACATCAATGCGCTGACCTATGACCAGTTGATCGCATGGGCGGCGAATGTAGAAGAAGCAACTGGCCAGAAGAAATTCGGCTTTCCTGCAGGACCCAAAGGTCTAAAACACCGCTTCTTCCAAGGCTACCTCTACCCGTCCTACACTGATGGTGTCGTGCGGACATTTGCATCGCCCGAGGCTGTGACAGCATGGGAGAAGTTCAAAGAGCTGTGGAGCCATACAAACCCTGCATCGACCAACTTCTCGTTCATGCAGGAACAGCTGTTGAACGGCGATGCCTGGATCGTCTTCGACCACACCTCGCGCCTTGCACAGGCGTTTAATGAGCGTCCTGACGATTTTGTTGCCTTCCCGGCGCCTGCTGGTCCGACCGGCCGTGGCTTCATGCCTGTTCTGGCAGGTGTTGCCATCCCACGCACCGCGCCAGATGCAGAAGGTGCCAAAGCGTTGGTGACCTATTTGATGCAGCCCGAAACACAGATTGCGACCCTGAAGGCCACAAACTTCTTCCCTGTGGTTGAAGTCGAACTGCCAGACGATCTGCCGCCTTCGGTCAAAGCTGCCGGCGAAGCGGTTGCCACGATGAGCGGCTCACCAGATGCTAATCCTGGCCTGCTGCCTGCAGGTCTGGGTAGCATGGGTGGGGATTTCAATCGTGTTTACGTAGATGCGTTCGAGCGCATTGTTCTGGCTGGTCAGCCCATCGAGCGGGTTCTGGAAGATCAAAAGAAACAGCTGGAAAAGATCATGACTGAAACTGGCGCGCCTTGCTGGGCACCAGATGCACCATCGGAAGGTGCTTGCCCGGTCGAATAAGACCTTCCCTGACTGCCGGGCCGCCGAAGCTGTGGCCCGGCTCCCCCAGCAAAATCCCAATTTAAAGGAGTGGTCCGATGGAAGCGCGGCTTTTGCCCTATTTTCTGATCCTCCCGGTGACGCTATTTCTTTGCCTGTTTTTCCTCTATCCGTTTGCGCTGGTTGCGCAGCAGGCTTTTGGAACAGGGAACGGCTTTTCACTGGATAACTTTCGCGAGGTCGTGAGCTACTGGAAGTTCCCGATCTCGATGAAGAACACCTTTCTTCTGGCCGCGGCCGTGGTACCGATCCAGCTGGCGCTGTCACTTCTGATGGCCACGATGGTCACGAAAATGGAAAAGGGCCGTGATCTGGTTCTGTATATTTGGACCATTCCGCTGGGTATTTCTGATCTTGCCGCCGGTATCATCTGGCTGGCGATCTTCGAGCAGTCGGGTTTCCTGAACTCGATGATGGTCGGGCTTGGTGTCACTGACCAACCTGTAAGTTTGCTGAGTTATCAAACACCGTGGGTAGTGTTCCTGGCGATTATGCTTGCTGAGATTTGGCGCGCAACTGCGATCATGCTGGTGATCCTTGTGGCGGGCATCGGCCTGATCCCCAAGGAATACTACGAAGCTGCGGATGTGTTTGGCGCCTCGCGCTGGAAACAGTTCACGCGTATCACCCTGCCGCTATTGCGCCCGTCGCTGCAAACGGCCCTGGTCCTGCGCGTCATCCTGGCCTTCGAGGTCTTCGCCGTGGTTGCAGCTCTTGGGGGCACGATCTTCCCGGTGCTTATGGGCGAGATCTACGCCTATCAGTTTGACCTGCAAAATAGTGGGGCAGCAGCAGCGCTGGCGATCATCGTTCTGATTATCTCTATCGTCTTCACTCTGATCATCATGCGCGCTCTGCGCGTCCCGAAAGGAGCCACGATATGATGGCTGTAGCAGACGTCGTAGCCCCTGACACCCGCAAGGCGGGAAGGGGGCTTTACCGAGCAGGGGTGATCTTGCTGTGTGCCTGGGTGATTATACCGCTCTACCTGCTGTTCGTGAACACAATGTCCTCACCGGATACGGTGAACAGTTTCCCCAAGAGCTTCATCCCGGAGTTCAATATGGGATCCCTGGAATTCTTCATGGGGTTCCAGGGGATGCTGAGGGCGCTGTGGAACTCGGTTGTGGTGGCTTTGATGACGATGGTGATGTCCATCGCCATCGGAGCCCCCGCGGGCTACGCCCTATCGCGGTTCGACTTCCGTGGGAAAGAGCTGTTCCGGTTGCTGATCTTGCTGACACGGGCCTTTCCCTTGCCGCTTCTGGCACTGCCCTTGGCAGTTCTCTTCATCCGTACGGGCTTGGATGATACGGCTTTTGGTCTGGCGCTGGTTCACACAACGTTGGCGATCCCCTTCGCGGTGCTCATCACCTTTTCGCTTTTTTCAGGCATACCGCTTGAGCTGGAAGAGGCGGCTTGGACATTGGGCTGCACACGGCTGACTGCCTTTACCAAGGTGATCTTGCCCTTGGTACTTCCGGGGATCACGGCCTCGGCGATTTTCGCCTTTGTAATCTCGTGGAACGAAGTGTTTGCAGCCGCCGTGCTGACCATCGAAAACCGCACGTTGCCCGCATTCCTGTTGCAGACACTGGGCGAGGCCCCGTTGCACCTGAAATTTGCAGGCGGCTTCATCCTCGTGGTGCCTGCGCTGATTTTCATCTTCGCTGTGCGCAAATATCTCTTTGCCATGTGGGGCATCGCCAACCGCTGAGCGGTGGCTGAAAGGAAACTGTTATGGCTGAAATACAGATCAAAAACGTCGCCAAGAACTTTGGGTCTTACCAAGCTCTGCATGACATCAACCTTACCATCGCAGACCAGGAGTTCATGGTCCTTCTGGGGGCTTCGGGCTGTGGTAAATCTACGCTTTTGCGTATCATCGCCGGACTTGAGACAGCGACAACCGGCGAAGTCTGGATCGGTGGCCGCCGGGTGGATCACCTGTCGCCCAAAGATCGCGGCATCTCGATGGTATTCCAAAACTATGCGGTGTTTCCGCACCTAACTGTGTTCGAGAACATTGGCTTTGGGCTGCGGATGCAAAAACTGCCGGATGATGAGGTCAAGCGCCGGGTCGAACGCACCGCAGGTTTGATGCATATCGAGCAACTCCTAAAGCGCTATTCGGGCGAGTTGTCGGGCGGTCAGCGCCAGAGGGTTGCAGTTGCCCGTGCCTTGGCAATGGAGCCGGACGTGATCCTGATGGACGAACCGCTGTCGAACCTCGACGCGCTGTTGCGGATGGAAATGCGTGCTGAGCTGAAGGGTGTTCTGGCAGAAAGCAAGACCACTGCCATATATGTGACCCACGATCAGGTCGAAGCCATGTCCATGGCTGACCGGATCAGCGTCATGCATCAGGGCAAGATTGTGCAGGCAGCCTCGCCCATCGAGGTGTATCGGGATCCAGCGGCCGAGTTTGTGGCCAGTTTCATCGGCAATCCGCCTATGAATTTCCTCCCCGCTGAAGCTGCGGGCTCTGGTCGCTGGACAGTTGCCGGGCAGAACCTTGACGGTCCTGCAAATGGCAAGGATCTGAAATGGGCCATTCGCCCGGAAGATTTGCGCATTGCAGATCAGGGGTTTGGAGCGCGAGCCAAGGTTGTTGAGCCTTTGGGCGCACATTTACTTGTGACTTGTGACGTGGACGGACACCAGTTCCGCGCAGTTCTGGACAGTGAGCTCAGCGTGAAACCTGGTGACGTACTTACGCTGGCACCGCAAGAGGGACGGGGGCGTTGGTTTGACTCCGAAACCACTCTGGCCGTCGCTTAAGGGAGAAACAGGATGAGCCAAGCTCTGATCGATCAGGCCCGAGGCGTCATGGAAGGAAATGATAGGGGCACCTACACCGTTCCTACCCATGGCCTCTATCCTTTCCAATGGAACTGGGACAGTGCTTTGTCCGCGCTTGGCTTTTCGCATTTCGACATGGATCGGGCTTGGGTCGAGGTCGAGACTCTTATGGCCCATCAGTGGGACGATGGTATGGTGCCACATATCATTTTCCACGAACCAGATGATGGATATTTCCCAGGTCCTAACGTCTGGCAAACAAGGCGAGATGTGCCCACGACTGGAATCACCCAGCCAGCGGTTGCGGGTTTTGCGTTGCGCAAGCTTTATGATCGGACTGAAGACAAAGCAGTCGCGCGCGAGCGTCTGGCCAAGCTCCTGCCCAAGGTCCATGCTTGGCACAAATGGTTCTACCGCGACCGCGATCCCAAAAGCACGGGACTGGTCGCAATCATTCACCCGTGGGAGTCTGGCCGAGACAACTCTGTGGATTGGGATGAAGGGCTGGACGCCGTGCCGATCGAGGGTATCGCGCCATTTACGCGACGGGATACGACCCACGCCAACCCAGATCACCGCCCGTCGGACGAGCAATACAAGTGCTATATCTGGCTGGTCGAGTACTTCCGAGGGCTTGGATGGGATAATGCGAAGCTCCACGATGCCTCGCCATTTTGCCTCGTTGATCCAGGCTTTAACGGCATCCTGATACGGTCTTGCGACGATGTTGCGGATTTGGCCGAGTTCTTAGGCGATCCCTCGATGGCCTCTGAGGCCCGCGCGATGGCCACGAAGGGTCGTGCGGCACTGGAAAGCCTATGGAACCCGACGCTTGGGCAATACACGTGTTACAACCGCGCTGCTGGTCATCTGCAAGACACACCTTCGATTGGTGGGTTGCTCGCGGCAATTGCCGATGTCCCTCATGCGCGAGCTGATGCGCTCGCACGGCGGATCGCTTTGTTGGCTGAGCGATGCGGCTATCTGGTGCCCAGTCACGACCCAATAGATGGCGCTTTTGACAGCCTGCGCTATTGGCGCGGACCGACATGGTTAATCGTGAATTATTTGATTGCCGAAGGCCTAGGTCGGTCAGAGCAGGGGGCCATGGCGCAGCGTATCCTGGCTGACAGTTTGCGCCTCATCGAGAAAAGTGGCTTTGCAGAATACTATGACCCAAACAGCGGCGAGCCCTGTGGTGGTGGAGATTTTACCTGGACCGCTGCCATGGTGATCGAAATCCTCAAAAACCAAAAAGTGCCAGCATGAAGCGTTCGCGCATCAATGAGATCATGGCCCAAGCAGATGAGTTCATTTGCTCTCATGGCTTTGCTTTGCCGCCCTTCGCCTATTGGAGTCCAGAGGAATTCAAGGCTCGCAAAAGTGATGCGCGTCATGTGATTGACGCACGTTGCGGTTGGGACATCACTGATTACGGTGACGGTGATTATGACAGGATGGGCCTGTTCCTATTCACCCTGCGCAACGGGTTGCAGAGTGATTTAGCCAAGGGTGGCGGCATGTGTTACGCCGAGAAACTGTTGATTTCGAGGCGGGACCAGCTGTCGCCAATGCACACGCATGTTCTGAAAGCTGAGGATATCATCAATCGCGGTGGCGCAACTCTGATTGTTGAGCTTTTTGGCTCAGACGAGGCGGGTGGTTTTGCAGAGGATCGCGGCGGTGTGGTCTGGCTGGACGGCATCCGACATCGTTACCAACCGGGCGAGAAGCTGCGCCTGGCACCTGGTGAAAGCGTCACGCTTCGTCCGGGTGATTGGCACGCGTTCTGGGGCGAAGGAGGGGACGTGTTGATTGGTGAGGTCTCAACCATAAATGACGACGAGACCGACAACATCTTTCGTGAACCCATCGGCCGTTTTGCCGAGTTTGAGGAGGATGTTGCTCCGACGCATCTTTTGGTCAGCGACTATTCCAAATGGCTTGGCTGATTGATGAAATTTGTGATGACCAACTGGTGTTCGCGTTGGAACGCAATTTGTTGGACGAGCTGCGTTGCCAACAACCGCAAGGTGTTAACAGCACAATTCATTTGGTCTGCCAAACGGATGGCACGCTGAAGGGCGGGCTTCTGGGCACAACTTCTTATGGTTGGTTGTTGCTCAAAGTCTTGTGGGTGGCCCAGCCTTTCCGGCGTCAGGGGTTAGCACGCGCGTTGTTCGAGCGCGCTTCTACTTTGGCCGTAGCGAGGGGTTGTCACAACGTTTGGCTCGACACCTCTGATCCCAAGGCGCGCGAGATCTATCTGCGTTGGGGGTTTGTACAGTTTGGCAAGCTAGAAAACGGACCGAATCGTGGGCCGTCAGAACACAGCCGTTGGTTCTTACAACGGCCCATCGCCTGATCCGGAATAGGAAACCTATGATTGACCCCGCCAACAACCCTCGAAGCTTTCTGGAACACCTCTTTTCCACCGCCGTTGCTGTGGCCGACCCCATGCTCGTGGTGCCCCCACACTTGCCAAAGCGTCCAAAGGGGCGGCTGCTGGTGATAGGAGCAGGCAAGGCCAGTGCCCGCATGGCCGAAGCCGTTGAGGCCTACTATGGCCCTTGTGAAGGGCTCGTCATTACCCGTTATGGGTTTGCTCGACCGTGTAATGGTATCGAGATTGTCGAGGCGGCGCACCCAGTGCCGGATGCCGCTGGTGAAGCTGCAACGATCCGGATGTTGGAGATGGTTCAGGATACGACTTCGGAGGATACGGTAATCGCCTTAATCTCGGGTGGGGGGTCAGCGTTGCTTTGTGCCGCGGCAGCGGGCGTCACCCTCGCCGACAAGATTGCGCTCAACCAAGCGCTCTTGGCCTCTGGCGCACCGATCGGAGACATGAACATCGTCCGAAAACACCTGAGTCGCGTCAAAGGTGGACAACTGGCGGCGGCCTGTGCACCAGCACAGATGCTTAGCTTGCTGATTTCCGATGTGCCGGGTGATGATCCGGCGCTGATCGCCTCGGGCCCAACTGTGGGTGAAAAAAGCAGTGCAAAGGATGCAATCGATATCCTGAAGCACTACGGAATTACTGTATCAGAAGCGATGCTGTCTAATTCCAGCGTCATCCCTCCGGATGATCCCATCTTTTTGCGCGCAGAAACGCGCGTGATCGCTGCCCCGGTGCAATCCCTTGAGGCTGCTGCCGCGGAGGCTGAGGCCCAAGGCTGCAAGGTGCATCTTCTAGGAGATGCATTGGAAGGAGAAGCAAGAGTACTGGCAGCGCATCAAGCGGCGGAGGCCCTTTTGTTGCAGTCAACAATCAAGCGCCCGACCTTGCTGCTATCCGGTGGTGAATGCACCGTTACAAGGCGGGGAAACGGCATTGGAGGTCCCAATGCCGAGTTCACGCTGGCCGCGGCATTGGCTCTGAACGGGGCGGCGGGCATCCACATACTGGCTTGCGACACAGATGGCGTAGACGGTGCGGCAGAAGTGGCCGGTGCTTATGCAGGGCCCGATACGCTAGCACAAGCGTCCGGCAAAGGCGTCTCAGCCCGAGAAGTGCTGGACCGCAATGATGCCCATAGTTTCTTCGGTGCAATCGGAGGTCAAATCGTTCCAGGACCAACCCTCACAAACGTTAACGACTTTAGAGCGATTTTGATCCTTCCCAAGTGATTCAATCCCTAGGTTCTGGACCTATTAATTTGGTTGCCGTCATCCCGCCTGCGTGATTCATACCCGTGAGTTTCAGGGG